>NZ_JBALDZ010000219.1:0-2545 GCF_036917155.1 Nostoc sp. | reverse complement strand
ATGGATTAACTTCTGCCTTTAATTGCTGTAACCCCTTCACCCATTCTATTTTGCCTGATTTCAGCAACTAATTACCCCTGTGAACGGTTACGTTCATGAAACTGCTTTGCTACATATTCTTTACGCAATTTACCCATAGCATCTTTGGCGTAGAGTTTATGAGATAGACCAAGATTAACTTTGAAATCTAATTCTGCTGATTTGGGATTAAAAATAATCACATTGTTAATACCTCTAGGATCTTTTTTACCTTGATTATTAGTTTTAAAAAAATCAATACTGAACTTGGCATTTTTGCCAGGACAAGTTTTAGATGCTTTTGAGACTGAATTTGCTTCAATTTCTTGACAACCTGATAATAAGCTTGCACCGATTATCAAGATAAATAACAAAAATAATTTTTTTGTAGACATATAATGCAAAAAACCGCTACAGAATTACTATAGCGGGGAATAATTTAAAATTTCAGCCTGGAGTTAATTTACAAGCTAAAACTTAAGAAAACCATTCTAAAACAGCTTCTTCTTTGGTGTTAGTATTCCGAGATGGTGTCTCACGATTAAATTTCATTTGAATTGATCGGGTTTGTTCACCATCAGCAGCTACAGCCAAAATCGGATAGTCAATTAAACCATCTTGGAAGGACATCTGGAAACGGAATGTTCCATCTGGGTTTAGCTTAATTGGACGGCCACCAATGGTTACGGTAGCATCAGGTTCGGTTGCACCGTAGACGATCAATTCAGCATCGGCAATTAACCAGAACTTGCGTGGACGCACTGGTACAGCAGAAGCCGAGAAGCCAACACCTGACATTCCTGCACCGGAAGCGGTTAAACCAGACGCCCACAGACCAACACCAGAGGGGAAAATGTAGGAACTGAGAGCTTGTTCGGGACGTGCTGAACCTGGTACTTGATGCTGAGAACCAAAGATAGAACCAGCAACCCGTAGCGCTTCGGCAGATTCCGCTAAACCAAATATTTGGTCGTAGATGGGGTTGCCGTTATTCACAACAGTATTACCATTGGCGGTGGCGGTAGCTGCAACCTTCTTGGCAGGGGGAACTAGTTCGTATTGAGTCTTGCCACGTAAATCTTCTTCAAAGTTGACAGTGATGAAGACATCCTCTATCCAGTCAGAAGGATAGACGGGTGGGATGTGTACTCTCGATGAACGAGCTAGTACTAACCAGCGACCATCAGCAGCACGATAGCCGATATCGATCACATAATCGCGATCGCTAACTGGAACTGGTAGATACCATTCTCTAGCTAGTTCATCAGCCGGATATTCTTGAATGCTATGGGGACTTTGGTATTCGATATTAATGTCGGTGACATCATAAATCCGCAGTGCGAGTTGTTGTCCCCCTTGGCGGCGCAGTTCCTCTTTGTGTTCATTGGGTACATCCCAATAAGTGTAAGCCCACTGAGGATCGCGCGGTAAGAGTACAATCCGGCTGTCACCATAGCCAGATGGCAAATCTGCCAGTCCTTCATCAACATCAGCCAAAGATCCACCAGTACGATCTTCCTGACCTAATTCAAACTTTGCAGCTTCCACGGTTTCTTGTGCCTCCAATGAACGAGATGGACTGAGTAAAGTTTTGCTGCGCTGGACTTCTTGTATTGATGCCAGCAGTTGTGATTTACGCATTCGGCTATAGCGAGAGATGCTATATTCGCTAGCAACTTTGCGTAGTTGGCGTAAGGTCATCTCCTCTAGTGGCGGGCGTTCTTTTGCCATTAATTTGGCCTCCAGTAGTTTAAGCGGTAAATGATTTCCCCTGGTTAAAGAATGCTATATAAAATGTCATCCACTCCAGATGAATTTATTATCCTGACTCCTGGTTTTGCCCAGTTCTTAAGTTTTTTAATCTGTTTTTAAATTGAGGTAACGTCCTTGCAATTCCTGATCATGCCAAAATTAGCATTTCTTTGGGATCGGAGGAGTTCTGTTTGTTAAGTCAATATTAACCACTAAGCATATCTAGGGATCAAGGGGTAAGAAGTAGGTTTTTTGCCTGTTTCACGAATTTATTAGCCCTTCCGGGATCGTAATGTCATGCTTCTATAACATTTCTGGCGAGTTTAAGATTGCAGCATCGCCATAATGTAGATTTTTCATGACATTAAGCTGTGGGTTAGCCAAAAACCGCAATCCACTCAAAGGGATTGGGGATTTACCCAATGACTAACGACTAATCAAATTTTGAAACTGTCTATATTCTCGAATATTGTCAAAATCAGTCTCAGTTTTTGCCATCTCTCGGCATTTAGGATTGAGGTTGATAGCTTGTTGCAAATTCTCTATTGCCAAATTGACATTCCCTAGCAAACCATAACAGCAAGCTTTGTTATACCAAGCTTCGTGGTAGTCGGGTTTGATTTTGAGAGTTTGGTCAAAAGAGGCGATCGCTTCTTCTAATTTTCCTAAATCGGATAGTACAACCCACATTCCGCACTTCAATAAGTAGCATGGATAAACTACATAAACAGAAAATGCGCTGATGATAATTTGAACAATCAAGTAACCAGAAAAT
>NZ_JBALDZ010000218.1:0-72799 GCF_036917155.1 Nostoc sp. | reverse complement strand
CTACCGAGTCATCACGTCATTGATAACTGGGCGCGCTTTTTCCCACTCACAAGTCCAGGAGTGTTACCCAATGAGCCTCGTGAAAGTCCTGCTGGGGATACGCCCGATTCAAAAGTACGCTTACAACTAGCTTACAAAATTGATTCCAACTTGGTTGATCCACTTGGCGTTTTACCGTCCCCTGTGTTGCCAACCAGCCAGAATGTTGGAGGGGTTATTAAAGAAGTTAAAGATGCAATCAGCCCTGACACTTTGCCAGACACGAAAGTAGTACCACCACGTCCATCCCTGGCACTGCTTAATTTATTGCGAGGCAACAACTACAGAGTACAAGGCGGGCAACAGATTGTCAAAGCTTTACAGGACAAAGGTTTTACTCAGGCTATCCCTCTCACATCAGATCAACTCAGTGTGCGCCAACCGGCAGGTCAAAATTCGGCGGGGGATGCACTGTTCAAGTTTGAGCCAATTGCTGAGAGTCTGCAAAACGACACCCCACTCTGGTTCTACATCTTAGCTGAGGGTCAAGCTCCTTTAGTAGATCACTTTGGTGTGGGAAAAAGTTTTTCCGAAGTAGAGTTACTCAATGGTGTTGGTGCTAAAACTCAGCTAGGTTGGGTAGGTGGTCGAATTGTAGCCGAGGTGTTTTATGGACTTTTAGATTCTGATCAGGAATCTTATATTAATAAAGCACCTAAAGATTGGCAGCCAATTTTAGGTGGTGATCAGACAGTTATCTTTGCTAACCTACTCAAATTTGCTGGCCAAAATATCGAACCACCTTCAACCAGCACAAGCACCTACAAAAACTCAGGTTTTTGCTGATGGGAAAAATTTGAAGGAGGCAGGAGGCAGAAGGCAGAAGGAAGAATTGGGAGAGGATTCAGACCCCTCCCAATTGTAAGTGCCGTATAGACTCAGAGGTCTTAAACCCCTGCTCCCTCCTGCCTTCCTTGGTAATAACCTCTTGCCTTTACTCAACATTTGTCAGCGTCTCCAGTTGTGCCAGCAGTTTCTCTATTTGCTTGCGCTTCTTCGGGTCTGACCAAATACGCGACTTTCTTAGTTTGGTAGTGGCAGCAGTAAAGCGCTCTTTGTAATTGTTAGACTCGGTGTTTGGGATAGAGGCTGGGGTTTTCTTCTCAATAATGCGCTGTCTGATTTCACTTAAAGACCAGTCGTTAGCAATAGCTTGTTCTAATTCGGCAACGCGCTCATTCAACTTGGGAATCTGGGCGATGGCTCTAGCTTTGGTGTACTCAAGGGAGCCAAAGCGTAGTGTCTACAAAAGATTGAAGCGTTTACTGGGTTAAGCTTTGGTTTTCATGAAAAATGCTAGGATCTCTCCAGCACAAATGCTTTCAGGCATCTTTGATGACTCTCGACCTTCCCGACTCTCTAATTCTCGATACAGCGCTTTCGGTATCTGGATTAACTGACTATATCCGCTTCCTGTTAGAGCAAGATAAACAATTACGGCAAGTTTGGGTAACTGGCGAAGTTTCCAGCGCTAACAGCCATCGCAGTGGGTTATTTTTCACGCTGCAAGATCCCGATCGCACCGCCGGAATTAAGTGTGTAGTATGGAATAGCCAATTGCCAAAACTCGCCCAAATGCCTGTTCCCGGTGAGCAAATAATCATTTTGGGCAGCATCCGCGTCTATCCGCAACGGGGAGAGTATCAGTTATCAGTTTGGCAGACTTTACCTGCTGGTGTTGGTTTACAGGCGTTGCGCTATCAACAACTCAAAAATCGCTTGCTGGCTGAGGGGTTATTCGACGTGCAAAGAAAGCGATCGCTCCCCACCCACCCCCAAACGATCGCTGTCGTCACTTCACCAACGGCGGCGGCTTGGGGTGATATTCAAAAAACCCTGAGGCAAAGGTATCCAGGTTTACATGTTTTGTTTTCTCCCGCGACAGTACAAGGTGAGCAAGCACCTGAATCTATCGTCAAAGCAATTGAGCGGGTGGAAAGAGATGGACGCGCCGAAGTGCTAATTTTATCGCGGGGTGGTGGTGCGGTGGAAGAGTTGGCTTGTTTTAATGATGAACGAGTGGTGCGATCGCTAGCTAGTTGTTCCATTCCTGTAATTACTGGTATCGGCCATCAACGGGATGAATCTTTAGCAGATTTAGTTGCAGATATCTGTGTGCATACACCGACTGCGGCAGCAGAAATGGTTGTACCAGCACTTTCGGAGTTGTATACTGAGCATCGCCAACGAGTTGTTGCTTTACATGAGGCGGTGCATGACTTTAGGGAAAATGCTGAGAATAAACTGCAAGTATTGCGGAATCGTTTGCGACGTTTGCGGTTAGATCGGCAAGTGCAGCAGGAGGTGGAAAAGCTAGCTTGGAAGCGTCAGCATTTGGTGCAAATTACGACGGGGCGATCGCAGCAAGCAACGCAGCATTTAGAATTATTGCGGCAGAAGTTGGCTAGTCTTGACCCGAAAGCAGTGTTACAGCGTGGTTATGCGGTGGTGAGGCGGGAAGATGGAGCGATCGCTCGTTCGGCGGCGGAGTTGGCTGTGGGGCAAGATTTAGTGATTCAGTTGGGGCAGGGTGGGGTTAAAGTGAAGGTTATGGAAATAAACGAACCGCCAAGACGCCAAGGACGCAGAGAGTTGAATGGTTAAACGTAAGAGTGCTTCTAGTTCTGAGGAAGGTTGGAATTATGAGGCGAAGGTGGCTGAGATAGAGGGAATTATTACTCGCATTGAGGCGGGTGAGTTGGAATTGGAAGCTGTGTTTGACCAATTTGCAACTGCTGTGGAGTATTTGCGTCAGTGCGAAGGTTTTTTGCAGCAGCGACAACAGCAGGTAGATTTGTTGATTGAAACATTAAGCCAAGAGTAGAAGCTAGAGTCTGCCATTAAGGCTGAAATAGTCGAATTTCAATCCGCAGCTCTACCAATTCGTAGAAAAGTCAAGGACTTATGTAAATTTTCATCTTGACTACATATTAAACATTTCTGATTTCTACCAAAGTTCTAATGAGGAGTTTGAGAAACTGAGAATGACTGATGAGATCATTGATTTGACGAACTGCGATCACGAACCGATCCACATTCCCAGTCTGATCCAGCCTCACGGGGTTTTACTGGTTTTGCAAGATTCTACCCTGGAAATCCTTCAGGTGAGCAGCAACACTCAGGAAGTTTTTGGTCGTCAACCTGATGAATTGCTGGGTAAGTCGCTGTCAGATTTACTTGATGCCAAGCAGATTAAGCTGATTCAACAATGTCTTTCCGAAGATTTTGAGAGCGTTAATCCCCTCAATTTATCTATCAAATATCTGAGTAAATTAATTTATTTTGATGGCATCATACATCATTTAAATAATATCATTATTCTGGAATTAGAGCCGAAAAAAGCAAAAGACAAAACAAACTTCTTTGACTTTTATCAACAGGTAAGAGGAACCATTACCCGCATTCAGAAAGCACCCACACTGTTGAAAATGTGCCAGATTGTGGTTACAGAAGTCCGGCGAATTACTGGTTTTGAACGGGTCATGGTCTATCGATTCGATGAGGAAGGGGCAGGCAGGGTCATCGCTGAAGACACCAATCAAGAAATGCCCTATTTGGACTTACACTATCCCCCCTCTGACATTCCCAAGCAAGCCCGACAGCTATACACCCTCAACTGGCTGCGGCTGATTCCAGATGCCAGCTACCAGCCTGTTACCTTAATTCCAGCGAACAATCCCTTGACAAATCAACCGCTCGATTTGAGTCTATCGGTGTTGCGGAGTGTTTCTCCGTTACATCTAGAATATCTGAAAAATATGGGTGTGACTGCCTCCATGTCTATTTCCCTAATGCACGAACAAAAGCTTTGGGGATTAATTGCCTGTCATCATTCCTCACCTAAATATGTTCCTTACAATATCCGCACTATGTGCGAGTTCATTGGACAGGTGATGTCTGTGGAACTGGCAAATAAAGAAGCGAGTGAAGACATTGATTATAAAAGGCAATTGAAATCACTGCAAACTCAATTTATCGAAGGGTTGTCTCAGGCTGAGTATTTCCTGGATGGGATGGTACAACTGAAATCTCAATTACTCAATCTGACCAGCGCCACGGGAGCGGTGATATGTAGTGGCGATCAGTGTATTCGACTGGGTAAAACGCCATCAGAGGAGGAGGTTCACGCCTTACTTGATTGGATTAAACCTCACCTGCATCATAACTTGTTTGAGACGCGATCGCTCACGAAAAACTACCCTGCTGCCGAGTCATATAAAGCGATCGCCAGTGGCGTTTTAGCCCTAGAAATTTCTAGAGTTCATCATAATTACATTCTCTGGTTTCGTCCAGAGAAAATTCAAACTGTGAATTGGGGCGGCAACCCCAACAAGCCTGTGGAAGTTTTGTTAGATGGCAGTTTGCGAATGTCTCCTCGCAAATCCTTTGAATTATGGCAAGAAACGGTGCAAGGGTCTGCCCTACCCTGGAAACCCTGTGAAGTTGAAGCGGTTGTGGAACTACGAAGCCTGGTTGTAGGTGTGGTGTTGCGGCAAGCGGACAAACTGGCATCGATGAATTTTGAATTACAACGGAGTAACGAAGAACTCGATTCTTTCGCCTACGTCGCCTCCCATGACTTGAAAGAACCGCTCCGGGGCATTCACAACTACGCTAATTTCCTAATGGAGGACTATGCAGAGGTACTGGATAACGATGGAATTGCCAAACTCCAAACCCTGGTGCGGCTGACCCAGCGGATGGAAGACCTGATCAATTCACTCCTCCATTTCTCCCGATTGGGACGCGCCGAACTGATCCGGCAACCAGTGAATCTGAATGAGTTAGTCCCGCAGGTAATCACCATATTGACCATTGCCCGACCGCAGAGCGAAGTTGAGTTTCGCATTCCTCAACCCTTTAAGAGCATTCAATGCGATCGCGCTCAGATTAATGAACTCTTCAGCAACCTAATCAGCAACGCCATCAAGTACAATGATAAACCCCAGAAGTGGGTCGAAATTGGTTTCATCGAATCGGGGCAAACCAACCAAATCTCAAAAGAATTTCTTCCCCAATCCCCAGTCCCCATTACCCCTTATCCCCAGAGGGGGCCCCACCTTCCCCAATCCCCATTACCCCTTATCCCCAGAGGGGGCCCCACCTTCCCCAATCCCCAGTGCTTCTACGTTCGTGATAATGGCATTGGCATCCTCCAAGAGCATCTCGACAAAATCTTTCAGATATTCCGCCGATTACATGGACGGGACGACTTTGGCGGTGGGACTGGGGTAGGGTTAACCATTGCCCGCAAAATTGTGGAACGTCACGGTGGTAGAATTTGGGTGGAATCTACCCTCACTCAAGGCAGTACGTTTTACTTCACCCTGTCGGCGGAGGCAAATGCAAATACATGACTCAGATTTCAGCCTCCCATATCCAGGAAATGCCACTACTTTTAATTGTGGAGGATAGCAACGAAGACTTTGAGACACTGCAACGATTTCTAGGACGCTCTACCATTGCTCTTGCCATTCAGCGATGTGTGAATGGCGAACAAGCCTTGGCGTTTCTTTATCGGACTGGCAGTTATGTAGAGCGCCAGAGTGCGCCCCAGCCCGGCTTGATTGTGCTTGACTTGAACCTACCCGGAACCGATGGACGAGAAGTGTTACGCCGGATTAAACAGGATGACAACTTGAAGATGATTCCGGTGGTGGTGTTTACTACCTCTAACAATCCCAAAGATATTGAAGTATGTTATCAATATGGTGTTAACAGCTACATCGTTAAGCCAATTAATTTTGCTCAACTGAAACGAGATATTCAGATGCTTGTAGAATATTGGTTTGAAGTGACGACGCTGCCTGATTATCCATAGAATTAGTCATGAGTCAGAGATCGCGCATTGTCTTAATTGTTGATGATTCCCCAGAAGATCGAGAAATCTATTGGCGGTATTTACTGCACGAACAGGAGTATTCCCATACCAATTTTAGAGGAAGTGTTTACCAGCTTAACCGCGAAACAAAGCCAGTTTTTAAACATCATTGAACATAGTGGGTAACAGGGAGCATCCTGTTTTGGCGGATCGCCCTGCGCTAAGGCGCACGCTACGCGAACAGACTAGAAGTCTGGGGCTATACAAACAAAACCCGCCTACGCGGGTTTCAGAGAGTCCGCGCAGGCGGACGAAAGTTTGTGTAGCCGCGATTTCCAATCGCCCGGTGTTTCTTCCAAAAGTGGATGCTCCCGGGTAACACTTAATGACATTGATTAACGATATTTTAGACCTCTCTAAAATTGAGTCATGAAAATTAGGATTCAAATCATATTCCGCAGATATGTAAAAATAGATAAAAAGGATTTTAAGTTGTTTACATAAAATGTCTATAGGAATCATATTTGATTTCTGAAAAGATCTAAGTATTTGTAGGGTGTGAAAGCGTTGCGTAACGCACCCTACGTATATTTCAAAAATCAAATACTAGTCCTATATAATAATAACTAATAAAGTAGATATGCTCTTCATAAAAAATTTGTATTAGTGAATGAATAGTTATAGATTGTTTTCTGGGAAAAGTGATATAAGTCTTATAAGTAGGTTAGAAGCAAAATATACATCAAAACCATCAAACGAGTTAATGCAAAGCTGATGTAAAGAGCAACCAAATAAAGTCTATCAAGTATGTTAAAATCCTGGCATCATAAGGGTTTTAGCATTTATTGAAAAATACCACTTTTTCTATGCCAACCTGGGGAATATGGGTTTCTGACACTCGATTAATTAATTCACGATGTCTCAGCAACAGCGCACTCTCTTAATTGTCGATGATTCGCCAGAAGATCGAGAACTCTATCGGCGGTATTTGCTGCGCGATCGCGAATATTCTTACACTATCCTAGAAGCAACGCTGGGACAACAAGGGCTAGAACTTTGGCAGCAACATCAGCCCGATGTAGTGTTGCTTGATTATCGACTGCCTGACCTAGACGGACTGGAATTTCTGGTACAATTGCAACTCTTGACCCAACAGCCTTGCCTACCTGTGATTGTCGTCACTGGGCAGGGCAATGAGGTGATCGCAGTTAAGGCGATCAAAGCGGGCGCACAAGATTATCTTGTCAAAGAGCAAATTACCCCAGAAGGGCTGCAAATAGCAGTCAATGGGGCGATTGAAACAGTGCAGCTACGCACCCAACTACAACAGCGTATTGAACGAGAGCGCGTAGTTTCACATATTACCCACAAAATTCACCAATCCCTAAATCTGGATGAAATTCTTCAGACAACCGTAACCGAAGTGCGAGAATTTCTGCACACCGATCGGGTCTTGGTTTTTCGGTTAAAATCCAACGGTCGTGGCACAGTAGTAGCAGAATCAGTTGGGGCAGAGTGGCGATCGCTGCTCTCGTGTACTATGTACGATCCCTGCCTCGCTGAAAGCTACATTGCCTCGAATCGACCGCAACCTGTCAGGAACGATCCCGCCTTTATCAAGAATTATATCGAACGCTATTATCAGGGGCAAGTAACAGCAGTATCAGATATTCACGATCGCAGTATTGACCCCTGCCACGGTGAATTGTTGGCACAGTTTCAAGTCAAAGCTCATCTGGTTGTACCAATTCTGCAAGATAACCAGTTTTGGGGATTGCTAATTGCTCATCATTGTACCTCCCCTCGATTTTGGCAGCCCTTAGAAATTGACTTGCTTAAAGAGTTGGCAACTCAGATGAGTATCGCCTTGCGACAGGCAGAACTGTATCAGCAGGCACAGCGCGAACTAAAGGAACGCCAGCAGGTAGAAGCAGAATTACGGCAGAGTGACGAACGGCTGCGATTGGCACTATCAGCTTCGCGGATGGGAACGTGGAACTGGAACATCCAAACGGGAAAAATTTCCTGGTCGAATAACCTAGAAGCCTTATTTGGACTGGAAGCAGGAGAGTTTGACGGCTCATTCGAGATGTTTGTTGCGCGGTTGCACCCTGAAGATTGCGATCGCGTTCTAGCAGCCGTCGAGCGTGCTGTCGTCACCGGAGAAGACTATGACATTGAATTTCGAGTAGTATATCCCAACGGTACGATTCGGTGGGCACTCAGCCAGGGCAAGGTCTTCTACGACCAACACGGGCAACCGATTCAGATGGCGGGTATCGATTTAGATATCACCGAACGCAAACGGTCAACCGAAGCTCTGCGTGAGAGTGAGGAACGTTTTCGGCAGCTTGCAGAAAATATTGATGCGGTGTTCTGGATCAGAGAAGTGTGCGAAAACCGAGTCAGCTATGTCAGTCCTGCATATAAAAAACTGTGGGGATTAAACCCGCAGGAATTGTATCAAGGACAACAAGCATGGGTCGATCGCATCCACCCAGAAGATCGAGAAGCGACAGACAGAGCGTTTTATGAAAAAGCTGTCGCAGGTAAATTTGATGAAGAATACCGGATTATTCTACCCGATGGTAGTATTCGCTGGGTTCACGATCGCTGCTTTCCCCTTCGAGATGAAACAGGAGAGATTTATCGGTTTGCAGGTATTGCCGAAGACATCAGCGAACGCAAACAGGCAGAGCAAGCCTTGCGAGAGAGTGAAGAACGCCTGCAAATGGCACTAGAAGGTTCTGGTGGCGGTCTCTGGGATTGGAACGTTGTTACTAATAAAGATTATTTAAGTTCCCGATGGCTAGAAATGCTGGGATATGAGCAAGGAGATTTACCTGGGGACTTTAGCGGTTGGGAGCGACTGATTCATCCTGACGATAAAGTTTGGGTAATGGAACGGTTGAATGCCCATCTTCAGAGCGATTCGGTATCTTACAAATTTGAATATCGAATGTTAACCAAGTCTGGGGAGTGGAAATGGATTGCCAACCACGGAAAAGTAGTTTCGCGGGATCGACAGGGCAATCCACTCCGCCTTTCAGGCATCCATCATGATATCAGCGAGCGTAAACAGGCAGAACTTGCTCTGCGAAAGAGCGAAGAACGCTTCCGCACCTCGGTTGAAAATATGCTGGACTGCTTTGGGGTATACCGTGCTGTACGAAATGAGCAGGGACAGATTGTCGATTTTGTGACTGAATATGTCAATAATGCGGCTTGTTTCAACAATCAAATGACTTATGAGCAGCAGATTGGACGGGGATTGTGTGAATTACTACCAGGGCATCGTGACAGTGGATTGTTTGGTGAATACTGCCAGGTAGTAGAAACAGGACAGCCGCTCATTAAAGACAGCCTAGTTTATGAGGATGATTACGGACAACAACGCTTAGTTAGAGCCTTTGATATCCGCGTAGCTAAATTTGGAGATGGATTTGTTGCCACCTGGCGAGATATCACCACTCGCCAACAAACTGAAGAAGCCCTGCGCCAGAGTGAAGAATTTAAAAACCGTATTTTGGACAGCAGTTCTGACTGCATCAAGGTATTAAGCCTCGATGGGCGGCTCCTGTACATGAATACAGGTGGACTGTGTTTGATGGAAATTGACGACTTAAATTCCTATCTCAATAATCAATGGCTCTGTTTCTGGGAAGGCAGTTCTCGGCAACAGGCAGAGGAGGCGCTTGCTGCCACTAACACAGGCAAAGTCAGCATTTTTAGCGGATACTGCCCAACTGTAAAAGGCACTCCGAAATGGTGGGAAGTGGTCGTTAGCCCGATTTTGGATGCCTCTGGGCAGCTGGAACGAATCTTGTTGATTTCACGAGATATTACCGATCGCAAACAAGCTGAAATCGAACGCGATCGCCTATTGCAACTAGAACAAGCAGCTAGAGCCGAAGCCGAACGCGCCAATCGCATCAAAGATGAGTTTCTGGCCGTTCTCTCCCACGAATTGCGATCGCCTCTTAACCCGATTCTCGGCTGGACAAAACTGCTGCAAACCCGCAAATTTAGTGAAAGCAAAACGGCTGAAGCTTTAGCCACCATCGAACGCAACGCAAAACTGCAAACTCAGCTGATTGATGACTTACTCGATATAGCCAAGATTCTGCGCGGCAAACTCAGCATCGATGCTACTCCTGTGAATTTGGCATTTGTGATTGAATCTGCGCTCGACACAGTAAATACAGCAGCCCTTTCCAAATCTATTGTGTTGCATTCTGTGCTGGCAAATATTGGGCAGGTCTCTGGAGATTCCAACCGCCTTCAACAAATCTTTTGGAACTTACTTTCTAACGCGATCAAGTTTACTCCCAAGGGAGGACGCGTAGAAACCCGACTAGAGCGAGTTGACGATCAAGCACAGATTATCGTCAGTGACACGGGCATTGGCATTAACCCAGACTTTCTCCCGTATATTTTTGAGTCATTCCGTCAGGAAGATGTATCAATTACTCGCAAGTATGGAGGGTTAGGATTGGGGTTAGCGATCGTCCGGCAGTTGGTTGAGGCTCACGGTGGCACCATCACGGCTGATAGTCCAGGTGTTGGCTTGGGAGCCACCTTTACAGTCCAGTTGTCACTGCTGAATGTTGAACCGGAAATCAAGCAGCCAGATGAGTTGCCACAACCAGCACTCGAACTCACGGGGATTCGAGTCCTCACAGTTGATGATGACCCCGATGCCCGTGAACTACTAACAGTATTGCTTACTGAATACGGAGCTACAGTCCTGACTGTTACCTCTGCGGTAGAAGTATTGGCAAACCTGGAGTCTTTTCAACCCGATGTCTTAGTCAGTGATATTGGAATGGCCGGAGTCGATGGTTATTCCCTGATTCAACAGATCCGCACCTTAACGCCCGAAAAAGGGGGAGAGATTCCCGCGATCGCTTTGACTGCTTATGCCAGAGTTGATGATTACGAGCGAGCTATAACCAGTGGTTATCAACGACACGTTACCAAGCCCCTCGATCCAGAAGAGTTAGTTCAAGCTGTGGTGGCACTGACGTAGACTCAACTAAATAATACCATTCCTCAAAATGATTCGGTTTAACTCTTTTTAAAGTGTCGCGGAAGTCCCCACCTTCAATGTACTCTAATAGATATCTCCAGAAATTAAATATGCGTTATCCAGAATCCTTGTAGAGACGTAGCAGTGCTACGTCTCTACATTCATTTTCGGAGATGTCTAATGGTAGGTATTGTGAGCGGGGGATGTTCGCGAACAGCGTCACGAAGTGAGGATTGCATCTGGAATTGATTTAAAACCCAAGTAAAAACTTTCTTCCAGATGTATGACGAATCCGCAATTTTTTCGGGTATTATAGTGGGTGTCTTGACCATCAATGCCACAAGCGAAAACCAAGCTAATAAATATATGTCGCAAGAGAAAGATTTGGGTCTTGGGAACCAGGACTCCTGACAAGAGGAGGGAATGTCAGACTTTCTAGTACTACGAAGACAAGAGAGGCTATTCCCGACGAATTGGGAGCGATCAACTTCAGCCGTAGGCAAGTCTGAGCTATTTCCGCCAGCAGCCCCACGCCGTCCCGAAGGGCGGCGATGGGAAGAATGGCGGGGCGATGACGAACACACCCCTGAACCGATGTCAACCGTTAGGTTGACGGGGTGAGTGGGGTGGGTGATAGCGAAGCGTTAGCGAGTCTTCGAGCGTCGGAATCGCCATTTTGTCTTGGGCGCAACTTGCGGAATCTTGGTTTTGCACGTATTGTTTTAGAACTTCGACAGTCACCCCACCGCACGAGGCGACAAAGTAAGCACTATTCCAGAACACGGGTTTACCCCAATAGACGCGCCTAATTTCCATCAAAAACTCTTTGCGAATTTGTTGACTTGTGTAGGACTTTAAGGCGTTGACGAACTTCGATAGTTGCATCTGTGGATAGTACCGGAATAACAGGTGAACGTGGTCACTTTCGCCGTTAAATTCAACGACTTCGCAACCCCATTTCTGGGATATGTGATTGACTAGTTCACTCAATCGAGTCAGCATAGCAGGCGTGATTACTTTCTTACGGTACAACGCAAGTCAAAACCAAATGCGCTTTTAAATCAGATATAGACCTAGCTGTTGATTTGTAAGTCATACGAAGTTATATTTATTATAACCTACTATTAGTAGTTAATGCAATAGCTAGCCTTATGGTAGTTGGTTATCTAACAGTCTGATTCCCCTAACACATACTAATGGCTAGACTACTATTATTAGGTTATACTCTCAGTAGGTAGTAAAGGATATGCCCGTGGAAATCAGACTAAAACAAATCAGAGAAGCCAAAGGGTTGTCTCAAAACGCATTGGCACGACAGCTAGAGATGTCGCTTGCTAATGTTCAAAAAATTGAATATGGCAAAGCCAAATCCATCCCTCTTGATACGCTCGAAAAGATTTGCCTGACACTTGATTGTGAAATTGGTGATTTATTAGTACTCGTTAAATGCGCCTAGCCTACCAGTACCGTCTACGACCGACTAAGCAACAAATAGCCACATTTGAACACTGGCTAGAACTATCGCGTCGTCAATACAACTACAGATTGGCGGAACGCTTCAACTGGTGGGAACAAAACCGTTGCGATGTTGACCGTTGCTCTATTATTTCTTGCGGTATCGCACCACTAAAGGATAAACCTGATTACTACAGTCAGAAGCGGGATTTAACCAACAGTAAAGCTTTGTTCCCGGAATACAAAGAACTTCCATCCCACACGCTACAGGACGTAATCGCACGGGTTGAAAAGACGTTTGACAGGTGGTTAAAAGGAGATAGCAATGGTAAAAAATCTGGTCGTCCCAGGTTCAAAGGTAAAGGGCGTTACCATTCACTTGCATTTCCTGACCCCATCAAGCCAGAACACATACAGGGTAAATTCATTCAATTACCCAAAATCGGCAAGCTGAAGATGATTTTGCACCGTCCCCTACCGGATGGTTTCAAAATCAAAACCGCCGCTATCACCCACAAAATTGACGGCTGGTATATCAGTCTTAGTCTAGAAGATGTAACCGTACCTCACCTTAAAACTGATGTCATCCCCGCGCTGGATAACACTGTGGGTATTGACATGGGGTTGAAATCATTTTTGGTAACGAGTGACAATCAAGAATATTAAGGGACTGGCAAAGTCTATGCTTGCCAAGTCCGTAACCGATGCTGGATGGGGTCAATTTCTACAAATTCTGAATACCTTGGCTGTAAGTGCTGGGTGTTTGGTAGTAGCGGTTAATCCACGAGGTACAAGCCAAGAGTGTTCTGATTGTGGCGCGACAGTTCCAAAGACACTGTCCGATAGATGGCACACCTGCCAGTGTGGTGCTAGTTACGACCGCGACCACAACGCAGCGCGAAATATAAAACATAGGGCGGCGGGGCATCCCGTCCTTAAAGCTAGAGAAATGTCCGATGCAATAGCAGGAGTCATCTAGAAGCCCCCACCGTCCCGAAGGGCGGTGCGGGGAGTATGTCACTAGTTCACATACTTATCTGTTGAATAAACGTCTGATGTTCTGCTGAACTTAGCCCTTTCTGCAACACTGCTAAAACTTGTTGCATATTTCCCGCAACTAATGCTGATACATCAAGCCACAATCCCGGAAAGACTTGACTTTCAATTATACCTGACGCATTTGGTATCAGTGCTACGTATTCACCATTTTGCAAGCTGAACCAACTAACAGTCCGCTCAAAAACCTGCCAAACAATATATTCCTGAATGCCATTGCGACGATAGGCACGTTTTTTATCATACAAATCTTTGCTAGCACTGCTGGCGGCAACTTCTGCTACTAATTCTGGCGCACCTTCCACGTAACCATCAGTACCCAGATGAGATGATCCGCCACACGCTACATCAATTAACAAAATGGCATCAGGTTGGGGTTCATTGTCTAAATCTAGCCGCACAGTTGGGTTATCGCCTAGTCTGACACCAGGCGTGGCTACTTTATAATTTCCCAGCCAAATCATTAAATTACCATGCGGTTCGGCGTGTGTTTCAAAGCGCAAAGGTGATCCCACGTAAACGACTCCTTCAATTAATTCAGCTTTCTTGAGGTTGGGCATGGCATTATAGCGACGCTCAAACTCTGGACGAATGAGGCGATCGCCACTCTCAAGAGGCGGAATGTCGGAGGTAGAATCAGTTGGAGTTGGATGTTGTGGAGACGTGTTGACCACGATCGCAGGCAGTAGAGGTGGTTTAATTGATTGTATCGTAGTCAGGACTTACGCAACTGGCACAATCGGTCTGGGTGCGGCAAGCCGCACCTTGAATATGAAGCGAGGTCAGTTGACGCTCTGTGGGAGGGTTTCAGCCTTCATTTTTGGGACTGGTAATCATAAACCTTATAGCGATCGCTATAAAGCGGTTCCTGCGGAGCATTGCAAGTTTTGCTTATCCAAAACAAAGGTCGTTGAAAGGCAGATTAAAAGCATCATAAGTAATAAAAATATGATGATTCTACCTGAATGAGAAAATAATAAATATAATATTTTAATTGTTGATGATTATTTCAGATGAAATTTACCGAGCTAGATTATTGTCAATATTTACTTAGTAGCCAAATCAACTATACTATTACTAACTTAGCATCACACTTAGAAAATATTAGTCATGATAAAATTAATAATTATTTAAAAAATGAAAAGCAAAAAATACTTTCTGTGGCTTTTAATCCCAAAAAACCAATGATCGCTAGTGCTGGACATGGTGGCTTTATTACGCTATGGAACTTAATTAAGGCAGATAATAATGAGTGGAAAAGTGAGATTCACAAGACACTCAAAGGACATAAGCTTGCTGTAGAGTCTGTAGTATTTAGTCCTGATGGCAATAAGCTTATTAGCTGTAGTCAAGATCAGACTATCAAGTTTTGGGATCTAAATGGAGATATTAATATTAGTATTAATACTATAGAACTTGGCAACCTATATCAGGGTATGAATATTTCTGGCGTTAAGAATTTAGACGAAGCCCAAATGGATGCGCTGGAAGAACTGGGGGCTTCAAGGGATAGAAAAATTCCAGAAAATCCTGGTGGGCCGAATTAAATTTAACTCAACAATTAAGTTTTATTCTTCAAAAAATCCAAAATGCTGCAAACCTTCTTCGATTCCAGCTGCAAATTGAGCTTTTGCTAAGTAACGATTTGGGTTTGGGTTAGCTTCATGCCATTTCAGCAATTCCTGTTTTGCATTACCGACGATAATACCTTTTTCTTTCTTGTCAGCAAACAGGGCAATATCGTTACCAGAATCGCCACAAGCAACAGTTTGTTCTACATCTATTTCTAAATTTTCGCGTACAAAGGTCATTGCCATACCTTTATTAGCCTTACGTGGCAGAATATCTAGAACTTGAATCTCTACATCTTTACCATCTTTGTAGTTATTACCAAGGTTGTTGATATGAGTAGAGCTACCAAAGCTACAGATAACTTGAATATCTAATCCTTTCTTTAGCAAACGAGACTCTAGGTCTGATAAACAATTTCCAGAGATTTCTTTTTCATTAAAATAGCTAACTTTAAAAGGTCTTTGCTCACTCTCTGGCTGGGGCTTTAATTCAGGAAAATCTTTAGATATCTCTACAATTAAGTCTCTATCCCAACCTTCAGAGAGATGATCTGACCACTTAGAATCTAGAGTATTACTGCTACTGTAATAAATTTCCGTACCTACAGCACATATAAGTAAATCTGGTTCTAAAAGTGCTTTTTTATCTGTAAGCTTTTTGTAAAGAAAAAGCGATCGCCCAGTTGAATAAACAATTTTTGTCTTGTACTGTTGACGATGCTGTTCTAGCCGTTGATTTAACCTTGCCATTGCTTGATCATCACCCACCAGCGTATAGTCGAGGTCGCTAACTATAAGGAATTGTTTCACACTGCATACCTTACTATATAGGTCATACCACAACTTGAAGCAGAGTTGCAGAAATCTAAATTAAATGTAAAGTTAATCTACAGTAGCGATATAGACCTTGACATTATACCCCGCACCAGCGATAAAGGTCAAGCAATGCAATTTTTACGCCAAAGGTGGAAATTTGCAGCAGAACAAACAGTTGTCTGTGGTGATTCAGGTAATGATATTGCTTTATTTGCTGTAGGCAACGAACGGGGCATCATTGTGGGGAATGCCCGCAAAGAGTTACTCCAATGGCACAATGAGTATCCCGCAGACTACCGCTACCTGGCTTCATGTTTTTGTGCAGGTGGAATTATCGAAGGCTTAAATTATTTTGGTCTCTTGTAATGATTAGTTATTTAAAAGGTATAGTCGCTGGTATCCAAACAATTGGCGCTAATCGCGTGATTCTGACTCTGGAAGTAAATGGCTTGGGGTATGATTTGCAAGTTCCCCAACGCCTAGCAAACCAGTTACCAGAGTCGGGAGGAGTGGCGCAAATTTTTACCCATTTCCAAATTCGTGAAGAAGTGCCGTTTCTATATGGCTTTGCTTCCCCAGCCGAACGCGATTTATTTCGCCACTTACTGACTGTCACAGGTATTGGTGCAGCCTTAGCGATCGCCCTCCTGGACACTCTGGAACTACCAGATTTAGTCCAAGCAATAATCGCTGGCAATACACAAATCTTAATTCAGGCTCCTGGTGTCGGTAAAAAAATCGCTGAACGCATCTGTTTGGAATTGAAAAGCAAATTAGTCGAATGGCGTAAATCAGCCGGCTTCTTCGTCGCCACAGGCGGGCCAGCACCAGGAATTCTCGAAGAGGTGCAAATGACCCTCTTCGCCTTGGGATACACTGCCCATGAGGTCAGTCACGCCCTGCATGTAGTCAGCGAAGACATCGGACTACCCAAAGATGCTTATGTTGAAGATTGGATTAAACAAGCGATCGCTCATCTCAGCAGCGAACAAGTTTAATTGTCATTGGTCATCTCCCTCATCTCCCTCATCTCCCTCATCTCCCTCATCCTCTGCCCTCTGCCCCTACCCTTTCTGATGCAATATCAAGTTGCTCAAACTAAACTTCGGAGGGATGTTAGGTGATACGCTCATCTTATATTGTGTTAAGTAGTGTTACCTAACGTTGGAGAATATACTCATGCATTTATTTTTTATGCAAACAGCAGCACCAGCTATAGATGCTGCTCCCCATTTTCCTGTGGCTTTTACCTTGGTGTATGTCGTTGGTTTTATTGCTGCTGTCACTATTGGGTCAATAGCTTGGTACAACTCGAAACGCCCCGCAGGTTGGGAAAGCAAAGAGCGTCCTGATTTTGTGCCTAAAATTGATAAAGAAGAAACTCCGGGTCTGGGTGAACCGAAGTCATAATTTAGTTATTAGTCATTAGTTATTAGACTATAGACTTTTGACTATGATTAGTTTTGCACCTCAACCCAACGACGGTAAAGCTTTTGAATTTGTTTGAGAAGCGCAGTATGAGCCGGTTGAGTTGACTCATTCGGCTTCGCTATATCCTGCAATTCTGTCAGGAGTCTGGCTTCCTCGACGGCTACTTCACCATCGCTATAAATTAAGCCACTAATGGCTTCAATTAGATTTTCACAATCTTCAAGGCTGGGGCGATCGCCTAAATACTCCCGCACCCAGTCGTAGCATTCTTTTGGCTGCACAGGAACTAATTCGTACAGCCAAGGTTTAATTTCTGGGTCGTTAGCTAAACCTTTTGCTTGAGCTATTTCGCGGAGATATTGCCGTTCTTCTGGCTGGATTCTGCCATCGATCCAGGCTGCTCCAATCAGGATTTTAACTAAGTTTTTCACATTGGAAGGGGAAACCATTGCTGCCTCCTCTGGTAGATTCAGGCCTCAACCAAATCGTACAATCCCAAACAGTATTCATTCGGAATTATTGGTTTTTCTTAAGCGCACCATAAAAAAGCCATCCATGTCCTGACGATGGGGCCAGACTTTAAACCATCCTTGTGGCGCAATCTGGGCAGAATCAGGTAACTCAAGACCTTTGGGAGACTCAATTTGCCAATTAGGTGACTTAGCTAAAAATGCCGAAATTACTTGTTCATTTTCTGCTGGATGCAATGTACAGGTGGCATAAACTAGTACACCACCAGGCTTGACAAAATTTGATGTATGTGTTATCAATTCTTGTTGTAGTACCGAAAGTTCCCGGACGGATTCTGGTGTCTGTCGCCAACGCGCATCAGCATGACGGTGCATGGTTCCCAAACCGGAACATGGAGCATCAAGTAATAGGCGGTCTGCGTTGTTTTGAAATTGGTTGAAGTGGCGACTGTCGCCAGTGTAAATTTGAATAGATTGTAAATTCAGCCGTTGAGAATTTTCTTGGAGTTTGCGAAGACGAGAAGAAGTGCGATCGCAAGCCCAAATTTTACCACTATCCCCCATTAACTCGGCGATGTGGGTTGTTTTACCCCCTGGTGCAGCACAAACATCAATTACCACCTCACCTGGTTGAGGGTCAAGCAAATGCCCTACTAATTGGGCGCTACTATCTTGTACAGTCCACCAACCCTCTTTAAAACCCGGTAGTTTTTGAATTGACCCAGCACTACCAATTAATCTTAAAGCTTGGGGTAAATGAGGAATCCGTCTCACCAAAACACCAGCAGATAGCAACGCCGTCTCAACTTCTTCAATGGAAGTGCGAAGCGGGTTAATACGCAAGTCGATTGTTGGTGATTGGTTCATCCATTCACACAGCTGTTCTGTATCCGTCAAACCCAGTTGTTCTAACCAAACTTGAATAATCCAGTTAGGAAAACTGTGTAAAATGCCCAAGCGTTCCACTGAGTTTTCTGGAAGTTGTAACGGATCAAAATGGGGGACTGGGGACTGGGGACTGGGGACTGGGGACTGGGGATTGGGGAAGGTGGGGCCCCCTCTGGGGATAAGGGGTAATGGGGATTGGGGAAGTGACAAAGAATCTTTCTCCTCTGCCCCCCTGCCCCCCTGCTCCTCTGCCCCTCTGCCCCTTTGCTCCCCTACTTTTCTGAGATACTGGCGTAATAGACCGTTAACAAAACCTGTAAGTCCAGAAAAACCGTTTTCTTTAGCGAGTTGGACTGTGGTATTAACGGCAGCTGAGGCGGGAATACGCTCTTGATAACGCAGCTGGTAAAAACCCAGATGTAAGATAGTGCGAAGGTCTTGTGGTTGTTGATGAGATTTCTTTTTAGCGAGTTGATCGATGAGAGTATCGAGGGTGCGTTGCCTTCTGACGCTCCCGTAAACCAATTCTGTCACCAAGCGGCGATCGCAATCAGCCAAATCAATTTTTTGCAGTACTCTATCTAGGGCAACATCAGCATAAGCCCCCTTATGAACATCTCGTAAGGCGATAAAAGCTAGTTGACGGGGGTTTTTCATGAAAAAATGATTCAGGAGTCAGAAGGCTTTTGTATTCTAACTCCTAACCCCTAACTCCTAACCCCTAACTCCTAACTGCTAACTCCTAACTCCCAACTCCTAACTCCTAACTCCTAACTCCCAACTCCCAACTCCTAACTCCCAACTCCTAACTCCCAACTCCTAACTCCTAACTCCCAACTCCTAACTCCCAACTCCTAACTCCCAACTCCTAACTCCCAACTCCTAACTCCCAACTCCTAACTCCTAACTCCCAACTCCTAACTCCTAACTCCTAACTTCCCTATCGAGACATATACGGGTCTACTACACTGGCAATTTCAAACTCACACGCTCTAGAAACCTGTTCTGCCGGTAATTTTCCAAAGCTAATTAATGGTAAATATGTGGGGTTTGCCATCAGTTCTTTTGCTAATAAGAACCCAGTAATTGTCCAAGTTTGATATTTCCTAGCTTGTTTCCCAATTAGTCGCCCTTTCTTCCCGTCGTAATATTCTGGCCATTCATCTTCAATGAGGCGTGGTTGGGCAATTTCAATCGCTTTTTGTGCAAGACTTGTTTTGTTAGTTTTCACCGCCGCCGCTGCCAACATCCACATTAAAACTGGCCAACTACCAGCATTATGGTACGACCAAGGAATATTTTTTGGGTCACATCCAGTTACAATCCTGTATTCTTCATGTTCTAAAGCTGGGAAACAAATTTTCATTGGCATATCTCCCACCAAGTCATCCCATCGTTCCTCAATGAGAGTCATAATCGCTTGTGACTGTTCTTCGGTGGCTAAGTCGGAAATGATTGCCATTAAGTTTCCGAGTGAAAAGAAACGAGTATCTAGCTGCGACGGACCAACATTACCTGCTAGATAACCACCTTTTTTAGGCAACCACTTATCTAATTCATAATAGGGAACAGAATCTACATATATGTTGAACAAATTAACAGCAGCCTTGCCATATTCTTCACTTTTGAAACGATAAATTGCATTCAAGCGATTAATATCTATCCAATAATGCTGGCGGATATGAGCGCATAAAAGAGGCAATCGATTATCAATGGCTGCAACAATATCATAATTTCCTTGACAAATTAGCAGTTCACGAGATGCACGTAATGCTGTGTAGAAAAGAACTTGTAGTTCTAGAGGATGCCCATAAATGCCCATACGACGGTCAATCATACAAGCACCATCTGGAACCAACAGTGTTGGGTACATATCAAAACGATTGGCCAAGCAGATTTCCATGATTAACCTGATCCCATTTTGAAACTCAGGTTGATAGGCGAGAGAAAAATCTTCTGTGGCTACTACATAAGCACGCAACAAAATAATCCACCATAGGCAAGAATCTACAGGTGTAACTCTAGCGATCGCATGTTCACCAAAGTCTGCTTCTAAAGATTCTTGCCCATTTTCTGAGATCACTTTAAAGCTAGCTGGGATTAATCCTCGTCCTGGCTTATAGGCATCTAATGCCTTTTCTTTAGGCTGTAACTTTAAGGTTTCTTCTAAGAAATTACGAACAATATCTGTTCTACCTTTAATCAGAAAAATTAGAGCAGAAGAGACAAAATCCCGGACAAAGCACTGATCGTAATTGAGCGCCTCTACAGAGGCATCATAAGCCGCTACTGTCCCAACAGGGCGGCCTTGATAGTAGAGAATTGATTTTTCTAGTGCTTGCCAAGCTTCTTCCACTTCTTTTAAATTTTCAGTAGTTTCCAATTCGTTTAGGTGCATCGCCAGAATAACTCCATTTTGGTTGTGAATTTGTGGTAGATGCGTCTTCATTTATTATTTTTGCTATTCTCAGCATAACAAAAAGTATTCTGGGAATAGAAAATATAATTTGGAGAAATATTAATCAACTAACAATGAATCAATCTGCTGACATTTATGCAGCTTTATTGTTAGTTAATTGCTGATCATCTATTACTCTTTTGGTTAATTATCGTTGTTGCTCTCCACCGCAAGTAGTAACATGATTCTGAAAAACAGTCACATAAGATATATTTTTAGATTATTTATTGTTTCGTTGTATACCTAGAATTTTTGCTTTACCAAACAAAAACATATCTTCAGTGCTGTTTCGGGTTTGTGTGAAGTTAAAACTAGTTACAGTATATTTACTTGAGCAGGATTAGTTTTTGACACTAAGAAGTCAGATTATTCCCCTATTATCTAATAATTTATAACTTTTTTTTAGAATATGCAAGATGACGCTCGAAAAACTTAATATGTCAATACTTCTCAAGGGTTAAATATATTACCCTGCTGACAGATGAAATGGGGGTGTTTATAGGAAGTACAGCTTATAAGCAGAGCCTCGCTTATGGGCATTCCCATGCTCTGTATGGTAACGAGATCGTGTCACCTTGACAGGGCTACTGTTCTCCCGAAGCAGCCTTAAATACTTGTTCAGCAGTTAGATTTAGCTCTCCTAAAGTTGGCGATTGAATTCGGTCATTACCACGAAACCGAGTGACTTGGTATTCGCCTTCCACAAATCTGCAAACTGAATATTGTTGGTTGTTTAGGATTGTCAATAAACCGTTTTCCACCAAGAGTGGCATAGTCAACAATCCAATATTCTGAAATCCTAATTTCCTCATACTCCCCGAATTTGAGAAAGTAATCATCTCGCCAATTTGTACTCACAACTTCTACTACCAATGGAATTGATGCTGCTTGAGTAACTGTTGATGATTTTTTCCAAAGTGGTTCATTAATTAAGTTCGGGATATTCAATACCAGCACATCTGGAATATAACCAGATTTTTTATCAACAGATTTGACTAATGCTTGAGCCGGAATAGAATAAGCTAGATTAAACCTCCGAATCTCAAAATTTAGTTCTCTAATTAGAAATGCTCTGATTAACTCATGTTCTCCTGTCGGCTGCATTTCAACTATGACTCCTTTATGCAATTCATATCTGCCATTCTCCGGTTTCCATTCGACGAATTCTTCAAATTTTATCGACTCTACTAAATGTTGAAACATAACACTATTTCCTCAAACATTATTCATATTTTGACTAGTATCGATAAACTACTAACTTTATATTCTCTGCTCCTGGAATTCTTTATAAGCTTGATTAATTGCTTGCATTGAGGCTTTTGCAATTGTAGAACTATTGACATCAGGATGATACAATCTTGCTAATCGGCGGTATGCAAGTTTAACAACATTGGGGCGATCGCTCTGATTTACACCCAAGACTTCCCACCATTCCCCAAATAATCCAGAGTCGAGAGTAAATTCATTCCAAATCTTGATGCTTCCGCCATTACCGCCACTTACCAGCGTTTTACCATCAGGGCTGAAAGCAACGGGATTACACCCAGAAAGATATTGTAACGAAAGCCGCTGCATCTCCCTCTGCTATGGCTTTAAAAGCGCCATAAGCAGCTGCACCAGCCACAGCGCCAGCACCAACGACAGGAGCTGTACCAATAATGCCAACAGCGCCAAATCCGCCGGCTAGTCCCATCCCGCCCAATACGGTTCGGTTAAGGCAAGAGACGCGATAAATCGCCGTCTCTACAATAGACATCTCCGAAAAACAATGTAGAGACGTAGCACTGCTACGTCTCTACAAGGGTTATGGGTAAAGCATATTTAATTTCTGGAGATGTCTAATAATCAGGCTTGTCATCAAAAAACCTTATCCGAACCGTATTGCGCCTGCGCGGACTCTCTGAAACCCGCGTAGGCGGGTTTTGTTTGTATAGCCCCAGACTTCTAGTCTGTTCGCGTAGCGTGCGCCTTAGCGCAGGGCGATCCGCCAAAACAGGATGCTCCCTTGCTACTTAATACTTTATTCTGTGCTTCTGAAACCTTTTGTTCCCAAGATTTCAAACTACTTTTAATTGCGTCTACTTGTGGTTGTTGTTCCCCTACAAGTTTTTTTAGTCTACTAGCAATTGCTTGGTATCGTTCCTTTTGGAATTTTGCTTGACTAATTAAATCCTGATTACTTCCTTTCAAAGCAAGTTGATATTCTTGTTCCCATTTATCAGCTTCGGCTTGAGCTTTTGCATAGTCTCGTTGGGCAATTTCTTGGGCTACTCTGGAGTGGCTTACTCCTTCGCTTAAAAGGGAACAGGGAACGGGCAACAGGCAACAGGGAAATCCCCATAATTAAAATCAGGGGATTTGTACAAGGACACATTGAAACATCGTGGCTGACGCCATCTCGTTTCAAATATTTTTATCTCTTTTCATAAATAAATTTAGGGGCTTTAAACCCTGTATTCGGGGCTAATTTTTTTTCTGTTCCCTGTTAAGAGTTCCCTGTTCCCGCCCCGAAGGGGCTTGGTAACTTTCGTAGCGCATCCTGTGATGATTGATTTTGGTCGTAAAGTCCCATAAACTTATCTGAGTAACCTTATTACCCAGAGCGTAGACTAATTTATACTGTTGCGTCTTCGTAAAAATTACTTAAGCCTTGACTTTTGCTTTTAACTATAACCCTTTGGTATGCAGCCAATTGATAAACAGGTCAGCAATCGCTAAGTTACCGTGTTCAAGCATTGGCAGATGACCGTGACCAGGGAGGCCAACTTCAGGAAGCCAAATGAAATCACCCCGAAAGTATTTTGCAGTTTTTGCATCTGTCTCACGAGGATGGCGCGGGTCTTGGTCGCCCGTAATCACACAGATGGGAATACTATATAGTATCTGAGGGTCGCCAATATAAAGCCCTTGTCCTTCAACATTTCTGAGTTCGTTGCTCATCCGCGCACTCTCAGCGGTCAAACTGCAAAAGTAATTCTCAAATGCCTCTTGCGGAAAAGTATCTGAGTTGGTGAAGTACTTTTTAGCATCTTCACGCGACTGGATACGTGGACGGTCTTCGGGAAAAGCCAAAGAAGAGTTTTTTGTGATAACTGGTAATAAATCGGCTGGTGAACTTGGTGCAATGCCGATAATAGCTTTAACAAGTTTGGGATGAGTTTGTGCCGTCTGCCAACTAACGACACCAGACATACTGTGGGTAAGAATCACAGCTGGGCCAATCCGTTGGAGTAGCGCAACTGTAGCATTGATTACCCGTTGATATGACATCACAGGGAAGTCTGGCACACAGCCCGACCGACCATGCCCTGGCCAGTCAACAATATAGGTTGGGTAGCCAAGTTCTGCCAGATATGCTGCCCAGCCTTGACGATTATCGGGTGTTTTGACAAAGCAAGTACCTGTATGAAAGGCACCATGTAAAAGCACAATAGGAACTGAATTTTGGTCTTGATTCGGCCGGTAATATTGAACGTACATTTGGTACGGAATAGCACCAACAAAGAATTCTGTTTCAGTGTATGAATTCATTTTGAGAAAAGACTTAAATCTTTATTCATTACGACTAGTACAACACGGCGTAAATAAACCACCCATTTAAAATAGCCAGAAAGCTTACAAAATAAGCATTCTTTCTTTTTACTTTTGCCTTCTTGTACTAGCTACCTACAACCGTGGGAAAAATCCGACTCAAGTCTAATAAGACATCTTCAAATCCAGGAACCGCAACTGATTGATGTGGCAAAGATATCTGCTTGGTGAGATAATTGAATTCACCTTGAGCATTTTGATATGGTTGGCTGTAACGCTCAAGTTGGCGAACATTTAAATTGACAATCCAATAATCAGAAATTCCGGCTTCTGCGTAGATTTTTAACTTTGTTGTTTGGTCGTAATCTAAGGTTGAGTCTGAAATTTCAATCACTAAAAAAATATCTTCGGGATAGGGATGATGGGCGAGATAATCTTCATCTTTGCCCCGTGCGATCGCCACATCTGGTTCAGGTTCACTTTGATTTGACAAAGTAATCGGATCTTGTCCACGAATCACAGCGCGATCGCCCAACAATCGATCCAATTGACGGCATAAGATAGAGCCGCAGACTGTATGAGGCGTACCCTTCGCTACCATTTGAATTAGTTCTCCGCAAATCAACTCGATGCGGTCGTTCTCCTTTAGAAATTCCAGTTCAATCAGCCGATGATATTCGTCAATCGTGAATCGCTTTGGTGTGACAACGTTCATGGGACATCACTGATTTAACTGTTATGTACTTTCTAGCTTACCATCTGTATCCATTGCTGTTGCCCATCTTCCACTAAATTTTCTTGTAAAACGGGTGAGACATCTTAATTTACAATACACTCACAATAGACATACCCTACAGGAACGCTCCTACAAAGGCTTTTGGCAACGCATATTTAATTTCTGGAGATATCTATTAGACATCTGGTGAAAATGAATGTAGAGACGTAGCACTGCTACGTCTCTACAAGGATTCTGGATAACGCATATTTAATTTCTGGAGATATCTATTAGTTAAAGCCTGTATTCATGGCTGAATCAGGCTTTTGATGTTTATTATTAAATTTGCACAGATAACTTCAGTTTAATTACTGAATAGCGAATCCTTCCGGTCTGATTGCATCTTGCAAATCAACGCCCATCAGGTTAGCTCCCTGGATGTTTGCATTTGTCAGATTTGTATTTTCTAAATCTGCGTTTTGTAAGTTAGCCGTTTGCAGATTTGCTCCCAGGAGATTGGCTTTTTCTAGGTCTGCATCAAATAGGTTTGCTCCCACCAAATTCGCTCCCAAAAGGTTTACTTTGCCTAAATCTGCTCCTTGAAAGTTAGCCCCTTGTAAGTTTGTTTGCTGTAAATTAGCCCTTTCTAAGTCTGCATTTTGCAAGTTAGCACCCTCTAAGTTTGCTGCTTGCAGGTTTGCATCCTTTAACATTGCCCCAGTTAGGTTACAGCCAACACATTCATTGGTTTGTAATAAATGTCTAACGTTTGTCGCCACAGACACTATTGGGTATACAACCGGAGATATTACTGGTGCTGTTACAGACTCCATTGGCGATTCAACTGGAGCTAGTTCAGATTCCGTGGATATGGATGGTGTTAGTGTTTGCGCTCTAGCGCTGGGCTGGATAAGCAGGGTAAATCCCGCTACAACTACCAGGAATACTGCTGTTACGAACCACTGAGTTAATTTTTTAGAGTTTGATTGATTCATTAGTTCCTTCCTATTATGGTTTGTAATGGTGGGCTTGCTTTTATAAGAGCCATCGATAATGTGCTTTATTCTCACTTTAGATAACTTGATTGATAAGAGCAAATATTATTTGTATTCATATTGATAAATTAAAGTGATTAATGAATCTTTTTGGATGATTTTTAAAGCTTTTTGTGGAATGAATCAGCCCTGCCCAAGGCATCGGGGGGACGGCGGGCGATCGCTGGGGGGTGAATTCTATACAGCTTCACAAAGAAACGGTATAAGTAGTTTTCTGTCGGTAAACTTTGAGATATTTTTGGCTACTAGCGTTCAACATCGGTTAATATGACTAATTGCGCTCTGGCTTCGGTTTGAAAATTTACAGTAATGTTTGATGTTTAACTTGTAATTATGCTAACCAGTGTTGACCGTTTATTATTTGTCCGGCGAGTCCCGATTTTTAAGGAATTGCGGGATGATTTTATTGTGCGGCTCACTTCAGTGATGAACGAATTGTCATTTCCAGCTAATTACACCATTTTTAGGCAGGGAGAGGAAGGGCGATCGCTCTATATTGTGGTGTCAGGTCGAGTTAAAGTTCACATTGGGAACAAACAGTTGGCAGAGGTGGAACAGGGAAAATACTTTGGTGAGATGGCAGTATTTGATACTCAACCTCGTTCCGCCACTGCAACGACTTTGGAACCTTGTGAATTTTTAGAACTGACGCAAGAGCAACTTTATGATGCGATCGAAGAAACTCCCGAAATTGCCGTAAATATCATTCGTGAGTTATCTCGTCTGATTCGCAGATTGAATGACGACATGAGTGTAACGAATCCCCCACGAACAAATCCGGGGGTTTTTAACAGAGAGTAAGTTCAGCACTCATTTCCGAACCCATAATTTATCACTCTCCGTAAATAGAAATTACGGAGAATGACAGAAAAGGGTTAATCTGACTAATCTTTGTTCCTGGGAGTGAGTTAGATCAAGGAATGTTAAGCTGAAAATTATAGCGTGAACATTTACTCCTGTCTTAAAGGTGGTGAATTTAAGAAACCACTACTAACGAAATATGATAAGTATTTATCTAGGAGTTTAACATCCATTGCTGGACAAACAATTGCCGAATCTGCCAATCCATTGAGGGTATTCTGATAGTCATAATCAACTGTATTTTGATACAACTCCATAATTGTCAAAGAATTTTGATAGACTTTTTCAGACATCATCGGTAAAAGCGGATGTAAAACATTTTCCTGAGAGTGCCTGAAACTTGCAATTAGCTCATCTTTCCACTGAGTATATGGTAACTTTTTGAGTTGGTAACCATAAGAACAAATAAACTCAAAAAGCTCGATGATTGGAATATTTTGGTCTGGTGGGGGTACTATATGGAAAGCTTTTCCTAGAGATTCTTGCTTTTGGGATAAATGGACAATTGCTCTAGCGGCATAATCCACAGGAATCAATTCTTCTTTTTGATCTATGAGTTCCGGATAACTACCAAGCTGTATGCATCCTTTAATAACTCTAGGCACATAAGCATCTTTTGTATGAGCAACACCCGTACTGCTATCTCCCATAAGAAATCCTGTTCTGAAGATGCTAACAGGTATTCCCCTAGACTTGGCAACCCATACAAGATTTTCGGCTACCCATTTGGTTTGAGAATAGCCAAGATCCAGAGCAACATAGTCTTTAGAAAGCTCGATATCGTCATCTTCATAAACTACTTGTAGCCCTGTAAAATGGTTGATTGCACCAAAAACAGCAACAGTAGAAATGTAATGCATTGGTTTAATTTTGCCCAGACAAGCTAATCTGAGAACTTCTTGAGTTCCGAGAACATTGGATGCCTTGATTGCAGAGTATGGTTTAGCAAAATTGACTTGGGCAGCACTATGATAAATAGCATCAATTTGCAGAGCCAGTTTTTCAAACTGTTTGCTAGGAAGACCTAAATATGGCTGTTCTAAGTCTCCCGGAATCGCAATTACATGAGAGCTAAAATTTGGGTGATGAAGGGAATATTTTTCTAGGTTTTGTTGAATCTTTTTTAACCCTTCATGCTCGTTCGGGGAGCGCACCAGGCAGTATATTTTTGCTTGAGTTTGATGTAGCAGTTCATCAATTAAAAAAGCCCCCAAAAAGCCTGTAGCTCCTGTGAGAAAAACATGACGCAATTCATTGATCTGAGCAGCAGGCCTTCCTTGAGCATCGATGGCGGGATCGAGTACTACCTCGGATTTTAGATCGATGGCACTGGTTAAAGCAGAAACGCCATCTCCTCGACGCACTCTCTCTATTACCTGAGCCAGCGCTTCTATAGTGGATTTTTCAAACAAGCTTTTTAGAGGTAAATCTACTTGAAAGGTTTCTCTCACAAAAAAAATCAACTGAGATACTAGTAGGGAATTACCGCCAAGCTCAAAGAAATTATCGTGAATCCCAACTTCTTTGATTGCCAGAACTCTGCTCCAAATTTCAGCCATTTGTTCCTCAATTGGAGTACGAGGTGCAACAAATGCTGCTTGCAAATCGCTTCTATCCATTTCAGGCTCTGGTAGACTGCGAATATCTATATTGCCGTTGTATATTCGCTGAGTTTGCCGATCGCCAGGGAAGGTTAACAGGGGTAAGTTGGAAATTGTCTGGTCTGGGTTAGAGACAATACTCTGTAATAGAGTAGAAAAATTTTCCACCATCAGAGCGATCGTCTCAGCTTTAAATAGGTCAGTATTATATTCCAAGTTGCCCGATATCCCTGCTGCTGTCTCGCGCAGTTCGAGGTATAGATCGAACTTGGATGTCCCGTTATCAATTTCCAGACGGTTCATTGTCAATCCGGGAACAGTCAGCTTAGGCTTTGGGGTATTCTGAAGATGAAACATCACTGAAATCAGTGGATTCTGGTTCAAGTCCCGCTCGATCTGTAGGGCATCAACTAGCTTCTCAAACGGTAGGTCTTGGTAGCTATAACCCCATAAAGCTACTTCCCTGACTCGGCCTAACAACTGCCGGAAACTTGGGGAATCAGACAAGTTCGTTCGCAATACCAAAGTATTGAGCAAAAACCCAATTAGTCCTTCTAATTCAGAACGGTGGCGGTTGCTAATCGGAGCAGCTACTAAAATGTCTTCTTGCCCTGTGTAGCGAAATAGGAGTGTCTGGAATGCTGCCAACAAGGTCATAAACAAGGTAGTACCCTCTTGGCGCGAGAGAACATTGAGGGCATCTGTTACGGATTTTGGGATCAGAACCGATTGGCGAGACCCCTGATATCTTGGCTCCAATGGTCGTGGATAATCGGTGGGCAATTCTAATATAGGTAGACTGCCACTCAAATGTTGCTGCCAATAGGCAAGCTGATTATCTAAAATTTCACCTTGTAGCCACTGCCGTTGCCAAGCTGCAAAGTCTGCATACTGAATAGCTAAGTCAGAAAGAGGAGAGGGGTTGCCAGTGGAAAAAGCTGGATACAGAGTTGACAGTTCCTCGAAAAGAACACTTAAAGACCAATCATCACAAAGAATATGGTGTAGGTTGAGGAGGAATATATGTTCCTCTGAACTCAATTGCAGCAATGTTGTTCGCAGCAATGGTCCTTGAACTAAATCGAAAGGACGTTGGGCTTCTTCAAGGATGATCTGGCGGACTTGAGATTCCTGATCGTCTGGAGACAGCCCTTGGAGATTCACAACTAAGAGTTTGATGGGAAAAGTTGAGTGGATGATCTGTATGGGTTGTCCCTTCAAACTGGAATAGGTAGTTCGGAGGATTTCATGGCGATTGATAATTTCATTCAAACTCTGTTCTAATATTGTGGAGTTGAGTACACCTCTGAGGCGAAAGGCTTCGGAAACATTGTAAAAAGCATGGTTGGGTACTAACTCGTTAAGAAACCACAACCGTTCTTGCCCAAAGGAAAGCGGTAAATTACCATCGCGCCCAATAGATTGTATTGGCACAACAGAACATCCTCTGTCTTCCTGTTGTGCTTGTATAATGCTGTCAGCTATTTCAGAGATGGTGGGCGCTGCAAAGAAATGCCGCATTGGCAACTCAACTTGAAAGATATCGCGGATACGGTAGAGGATCTGAAAGGCTAGTAAGGAATGTCCTCCCAACGCTAAGAAATTGTCATAAACGCCAATGTTTTTTAGACCCAATACATGAGACCAAATTTCTGCTATTCGTTCCTCAATAGGAGTGCGAGGAGCAACAAACTTCTCATTTGCATTCAAAGTTTGAACGGGTGCTGGGAGCGCCTGACGATCAACTTTTCCGTTAGCTGTTAAGGGTAAAGCACTCAATTGCACAAAGCGAGAAGGGATCATGTAGTCAGGCAATTTCTGTTTGAGAAAATGGCGTAAATTACCAACATTCGTGTCTGATGATTCGGGCTTGAGAACTACGTAAGCTATTAGGCGTTGGTCACTAGAGGAAAATTCTTTAGCAATCACTACAACTTCTTGCACATCAGGATGTTGCCACAGTGCAGTTTCAATTTCTCCTAGCTCAATACGGAAGCCGCGAATCTTTACTTGTTGGTCAATGCGCCCAATATACTCAATGTTACCGTCTGGTAAGTAGCGAGCTAAGTCGCCTGTTTTGTAGAGGCGTTGTTCTTTGACCATTTGCTTGGTGTCTCCACCAGGCTCACTAATGAATGGGTTGGGGATGAATCGCTGATCTGTCAGTTCTGGACGGTTGAGATAGCCTCTGGCTAGTCCCTCACCGCCAATGTATAGTTCTCCAGAAACGCCTGTGGGTACTATCTGCATTTGTTCGTCCAACAGAAGACAGTATGTGTTGGCGATCGCACGACCAATGGTCACGATGCTGTCACCTTTCTTTACCAAGGCAAATGTGGAATAGGTCGTATCTTCCGTAGGGCCGTATAGATTAAAGACTTTTTGAATATTGTCCAACGTATATATCTGCTGTACCAAACGATTTTGCAGAGGTTCACCTGCTAAGTTAACGATGCGAACAGAAGCGGGTATACCTTGAATTCTCAGTAACTCTGCGATCGCAGATGGCACTGTATTGATGAGAGTGACTTCTTGAGCGGCAAGTAAGGTAGGTAAATACAAGGCATTTTCTGCCAAAATCACCTTACCACCCCAACTGAGGGGAACAAATATTTCAAAAACTGAGAGATCGAAGCAAATAGATGTTGCAGCCAGCACTCCAGCTAGATCCTCTGTTGTAAAAACTTCTCTTGCCCAATACAACAGAGCGACTGTGCTGTGATGTTCAATAGCTACCCCTTTCGGTTTACCAGTCGAACCGGAGGTGTAAATGACATAAGACAGGTTTTTATCTGTAACTAGGCTGGTCAGATTCTCCTGGTTTTGTTGAGAAATTGCCTCACTATCACGATCTAGACAAACTATATGGGCCTGATACTCTGGAAGCTTTGAAAGTAAATTTTGTTTTGTCAGTAGTATCGATAACTGTGAGTCCTCTAGCATTAAAGCCAGGCGCTCTGAGGGATAGGCTGGGTCTAAGGGGACATAAGCTCCGCCTGCTTTGAGGATGGCTAATAGTCCCACAATCATTTCCAGCGATCGCTCCAGGCAAATGCCAACTAGAACCTCAGGTTTGACATTCAGGGTCTGTAGATAGTGTGCTAGTTGATTAGCTCGCTGGTTAAGTTCTTGATAAGAAACTTGTTTGTCTTCAAAAATGACCGCAATTTGCTCAGGTGTTTTTTCTACTTGATATTCAAACAACTGATGGATGCATATATCATTTACGTAAACTGCTGGATTTTCTTGCCATTCCAGAAGCAGCTGGTCTACTTCTATCTTGGATAGACTGAGGTCTTGTTGAGAACTGCCAGTAGAATTTTTCATTGCAAATAGTATTTTTTAATACTATTATTTTATTCATCAATACTTAAAGTGGCAAGCATGAGTTTAGAAGAATGAAAGCAGAGTGGTTATTTTGTAAGAATTACAGCAGATTGTAACAGGCGTGAGGTACAGATGATCTGAAGGGCACAGCACTGCTGTGCCCCTACGTGTGTACTTCATCAAAAGCGACTACCCCATCCCCTTTGATATTTCTAGGGCAACTGAGGCGCTCCCACCGTGCTGACGCGCCGCCTTCGGCTAACAGCCGTTAGGCAGGTGGGAGTAGTTTACTAGATAGGGAGAACAATCTCAAATTCAGTTCCCTCAGTGGGCTGAGAACGCACAGTTAAGGTACCGCGATGTTGTTGGATAATAGAGTAGCTAACAAATAACCCCAAACCTTGACCACGACCAACGGGCTTTGTGGTAAAAAACGGTTCAAAAATCCGCTCTTGCAGACTTACAGGAATCGTACTATCTGTATTAGCGATCGCAATTCGTAACCATTCACGATCTATCACTCCAGTACGAATCCGAATTTCTGGATGTTCGCTGCTTTGAAGATTATCTCGAATCGCATCAATGGCATTGTTAATAATATTCAGGAAGACTTGATTCAACTGGCTAGGATAGCAAGTAACTAAAGGTAGATCACCATACTCCTTAATGACGCGCACTTCGGGTTGATTTTCAGAAGCTTGGAAGCGATGTTGCAAAATTAACAGCGTGCTTTCAATACCACTGTGTAAATCTACAGCTTTGATTTCGGCTTCATCTAAGCGAGCAAAGTTGCGTAAACTCTGGACAATTTTGCTGATGCGCTCGCTACCAACTTTCATAGATTCTAAGGTTTGATTGGCATCTTCAAACAGAAAATCAAGCTCAATTTCTTCCTTCATCGCTTGAATAGCTGGACTAGGTTGGGGATATTTCTGCTCATAAAGCATCAGCAAACGCATCATATCTTGAATGTAATTTTCTGTATGGATGAGATTACCCTTAATAAAATTAACTGGATTGTTAATTTCGTGAGCAATACCAGCTACCAATTGACCGAGGGATGACATTTTCTCGCTATGAATTAATAGTCCTTGAGTTTGTTGCAATTTTTTCAAAGTCTGCTCTAAATCTTGGGCTTTTTGGTTGAGAGCTTGGGTTTTGTGTTCTACCTCTGCTTCTAGGGTGTAAGAATAGTTTTCGGTTTGTTGATACAGACGGGCATTTTCCACAGAGATAGCGGCTTGACTAGTTAGGAGTTGGAGAATCTCGATGCGATCGCTGGTAAAAGCGCCTAAAGTTAAGTTGTTCTCTAGGTACAAAATACCGCTGAGTTTTCCTTGGCGACTAATGGGAGTACATAAAACTGATTTAGGCTGGTGAGTGATCATGTAGCGATCACTGGCAAATTGCACTGAATCACTCAAGTCTTCAAACACAGCCGTCTCTTGAGTTCTTGCTACTGTATAAATCAAACTTTGGGGAATTTCTGGGTATTCCTCCAGGGGAATTTCTAAGGTTTTTACCAGTTGTTGATCGCCTTGAGCTACAACTAACCATTGTTCCTCTTGGCAAAGAACTAAATGACCGATTTGTGCGCCAGCATTGGCGATCGCGATCTGCATCAAGGTTGCCAACAGTTTCTCTAATTCAATTTCTTGAGAGATGGCTTGTCCAGCTTTCATCACCGCTTGCAAATCTAAGTATAAATTTTGGTTATTAGAGCTTTTAGTTACACTTCTCATCAAAGTTGAGGCGATGGTCTCCGCAGATTTGATGGCAAAATTAGTCGGTGGGAGAAGGGCTGTTAGTAGTTGCGGATATTCTTGTTCTAAATGGGCGATTTTCGCCTTTGCACCCCAATGGGCGTAGCAGTAATAGGCTTGTTGCATATAGTCTGCGGCCACCTTCTGTTTGCCCCAAGCAAGGTAGAATTTGGCAGCCAGCTCATTGCTGAGTGCTTCTTCTTGGATATAGCCGTTTTCTTTTGCCCCCTGAATGGCTTTGTCATAGTAGGTCATTGCGTCTAAATGACCCAAAATTTTTGCCCGCTCTGCTTCCACTAAATCGTATTTGTGTTGATGATTGGTAGGAGCATGGAACGCCCACTGAATCATCAATTTCTGGTTTTGTGCAACTTTTTCTAGTGCCCATTGTTGCTCTGCCTGATTGCCATTTGAACAGCTAGCCAGGAGTGCGAGGGAGTAGTAGAAATTATGTTCCGCAAACTGCAAGAAGCCAACCATGTTTCCCAGGTATTTTTCGGCTTCTTTAGCATGGATAAGTGCCTGCTGATAGTCCTGAAAGATGAATAGAAGAATCGTCTTTGCCAGATGAAGCAGGAACAAGAGAGTTCCGTTTTGAGTTTCAATTAAAATCGGCAGCATTTTCCGCTCATCGAAACTCTCCCCAACGAGTATTAGAGAATCTTCTGCTGCTCCCATCAAATTCAACACTAGCTGACGACAAATCTGCCCGAAGTAAATTTGATACTCTTGTTTGAATTTCAACAACATATCAATGTATTTTTGCTGTTGCTGATTCACCTGCTCCAGTGTTTCACCAACGAAGAAAAGATAGTTACAGTAGGAGGAGGCGTTGTAGCAGGCATACTCGACATCACCCGCTTCTAATCCCACCTGAATAGCTTCACATAGGGGAGCGATCGTTTTGCGAGCGGGTTCCCGCCAGTGCCGCACAAACACATCAAAAATGTTAATCACTTTTGCATACAATTTCCTGTCGTTGAATAGCTCCAGCAATTTTAATCCTAATTGTCCAAACCGATAGCCTCTTTCAATTCCGGTTGGGCTACCACATAAAACCAGGCCATAAAAGGTGTAGCCAAATGCTGAAAATGCCGAGTTGCCAAATTGAATCGATAGGTTCACTAATGTGTAAGCAATCAGTGGTAACATATCTGGCTTAGCGTTCAGGCTGGGAGTGACCATTGTGATCACAATTCGCATGGCTGCTAACTTGTGCGGATCGAGCATCTCCGGCAGGTTAATTAAATCCTCGATCGCTAACTCCAGTGGGGGTTCCTTAAACAGCGGTTCACCCAAAAACTCCAGCACTTGTAGAGAGGTGTCGATCGCTGCCAGCATTTGATTCTGAGCAATGTAGAAATAGATCCTAATTTCATATATCTTGACCTTTTGCAGCAAATCCTGGGCGTGCTGAAGAACAATTTCTGAAAGCCGTTCTGCCTGCTCGAAATGGGCAGTTAAGTACTCAATTTCAGCCGCTTCTGTATGAAGGGCAAGGGTCAGGTCGTAACTATCTTCCCAACCGTTTTCTGGAAGCACTGTCAGCCCTGCTGTGAAGTATTTACTTGCCGTTTCATAGGCGGTTGCAGCCTGAGCTTTTTGTCCTGCTTGCAGGTTCAGTTGAGCCAGTTGATTCCGTTGAGCTTGATCCAATTCTTGCAGCCTGGAGATTTCGTCACCAGAGTTTTGTACATTCAACAATCCGGGAGAACTTTTTTGAGATGTCAATCTCAGCCCGTAATTCAATTGATTGACAATTTCAAAAATTTTCCCTTCCCGCTCTGTTTCAGGCGTATTTGCCCACAGTTGTTGCCCGATTTTGAAGTGGGTTGACTGTTTTTGATCTTCTGGAATCAGACCGTAGGCAGCTTGTTGGACGCGATCGTGCAAGAATTTATAAGGAACGGCAATCTGACCACCGCGATCGATGTTGTCTGAGTTATTTGATTGGAAGAACTTGTAGGTTTCGCTAATGGGGAGAATCAGCCCTTCTTGTAATGCCTTCCATAAGTTGATCGCTGTATCAATAGGTGATTTTCCAGAGACCATTGCCAAGGTATTCAAATCAAATTGGTTGCCAATACAAGCCGCCAGTTTCAAAATCTCCTGTGTCTCCACCGGAAGTTTCTGCAACTGCAATGCCATGAACTCTACCACTCCATCGGTCAATGCCAACTGCCGCACCGAAACCAGGTCACATTGCCAGTAACCCAGTTCTGGGTGGAACTGAATCCTACCCTCCTCGTGCAGTGCTTTGAGAAACTGGGTTGTAAAAAAGGGATTCCCTTGAGTTTTCTGATATACCAACTGCGTCAAGGGTTGAGCCAGTTCATCAGGACAACTCAAGGTGTCTAACACCAACTGATTCACCGTTATTTCCACCAAGGGTTCTAGGGTAATCGTATTGACAGTAGCTTGGGCTTGGTGAATTTGTTCCAGCATTAGCATCAAGGGATGAGTCGGAAACACTTCATTATCTCGATAGGCACCCAAAATCAGTAAAGATCCAGAACTGCCTTCACTCATCAATAATTGCAGCAAGTTCAGAGAAGCCGAATCTGCCCATTGCAAGTCATCTAGAAACATCACCAGCGGATGCTCAGTGGTGGTGAAAACCTGGATAAATTTCTGAAAGAGCAAATTGAAACGATTTTGGACAGCACTACCAGATAGTTCCGGGACTGGCATCTGTTGACCGATAATTTGCTCTAGTTCAGGAATCACATCAACGATCACTTGTCCGTTTTCACCCACAGCCGCCAAAATTTTCGCTTTCCACGCCGCCAATTGGACATTACTCTCACTCAGTAGTTGTCCCATCAAATCACGAAAGGCTTGCATCAAGGCACTGAACGGAATATTCCGCCCGAACTGATCGTATTTGCCTTTGATGAAGTAACCGTGTTGTCTGACAATCGGTTTATGGACTTCATTGATCACCGCAGTTTTACCAATCCCGGAAAATCCTGCTACTAGCATCATTTCTGAACTGCCATTAGCGACGCGCTCAAAAGCTTTGAGCAAGGTTGCAACTTCTGTTTCTCGCCCATAGAGTTTTTCGGGGATCATGAAGCGATCGCACACATCCCGTTGTCCCAAGACAAAGGTTTCTATTCTCCCCGTTGCTTTCCATTGATTGAGACAGCATTCTAAGTCATGCTTCAAACCCAAGGCGCTCTGATACCGATCTTCGGCATTTTTTGCCATCAACTTCAATACTATCTCTGAGGCGATTGTGGGAATTTTTGGATTAATGCTGTGTGGGGCGAGTGGAAGCTTGGCTAAATGACAGTGTATTAACTCCATCGGGTCATGGGACTGAAAGGGTAATTGTCCAGTCAAAAGTTCGTACAATGTCACACCTAAAGCATAGAAATCACTGCGGTAATCAATACCACGATTCATTCGTCCGGTTTGCTCTGGGGAAAGATAGGCAAGGGTTCCTTCCAAAACATTGGGATTTTGGATTTCCTGGTTTTCGCGCGGGAGGAGAGAGGCAATGCTGAAGTCAATTAGCTTGACTTGGTGCGATTCTAGATGAATCAGCATGTTAGCAGGTTTGATATCTTTGTGAATGACTCGATGCTGGCAGACATCATGGAGAATATCAGCAATTTGTCGGGCTATTTCTAAAATTTCCCGTAAAGATAGGGAATAATTTTGCGTATAATCCCGTAGGGAAATGCCGCCAAAGTCTTCCATCACTAAGGCATAGCTGTTACCGTATGCTTCTAGGCTTAATGGATGGATTATGCCAGGAATGTTAAGATTTTTGGTAATTGTATACTGGTTGCGAAACTGTAATAATTCGCTAAAGGTGGGGTAGTCTTGCCGTAATAGTTTAATCACCACTGGACGCTGACTTGACTCCTGCACTGCTCGATAAACTATTGTCTGAGAACCTGCATAGAGATGCTCAACAATGGCATAACCAGGGATATACGGCAATAGATTTGAATCGGGGATTGCTGCCAGTGTCGTCATAGCGTCAAGTTAAAATCTTTAGAAGAAGTTTATAACTTTAATATTTCCCAAGAATTTGGCAGAATAAACATTCCGTAACTTGTATACATAATTAATTAGTCACAACTAGGCAAGAATGCTACGAGATAACGGAATTCAATGCTGCTTGCACGAAGGTTTTAAGAAGTAAAAAGTAAAAAGTAAAAAGATAATCCCCATAAATAAATGATGTTGTTGGCGAATTAACAGGGGGTGTTACCAGTAGAAGAGATTATTTCTGACAGAGGTTAGACTTTCTAACATTGGCGATTGTAAACTCTATTATGAAGTTGCAGTGGGAGCAAGTGCCGATAAATTAGCTGTAGGGCATCGGTGAGAGGTTAAGATAATCTTACTTTTGTCAATTAGAAATTATGCTTAAAATTTGGAAAGAGCCGAGGTATGAAGTTAACTGTTGTACTGAAATTATGGGTTAAGAATAAATGATGCGTATCAAGATGACGCGTAGGCAAAGCCCAACCTAGGCATCGCCCAATCAAAAATTCTGTTTCTAACCCCGATTTCAGCAATATTTTAAGTACTATTGCTTATTGACAAATTGTATCTGACCTTAACCTCTCACAAATGGCTGTAGGGTGTGTTATGCCTTATAGCAACGCACCTGAGATTGTTGACGGTGCGGCGCTTGGCAACAACACACCCTACATTAAAATTCCTTAACATAGCTGGAAATATTAGCACCGACTTACTTAGTTGAGGTTGTCTCCCCAGGAAAGGTAAATGAGGATAGAGACTACCGCTATAAGCGTTCTGAGTACGCAGCACGGGGTATCTCTGAATACTGGATTGTTGATGCTGATCGAGCCAGAATTACCCTGTTGACTCTGGTAGATGGACTGTATGATGAAGCTGTATTGTCAAGGAACAGACATTATTCGGTCACTGACTTTTCCAATGCTGAATTTGACCGCAGATCAAGTATTGACGGTTGGATAGGTATAATATATGACAATACCAGAATAACTTTTTTGTGGCATTCCTCAGATATTAAATATGCGTTATCCATAAACCTTGTAGAGACGTAGCAGTGCTACGTCTCTACATTCATTTTCACCAGATGTCTAAAGAGTATTTACAGCCTCTAACTGTACTACCCTACAGCAAATTGCTGTAAATCTTTAGAAGGTGAAGGTAGTTCTCAGCGTACCAATGATCGCATCATCGTTGTTGCCATTAAGTTGACCAGGATTAGTTAACCAAATTACCCCAGGAGTAATAGAAATGTTGTCACTCACACGATACTTATAGAAACCTTCAAAGTGGTATGGCTTATCACCAGGGGTACCTCCAACATAAGGTTCAACACCTGCGAAAATTCCTAAAACGTTGCCTTTTTTACCTAAGTCTGGTAGAGCTATCCCAGCTCCATAACTCCAAACTTCAGAGCCATTATTAGCACGATTACCAAAGCCTGTGATGTCGCTGTAAAGTACAAAGCCACTAATCGACAGTTTGTCACTAGGTTTAAAAGCAGCCTCCAAACCGTAGGAATTACTTATATATGGATTGGTACCACCTAAAAAGTTAGCTTGTGCAGTACCGACTACAGCAGTTGTATTGGCGGAGCCTCCATCGAATAAAAGAGTACCACTACCATTATAAGCGTTGACGTAGGTTGCAGCTAAAGAGAAGTGATTGCCTACATTTAAGTTCAACTGTCCTAAAGCAGCATAGTTACCATCGAATAAACCGTTACCTGGGTTAGGGCTATTCGCTTGAGATCCCAAGTAACCCAAGGTTAATGAAGGTTGGAAACCACCACTGCCTTTACCAAAGACTAAGTTAACACCAGCACCAGAACCGCCACCAATCCGATAGATGGGGCTTTCGGAGGCAAAGGTAGACAAAGCACCGTTACCGCCATCAAAATCCTGAAAGTATGGGTTGACGGTAGGAACGTAATCGCTCTGAATACCTCCACTAGCAGCTATGTAAACTTGGGATTTGCCAAGGGGGAAGTAATAGGCCAACCAGTCTATAGAAACAGCGTTGTTATTGTTGGTGGAAGGGGACAGGTTAAAAGTTTGAGTCCCTTCAAATGTGCCATTTCGTAAATTCAAGGGAGTTGCATTACCAGCTGCAAGCCTAGTATGCAAAGTATCTTGACCGGTGAAGCTGGTTTGCAAGTCTAAACGCACCCTGTCTTGGAAAACAGTGTTGCTGTTGCTGTTGTTGCCAAAGTTGTTGGTGACGGCAAAAATTGCTTCACCAACTAGCTTGGTTGTAGTGGAAAACTGATGTGCTTCCAGTTCAGCAGTCCGTGTTTCTAGAGAATCTACTCGACCACGCAGAGTTGCTAGTTCTGCCGAGAATTCCTCTTGCAAACGCTGGAGAGTAGCCAAATCCTGTTTTGTCACCAAGTCAGCAGTTGCTGTGGCAATCAGTTCATTAACCCGATCTAAACAAGCATTCAAACCTGCGGCAAACTCATAACGAGTCAGTGCCCGATTGCCCCGATAAGTACTATTGGGATATCCCGCGATACAACCGTAGCGCTCAACTAGGGATTGTAAAGCTTGGAATGCCCAATCAGTCGGCTGTACATCAGAAAATTGAGAAACTGATGTGACTTGAGACAGTGAATTCTGGTTATTGCCTTCGCTGCTGTAGCTGTTAACCTCTTCTAAAACCTGTTTATCATCAGTTTTTTGGGCAACCAATTGCTGATTAGCTTTTGGTTGCTCTGTTTGAATAGCTATTGGTGCTTCTGTCTGAGCAGATTTTGCCTTTGTATCTTCAGACAAGCTTGCTACTTCAGTAGCCATAGCTCTAGCGGAAACCAACACCGTCACTCCCAAAACTACTGGACTTAGTACCAGAGTTTTCCACAATAGATGAGACATTTTTTTATTTTCCTTTCCTAAAAAATACCCGAAATCAGTGGGTTCAAGAAAAAGAGAACAAGCAATTATTCTACTTGTTGAAAATCTTATCAGATTGCTGTTACCTCAGCTATGTCTAAGAAAATTTTCTCGGATGAAGAATCGTAAAGTCTTGCAGATGACTTATTTACCAAAGGTAGCGTTATCCGGGAATTTTGCTTGTTTTTGTGCAATTTATTGACTTTGTCTTCTTGTTTTTAACCCTGGTTTGTGGTAGATAATTTTTCTCTTTAAATTTCTTCCTTAATCAAGAAAGTGCATTTATACATGGGGTTTAGATTATAAATTAGTAATTATTGATTATTAATTATTTTCACCCTCCACCTGGCGGAATGTGGGATATGAATCAATACCGTTCAGTTCAGCCGAAAATCCTTGGTAGAGATGCGAAACTTTGTGTCTCTACAGATCTAAAATCAGTACCAAAAATCCTTAGTTGACACCAATAGCAACATGAGCGCCTTTCTGACTTTTCACGGTATCTGGAAAACCTCTCTCTAAATCTCTCTCCTTTTAGGAGAGAGACTTTGAATTTTCCCCCTTCCTTGCGAGGGAAGGGGGTTAGGTCAATCGTTGGCTTTTCCACATAACGTGAAAAGTCAGGAGCGCCTTTGGCTACGCGCTCGTGTTGCCCACCCCACAAGATTGGATAATTTATTTGTTGGAAGTCCCTTAAACTCCTGATTTACAAGTTAGCCGGTAAGCGTAGAGCTTCAGTGTCTTTAGATCTGAGAGTGTCAAGCAGTTAATTTTTCATAACTATCAGCAGTTGTTGTTTCTAATCCCAAGATATGATAATTATTTGGCTCAGATGTTCCGTGCATCGTCAGAACTAGAGCGTCGATTAAGGCTTTGGCTTTCAGCAGCGTTTCCTGAAACTCCATCTCCGGCTCAGAAAGGGCTATAATTCCGCCACCGATACCAATGGAGGTTTGATCGGGAGTCAAAACAGCAGTCCGAATCACAATATTCAAATCGGCTGAACCATTTAAGCCCAAAAAGCCGATCGCACCTGAATACACTCCCCGCGCCTCTTGTTCTAGGCGATCGATAATTTGCATAGTGCGGATTTTGGGCGCACCGGTCATCGACCCTCCGGGAAATGCAGCCCGCACGCAATCCACCGCTTGTAAATCTGAACGTAACCGCCCGCGTACCGTTGTCACCAACTGATGTACTGTTGGGTACGTTTCCACATCCATTAATTTTGGTACGTGGATGCTACCAACTTCACAGACTCGTCCCAAATCATTGCGTAACAAATCGACAATCATCAGATTTTCAGATCGGTCTTTTTCGCTGTTGCGTAGCTTCTCACGGAGGACGAAATCAGCTTCGGGGGTTTCTCCTCGTGGTAGGGTTCCCTTGATGGGCTTAGTTTCTACCCATCCTTGGCGATCAATGCTTAGAAAGCGTTCTGGAGATGAGCAGGCGATAGCTACGCTCGCCGCAGGCATCGCAATGTCACCAAAGTGCAAAAATGCAGAGTAAGGAGCCGGATTGATTTTACGTAATGTGCGATAGAAGGTCAATGGATCGGGGGTTGCATTTGTGTGAAGCTGATTCGTCAGACAAACTTGATAGGTTTCCCCTTCGTGAATTTCGTCCAAGCATTGGCGAATATCTTGGATATAATTTTGATAACTGCGACTCAAACAAAACTTAACTGGCTGACAATTTTCTTGGGGTACAAGGGAAGAAAGAGGATTTAAAGTTTCGAGTTGTTGTTGGATAGTATCAAACCAAGTTTCTAGCTGTTCTGTTTGTCCTTTTTTGATTAATTGCAACAAATAAACACACTGTTCTTGATGATCGATAGCAATTATGCGATCGGCAAGTAAGAAAATTGCATCGGGTAATGGTGAAGAATGCACCAATGAAGATCCACACTCTGCCTTGAGTTCATAGCCAAAATAGCCAACAAATCCACAGTTAAAATCAAAAGGTAACTCATCAGATTGACAAAATCGGCAGTCTATTTCCCGCTTCAAATATTCAAAAATACTTTCGGTGCAACGAGTCACGGTATCTGACTGTGTAATGACGAGTTCTTGCGTTTGGGTATGATACCGCACCAATAGACTGTTTACCCCACTTCCATCACCCATAAACGAAAAGCGAGATAGACCAATTTCTACACGGCTGCTATCTAGCCAAAAAGCGTTCGGTGCATCCTCAAACAGCTGTACAAATATTTGTTCTGTATTTGGGCAGATATCTAACTTGCGCGTATACAATTCAAACTTGTCTTCCTGTTCTTGACAGGGTTGATCCATAACAGGAGTAACAGATTCATATCCAATCCAGTACTGCTTTTCTGGACTTTTTGACTCTGCCAAGAGGCTTTCAAGCCCCGCCCCTTGTGGTTTCTTCCCCCTCCTGCCTCCTGCCGATGCTTGCGGACTCACTACCGCTGCGCTATCCTGCCTCCTTGACAATTTTTCTGTAAATTGCAGCGTAATATCTCGAAAGTTTTCTAGTAATCTTTGCCCATATTCTGTACAGATAGACTCTGGATGAAACTGCACACCCCAAAAAGGTAAATGCCGATGACGCAATCCCATCACCAATCCTTCTTCAGACCAAGCAATTTTTTCTAAACACTCAGGTAGTTCATCAGCAACTAACAACGAGTGATAGCGCACCACAGAAAAATTACTAGGAATGCCTTGGAATAATTTTGAATTATTATGATAAATTTTACTGAGTCTGCCGTGTCGAACTTCCGGTGCATGAATCACTCTTCCACCATGTAGGTAGCCAAGTCCTTGATGCCCCAGACAAACTCCTAGCAAAGGCACATCTACATTCTCAATTATTTGTTGGCAAACTCCAAAATCTTCTGACCTTTCTGGACGACCGGGGCCAGGTGAAATCACAATGTTGTCAAATGCAATTTCTTTCAATTCATCCCAGTTAAGCTGATCGTTATAAATTACTAGAGGTAGTTCCCCATTTACCTCGGCAATCATCTGGTAAAGATTAAAGGTATAAGAGTCATAGTTATCAATAATTAATGTTCGCATATATAGTTAATTAGCTACCACATAGAAGTGCATTTCATTTCTCTCTAATTAATGATACTTTGGGCTGGCTTTTAGAGGATGTTTTAAAAGTATTGGGTGAATAGAATTCGCTACTACACAAACATAGACGCTTTGCGGTTTCCCGCAGGGTAGTCCACCTCCGTGGACTAAGAAAAATTAAGGGTTTTTAACCTGTGTAGGCAGGTAAAGTCTCGTGTAGCCGCGACTTCTAGTCACCAGGGCTAGTATGAATTGAGACTTTACAAACATCCTCTTATCCAAGTCTAATTTTGAAGTTCTTAATTTTATGAACAGAGTATTTTGATTCTAGTATCCACTCTTACTGGCTACTTTTGCCCTTGGCGCATCTTTTCAGGGTACAAATTGCAAAAATGGCAAGGAACCGAGCTATACTTCCAATGCGTGACATCTGAAAAATTAAGTAAATGCCGACACTTGGATAAAGCTGATACTAATGCCAGTAATAGTGCATTATTGTCTGTTTTTAGACGTTAATTTGGGGAGAAAATACAGAAAATAATTCATACCCTTGATGATTGTCTGCTAGACATTAGTTCTGGATCGGAACAAGAATCAAAATAACTACAAAATTGAATCCCCAAATTATTTGCGAGTGTACATCGTGAATGATCTTTATTCTTTTATTTTTGCCAAATTGGGATGCTCCCATTTTTACCAATACTATACCCGGATTTCTCACCACATCTCAATAATTAAATAAGTAATGAGTAATGAGTAATGAATCTTACTTATTACTTATTACTTATTACTTCGCCCGTGAGGGGAGCAGGGGAGAGTTCAATCTGCCAAGTTCAATCCCTTCTCTCCTTGTGAGAAATGCGGGTATAGCGGTTCCCACTCAGATGCGGTACAAAATCATATCGCAAGGTGTAGGGGCAATTCATGTAGATGCAAAGCGGCTTCCCGCAGGGTATTGCCCCTACGGGTGTACCTCACTCACGTGAACGAGAACCGCTATAATAGTTTCTTGCAATTGGTTGGAAATAAATACTGAGAGAGCGTAAATTATGCAAGTGTGTCTGGTTACAGGTGGTAACTCTGGTGTAGGTTTAATGACGGCTGTAGGTTTAGCCAAATTAGGCAATCATGTATTTATTGCCTGTCGTTCGGCAAATAAAGCCGCAAAAGCTATAGACTATATCCGCCAAACTACCGGAAATCAAAATGTGACATTTTTACCTCTTGATCTAGCTTCTTTAGATTCAGTTCGTAACTGTGTAAAACTATTTAATGACAAAAATTTACCATTAGATATATTAGTCAATAATGCAGGTATATTCAACCGCAGAGGCACAACGAAAGAAGGTTTTGAACTGATTTGGGGGACTAACTATTTAGGTCATTTTTTGCTCACTTATTTATTACTAGAAAAATTGCAAGAATCTGCCCCTAGTCGCATTATCATGTTAGCGTCAGATTTCGCATTATCTCCAAGTGGCATTGACTGGAATTTATTAGTTAAAAGAACACCGTTAAATTTTATAAAATTATATGCCGTTTCTAAACTCTCTTTATTGCTTTTAACAAGAGAACTTTCTCAGCGATTAAATAATTCTCAAGTCACTGTTAACGCAATACATCCAGGCTTTGTGCAATCAAATATTACTAGATGGCATCGTCTCAGTAAATATTTAGGTTTAGGTATTTCCTCGGAAGCCGGAGCATATAGCACTCTTATTTGTGCTACTTCCCCAGATTATCAAAATGTTAGTGGAAAATTTTTAGATAGTCATACTCAAGAAATTCTATTACCGAAAGTAGCACAAAATCAAGAATTATCAGAGCAATTATGGGAACGTAGTTTATTATGGGCTGGTTGCAACCAACAGCAGAATACAAAGAAAATTAATTATGATGGTACTGATGAAATTTGGGGGCCAAACTCTCTCCTTTTAACCAGTAATGAAATAGCTGATATTACCCAATATATTTTTGATAAAGTTTTAATAAAAATACCAATAAAGATATTACTAAAACAGGTAGTTATATCATTTATTAGATTTGATATTGGGTCATTGTTCATTATACTGCTTCAAGTTTTTACTAAATCTTTTTACATGGAAAGACATTTAGATTCACCTGTAATTTTGCAATTATGTCAAGATCAAAATTTATTAGAAAGGCTTAGTGCTTATTTAGGAGAAAATTTAGTATTATGGCGATCAGAATTGTGGGTAAATTATCCCGCCCAGCAATTAATTCCTTTTTGGCATCAAGACTGTTATCCTAAACTGCTGAAAGGAGATGGTAAAACTATCCATGCTTATATAGCTCTAACAGAAGTTAACGAATATAATGGATTTGAGTATATACCTAATATTTACTTAAAAGATTGCCAGATAAAAGGAACCGATCCTTTTAGTGGTAATCACTTTTTTGAAATCACTGATGAAGTCGCACAAAAAGCTATTCCTGTGGTGTTACGTCCTGGTGAATTTGTACTATTTAGTGATAGATTATTACATCGTTCAATACGTAATAATAGCGGTAAAGTCCGACTTTCTTTAACGCTGCGGTTGACTCAGCCAGAGGTAAAAGTTTTACCGGGTTATACTTCTAATTGTCAGGAACCTATAATTTTACAATCACAAAAATAGCTGAGGGTATTAAATATTCACCCATTCCTCTGGCTTCTTAATTTATTTTTAGCGGGGAAATCTGAAAACTTACGATTAAGTTGGTAAATGTAATACCTGCAAAGCAAACGAAATCAGGGTAAGGAACGTTAAAAACCCAATTGTATCTAGCATTGTAGTCACTAATGGGCCACTAACCAAAGCAGGGTCAAGTTTCAAGCGTTTCAAACCCATTGGTAGTAAGGTGCCCAGTGTAACAGCCACAATTGTATTAGTTGCCATTACCATGCCGGCAATTAAAGCCACCCATCGCTCTTGGGGTCGCGCCCAAATTAAGGAAAGCAGGATCATCGTTGTGGCTAAAGCTAGGGCTGTACCTAAACCAGCACAAAGTTCCTTGCGGAGAATTTTTAAGGTATCTTTGGGTGTTACCTCTCCTACTCCCAAGCCACGGATTGTCACCGTTAATGATTGAATACCAACAGTACCACCTGTGTTTGAAAAAATCGGCATAATTACTGCTAAAACTGGCACTGCGGCAATTACAGATTGGAAAGGCGCGATCGCACTGGCTGCACCAATATACAGGGCCATGATGCCCAACAGCCAAGGCAAGCGGTTACGGATAGTTAACAGGGGAGAGGATAAAGCTGCTTCATCACCACTCACACCCCCCAGTTTTTGGATATCTTCTGTGGCTTCCTCTTCTAAAATATCCATGACATCATCAATGGTGACAATGCCCACCAATCGGTCTTCCCGGTCAACTACGGGGATAGCGATTAAGTCATAGCGCTGCATGATTCGCGCCACTTCTTCTTGTGGGGTTTCAGTTGTCACCTTAATGACGCGATCGCTAGCAATATCTTTGATGAAAACATCGGGAAAGGTAAACAGCAATTGGCGCAGTGAAACTACTCTCACCAGCGTCCGGTTGTCGTCTGTGACGTAGGCGTAGTAAATCGATTCCTTGTCTTCGTCCTGACGGCGGATCTTGCTCAGGGCTTCACCGACAGTCAATCCTTGACGCAACCGGACATATTCGGTTGTCATTACCCGCCCAGCAGTGCCTTCTGGATAGCCGAGAATCGTTGCTGTTGCTTGCCTTTGTTCTGGACTCAGTTCTTGCAATAGCCGTTTGATGACTCCAGCCGGTAGTTCATCAAACAATTCTGCCCGTTCGTCGGGACTCATGGCTTCTACAAGTTGCACTACCTGGACATCATGCAGAGAATTAATTAGTTCTTCCTGCACCACTGTAGGCAGATATTCAAATACATCAATTGCCTGAGCTTTGTTGAGTAAACGGAATGCGATCGCCCGTTGTTTTTCAGGCAATTGTGTAATGTAGTCTCCCACATCCACAGGTTGCAAGCGATTTAAATCCCATTTCAACTGGTTCAAATCGGTAGTATCAGTCAGCAAATCACGAATATCTTGTGTAAGCATGATATATATCTCCTAAGTCTCCCCCGCGCTGGGAGACTTCCTCACCAACTCAGAGGAGGTTGATACTGCCATCTGGTGGACTATTGCCCATAAAATTTCAACAATTCAATATCGATATCTAAATCAAGGCATCGCTGTTCATCATCCTAACCCGGAATAGCACTCTCAGGTACATACTGAGGCATCAGTATTTAATATTTGTGATATTTATCACTCTTGAATGACTTAAGGTAATTTTTAGAGATTTTCTCGTGTCCGTTTTGCTTCTATTAGTTTTTCCAGTTCACCAATTTCATCTATGGTATAAAACTTCGGGTTAGGTTCAGCGTTAATTTTATCCATTAGAGCGTGAAAAGCTTCTGTATCATTCTGATTCTCTAATAAATAACGTTTTAACTCTATTTTACTCATTGCAGCAAACTTAGGCTTGGTCATTCGTCGTATCTCCATTTACCATTAGGGTTAATTACAATACCAGTTTCATCACCAGCCAAGATATAGATGTCTCCTGTTCGTTCATCTAATCTGACTATAAAGATAGGTAGTAGAAATGTTGTGAGGTTTTGACAGAGAATAAAACAAATCAGATTTTGTTTGGGTGTAGGATACCTCATCAAGGTTGACTTACCTTTTTGATTGCCGCATCACACCACATTCTGACAGCTTCTTCCATTGCCTCACTGTGTCCTATTTCTAACTCAAGAGCTAGCTGTTTGAAAATTTTAACTAAATCCTTGGGCAGATAGGCAGCACTTTGGGTGTAATCGCTGTGGGTGCGTTTGTTAATTCGAGTTTCCATGATGAAAAAAGTTAATCTGCTGTTATGCTAGCATACTAGCTCATATCTCCCAGATTGCACTCCATAGCACGTAATTCTGACCACACCCAAAAATCTCCCCAATTTTTCACTATTTCGCCAGTGCTACGCCGAAATAAAATCGCTAAAATTAAGTACCCAGAAATCTACTAACACGAGATAATAATAAACTCACACCACCCTCATCTGTTGTCCCATCAACCATTACAGAATTTATTCTGGCTTGGTTTAGGTAATTCACTTGACAGTCACAGGGTCAAATTTTGCAAGTTGTTCTGAACCAAACCATGAAAACATCTACCAAATTGCTAGCTCGCCTGGACTATTACTACCAGCAAATCAAAACGATCATCCTGACTCGGCAAAATCCGATTACTGGTTTATTACCTGCTAGTACAGCGATTACAGCCCACGGCGATTATACTGATGCCTGGGTGCGAGACAACGTTTACAGCATTTTGGCAGTTTGGGGTTTAGGACTTGCATACCGCAAAATTGACGACGATGAAGGACGCACTTATGAACTAGAACACAGTGTCATCAAACTGATGCGCGGGTTGCTATTTGCGATGATGCGACAGGCTCATAAAGTAGAGACATTTAAACATACTCAGTCGCTACTAGATGGACTGCACGCCAAATATAATACCGCAACTGGTGACATTGTTGTTGGTGATGATGAATGGGGACATTTGCAACTTGATGCCACATCTATATTTTTACTGATGTTGGGGCAAATGACGGCTGCGGGATTGCAAATAATTTATACCATTGATGAAGTGAATTTCGTCCAAAATTTGGTTTACTACATTGGACGAGCTTATCGCACTCCAGATTACGGCATTTGGGAACGTGGTAATAAAATTAATCGTGGTAGTGCAGAGTTAAATGCCAGTTCCGTAGGCATGGCAAAAGCTGCTTTAGAAGCTATCAACGGACTGGATTTGTTTGGTGTGCGTGGTAGTCAAGCATCGGTAATTCATGTGCTACCAGATGAAATCGCCCGCGCCCGGATTACCTTAGAATCCTTATTACCGAGGGAATCTGGTTCCAAAGAAATTGATGCGGCGCTGTTAAGTATTATTAGTTATCCTGCCTTTGCAGTAGAAGATTTGGAGTTACGCGATCGCACTTTAAACGATATTATCAATAAACTCGCAGGTAAATACGGCTGCAAACGCTTTCTGCGTGATGGACACCAAACCGTTTTAGAAGATCATCAGCGCTTGCACTACGAACCGTTAGAACTTAAGCAATTTGAGCATATCGAATGCGAATGGCCGTTATTTTTCACTTATTTAGTTCTAGATGGATTATTTCGCGGCAAACAAGAACAAGTTAAAAAATACCAAAGTCTTTTAGAATCATTATTTATGGAGCAAGATGGTTTGCGTTTATTGCCAGAACTTTATTATGTTCCCGCCGAAAATATAGAAGCAGAAAAGTTAGCACCCCAAACGCAACCACGTTTACCTAATGAAAATATTCCCTTGGTGTGGGCACAGAGTTTGTATTTTCTCAGTGAAATGTTGAGCGAAGGGTTACTGGCAGTTGGTGATATTGACCCTTTGGGAAGACATTTGTGTGTGGGTAAACAGCGAGAGTCATTGGTACAAATTGCTTTATTAGCAGAAGATGAAGATTTACAGAAGAAATTAGAAGTTCACGGAATTGAAGCACAAACGCCTACCCAAGTAGAACCGATTCAAGTGAGAAAGGCTGGAGAATTTTCAGCTATTTATACCCAAATTGGACGTAACGATAAACTTGGTTTAACTGGGCGTCCAGTCCGGCGGCTGCGGAGTTTAACAACATCTAGAATTTTTCGGATTAGTGGTGAAACAATTGTCTTTTTACCTTCATTTTCAGATTCTCAACAGTTTTATTTAACCCTTGATTACCATTTTCTGCTAGACCAAATTAGAAGCGAACTTGCTTATATTCAAAAATATTGGGGCGATTTAGGGCGTCCTACCTTGACTTTAATGTTGACGCACACTATGTTAGAAGTCGGTTCGGAAGCATTACTAGAACTGATGCAAGAACTGAAAGATGGTGTTTGTAACGGCGTGCGGGTGAAATTAGGGCGACTAAATCAGCTAATGCTAACAGCTGGAATCCAAAGAATTGATTTTCTCCCCAATGCAGAATTTTTGCGATCACCAGTAAAAAATGCTAGCCCACGTTGCTATTATCTAGCTTATCATCCTGAGAAAAACTGGCGCTTAGGACATAGCCAAGAATTTCAAATGGAGTGTGAAACCAACTTTGGGTTATTACTTTCTCGTTTGCGCTCATCAGAGAATATTTACGAGCAAATTGAGTTATTGCAAACTCTAACTCGCTTGCAGGGAACGGAATTTGATACGGGGTATGGTGGCCCAGGATATCCTGTCACCGTAGGCGATTTACTCGATGAAGTTTATACCAAAGCTGGAGATTTAGGTATTTGGGCGGTAGTGCGTCGGGCTGCGGGGTTACGGCTGATGGTTGATATCAGCTTATCAGATGCAGTAACGAGTATTTTGGTACGAGGTAAGCAAATTGCTGTGGGTAAAGCTTACAGTGAAGCGTCCTTAATTACCGTACCCATGCCTCACGATGAAATTGCCGATAAAATTAATCATTTCTGTCGTGAAGATATCCGCGATCGCGTCCTCACTCAAGAGATTTTAATCTATCTTGGTATCTTAATTCGCTCAGAACCCGAACTATTTCAGGGACTACTAACCCTGAGAGTCGGCTATCTCATCTTATTGATTACCAGCGAACTAGCGCGGGAATTATACGTCACTCAAGATGAAGCTTATGACTATTTAATGCAACTTTCACCCTTTGATGTAAAAATGCGCTTGCGTCAGGTATTAACTGGATATACTGGCATGAGTAACCTGTTACGCCAGCAAGAATCACTGCATGTCAAACAAAAAGAAAGTGATATTGCTTGGGTGGTGTTACCAGCAATAGCAGAAGGAATAGAAGTCCCGCCGGGCGGTTGGCGGCGGTTTCGCCAAGCCGAGGGTGCGACGGGGCGCGTACCAAAAGAATTTTTCAAAGAAGTTTGGCTATTAATGCAGCATTGCAAGGGTCTAGTAATTGGTGATAAACTAGAGCGCCGCAATCGTTTAGATAGTGAGATAATGTTGTCAGAAATGACGGCAGGTGAAAGAAATTTTGCCCTGTTAGTCGAGCATTTGCTGAATAAAATCGAAGCTCCAGAATACCGCCAAGTTAATATTGAAGCATTAATCGAATTAGCTGCGATCGTAGCCAATAATCCCAACCTGCAAATCGAAGAATATATTGTATTAGATGTGTTAATTGGCCATGCAGTACGATTGGCGTGGTTAGAGAATCATAGTCAACGCAGCGATCGCTATGATGAAGATAAGGCGAGTGCGTGGCGATCGTTTTACAACACCTCTCCTAGAGATTGCACTGGTTATATTTTGAAAGCCTTCCGTTTTTTAACCAAATTTGGTGAAGCTAGTATAGCTTAACTAGCATAGGTGTAGGTTGCCTTACACTATGCGAACCTAGTTTATTCCTATATGTCGGCAACCTGGGTAAAATTTGGCAAAAAACTTTGCGTCTTTGCATGAGCAAAAAAATCTCACGAACTTGTGCAACTTATAAACTCATTTATCCGATGCCAAACCTTCTCTAATAAATCAGGATCATCGGCATCAAACCATTCAATTTGTGGATATGCTCGAAACCAAGTGCGTTGTCGCTTGGCAAATTGTCGCGTATGCAAAATTGTTAATTCTTTCGCTTCATCCAAGGAAATATCCCCAGCCAAATGTTGCTTAATTTCTTGATAGCCCAAAGTATTCAACAAAGATAAATCAGCGCCATATTTTTGACAAAGATTCTCCACCTCTTCAACCAAACCATTTGCTATCATTTGCTCAGTACGCTGTTGAATACGAACGCCTAACTTTTCAACATCGCAATCTAAACCAATTTGCAAAATCGGATAATTCGGTGGATTCTCCCCTTGCTGTTCTGAAATTGGATATCCAGTTACATAAAATACCTCTAATGCTCGTAAAGTCCGCACTGAATCATTGCCATGAATCTTTTGTGCTGCAACTGGATCAACTTGTTGTAATATGGCGTAGAGTTGTGGTTGACCTAGAGATTCAAGCTGCGATCGCAATTCTATTTGTGGTGCGACTCTCGGAATTTTCATCCCTCGAACAATAGAACGGATGTATAAACCAGTGCCACCAACTAGTAGAAGTGGGGGAGATGAGGGAGATGAGGGAGATGAGGGAGATGAGGGAGATGAGGGAGATGAGGGAGATAGGGGAGAATTAATTAAGGCTTGTGCTTGTTGTTGATAGTCTGCTACCGTCATTGTGTCTGTGGGAGCGCAGATATCTATTAAATAGTGCGGCACTAATTTTTGTTCCGCCACAGTTGGTTTCGCCGTCCCGATATCAAACTCACGGTAAACTTGACGAGAATCAGCACTGATAATTACAGAACCCAAGCGCATTGCCAAAGCCAAAGCCAAACCCGATTTACCCGTCACAGTTGCCCCACAAATCACAATTAATTTAGTCATTAGTCATTAGTCATTGGTCATTGGTTATGGGGCATGGGGCATTGGGCATACAAGTAAAAAGAACCAAGTAAAAAGTAAAAAGAAAGATAAATTCAATATTTCTTTTAACTTTTAACTTTTAACTTTTAACTTGTTTCTCTCCCCCTGCCTCCCCTGCTTCCGACTCCTCTGCCTCTCTCTAATGGGACTGCAACCCCTGTATAAACTTCTCTTGAAAATGCCCTACAGACGCCAACAAGGCTTTTGTGTTACAATTTTGGAGTGTTTTTACTTTTATTTGCCTTTTGGCGAGTTCAACCCCACACATCAGGAGAGTTTACATGACGAGCAGTTACAGTGCCGATCAGATTCAAGTTCTGGAAGGTCTGGAAGCCGTCCGCAAAAGACCAGGAATGTACATTGGTACTACCGGGCCGCGAGGACTCCACCATTTAGTTTACGAGGTGGTGGACAATTCAGTTGATGAGGCTTTGGCGGGTTATTGCACTCATATAGAGGTAGATATTAACGCTGATGGTTCCGTTACTGTAACAGATGATGGTCGCGGTATTCCCATCGATACTCACTCGCGAACCGGGAAATCGGCTTTGGAAACCGTGATGACGGTACTGCACGCTGGTGGTAAGTTTGGCGGTGGTGGCTACAAAGTTTCGGGAGGATTGCACGGGGTTGGTATTTCTGTTGTTAATGCCCTCTCTGAAGTTGTAGAAGTTACAGTTTGGCGAGATAAAAAAGTTCATATCCAGCGCTATGAACGGGGTGTACCAGTTACCGAACTACAAGTCAAGCCTTACAAAGAAGCTAGAACCGGAACTTCTGTTACTTTTAAACCAGATACCCAAATATTTACTACCAGTATTGAGTTTGATTACATCACTTTATCAGGTCGCCTACGGGAATTGGCGTATCTGAATGCTGGTGTCAAAATTACCTTTACTGACCACCGTCTGGAATTACTAAAAAGCGATACATCTAAGGTAGAATCCTACGAGTACAAGGGTGGTATTAAAGAATATATCGCCTACATGAACCGCGAGAAGCAACCACTGCATGAAGAAATTATCTATGTGCAGGGGGAACGAAATAATGTACAAGTGGAAGTTTCATTGCAATGGTGTACTGATGCTTATACGGATAATGTACTAGGTTTTGCTAACAATATTCGCACAGTGGATGGTGGTACGCACTTAGAAGGGTTAAAGGCGGTTCTAACTCGGACATTAAATGCGATCGCCCGCAAGCGCAATAAAATTAAAGAGAATGAAACTAACCTCAGTGGCGAACACGTCCGCGAAGGTTTGACAGCCGTAATTTCTGTTAAAGTCCCAGACCCAGAATTTGAAGGACAAACCAAAACCAAACTCGGTAATACCGAAGTGCGGGGAATTGTTGATTCTTTAGTGGGAGAAGTCCTCACTGAGTATCTAGAATTTCATCCTGCCATAGCAGACTCAATTTTAGATAAAGCTATCCAAGCCTTCAAAGCCGCAGAAGCAGCCCGTCATGCGCGGGAATTAGTTCGGCGTAAATCGGTACTAGAATCTTCGCCATTACCTGGTAAACTGGCTGATTGTAGTTCTCGTGACCCTAGCGAGTCTGAGATATTCATCGTGGAAGGGGACTCAGCAGGTGGCAGTGCAAAACAAGGACGCGATCGCCGCACTCAAGCAATCTTGCCTCTACGTGGTAAAATCCTCAACATTGAAAAAACCGACGACGCTAAAATCTATAAAAATAACGAAGTTCAATCGTTAATTACAGCACTTGGTTTAGGTGTTAAAGGTGATGAATTTGATTCCACTCAACTGCGTTATCACCGGATAGTCATCATGACGGACGCTGACGTAGATGGAGCGCACATCCGGACTTTGTTGTTAACATTCTTCTATCGATATCAACGGGCACTCATCGAACAGGGCTTTATTTATATCGCTTGTCCCCCACTGTTTAAAGTAGAACGGGGACGTAATCATGAGTATTGCTATAGCGATCGCGAAAAAAATCAAGCGATCGCCAAATTTCCTGCTAACGCCAACTACACCATCCAACGCTTCAAAGGTTTGGGTGAAATGATGCCACAACAACTCTGGGACACCACTATGAACCCAGAAACTCGCAAAATGAAGCAAGTTGAAATTGAGGATGCTGCTGAAGCCGATCGCATCTTCACAATTTTAATGGGCGATCGGGTTGCACCCAGACGAGAATTCATCGAAACCTATGGTTCTAAGCTCAACTTCACCGATCTAGATATCTAATACCAGCATTCCTAAATCATTCGTAAAAACAAGATCCCCGACTTCGTAAAAGTTGTCGGGGATCTGTCGCATTGAAGTGATGCCCCGTTAGGCGTAGGTTTGAAAGCCACCCTAACTTTGAACTAGACGCTAACAATTAAAAAAATTTAGTAGGACTTACGCACACTCTATGAATTCTCGGCGCTCTTGGCGTCTTCTCTTCGAGAGGCTGACGCCAACGCGCAGCGTCTCGTAGAGAAGACGGTTCGATAAATTAAGCTTTTTGGCGATTTTTGCGTAAGTCCTATTTAGGTTGACTTGTCACACAAGTGGTAGTTCAGCACTACATAACTACAAAAATTCTAAATTTCTCCGCTAGTCAAATACATAAAATTTGCATATTGTCAATATTTTCCCAAAAATTAATGTTTGAGCGCTAGCAAAATTACCAACTTCGTTAGAAGCCAGAGTCTAGATAATACTCTTTACTCTGACGCGCTGATTAATTTCGCCTACCAACTAGAAACACATTTGTTATACCTCAGAAAATAACTGAATATCGTCTATCAAACAGCAATTAATAAGTATTTTGAGCTATTTCCGACAGCAGCCCCACGCCGTCCCGAAGGGCGGCGATGGGAAGAATGTCGGGGCGCTGACGAATCCCACCCCCGAACTGATGTCAACCGCTAGGTTGACGGAGTGAGTGGGGTGGGTGATAGCGAAGCGTTAGCGAGTCTTCTCCCAAGGGGAGACGCCAAAGGCGAACGAGCGTCGGAACCGCCACTCTCTTATCGGCACTACTCGGAGAATCTTGGTTTTGCACGTATTGTTTTAGCACTTCGACAGTCACTCCACCACAAGAGGCGACAAAGTAAGCACGTGTTTCTGGCTTCAGGTTATGCCCACACCAAAAACACTTCATCCCGTACTTGGCTATCAAGTGTGGACGTTTACGGTCTTTTTGATGGTGACTTAGGCGGCTGTACCGACGTGATTTGTTTTGTTGTGGACGAAAATGCCTACACAAAGCAGCCAGCATATCTGCCAAAAAAGCTTTCAGTTTCATAGCTAAAAAAAATTGTTTAGAGCCGCACTGCGGCTCTAAGGTGAATAGGAGAAAATTTATGCTGCTAGAATTGCGTTTATCGCTTGTCCGTCAGCTGCCCAACTACTGCGTTGTGTGGTGCAGCATGGTTGGGATATCCAAAAGCCGTCTAAGCTTTGGTAGAAAGTGCCGAGTAAGTTGATTCCTTTTTCGCTACCCCAAACTCGGTAGAGCTTGCCGAACACATCATCTACAGAGTCTATTTCGTAGTAGGCGGATTCTTGTGATTGCTGCTGGATGTAAAGGTTTAGCTGGGATTGTGCTACAGCTTGAACTTCAATCGTTGCTAATGTCATAATGGAGTTCTCCATAAATTATGTGGATAGAGAGGGCGCTTTACGTTTGCGAGACAGGGTGCTTTCTCTATACCTAGATTAGAAAGTTGACTTTACGCCCTACATCACAACAGATAGCCACCTTTGAAAACTGGTTAGAATTGTGTCGCCGTCAATATAACTACAGGTTGGCAGAACGGTTTAACTGGTGGGAAAATAATCGCTGTGATATCAATCGATGCTCTATTGTTTCTTGCGGTATCGCACCACTTAAGGACAAACCTGATTACTATAGTCAGAAGCGCGATTTAACTAATAGCAAAGCTTTCTTCCCGGAATACAAAGAACTACCCTCCCATACGCTACAGGACGTAATTGCACGGGTTGAAAAAACGTTTGACCGTTGGTTAAAAGGTGATAGCAATGGTAAGCGCTCTGGTCGTCCCAGGTTCAAGGGCAAAGGGCGCTATCATTCATTGGCGTTTCCTGACCCTATCAAACCAGAACACCTAACGGGTAAATTCATCCAGTTACCCAAAATCGGCAAAGTCAAGATGATTTTGCATCGTCCAATCCCGGACGGCTTTAAAATCAAAACTGCCACGATTACCCGTAAAGCTGACGGCTATTACATCAGTCTTAGCTTGGAAGATGTAGCTGTGCCTAGCATCAATTCCGATGTCATTCCCACACCAGACAATACTGTGGGCGTTGATATGGGATTAAAATCATTCTTGGTAACGAGTGACAACCAAGAAATAGAAATTCCCCAACATTACCGTAAAAGCGAGAAAAAACTAAAGCGGCTGCAACGTCAACTGTCTCGAAAACACAAGGGGTCAAATCGTCGCAAGAAAGCAATTAAACGTGTTGCCAAAGCTCATTTAAAAGTCGCTAATCAGCGCAAAGATTTTCACTATAAAACTGCCTTATGGTTAATAAATCAATCCCAAGTTATTGCACATGAAAACCTAAATATCAAAGGACTAGCAAAGTCCATGCTTGCCAAGTCCGTAAATGATGCCGGCTGGGGTCAATTTCTGCAAATTCTAAATACCAAGGCTGCAAGTGCTGGGTGTTTGGTAGTAGCGGTAAATCCCAATGGCACAAGCCAAGAGTGTTCCGATTGTGGCGCGACTGTTCCAAAAACATTGGCCGATAGGTGGCACAACTGCTTATGTGGTGCTAGTTATTGCCGTGATCATAATGCCGCGCGAAATATAAAATACAGGGCGGAGGGTCATCCCGTCCTTCAAAGCTCAGGAAATGTCCGACGGGTTGCCGGGAGTCACTGAGAAGCCCCCGCCGTCCCGGAGGGCGGCGCGGGGAGTATGTCACGATTTCTCATCATAAGATGACAGAAACTCACCGAAATAAAAGTATTTAAATTTACAATTAAGTTACGCAAAAAAGCTTTGTAACTAAAATCATCAAGTAATCTTCTGGGTTCTGTGTGTTCGGAGTGATGGCTGTGGGAAGTACACACCAGAAGGCTGAAAACTTGTTAATATCTTCATGTAGAGTCATGGCGATCGCGATTGTATCGTATGTATCTAATGTACTTTTGCCTAAGATAGGACTATATTGGCGAATTCGCAGGACAAAATGTTTTTGAATTGATTAAAATATCCTTGTATACAATAAGAAGAGTTTGTCAACTTTCATAGGGCTGAAATCGCCACAGTGCGCTAACGTGTGAATAAGGCCGAATTAGTGAAACCTAAATTGATCTCCAATCGGGTCGATTCTGTCACCGCCTTAACTCCTCAGTTAAGGTAGTTAGTACGCAGAAGGTTAACTGCTTTAAGGCAAGCACCACCACCGTTGTTGTATTTACCCAAGGTCAAGACCCACTTGAGTCTAAGGGATGCGTAATTTATGAAGGAAATGTAAAAATGGGTAGGTTAAGATCAATAGTCTGAGTTAACATAAAATGCACTCTTCCTCAGTAATTAATGTTGTGTAAAATACATTGAATTCGGCAAAAGCAAACGTACTTACTTCGTAATGTAATAAGAACGTCACTGCAATTCCGAAAAGTGAAAAAAAATTTCAGGGTATTAATCCCGTTTTTAATGTCTTTTTGGTGAAAGTGGCTAACAGTTGCTTAATGAATTCATGATTAATACACAAAAAGAGTGCAATTTCTGTGAAACAGGCTACAATCGGAAGAGTCTTTATAGGAAAATCTGCCAACAGTCTGAACTCATTTGTATAGAGTGGCAAGTTTTTTGAAAAAGGCAAGTATTTATTTGACCAGCTAGTTGAAAGCAATATGTGATAGCAACACATATAACATTTACGAAAGTGAGCAAGTCACCTTTAGTAATTGCTGAAACTAAAGTAAAAACCCTCCTACCGGAGGAGTAAAACGTCCGAAAATATCTCTGGCAAATCTGCCAATAAGCTTATTTTCGGTTGGCAATTGGCTCGTTTAAAAGAGCAGTAAACACATCTTGAGTAATTGATTCTGCAAGGAGCATGAGGAACGCGGCATGAACCAGGCTAACAACGTACTCGAAAGCATATATCAGCCTGACCTAGAAATAATGAATCAGCCTGAGCTCGAGTTAGAAGAACTCTTAATAGACGATGAAGAGGACTTGCTGATCATCGATGAAGGTGACGAGGAATTTTTAGAGCCTCAGTCTGATGAGGACGACGCAAAGTCTGGAAAAGCCGCTAAATCGCGTCGTCGGACACAAAGCAAGAAAAAGCATTACACAGAAGATTCAATTCGGCTTTACTTGCAAGAAATTGGTAGAATTCGGCTGTTGCGGGCAGACGAAGAAATCGAATTGGCGCGTAAAATCGCCGATTTGCTCGAATTAGAGAGGGTACGCGAAAGACTATGTGAACAGTTAGATCGCGATCCTCGAGATAGTGAATGGGCAGAAGCAGTACAACTGCCACTACCAGCCTTTCGTTATCGCCTCCATGTTGGTCGCAGAGCGAAAGACAAGATGGTGCAATCTAACCTCCGTCTTGTAGTTTCAATTGCTAAGAAGTACATGAATCGTGGTTTGTCGTTCCAGGACTTAATTCAGGAAGGCAGTCTCGGTTTGATTCGTGCCGCTGAAAAGTTTGACCACGAAAAAGGTTATAAGTTCTCCACTTATGCTACATGGTGGATTCGTCAAGCAATTACCCGTGCGATCGCAGATCAATCCCGCACCATTCGTCTTCCAGTTCACCTTTACGAAACCATTTCTCGGATTAAGAAAACTACCAAGTTACTATCTCAAGAGATGGGTCGCAAACCCACTGAAGAAGAAATCGCCACTCGCATGGAAATGACCATTGAGAAGTTGCGGTTCATTGCAAAATCGGCTCAGTTACCAATTTCACTAGAAACGCCAATTGGTAAAGAAGAAGATTCTCGATTGGGCGACTTTATTGAATCCGATGGTGAGACACCAGAAGACCAAGTTTCCAAAAATCTTCTGCGCGAAGACCTTGAAAAAGTCCTCGACAGTCTCAGCCCACGTGAACGTGATGTTCTCAGATTACGTTACGGCTTGGATGATGGTCGGATGAAAACCCTTGAGGAAATCGGCCAGATTTTCAACGTCACCCGCGAACGGATTCGTCAAATTGAGGCGAAAGCACTCCGCAAGTTACGCCATCCAAATCGTAACAGCGTTCTCAAGGAATATATTCGGTAGTTAATTAGTCATTAGTGAATAAACAAATGACTAATGACTAAGGACAAATGATAAACAAATAAAAAACCTGGTAGTGAATTAGCACTCCAGGTTTTTTTATTTATAGGTCATCTTAGATATTAAAACTTACAGGATGCCCCAAAAATGTAGGAAGCCTTGACCAGAAAAAACCTCGACTAAAATGGCTGCTGAAAAGCCAATCATTGCCAAGCGACCATTCCAAATTTCTGCTTGTGGGGTAAAGCCCCAACGCCAAGCGTTGCGGTCTTCAATTATAGGAGTGGTGACTTTTGTTGTGCTTGCATTTGTCATGGTTTAGACTCCAAACTTAATTTTTAAGGTTTATTGCCTTATGTAAACTAATATAACAAATATTTTGAGAAAGACAACATTTTTTATACTTTTGTCTTCATAGCTTGACATAAATAGAAATAGCTATTTATACAGATTTAAGCATCTGCCTTCAGTGAGATTTACTGAGATAGAAGAGATGTTATCTAGATTTCTACTGTCATAGATAATTTTAGTCTTATTAAGATTAATTATCAATTAATATTTTGTATTGCTTGATTTTCAATAGAGTTTGTTATTTGAAATTAAAAATTATTGATAATTAATGGAGATATTGGAATCAAAATACTGCCCATAACCCCGACTTCTTCAAGAAATCGGGGCTAATACTATTCGGTTATGGCAAGAGACGCGATGAATCGCCGTCTCTACAATAATCAGTCTGTCGGAGACTGGGAACGAGATCAGCCCTACATAATTTACGATCGCACTTCGGCAACAGTAATAATTTTTTCATCACGGCTGAGTTGGAGGATGCTTTCACCTTTGACATCTCTACCTAAAATCGGCACTGTTTCCACAGGTATTCGCACTACCCGTTCCTTATTCGTCACTAAAGCTACCTCGCCAGATGCCATCGCCATGACCATACCAGCTAAGTTGTCAGTTTTGCTAGCAAATTTCAGCGCTTGCGTGCCTAAATCGCCGCGATTAGCCGCTCTTAACTGACTCGCAGCCATCCGCTTGGCATATCCTTCTTGAGTAACTAGCAGCAGTTGGTCATCTTTACCGACAGTGACACAGCCAACCATTTGCTGATTTTTCAATAACCGAAATGCTTGTAAACCCATCGCTGTGCGTCCCATGACTGGCAATTGTTCATCATTGACTGCAAAGCGCAACATTCGCCCACCAGAACTAGCTAAAATCAGATGCTCCCCTGGAGCGGTGAACTGGGTAAATGACAATTCATCATCGTCTTTGAGCTTCAAAATCGTGATTCCGCGCCGAGTCAGGTTAGTAAATTCTCCCAAAGACAGGCGCTTAATTCTTCCCTGTTTTGTTAGGAGAATCATCTGCCTAGTTTCGAGATTTTCCGGCAGCGAAAAGCGGCTGACCACAGCTTCTTGAGCGCCTTGAGCAGTACTACTCAGCATCGTAATCAAAGGTTTTCCTCGTGGAGAACGCCCAGTAGTTGGGGGAATTTCCCCCACATTCACCGGATAGACTTTGCCGCCAGCGGTTAGTATTAGCAAGTCTTTCCCGGTGTCGGTCAACACAGTTTGGATAATGAAGTCATTATCGTGCAGACCATTTTCAGCTTTTGACTTTCTCCCAGGTGGTTGAGTGCGGCGAACATAACCCCGTTGGGTAAATTCTAAAATCGCTTCTTCTACTGGTTCAGAAGATTTAAGTTCTTCTTCCTCCTCTGCTCTAGACTTCTGCTCCTCTACCCTAGACTTTTGTTCCTCTCCAATTTTCGTCCGCCGGGGATCATTGTACTTGCGCTTGAGCGATCGCAAATCTTTTTTCAGCGCTTTGAGTAATTCGCGGCGATCGTTGAGTAATTGCTCCAACAAGCTAATTTGTCCGCTGATCTGCTCAAATTCTTGCTGCAAATTTTGCTGTTCTAAACTAGTGAGGCGACGCAACGGCATCGCTAGAATTGCATCTCCTTGTACCTCACTCAAATCTAGTTGGCTACAAAGAGTAATTTTTGCCGTACTGCCATCGGGAGCTTGGCGTAAAATTTGAATTACCTCATCCAAATTAGACAGCGCTTTCAGCAAACCTTCTACCAAATGCACGCGACTTTGAGCCTTACCCAACTCGTAATTGTAGCGACGGTTCAGCGTCTCTTCCCGGAAACTCAAAAACTCCTGCAACAGTTGACGCAAACTTAATTGGCGGGGTTGTCCATCCACTATTGCGAGGAGAATTGCCCCAAAAGTCATCTGTAAAGCAGTTTGGTGATATAAATGCTGGAGAATTTCTTGGGGATTGGTATCGCGTTTGAGTTCAATTACCACCCGCATCCCTTCGCGATCGCTCTCATCCCGAAGATCGGAAATTCCTTGCAAGCGTCCTTGATTTACTAAGTCCGCTACCTTCTCAATCCAGGCAGCCTTATTCACTTGATAAGGCAATTCTGTAATGATAATTGCCGTCCGTCGTTTGCTTCCCCTGCTGGCTGGAATTTCTTCCAGAGTTGCGACTCCCCGCAGCAGAATTCCACCTTTACCTGTGGTGTATGCTTCCCGAATTCCCGCCTCACCAATGATTTCCCCACCAGTGGGAAAATCTGGCCCTGGAATTAGCTCAAATAATTTTTCATCTGCTAAATCTGGGTTGTCGATTAAAGCAATTAACCCATCGACAACTTCCCCCAAATTATGGGGTGGTACATTCGTTGCCATGCCCACGGCAATACCAGAACAGCCATTAAGCAACAGAAACGGCAACTGAGCAGGTAACACCGTTGGTTCTTGCTGGGAATTATCGAAGTTCCCGACAAATTCCACAGTTTCTTCCCCAATTTCTGTCAGCATTCCCTCATGGCTGATGGGTGCGAGACGCGTTTCTGTGTAGCGCATCGCCGCTGGCGGGTCATTATCGACGCTGCCAAAGTTACCGTGTCCTGCTAGCAAGGGATAGCGACTAGAAAAGTCCTGCACCAGCCTGACTAAAGCATCGTAAACTGATTGGTCGCCGTGGGGATGGTATTTACCCAACACATCACCCACTACACGGGCACATTTTCGATAGGGTCTATCTGGTACTAAACCAAGTTCATGCATTGCATACAAAATGCGGCGATGCACTGGTTTTAAGCCATCACGCACGTCTGGTAGCGCTCGCCCGACAATTACGCTCATGGCATATTCTAGATAAGACCGTTGCATCTCGGTGTGCAGGGCTGTTGGAATTACCTGTCCCGTTGAGAGAAGGTTTAACTGTTTTGCCATGAGTTTTTTCCCTGAAATTTAACTACACAAAAGCCGATGGAACTCAACACTGTGGCAACCACAGCATAACGGATGAAATGAGATTCATAACAAAATTTTGATAGTCACAGAAGAAAAAGCAGTAGTATCATCCTTGATGACGAAGATGCAATTGACTATTAAAAAGGATGCACACGAGTATAATCTACATAAACTTAGTAGCCATGATACTTACAATGATTGCATTTGTTAATTTTGAATTCTGGAATTCTTGAATCTCCTCACCTCTATAACTAAAATTCTCATGAAAACTGTTTTAATTGTCGAAGACGATCTAATCAATGCTCGTGTTTTTTCCAAAATTTTGTCCAAGCGTGGCGGCTTGGGTGTGAAACACACTGAAAATGTCGAAGAAGTCATAAAAATTGCCCAATCAGGAGAAGCCGACCTGATTTTGATGGATGTTTCTTTGTCCAGAAGTGTTTACCAAGGTAAGTCTGTTGATGGAATCAAGATTACACAGATGTTAAAATCCGATCCAAAAACAGCAAACTTACCTGTGATTTTGGTGACGGCACATGCTATGGAAGGCGATCGCGAGAACTTTCTCAAGCAAAGCGGTGCTGATGGCTACATTTCTAAGCCAGTTGTTGACCATCAACAGTTTGTTGACCAAATCATCGCACTTCTACCCACAGACTAACACTGAGAATTAACGACTTATTTCAGGAATACTCGCCCGCCAATGTTTTTGGGCGAATAGTTCCTGTATTTTGTTAGTATATATGTACTACGAAAAGGTACTGTTATGCAAGTGGTGATAAGAGAGTTAGGAGTGAGGAGTGAGGAGTTAGGAGTTAGGAGTTAGGAGTGAGGAGTTAGGAGTTAGGAGTGAGGAGTGAGGAGTGAGGAGTGAGGAGTGAGGAGTGAGGAGTGAGGAGTGAGGAGTGAGGAGTGAGGAGTGAGGAGTGAGGAGTGAGGAGTGAGGAGTTGAAATATTTAACTCCCAACTTTTAACTCTTAACTTTTAACTCCTAACTCATAACTCCTAACTCCTAACTCATAACTCCTAACTCCTAACTCATAACTCCTAACTCCTAACTCATAACTCCTAACTTTTAACTCAGCACTCCTATTGAGTAGGCTGTTTTCTAGGCGTAGGCACTGATGATGAGTTTTCTCGTTGCTGTAGGGCTGCTTGAATACGGGGTAATTCTAGGAATTTTTTCGTATCAGACAGGAGGCGATCGCCCCAAAGATTTTCTTTGAGGAAATTCAAATTAGCATAGCGCGAATCGATACGGAGTGCAGCTTCTCCCAAGCTTAGTCCTTGTTGGTGATCGCCTTTAGTATAGAGTGCTACTGCCAAGGCTAATAAAGGTTCTGCGGCTTGTTTATCAAGGGTTACAGCCGATTGCCATCGCTTAATCGCTTCGGGGGTATTGCCCTGTTCGTAGTTGATTAAGCCAATATTGTTGAGCGCTGGCCAGAATTTTTTATCTTGGGAGACTGCCTTATCGTACTGGGCGATCGCATCTGGCAATTTACCCAGCAAATAGTAAGCATTACCCAAATCAAATAACCCCTCTGGATCGTTGGGTTTTAACTTCAAGCCATCTTGGTAATTGACAACAGCAGCTTGGTAATTTTTCTGCTGAAAATTAGCTGAACCCAAAGCAAACAAAATATCACCATTTTTGGGGTTGATAGATTGCGCTTTTTTTAGACTAGCGATCGCCCCGTCAAACTCTTTAGTTTGCAACTGCAATCCACCTAACAGCAACCATACCTTATCATTGCCAGGAGCCAGCTGACTAGCCAGCCGCGCTCGTGGCAAAGCTAAGTCAACCTGTTGAAACTGAGCTAGTTGAGCCGCCTCTTGTGCTAGGCTCAACCCCTGCTTCTCTAACTTTGTCGCATCTAATTGCAGTGTATGGGGTATTAATGCCTGCGCGTTAGCGGCTTTTGGCATACTCCACAAACTACAGATCATTAGAAAAGAAATCAAACGTACATGTTTAGGCACACTACCGCCTTTAAGCCACTAATCAAAGAATCTTTCAGCTAGCTTAAACGATCTCCGCTGTTGACGGTAGCAAAATCTTACGTCATTAGTTCTTGACATCCCCATCACAAAAGCAATATATTAATAAGTAAGTGAATACTTATTTATGGCTCGTATACCCAGAATCACCAATCAGCAAATCTTAGAAGCAGCTCGTCAAATTTTCCTGCAACAAGGATTTGGGGCTTCAACCTTAGAAATTGCTCAAAAAGCAGGTATTTCTGAAGCTTCAATTTTCAAACGATTCTCAACCAAAGAAGAATTATTTTTTGCGGCGATGGGAATTCCCGAAAAACCCCTCTGGGTAAACGAGTTGGAATCTCTTTGTGGCAAAGGCAATCTCAAAGAAAACCTCATCACTATTTGCCTCCAGATTATGGAATTTTATCGCGAGGTGTTGCCTCGTGTGATGATGCTGCGATCGCGAGGCAATGCCCTCCCAGAACTTGGAGGTAAAGAACCAAGGCCTCTGCGAGATGTGAAAGTATTGACTGCTTTCCTAGAGTGTGAGATTAACCAAGATCGTCTTCGCTCTTGTGATCCCCAGACAGTGGCTCATATCTTACTAGGATCGTTGATGAACTACGTTTTCTTAGAGCAGATGTCGTCCCAAGTCAGTATGCCAACTGCGGAATCACCAATAGGAACTTACTTAAATTCTAGAGATCCTGCCACGGAAGTATCAGTATTTGTATTGAGTCTTGTGGATATTGTCTGGCAAGGAATTGCAACAAGTTAGGATTAGGAAAACTTATGACTTTAGTCATATACCAGTCTGGAATTACTAATGACTTTGGTCATACATCGGTTTAGAGTTTTTGAGTAATAATTAATATGTATGAATTTATACGAAGAGGTAAATATTAGACATCTTGATGCCAAAACAAAAACAACTGTCTAAATTGCTGAATCGGAACCTAATCAGAATAGAACTTTAATGTGAATAAGGAGTCAATTATATGTTGAAACCAAACCGTGTATCGATAGTCTTAGCTGCTGCTGCCTTGATCATTGTTCCCACTCTCTTGACTGCGCCTGCAAATGCCCAGACGAAAGTCCAGGTTGTTGCTCAAAGGGATCAAGATCGCGACGGCAGATCCGATCCTGGAGATCGGAACCGTGATGGTAGATCCGATCCTGGAGATCGGAACTACGACGGCAGATCCGATTCTGGAGATCGGAACCGCGACGGCAGATCCAATTTTAGAGATCGGAACCGCGACGGCAGATCCAATTCTAGAGAAGTCAGAAACCTTAGAGATCGGGATAATTGGAACCGTGACAACCAATACAGTGGCAGAGCAGCCAGACTTCGTAATGGTGATCTCAGATTGGCTAATGGGAGAATTATTCCTGCTAGAGACGTAGTTAGACTTCGTAATGGTTACTCCAGACTTCCCGACGGGGTGATTATTGGCCCCCGACTGGAATTCTATGCTCCTGGCTACGTCATTCCTGTTGAGAGACCATCGCTAATCAATATACACCTTTTCTAAAAAGAAGTCAGAATTGCTGAATGTAATTCCTTGGGGAGTCAGACCTGCGACTGCAAGAATTGACCACTAAATCCAAGATTTAGTATAGTTTTTCACTACCTCTTCGGGCGGGAGTAGGGAGTAGGGAGTAGGGAGTAGGGAGTAGGGGAAGAAATTAGCCCTCGATTTAGGTTTAAAGCCGTACTTCGTCCCGCTACGCTAACGCCCGCAAGTGGCGCGATAAAATCCTTGTATCGCATATTGGTTGAAACCCCGCCCGATGTTAAGCCTGATTTGTTTCCCTACTCCCTACTCCCTTTCATCCTTGATTCGGGAGCCAGTCAGACTCCAATTCATGCTTAATTCTGAACGCCAGTTGCTCTACTTAGGGAAACCCCAGACGCTCCGCTCCTGAATTCTTTTTTGTGGAAATACTAAAAACTCCAAAGAATTGCCAGTATATGGCTACCAGGCTATAGTTTTAGGCGTAAATAACTAGCTCGGTAGCCGTTCTTTATAGAAAGCATGGACATGAAAGTCGATACACCAAATACCGTAGATTCCCCAGTTCCACTTCCAGAGGTAAAGAAAAAAAAGGGCAGACGTAATTGGCTCTCTTGGTTAATTGCTCTTTGCCTTTTGGGTGGAATTGGCTATACCATTTATTACCAAGTAACAGTTGCTCCCGGTCAAGAAGCTAGACGCCGGGTGCTAACAAAGCCTGTAGAAAGGCAGAGTTTAACAATCACAGTTTCAGCGAACGGAACGGTGAAACCTGAGCGAGCAATTAACCTCAGCCCGAAAAATTCCGGGATCTTGAAAACACTGCTGGCGAAAGAAGGGGATCTCGTCAAACAAGGACAGATTGTCGCCTACATGGATGATTCCAACCTGCGGGGGCAACTTACCTCTGCTCAAGGACAATTGGCACAAGCTGAGGCAAATTTGCAAAAAGCGATCGCAGGTAATCGTCCTCAAGATATTGCTCAAGCACAGGGAGTATTAGACGAAGCCCAGGCCAATCTGCAAAAAGTACAAGCAGGTAATCGCTCTCAAGATATTGCCCAAGCACAGGCACAGTTACAAAATACTCAAGCTGCTCTAAGTAAAGCAGAAGATAATTTTCTCCGCAATCAACAAGTTTACAAAGCAGGCGGTATTTCCCTTCAGACTCTCAACCAAAGCCGTGCCGATCGTGATAGCGCCCAAGCCAATGTAAATGCTGCACAGCAAGCACTGGGGTTACAAAAAGCTGGGTCACGTCCAGAAGACATTGACCAAGCACAAGCTGTAGTCAAACAGAGACAGCAAGCTTTGGCACTTGTGAAAGCCGGAACGCGCCAAGAAGATATTGACGCAGCCCGCGCCCAGGTAACATCTGCTCGTGGCTCTTTGCAAAACATCCAAGCCGAAATCAGTGATACGGTGATTCGCGCACCTTTTGATGGTGTAGTGACAAAGAAGTATGCCGATCCAGGTGCTTTCGTGACACCCACAACCGCCAGTAGTGATGTAGCCTCTTCTTCTTCTTCTTCAATCTTGTCTCTAGCTTCCACAAATGAAGTTGTCGCCAATTTAGCGGAAACAAATATTTCTAAAATCAGCCTTGATCAAAAAGTCTCGATTCAAGCAGATGCTTACCCAGGAAAGACCTTTGAAGGTAAAGTCAGCCAAATTGCTGCCCAAGCAATAGTAGAGCAAAACGTTACCAGTTTTGAAGTAAGAGTATCGCTTTCAGACCCTCAAAGACTACTGCGGTCTGGGATGAATGCGGAAGTAGATTTTCAAGTCGGTCAAGTTGAAAATGTTCTAGTAGTGCCAACAGCCTCAGTGGTGCGCCAAGAAAATTCCACAGGTGTGTTTGTGGCAGGAAAGAATAACAAACCTGTATTCACTCGCATTGAGACTGGCGTTACCGCGAATAACTTTACCGAAGTTAAATCTGGATTGACAGGAGACGAAAGAGTACTACTCAGTTTCCCACCAGGATCGCGCCCACAATCAACACCAAGAGGAGGAGTTTTCCCTGGTCTAGGAGGCGGAGGCAGAACTGGTGGTGGTGGTGGCGGTCGTTCCGGTGGTGGTTCCCCCTAAAGTTAGTTTTAAGCTGTTAGGACTAGCCTTTCAAGGTGTTCAACGAAAATACGTTGTTTCAGTGCTATCATCCTAAGTTCTCCGCTCAGATTTTGAGCTTTTTAAAGGTTCAAATAACCAATTTCCGTTCCGAATTACACTACCTTGAAAGGGCTAGCTGTTGTGATTATAATTTGCACAATCGGGCGGACAGGGATGCCCACCCCACAAGAAGTAGTTGAGTATTTTTTTATTTGTCAGTCCCTTATTTTATTTGCAATCGTGCCCCCAACTGACGTTTGTATTCTTCTGGGTCAATCTGGATCTCCGTCAATCCCGTATTGAACGCTGCCTTGGCGACTTCTGGAGCTACCCACTGGCAAATCCGTTTGTCTAGTGGTTTGGGAATAATGTAGTCTATTCCAAATTCCAGTGATTCCAACCCATAAAGCTTCAGTATTTCGGCTGGTACTGGCTCTTTGGCTAGGGCAGCCAAGGCTTTTGAGGTAGCCAGCTTCATCTCCTGATTTATCTTCCGTGCTTGTACATCCAAGGCACCCCGGAAGATAAACGGGAAACATAACACGTTGTTAATTTGGTTGGGATAGTCTGATCGTCCAGTCGCCACAATTGCATTCGGTCGGGTGGATTTTGCAAGTTCGTACTTGATCTCCGGGTCAGGATTGGCCATAGCAAAGATTATCGGTTTGTCGGTCATTGTCATGAGCATTTCTGGTGTCACCAGGTTCCCTGCCGAAAGTCCGATAAACACGTCCGCATCTTTAATGACATCGCACAGACTGGCTGGGCGATCGCCTTTGGCATACACCAGTTTTTCAGGAAACATTAGCTCACGCCGCCCCTCGTACACCAAACCCTCTATATCGGTCAGCCAAATGTTACTGCACGGCACTCCTAGCGATCTAAGTTGGTTAGCTGTGGCGATCGCCGCAGCCCCAGCTCCTGAAAATACGATCTTGATCTGGTCGAGCTTCTTCCCCGTTATTTCCAGCGCATTGAGCAGCGAAGCCCCCACAATGACCGCCGTACCATGCTGGTCGTCGTGAAATACCGGGATGTCAAGCATATCCTGCAATGTCTGCTCTACCACGAAGCACTCTGGCGAACGGATATCTTCGAGGTTGATGCCACCAAAGGTAGGGGCTATTGCTGCCACTATCTTGATCAGGTCTTCGCTATCGAGAGCATTAATCTCGATATCAAATACGTCGATATCGGCAAACTTCTTAAACAGCACCGCCTTGCCTTCCATTACCGGTTTGGAAGCCAAAGCACCACGGTTCCCCAGACCCAGAATCGCAGTGCCGTTGGAGATGACCCCCACCAGATTACCCTTGTTGGTATATTTGTAGACGTTCTTTGGGCTGTTACCGCGCGATTGATCAAGCATTAGCATTGGTAGTGCTAAATTCGATAAAGAAAACCCTCATAGTGTTTTGAGGGCATTTGTTGCAACAGTTATAGATTAGTTAGAGTAGTAATTGTGGAATTGTTCAAGCCTTGGCAAAAAAAATCAAATATGGTTATCAATTTTTCTAAATAATAATACTTAAGCCTGAGAGTTTAAAACTACATATACTACTGAAACGTAATAATGAAGGAAATGTAATAGCTTCTGTTCTGGAATTTCCCAACACTCAGGTTGAAGCACCTACTCAAGAACAAGCTGTACAAGAATTGAAAAAACTTTTGTCAACTCATCTTGATGTTATTCTTACAGCAATTTCACATACTCAACATAACTAAATAACACCTGAATGCGTTGATTCTGAATTCTGCATTCTGCATTCTTCTTTAAATAAAACTTATGTTTAAGATGTTCAAGGGCTTCTACAAAGCTAAGAATACCCGCACAGTACCATTGCTGGAAATCTTGACAATGGCGGCAGAGACTCTGTGGAGTAACAAATTACGCACAAGTCTAACTATGTTGGGTGTAATTATTGGGATTTCCTCAGTCATTGCCATTACTTCTGTTGGTCAGGGGGTGCAAAAGGGGGTTGAGCAACAGATACAAGCACTGGGTACAGATGTGATCCAAATCTTGGCAGGTGCGGCTAGAAGTGGGAATGTCCGTCAAGGAGTCGGTTCTAGCAGTACCTTGACTTGGGAAGACGCTAAGGCGATCGCTACACAAGCGCCATCAGCACAGATGGTTTCTGCTTATCTCCAACGCAGCGCCCAAGTTGTCTATGCCGGACAGAACACCTCAACAACCATTTATGGCACAGATTTGAACTACCCAGAAGTCAGAAATACTCACCCCCAACAAGGGAGATATTTTACTCAGGAAGAACTAGATACTGCCGCACAGCTGGCCATTCTTGGTCCCACAGTCCAAAAAACACTCTTTGACCAGGGTGCCAATGTCATCGGCGAGAAAATTCGCATTCAGGGAGAGGCTTATGAAGTAATTGGGGTAATGGAACCTAAAGGTTCTCAGGGGCCGATGGATCGAGATGACCAGATTTTTATCCCTCTCACTACTATGTCAAAGAGACTAGTTGGGAACAATGCCCTGGTAGGCGTTTCTGTAAATGGAATTTTAGTCAAAGGCGCTAATCAGGAGCAGTTAGAAGCCGCTCAGTTTCAAGTTACCAATCTCTTACGGCTGCGTCATAATATTTATCCACCACAAGCTGATGATTTTCGGCTGACTAATCAAGCTGATATCGTTAGTACCTTCACCAGTGTTGTGGGTTTGTTTACAGTAATGGTGGTAGCGATCGCTGGAATTTCCTTGGTGGTTGGTGGCATTGGTATTGCTAATATTATGCTAGTTTCCGTAGTTGAGCGGACGCGAGAAATCGGGATTCGCAAAGCTGTAGGAGCAACTAATTCGGCAATACTGAATCAATTTTTAGCCGAAGCGATCGTGATTTCCATTGTCGGCGGATGTATTGGTATGACGGCTGGTATTTTATTAGCCTTTATAGCTTCAAGCATTTTCAAATTTCCGTTTATAATTTCTTTCTTGTCGATCATTGCTGGCTTTGGACTCTCGTTAACCGTTGGCTTAATTGCTGGGGTAATTCCAGCACGGAACGCATCTAAATTAGATCCAATTAACGCTTTAAGAAGTGACTGAGTAACTCCAAACTCCAAACTCCAAACTCCAAACTCCTAACTCCTAACTCCTAACTCCTAACTCCAAACTCCAAACTCCTAACTCCAAACTCCAAACTCCAAACTCCTAACTCCTAACTCCAAACTCCTAACTCCTAACTCCTAACTCCTAACTCCTAACTCTAACTCCTAACTCCTAACTCCTAACTCCTAACTCCTAACTCCAAACTCCTAACTCCTAACTCCTAACTCCTAACTCCTAACTCTAACTCCTAACTCCTAACTCCTAACTCCTAACTC
>NZ_JBALDZ010000217.1:0-12899 GCF_036917155.1 Nostoc sp. | reverse complement strand
TACTAATTTCATCAATTTCCTTTGGGTATGCCACTTCTAATAGTATTTATGTACTATACAAATGCGATCCCACTGTGCCAGTTGCGTAAGTCCTGTTGCGGCTTTGTTCACCAGTTCCCGCGATCGCTTCCACCACTTGACGCTTTAAATCAACTCGCCGCAGGGTATGATTTTCTGTATCAGCAACGTAAAGAATCTGATTTTCGGCATCATAAGCCATTCCCTGCGGTGCAAAAAATTGCGCTTCGTTAAAAGCACCATCGGTTAAGCCGGATTTTCCAGTACCAATTAAATGTAGAATTTCTCCGTCGAAGTTACTCATAACTAGGCGGTGATGTCCAGAATCAGCAATGAATAAACCCATTGGAGTAGCTAGAACTTTACCAGGAAAAGCTAGGGGTGTGATTAATGGTTGGCGTTGTTTTTCTAAAGTCAAGCTGATTTCTTGGAAATTAATTGTGCCTTTATCTTGGTGTTGTTGAATTAACTTTTGAATCAACTCGTCTAAAGTGTCACGGTTTCCTTCACCAGAAATCTGGCCAATCACGTAACCTTCTGGATCAATAATTATTAATGTAGGCCAAGCACGCACAGCATACTCTTCCCAAATCCGAAAACCGCTATCAACTACAACTGAATGTTCAATGTCGTAGCGCAGGATAGCTTGGCGGATATTTTCTGTTTCTTTTTCGTTGTCAAATTTCGCAGAATGAACGCCGATAATGGTAAGATTATCTTTATATTTTTGTTCTAAATATTTTAGGTTTGGCAGAATATGCAGACAATTGATGCAACAGTATGTCCAAAAGTCTAAAATTACGACTCTACCCCTGAATTCTTTAAGAGATAAAGGTTTATCGGTATTCAGCCAAGAGTAATTTTGTGGTAATTCTGGCGCTCTAACACGGGTAATCATAAAGTATCCTTTGATAAAGTTAGCTCATCACTTTAACTTTAAATTCAGAGCGGTTTTTATGCAGATTTTACTGCCTTTATACACAATAAAAGGTAGACAACGCCTTAGATTACTTAAACTCAAGCGTTACGCGACATTATTAATTGGTTCAAGTATAGAAGATAGCGTTGTTAAATATATTCATCAAGACTGGTCAAATAGATATGCTTTGAAATCTGACTTTGACATCGGCTAGTAGTCTGTCCCATTAATTCTGAGGGATAAAAGAACGAACCGCAAAGGACACAAAGAGGAGGCAGCGCGGTCTTGGGGGTTTCCCCCATGAGCGACTGCCGTCGCAAAGTAAGAAAAGTTAAGAATGAGTTCCATCCATTATATTTAATGGGATAGACCACTAGTACTCTCTCAAGCTAACTTTGATGGGTGAGACACTTCTTAAACCTCTCTTTTTCCTCTCACTCTGCGTCCTCTGCGCCTCTGCGGTTCGTTTCTTTACCCTTCAAACTTCGCTTGATAGACTACTAGTAGTCTGTAAAATTCATTTTGACGGTTAGAGAGACGCGATAAATCGCCGTCTCTACAGGAAATTTATCCATCAATTATTTATTGATAGACCACTAGTAGTATAGGGATTGAAATTGCTTAGTTTCTTTTAGGAGTTATATATGGTCGGGGTAATATTTGATCTAGACGGAACTCTTTGGAATATATCTAGTATATGTGCAGATGCTTGGAATCAAGCAATTAAGATTGCTAATATTCCGAGAACTCCTATTACTGAGGATGATATTAATGGGATAAGTGGTCTTCCCTTTATAGAGTGCATAAAAAATATTTTTCCAGACATAGAAGAGGAAAATATAGTTTTAGCGGACATCACTTTTGAAAAGATTTGACAGACTAACAACTACAGAGTTGTCAGCTTGGGTACAACAAGCGAAAATTAAAGCTGAATACGGAAAAGTTATTGATCGCATTCCGCAACTAGCTTTGGCTAATCCTGGTTGGTTTGCAGTTCACATCTGCTGTAAATCGGGCAAAACCATCATTTTTGGGGATACAGCTTGTGTTTTCCCGCTAATGAGTGTGATTAAGACATTTTCTCTACTTTATCTGCTAGAACATCTCGGAGCAGAAAAGGTTTTCGACTGGGTTGGGGTGGAACCATCGGATGCACCCTTCAATTCTTTAGAACAATTAGTTAGCGATCGCGGCCATCCCCGCAACCCGATGATTAATAGTGGAGCAATTACCCTCGCTGATAAATTACCAGGAAAGGACGCTAATCAACGCACTTTTTTATTTTGTCAATGGCTTAACCAATTAGCCGGTTGCCAACTAAGCTTAGATGAGGTAATACTCGCTTCAGTGCGATTAACCCGATCAACAGCCAATGAAGCGATCGCAAACTATCTCGCCGAAGCCGGTTATCTAGAAAATATTGGAATAGCACTTGACACTTATGAGCAAATGTGCTGTATATCTGGACGAGTTGAAGATTTAGCCCTGTTAGGAAAACTTCTAGCTTGTGAAAATAGCTGTTTGTCATCACAAAACCGCCGAATTGTCAATGCTGTGATGTTAACTTGTGGATTGTACGAAGCTTCTGCCGAGTTTGCAGTGAGAGTTGGTCTACCGATGAAATCAGGGATTGGTGGTGGACTTGTAGCAATAGTACCAGGTGAGGGAGCGATCGCTTGTTATAGTCCCGCCTTGGATAAGATCGGAAATCCTGTCGGTGCGATCACATTTGTTGAGGCTTTAGCGCAAGAGTTGCAGTTGAGTGTCTTTGGTTGATTCTGTTGTAGGTAACGGCGTTGATTCAGGAGTTGGTGCTACCTCTGACTGTGGTTCTGGTGTCGGAGACTCAATAATCTCTGGTAGCGTGGGTGGCAAACTGGGAGATGGCGCAATTGTTACTTGTGGGGTAGGGACTTTACCAGCACCACGGTTGAAATATCCACCAAATCGAGATTTTGTTGGTTTAGGCGCAACTTTTTCTGGTAACGGCGTTGATTCAGGGGTTGGCGTTACCTCTGCCTGTGGTTCTGGTGTTGGCGTAATTATTTCTGGTGCTGGAGACTCAATAATCTCTGGCGGCGTGGGTGGCAAACTAGGAGATGGTGTAACTGGTGCTTGTGGGGTAGTGACTTTACCGGCCCCACGGTTGAAAAATCCGCCCAATCTAGGTTTTGTTGGTTTAGGCGCAACTTTTTCAGGTAATGGCGTAGATTCAGGGGTTGGTGTTACCGTTGGCTGTGATTCTGGAGACTCAATAATTTCTGCTGGTGTCGGGGACAAGCTAGGAGATGGTACAGCCGTTGGAACTTCTAATGTTGGTTTTTCTGGCTGTATTTTGGATTCTTTGGGAATTTCCGTTTCAGGAATGGGCTGTTTTTCTACCTTCGGTTGTATTTGGGGTGTTTTTTCAACAGAAGGTGTAGGTGTGGGTTTAGGTGCAGGTCTATAATTGGGGTCAACAATACCGCGCACCTCAGCTGCTGTGAGTTCTCCTCTGATAATTCTCGATAAAGTATCTTTACCCTTTGGCTGGTAGTCAATCAATCTAACTGTGGTATTAAAGGCATTTTTGACAGCATTTCCCTGGTTATCGAGAAATTCCAGTTTTACCCAATTTTTTCCTGGATGGAAGCCTTTAAGGTAAACTGCCTGCCAACGATCGAAAATAAAGCTTTCACCATTAATTGTGACGCGAATCCGCCAATCACTAAATCCTTCGTTAGCGTTTTCCTTCTCAACGAGATGTAGGGGCGCGTTAGTTAGGTAAAAGTCCAGTAAGATTGGTTCTGTTCCGTAGTTACCTTGAGGATTGCTGTAAGTTAGCAGGGGTAATTTGGAATCTGGATTGTTATCGTCAGTTTTTGTGAAAACGTGAAATGTTGTCTGGGCATAAGCGCCTTCATTTTTGAAGCTTTTATCCCAAGGACGGGAGGCAAAGACGCGCAGGGTATGAGTACCTGGGGATAAATCTGGTAAAATCAAGGGCTGATTCAGGTCGTAAACAGCTATATGAGGTTGATTATCCAGAATTACGTGTAGATAGGGTCCTAGTTGTAATTGTGGATCTTTAAATATTGGTAGATCCTTTACCTGAAAACTGACTGTAACTCTATTATCTTGGAAAACTTCATCAGGCTTTGGAGTAACAATTGTCACTTGTGGCTGATAAACTTCCAAAATTGGACGCAGTTCTTGGATAACATCTGGTGGGGAAACTTCCGAAAACTGCTTAGAAATTTGAGAAATCTGAGGAGAGTTTTCTCTATAGATAGTAGATACTTCCTGGCTAGCGACTTTCTCGCCGCAACTGGTCAAGCTTAATACCAGCACCAATGTCATTACCCACCTGAGAATCGAGAACCTCTCAGGGAGAAATTTTTCTAACACCCTTTTTAGCCACAAGTTCATGTGTTGCACCCAGTGATAGTCTTCGATAATTGACAGATTTATTTTGGCTCAAACTGTCCATCTGGAACTATAGCCCAAAAGGTGAAATCTGCCTCAGATCGCATGGTTTTCTTGTATATCTCAGGAAATTTTAACGGGTTGCGGGATTGGGGACTGGGGATTGGGGACTGGGAAAGAAATTCTTTTAAGATTCGCTGGGGGTATGAATCCACTATCTATATTCCCAATATCCATTCCCGATTTAAAAAAGTCATATTCTTTACAGCGTTTTACTTAATAAAATTGAAATATGACATAAATGTTCATGAGTAATCGCAGCAAAAGCTCGAACATCGGCTATATACAGCCAAACCATAAATCTTACGAATTGTTATCCTTTGTAAATTAAATAGATAATCTATTGACTTTTGGACAAAAAGTTTGAAGTTAAAAGCCAGATCAGGCAGGAATTCCAGCAATATTCGGGCAAGTTTGAATTATTGTTAAAATATCTCCAACAATGTACAAGTGAAGACTCTATAATTCAACGAGAAACAACTCTCCACATAGGGTCTTCATCGCAGCTTCAGTAAAATTCTGGAGTAGGCGATAATGGTTCATTTTGTGGTATTAATGATTCCTCATTCCTGATCAAGAGAGGAGGTCGAATGACAATAAGTCCTCCGGAGCGAGAGGAAAAAAAGGCAAGAGTAATCGTCGATAACGACCCGGTTCCCACTTCGTTTGAGAAATGGGCACAGCCTGGGCACTTTGACAGATCCTTGGCCAGAGGTCCCAAAACCACCACATGGATTTGGAACCTGCACGCACTCGCCCATGATTTTGATACACATACAAGCGATTTAGAAGAGATATCCCGCAAGATATTCTCAGCCCACTTCGGCCACCTAGCTGTAGTGACAATCTGGTTGAGCGGGATGATTTTCCACGGCGCGAAGTTTTCTAACTACGAAGCTTGGTTAAGCGACCCGTTAAACGTTAAACCAAGTGCCCAAGTTGTTTGGCCCATTGTCGGGCAAGACATTTTAAACGGTGATGTTGGCGGTGGTTTCCACGGTATTCAAATCACCTCCGGTTTGTTCCAAGTATGGCGTGGCTGGGGGATTACACACTCCTTCCAGCTTTATGCAACTGCGATCGGTGGCTTGGTATTAGCAGGCTTATTCCTATTTGCCGGCTGGTTCCACTACCACAAACGCGCTCCCAAACTGGAATGGTTCCAGAATGTGGAATCAATCCTGAACCACCACTTGCAAGTGTTGCTAGGTCTTGGTTCCTTGGGATGGGCAGGTCACTTAATCCACGTGTCCGCACCGACCAACAAGCTTTTGGATGCAGGCGTTGCTCTCAAAGACATACCCTTGCCCCACGAGTTCATCTTGAACAAAGACTTGTTGACGGAACTGTACCCTAGCTTTGCTGCTGGTATAGCACCTTTCTTCACCTTGAACTGGGGTCAGTATGCTGACTTCCTTACCTTCAAGGGCGGTCTAAACCCAGTAACAGGCGGCTTGTGGCTGACAGATATTTCCCATCACCACTTGGCGATCGCAGTTCTCTTTATCATTGCTGGTCATCAATACCGTACCAACTGGGGTATTGGTCACAGCATTAAAGAGATCCTAGAAAACCACAAAGGCCCTTTCACCGGCGAAGGTCACAAAGGTCTCTACGAAAACCTGACCACATCTTGGCACGCTCAATTGGCTACTAACCTAGCCTTCTTGGGTTCGCTGACCATCATCATCGCGCATCACATGTACGCGATGCCCCCTTATCCATATTTGGCAACTGACTATGCTACGCAGTTGTGCATATTCACTCACCATATTTGGATCGGTGGCTTCTTAATTGTTGGTGGAGCGGCTCACGCTGCAATCTTCATGGTGCGGGATTACGATCCAGTTGTGAATCAAAACAACGTGCTGGATCGGGTAATTCGTCACCGAGATGCGATTATTTCCCATCTAAACTGGGTGTCTATTTTCCTCGGCTTCCATAGCTTTGGACTTTACATCCACAACGACACAATGCGTGCATTGGGTCGTCCTCAAGACTTGTTCTCTGATACAGGGATTCAATTGCAGCCAGTATTTGCCCAGTGGATACAAAGTATTCACGCCTTGGCTCCTGGTACAACTGCACCTAATGCCCTAGAACCAGTTAGCTATGTCTTTGGCGGCGGTATTTTGGCTATTGGCGGTAAAGTGGCAGCTGCACCCATTGTTTTGGGCACAGCGGACTTCCTAATTCACCACATTCACGCCTTTACCATTCACGTCACCGTCCTAATTCTGCTCAAAGGTGTGCTGTACGCCCGTAGCTCTCGTCTGATTCCAGACAAAGCAAACTTGGGCTTCCGCTTTCCTTGCGACGGCCCCGGTCGTGGCGGTACCTGTCAAGTGTCTGGTTGGGATCACGTATTCCTCGGACTTTTCTGGATGTACAACTCCCTGTCGATTGTAATTTTCCACTTCAGTTGGAAGATGCAATCAGATGTCTGGGGAACGGTAGATGCAGATGGTGTTGTAACTCACATCACTGGTGGTAACTTTGCTCAAAGCGCTATTACCATCAACGGTTGGTTACGAGACTTCTTGTGGGCACAAGCTACGCAAGTCATCAATTCATACGGCAGTGCGCTATCTGCCTATGGTCTACTCTTCTTAGGCGCTCACTTTGTCTGGGCATTCAGCTTGATGTTCCTGTTCAGTGGTCGCGGCTACTGGCAAGAACTGATTGAGTCCATTGTTTGGGCGCATAACAAACTGAAGGTAGCACCAGCAATCCAGCCTCGCGCTCTGAGCATTATTCAGGGTCGGGCTGTAGGGGTAGCTCACTACCTCTTGGGAGGAATTGCCACAACTTGGGCATTCTTCCACGCACACATCCTTTCAGTAGGGTAGCAATCAGCTTCCTAAAAGTTAGGAGTTAGGAGTTAGGAGTTAGGAGTTAGGAGTTAGGAGTTAGAAATGAAAATTTAGAACTCATAACTTACAACTCATAATTCTCAATTCATAACTCACAACTCATAACTCCTAACTATACGCAGCTGGTATTTGATGGCTAAAGGTCAGAGGAATTATTAAACCTATGGCAACAAAATTTCCGAAATTTAGCCAGGATCTCGCACAGGACCCGACGACTCGTCGGATATGGTATGCGATCGCTACAGGCAACGACTTTGAAACCCATGATGGCATCACAGAGGAAAATCTTTACCAAAAGATTTTCGCTACTCACTTCGGTCACTTGGCAATCATCTTCCTGTGGGCATCCAGCCTCCTGTTCCATGTAGCCTGGCAAGGTAACTTTGAACAGTGGATTAAAGATCCCCTTCACATCCGTCCCATCGCCCATGCGATTTGGGACCCCCACTTTGGTAAACCAGCGATCGAAGCTTTTACCCAAGCGGGCGCTAGCAATCCAGTAAACATTACTTACTCTGGTATCTACCACTGGTGGTATACCATTGGTCTGCGGACAAATGGCGAACTGTACAACGGTTCAGTGTTCTTGCTGTTATTCGCGGCTGTATTATTGTTCGCTGGCTGGCTGCACTTACAACCCAAATACCGTCCTAGCTTGGCATGGTTTAAGAGCGCTGAACATCGCCTAAACCACCACTTAGCAGGTTTGTTTGGTGTTAGTTCTTTGGCTTGGGCTGGTCACTTAATTCACGTTGCTGTCCCCGAAGCTCGCGGTCAGCACGTAGGTTGGGATAACTTCCTCAACACCCCACCCCACCCAGCGGGTTTGACACCATTCTTTACAGGTAACTGGGCAGTTTACGCTCAAAATCCTGACACTCCTGGACATATATTCGGGACATCGCAAGGTGCCGGAACTGCAATTCTGACTTTCTTGGGTGGTTTCCATCCCCAGACAGAAGCTTTGTGGCTGACTGACATCGCTCATCACCACTTAGCGATCGCAGTTTTATTCATCGTTGCTGGTCACATGTACCGGACAAACTTTGGGATTGGTCACAGTCTCAAAGAAGCCTTGAATGCTAAGAGTTTCTTCGGCATTCCGGTTGAAGGCCCCTTCAACCTACCTCACCAAGGTATCTACGACACCTACAACAACTCTCTGCACTTCCAATTGGGATGGCACTTAGCAGCGTTAGGTGTTATTACTTCCCTGGTAGCACAGCACATGTACTCCATGCCTTCCTACGCATTTATTGCGAAGGACTATACAACACAGGCAGCGTTGTACACGCATCACCAGTATATTGCTGGATTCCTGATGCTTGGTGCTTTTGCTCACGGAGCAATCTTCTGGGTACGTGATTACGATCCAGAGCAAAACAAGGGTAACGTTCTTGAACGTGTACTACAGCACAAAGAAGCGATTATTTCCCACCTCAGCTGGGTATCCCTTTTCTTGGGCTTCCACACCCTTGGTTTGTACGTACACAATGACGTAGTAGTTGCTTTCGGCACTCCTGAAAAGCAAATCCTCATTGAGCCAGTGTTTGCTCAATTCGTCCAAGCTGCTAACGGTAAAGTACTGTACGGTTTAGACACCTTGCTATCTAACCCAGATAGTATTGCTTACACAGCATGGCCCAACTACGCTAACGTTTGGTTGCCAGGCTGGTTAGATGCCATCAATGCTGGTACTAACTCCCTGTTCTTGACAATTGGCCCTGGCGACTTCTTGGTACACCATGCGATCGCCTTAGGTCTGCACACCAGCACTTTGATCTTGGTCAAAGGTGCTTTGGATGCCCGTGGTTCTAAGCTGATGCCCGATAAAAAGGACTTCGGCTATGCCTTCCCTTGCGACGGCCCCGGTCGTGGCGGTACTTGCGACATCTCAGCTTGGGATTCCTTCTACCTCGCTACATTCTGGGTACTCAACACCATTGGTTGGTTAACCTTCTACTGGCATTGGAAACATCTCGGTGTTTGGCAAGGCAACGTCGCTCAGTTCAATGAGAACTCTACATATCTCATGGGCTGGTTCCGCGATTACCTCTGGGCTAACTCTGCTCAGTTGATTAACGGTTACAACCCCTACGGCGTGAATAACCTGTCTGTCTGGGCTTGGATGTTCTTGTTTGGACACCTAGTTTGGGCTACTGGCTTCATGTTCTTAATCTCCTGGAGAGGTTACTGGCAAGAGTTGATTGAAACCCTTGTTTGGGCACACGAACGCACTCCTCTAGCTAACCTAGTTCGCTGGAAAGACAAGCCCGTTGCTCTGTCCATCGTTCAAGCTCGTGTAGTTGGTCTGGCTCACTTCACTGTTGGCTATGTCGTAACTTACGCCGCATTCTTGATTGCTTCTACTGCTGGTAAGTTCGGTTAATTCGGCTGCTAGTTTTGTAGATAAGTAATAAAAATCCCCTGCCGCAAGGTGGGGGATTTTTTTGGGTTTTGGGTGGGGAGGATGAGAAAAATGTCTCAACCTCTTTAATTCACATTAGGCCCAATACCAATACAGTTCAGTTAAGCTTCTCTTCCTTCTCTTCCTTTGCGGTAGCCTGCGGCAAGCCGCTCCGCGTCTACGTTAAAAAAATTGAATTTGACAAAGAGTTTTAGCCTTAACCCAAGCGTATTGCATTAGGACTAACTCAGAAGTTCTCCTGTTTCTTGCAGGGAGTGCAAGCGGCGGTAAATACCTTCGTGGCGCAAGAGTTCGTTGTGGCTACCTACTTCTACAATTTTTCCTTGCTCCAGAACGACAATTTTATCGGCTTCTCGCACTGTGCTTAAACGGTGGGCAATAACAATGGTGGTGCAAGTGCCCTGAATCGATCGCATCGCTAGCTGAATTGAACGCTCAGACTCATAATCTAAACTAGAGGTGGCTTCGTCAAAAATCAATACGTCTGGTTCCACTAGCAACGCCCTAGCAATTCCCAAACGCTGTCTTTGTCCTCCAGATAGTCTGACACCTCGTTCCCCCACGACAGTGTAATAACCTTGGGGTAAGTGCTGCACTACTTCATCGACTCGGGCAATCCTACAGGCTTCCTTAACTTGCTCCAAAGTGGCATTCGTTCTACCATAGGTGAGGTTATCCAATATAGTACCGTTGAAAACGTCTACTTCTTGGTGAACGATCGCTAGCCTTCGTCTATATTTACCCACATTCAAAGTGCGAATATCTTGACCATCAATCAGAATTTGACCTTCTTGAGGTTCAAAATATCGCAACAGCAATTTTACTAAAGTAGACTTACCAGAACCGGAACGCCCCACTAATGCCACTGTTTGGTATGGCTCAATCAACAGGTTGATATCTTGTAAAACTTGACGGTTGCTATCATATCCAAAACTAACGTGCGATAACTCAACTTTTCCAGTAAATTTATACGGTGATTCTGTCTGGTTGTTTTCTTCTAAAAGACTAGCTGAATCAGGTGCAGTTGGCTCTTGGAGAAATTCGTGAAACCGCAGCATGGAAGAATAACGACGGGCAAAAAGTTCTGCCAAATTGCTAATAGGTTCTAATTCGGCATAAGCCATGCTAGAAAGAGTTAAGGTCATGACAAAGTGACCGAGAGAAATTCTACCGTCTGCTGTTGCTGCTAGAGTCAAACCCAGGATAGTAAATACGCAGAACTGAATTACAGTTCTTTGCCAAGTAGCCAGTTTCGTATAACCTTTGTGGACACGATACTCAACCACCATTAGTTCACGATCCAAACGTTGCTTTTGCCGCTTCAGTTCGTTAGCTTCTGTAGCAAATGCCTTCACCGTTTTGATGTTGGTAATCAGTTCAGAATTGCGGCTTTCTGTATCTTCTCCATATTTATCCAGAATAGTTTCGTGCCAAATTAGCTGCTTTAAATCCTTCAAGGTAAAGCTAAGAATAACCGCAAAGGAAATCAGATATAAAATCGCAATTCGCCATTCAATCACCAAGATAAATACGAAAATTCCCAGCACCCGAACTAGTTTAGGAATCAACTGTCCCGCAATTTCAGGGTATGTAAAAGTGTGGTTAGAAATACCTCTAGCTATTCTTCCCGCAATACGTCCAGGGTTATTTTCATCATAAAATTCTAGTGGGAGAGTGAGAATTTTTTCGATGGCTGTTTGGGCTTTCTGCCGACGCAACCTTAAGGTTATATCCCAATGAAACCAATGGGTTAACCAAGGTTGTGTTGGCGCTCTCACGACAGTGACAACGAAAACTAAACCCAGTAATATACTCAAAGATAGAGTTTTATTGACTGGGTAATTGGTGATATCAGAAAAAGTTGCGATCGCACTTTGAAGTGGTTTATCCAATGGTTGAGCAGACAAAATGTTTAAAATCTGCCCGATCGCATAAGGGACAACCAAATCAATAATTTCGTAAATGCTGGATGCTGTGATACTAAAGAGACTCAGCTTCCAATCAGAGCGAAAGTAATTGACAATATCCTGAAATTTGGCCATGATGCACACCGTCCAAGAGCGCGATCGTAAACTTGGAATTTATATACTACAGATGTATTACAAGGTAGTCAATAGTTAGATGACAAATCACCCTTTGGGAGTAGTTGGTAGTTCTTGAGGGAAAAATTCTAGACGATAGCGGTAGAGAGCAACTGGCCGAGAGCCAGCCTTAAAGTAATCTGGATCTTGGGGTGAAAGATAAACAGCAGTAACTTGATCTGCTTCAATCACTGGATTAGATGTTGAAAGTTTATGATAAGCGGTGGTAGATTCTACAGAGTTTAAATAGGGGCGTGAACCGCCTTTAAATAGTTGTTGAAACACTTCTGTGGTGATAAATTTGCCATCAGCGGTAGTTTCTGTGGCCCGTGCAGTCACAATGGAAACTAGTTGGCGACTGCTACGCAAAAACGTAATTTGACGATTAGGTGAATCTGGATCTACTTTGACTAATAACACTGTTTCATCCCCTAAATAAGCCCTTGCCAAATTCAAGCTATTAAACGCTCTATCTGCTACTAAAATGGGGGATTTGTAATCTATCTGAGGAAGTATTTTTAATCCAGTAATAGATGGTTGCTCTTTTACAAATCTTACTACAAAACTCACAGGCTGATTTAATTGTCGGCGATTACCTTCAAATCCTGGTGTTACAATCTCTGGTGTTAAAGGCGCAGCTAAATCTACTAAAGTACTTGTAACTTTCCAAGTACCAGCCATCCATTCAGGATAAACTAAATCTCCCGATGCTGGCTGCACAGAGGTTAAATTTTCCCACTGGGGAAAGTTGGTTAACCGTTCAGATAACTCTCCGGCTTCAGCTTCTCCACTCCATAGCAGGAAAAAAGCAATTAAGCAAAAACTCCAAATCGCTTTTATAAAAAACATTAGTAATTTTATATTTAACGTTTATTATTTATTAATTAAAAATTAATCTATAGTATCGACTCTTATTAATTTTAGAATAAAAGGATTGTTACGGTCGCTTCGTAGTGGTATCTCTAAGCTATAATCTTCTTCAGTACATAACTGCTGAAGTTCTTTAAAGACTTGAGCTAGAGACCCTAGCTATCTAATTGGTATTTCAGGGCTTGAGACTCAAGCACAGAGAGAAGTTCGGTATGTTGATTGACTAAACCTTGTATTGCGGTAAT
>NZ_JBALDZ010000216.1:0-74289 GCF_036917155.1 Nostoc sp. | reverse complement strand
TCATGGATTAACTTCTGCCTTTAATTGCTGTAACCCCTTCACCCATTCTATTTTGCCTGATTTCAGCAACTAATTACCCCTGTGAACGGTTACGATTGAATCTGGTAAAATTCGTGTGGTGATTGATCGCACATATCCCTTACAAGAACTAGCTGCGGCTCATGATTATAACAAAATTGGGCGGGCAGTGGGGAAAATTGCGTTGGTGCAACCCGTCGTAGACATCGCCATTTAGGGTAACTGGGATTTTTCACTCTCTAAGTCTCTAAAATGTGATTTTATTCAGCACAGAGTTGCTAACCTAACTCAAGTTGTTTAATGCGTTTTAGAGCATCTTGATAGTCACTTTCTTTTCCTTGTTGCTTATACAAATCGGCAGATTTACGAAAATCTTCAATTGCTGCTTGCTTATTTCCTAAATTAGACTGAGAATTACCCCGATTGTAGTAAGCATTTGCATAGTTGGGATTAATTTTAATGGCTTGGTTGTAATCTTCTATTGCAGTTTGGTTATTTCCTAAATTATAGCGAGCTAAACCCCGGTTGTAGTAAGCATTTGCATAGTTGGGATTAATTTTAATGGCTTGGTTGTAATCTTCTATTGCAGTTTGGTTATTTCCTAAATTATAGCGAGCTAAACCCCGGTTGTAGTAAGCATTTGCATAGTTGGGATTAATTTTAATGGCTTGGTTGTAATCTTCTATTGCAGTTTGGTTATTTCCTAAATTAGAGCGAGCTAAACCCCGGTCGTAGTAAGCATCTGCATAGTTAGGATTAATTTGGATGGCTTGGTTATAATCTTCAATTGCTGCTTGATTATCTCCTAAATTAGAGCGAGCTAAACCGCGCGCGATGTAAGCATTTGCATAGTTGGAATTAATTTGGATGGCTTGGTTGTAATCTTCAATTGCTGCTTGATTATCTCCTAAATCATAGCGAGCTAAACCCCGATTGTAGTAAACATTTGCATATTTCGGATTAATTTGGATGGCTTGGTTATAATCTTCAATTGCTGCTTGTTTATCTCCTAAATCATAGCGAGCTAAACCCCGGTTGATGTAAGTTGCTGCATCGTTGGGATTAATTTGGATGGCTTGGTTGTAATCTTCAATTGCTGCTTGATTATCTCCTAAATCATAGCGAGCTAAACCCCGATTCATGTAAGCATTTGCATAGTTAGGATTAATTTGGATGGCTTGGGTGTAGTCTTCAATTGCACCGCTAAAATCTTTGTTGTTGTATTTTTCTAATCCTTCATTATAGTAAGTATCAGCACTTTTACTTTTCTGTTCTATTGTTACTGGATTTGTCGGTCTTAGCAAATAAACAGTACCACCACCCATCAATACAATTAATGGAATAACAACAAGATATTTTTTTTGCCGAGGTGTTGGAGTAACTGGAGGTGTAACAGGCTGAGTTACTGGTATTCGCTCTGAATTTAACGCTTGTAAAACTTCCGTGGCCGACTGATAACGCTGCTGGTATTCTTCTTGCAACAATCTATCCAGTATTCGCCCCAAATCCTCACTCACTGGTTGCTGCAAATACTGTCTCCAACTAGCAACCCAACCATAACCTTGTCGTTGCCAAAGTTCCCAAGGGTGAATTCCACTCAACAGGTGAAAGCAAGTTGCACCGATACTATATAAATCACTCGCCGGGTAAGCTTTACCTCCCTGCATTTGTTCCAGTGACGCATAACCAAAAGAACCAATAGTTGTTCCTATTTGTGTCATCACTGTTGCTGTCAATTGTTTGGATGCACCAAAGTCAATAAGCACTAACTGCCCATCACTGCGACGAATAATATTCTCTGGCTTGATATCGCGGTGAATGACTTGCTGTTGATGAACTGTTTTGAGAATATCTAACAAATCGAGCAATAATTCTCTAACTTTCTGCTGATTGAAAATTCCCTGCTGTTTTAATTCATCTAATAAATTCTGTCCGTCGATAAACTCCTGCACCAAATACAGGCGATTATCTTGGTTAAAATACGCCAATAGTGTGGGAATTTGGCGATGGTTTCCTAATTGTTGCAGTTGCTTTGCTTCTTGCTCAAATAGTTCTGTGGCTTTGTTTAGTGCGGCAGTTCCCTGGACTTGCGGTGCAAATTGCTTGATGACACAATACTCATTGAGTTTGTCTATATCTTCTGCTAAATAAGTTTTACCAAATCCCCCACCACCTAATGTTTTAATCGGGCGATAGCGGTTTCTCAGCACTACCAGTCCTGTACCGCAGTTGAAGCAAAACATTGTGCGATCGCTATTGGGCGGATTGTGGCAATCTGGATTTAAGCAGCAGATCATAGCTATGCTTTTATTAGGAAATGTAATTATTATCGCTTAACTACAAGCTATTCCTCAGAGAAATCGCAAAATAGTAGATAAATTGAGTTATTCGCAGCAAGCAGAATGTTATGTAGTTTTCCTACCTGAGTTTACCCATGTAATGCAGCCTTGCACTCACGGAGAGACTTATGAAGATGCTCTGAAAAATGCTCAAGAAGTTTTAGAGATGTTGATTGAATCATCTTTGGCAGATGGTGAAACTCTACCAAAGCCTAAAACGCTAGGAAAGTTTTTGGAAGTTGTATAAGAAAATGCTGTGTTACAACTTAACATTGCTTTCAAATATCTTTGCAATAAATGAGTCGGTTGTAAGGGCATACAGATGTATGCCCTTACTTAGTGAATATCAGGTGAAACTAGTGGTGGATATGGATCAATACCGTTCAGTTAAGCCTAAATTTTTTGGTAGAGACGCGTTAGCGTGGCAAAGCCCAGTCTAATTTTGCGTCTCTACAGTTTAGGTGGAGCAGAAGGGTATCCCAAATTTGCAAAGAAAATTGGGCGCTACTTGACCTGTATAAAGGATATTTTGTTATCCAAGTCATTTCCAACATAGCTATAATCACCAGCGCTATACTCACGGCATAGACCACCAGTTTCATTTTGGCATACACGTACTACTGTCCCTGCTGGTACACGTAATGAGCTAATAGTGTCATTACCAACAATATTTAAGTCTCCTTGGTTGGCTTTGTATATTCCTGGAGTTGTCGGAAAAGACTGAGAAACTCCAGCAAAATTACGGTCTCTGTAGACTTTAACCTGTTGTGATGACGGCGTGCTGGGGACGTTATTGGAGACGTTGTAGGAAAGCTTGTAAATCGTGCCGCTGTAGTCATCTGAAATTAACAAATTACCTTGCTGATCTACTGCCATATCTACCGGTCGTCCCCAAACTTCTTGCGTTGCTGGAACTAGCCAACCGCTGACTAATTCTATCTCCTGCCCTGGGGTTCTTGTCGCACTGTTCCAAGGAAAGTAAGCTATTCTGTAGCCTGTTTTAGTCTGCCGATTCCATGAACCATGTAGTCCCGCCACTGCCCCAGTTGAGTACAGTCTGGGAAAGTTGGTATTTTGCAAAAATATTAGTCCTAAGGGAGCCGAATGGGCTTGGATACCCTTGCTAATCCTGTCCATCGCATCGCAATTAACATGTCCATCAGCATTGAACTGATAATCGCGGTCAAAGGGCATATTGTTAACGCCATTTGATGTGTCAGGATTGGGGTTGCAGAATGGCCAACCGTAGTTACCACCATCTCGGACTTTCGTAAACTCCTCTGGTGGGTGGTTGTCTACGTAGGACGGAATAACCCTACCGTATTTGCCACTGCCATCGTTGAAGGGATAGGCGATGTTATCCCGATTATTAACGACTACCCAAAGGTCATTGGTATTAGGTAAGAATGCTAATCCTTCGGCATTACGTAAACCTTGGGCAAAAAGCCGTTTATTGCTTCCATCAGCGTTGTACTGGTAAATCGCACCACGCTTTGGGTTGCTGACAGTATCTTGCGTACAAGCATTGCATGTAGAGGCAATCGACACGTACAGTTTGTGATTGGCATCAAGTGCGATATTTTTCAGTTCGTGACCATAAGCACCTTTGAGTTCTGATGTGCTGCTATCTGGTAAGCCAGTTACGACAACTTGGCGATTTCTGGCGATTAGGTCTCCATAGTTGTAGGTGAAGCGGTTAATTTGATTAGTCTCAGAGATATAAACGTATGTGGTGTTGTCAATCTTATGAAACACAATGTCGTGTGGTTTGCGTAGACCCGTTACGAAGTTAGAGATAATTGGATCTCTGGTGCCATTTGAGCGGACAATTAACACTTTACCTGTGCTAGGCTGTGACACTAAAAGATCGCCATTGGGAGCAACTGCGATAAAGCGAGCGCTCGGAATGCGAGCATAAACAGAGATGGAGAAGTTGGGCGGCACTTTCAAGTAACGATTAATATTGAAAGGCGAATAGTTCATTGAACTAGGCACTTTCAGCTTGGTGTTAACAGACGCAGCAGGCGGTTGGGCAAATGCTGCGGTAGAAAAAACCGTAAGTGCAGGGATTAAACTAACTAGCGATGCAGATAATATGCGTCTGAGCATCTTTGTTGGATTTAGGAAAAACACACCCATTTTGAACTTCCTTCTAGCCTGAAGTGATGTAGATTACACAAGAACTCTCGATTTGCCGATTTTTTCGAGAGTCTAAACAAAACTTACTTAAGGATATTAGTTTGTGAGAATACTTCCCTAAGTATATTTGTCTCCTCGCATTACTTGTAACTACTGTTACGTAACCGAGCAGATAATAACTCATATCTCCAACTTATTCAATAAGTCGAGGATCTAAATCTAAGTTAAGTTCAGTGATGTTCCAGCCTACTATACTCAAAATTACAAAAAAATATGTGTATATACAGCTTGTTGTATATCTCACTTTTAGCTACTAAGTATTTTTGGCGCGTTATGCTGCGCTTATACACCTTCATAAACTAAAAATTACAAAAAAGTGTGCAATTCCTCTTACCAATGGAAACTCTATACTTGGCAACTATTGCTACTTCACGATCAGAGTTCCCAAGGTAAATATAAAATGTCCTATCAAAACATCACAGGCTCTCTTTCCCCACAAGATATTCAATAAATCAAAGCCGCACTACAAAAAATCCAACAAAAGCTACCCTTTTTAGTTACTCTCAGTACTGAAGAACGGCGCAAGTTAGTAAAAATGGGCGATAAAAGTCTGGCTTTTGTAAGCAATAGCGTCACTGCTGCTCAGTCTAACCGCGAAATTCTTCCAGCCATTTTTGATGTTGAAGAACTGGTTCGAGATTATCAATTAGCCAGTGCGCTGACTGAACTTTTAATCTCAATGCAGCAACTCACTGAACAGGTAGATGATACTCTAATGGCAGTTGGTAGCGAAGTTATGACTAGTAGTTTGACACAGCAACGTCCTTTATCGCTAGCTGATATTTGATTTTTTAAGATTTCAGGAATGTATTTGGACACAACAGTTTAAGGAGTTGGCATATAATGTCCTTGCCAACGGAGTAAGACAGCAGCTTGGGCTTTACAAAGCATAAAACTATCAGCTTCGTGACGCAGTTTTATTAGTTCCAATTGTTCTGCGTCTGTAATTTTACCACTAGAGTTACGCTCCAGCAGAAGGTTGTATCGCTCCATTTGCTCTGCTGTTTTGCGACTGCGGACAATTTGCCACAAACTATTGTCATCTAGTTTATCTAAAGCCGCGAGGTCAGCTTGAAATTCCTCTGGTACATCATCCCATTCTGGAGGACTACCTACTTGCAAAGCATGAACTATTACCTCTTCAATGGGGCGACGTTGCGCGTGGGCAGTGTTGACTAAACGCTGATAGAGTATTTCTGGAATTTGCAGAGTAATTGTCTCTGTTGCCATTGCTCAATTGCCTACCCATACCTTGGTTAAACCGTCTTAATTTTAGCGTAGGTCAAGTCACTCCTAGAACGTAGCTCTCGCAATACCTGTTCGCCAGGAATTAAATTGACTTCGCCTTGTCCAACAGCTTGAAACCTTTTTTCTGCTTCTTCTGCCCAAATAGCATCTATTTCTGCCTGGTTTTCTGCATCCAGACTTTTAAATAAATTTCAGCAAGCATTGCTCTTAAACCGAGAGGTAAAGACAATGCAGCATCGAAAATTTCATCATAGGTATTAACCATAATTTTTATCAGATTTAGACGTAAATAATTTTAGTTTAGGTTACTTCAGTTATTATCTGACTATATTCAGTCACAGCATCATATTGGTCAGACATTCTCGCATATTGTGCTAATAAATCCAAATCCAAATCAGGCAATAAAGTACTTCTAGAGACTTTTATATAGCTGTCACCTTGCAAACAATAAACTGATAACAAACCATCTTCCCAAAACCAAACTTCAGGTACTCGCAACCGCCGATAAATTTCTAGCTTATTAATTCCGCCACTGGTGACAGTTATTTCCAAAATTAAATCGGGAATAGGTTTTTTTGCCCCTAAATTATAAGACTCATCCGGTTCCCGTCGCGTTTTGTCTGACTTTTTACCGATGGTTGCACTTCCCCGTCCATAAAACCGGATCTTTTTCGTCCGCATATAGACTTCCAGCAACATCGCCAGAGTTTTTTTACTGTCCTCGTGGTCGTCAGAAAGTGGGGACATAATTTCGAGAATACCATCTAAATAAGTTAGTCGTGCGCTTGTCCCTGCAAGGGTGACATCAAGCTGTTCTAATTGTTCCCAACTGACATTGTACAGAAGCACATAGGAAGTCTCAGCAGTCGTAGGGTTTTCCAGGACAGGGGAAGACATAAGTTAAACCTACATTAGTGGCTTGTTTCTATCATAGAAGTGAGATGCCATAGATCCAGATAATCAAGATTAATGTGCGATCGCGGCAATTATTCCGGCGTTAGCGGAGCTTAACGAAGTTATCGCCTTTGCTGTTCTACTTGCTGGACTTGTGCAACATCTAAATCCAACGCCTGCGCTATCTATTCTACAGTTAAACCTAGTGCTAAAAGTTTAGGTACAGCTTCTAATTTTGCTTCTAAACGTCCTTATAGACTACCACTGGCAAGGGTTTTGCCATCTGGGCTATATTTGGTTTTGTTGATTTCTAGCCAATTGCAGAGCGGGAACTCAACTCTCTTGAGCGCTGTATTAATTATGTAGAGCTATTCTACAGCACTCATTTGACAACTGGCATAGCTGGGACATCAGAAGCGGGAAGTTTTGCCCTATCCCTCGTACAACTTCTTCACTGTCCCGTTGTGTTGATATCTCCATTGAAACTGCAACTCGAAGTCATAAGGTGCCAAATTGCCAAAATTGCTGAGGGCGGTATTTCATCCCCATATTCTTTTCCTGGAACAGCTAATCTTCGCCCAAGATTTGCTAGCACACGGCACTCATCACTCCAATATTCCCTTGTGTGAAGAAGCTGTAACTATTCTTAACAAGAATGTAACAGCATTCTGATGTAGGTTGTTGTTTATTTAGAATAATTGAAAAAATAATAAAAGTAGCTAAAGTTAGTTCTTAGCCCATAGTTTCGGATTGTCCTCAGAAAGGATTTGGCACACTTTGCCAATTTGGTAGGTACATTTGTCCATTCTATAATTTGCTGCACAAGGAAAAACCCTGTTGTTTTACTTGAGTGATTCAGTAATCAAATCAGATTCCTATATTTGCACTCATTGAAATGCTTTCCTTCCACACATCTATATAATAAAGTAGTCACTATGAGCGATAACTATATTTTGAAACGTATACATACATACAGACAGCAAATCCTAAGAGAAAATAAAGAAACCTGTCTTTCGCCTATCCAAATAATAAGATAATAATAGTAATAGGAGATACAGAATATTGATTTCTAGCGTCATCTAACTGATGTTTGAGTGCATCTGAGTACAGCTTAATATATTGCAAAATATCTTGATGAAATGTTTGCAAAGGCTTATAGGTAAAGTTTCTTGTAGCGAGTACAGAAATTCTTAACCCCTGCCTCAAAAATACTAGTACCCCCATCATTAAATACTAGCACCCCGACCCCAAGACAAATTTAAAATTTATCTGGGGTCGTGGTTTTGGCGTTTGAGTACAACCTTAATCAATCCAATAAATCCAATCAGCATTGGGTTTCCTATCGAGTTGGATATCACCTGATATAAGCATAAAAATAGCAGATGGTTCTTTCTACCAGATAAACATTACCGATGCAACAGTCTTTAGACAGTATTAGCGATTGCCAGACAACCAAAACGCAGGATTCCGCCCATACATCTATGCTGAAAAATTTCCTCTCTGGCGGTTTTTTTGAGCCATTATTGAGTGATTTTCGCATTATTTTTGAGCGCGATCCAGCAGCGCGTAATTGGCTAGAGGTGGTATTTTGCTATCCTGGATTGCACGCACTATGTTTGCATCGTCTTGCTCACTGGTTACATTGTCGAGGTGTGAGTTTTATCCCCCGCTTAATTTCTCACTTGGGGCGATCTTTGACAGGTATTGAAATTCACCCAGGTGCAGAGATTGGTCAGGGCGTGTTTATTGACCACGGAATGGGAGTTGTCATTGGCGAAACTGCGATCGTGGGTGACTACACACTGATTTATCAGGGCGTTACCCTTGGCGGAACTGGTAAAGAAACTGGTAAGCGTCACCCCACAGTCGGCAAAAATGCAGTGATTGGGGCGGGTGCGAAAGTTTTGGGTAATCTGCAAATTGGCGATCGCGTCCGTATTGGCGCAGGTTCCGTTGTCTTGCAGAATGTCCCCAGCGATCGCACTGTGGTGGGAGTTCCGGGCCGAATTATTTCTCGGAACGATAGCGCCAGCCTTTCTCCTTTAGAACATGGAAAGCTACCCGATGTAGAAGCAGACGTGATGCGTTCTTTGCTCTCACGGATTGAAGAACTCGAAAAACAACTGCAAACTTTAATACAAGAGTTAGGAGTTAGGAGTTAGGAGTTAAGAGTTAAGAGTTAGGAGTTAGGAGTTAGGAGTTAGGAGTTAGGAGTTAGGAGTTAAGAGTTAGGAGTTAGGAGTTAGGAGTTAGGAGTTAGGAGTTAGGAGTTAGGAGTTAGGAGTTAGTAATTATTCTCCCTCATCTGCCTCATCTGCCTCATCTGCCTCATCTGCCTCATCTGCCTCATCTGCCTCATCTGCCTCATCTGCCTCATCTACCTCATCTACCCCATCTGCCTCATCTGCCTCATCTACCCCACCTCAATATGAGAAAATCAAACGCCTCGCAAATTAATTCCGACCCTTTAGGCGATCAAGTTTTGCAAATTCCTTTGAGCGATCGCTGGCGAATCTATCACCGACTGCAAGAGTTAAAAATTAAGAGCTACTGTCCCCCTGATGGTTCTTTGCGAGTGCAAGTGAACAATTTGCTCGAAGTCATTCTAATTCGTAGTACAGTTATGCAATTTCTTGCTTCCCGTCACGAATTATTAGAGTGGCTAGAGCGTTGCTGGCTTTACAGTAATGAATCTTGAGTTTTTTCGTCAGACCTAATTCAGAGACTATTAATCTTGAATTCATGACGTAAAGACTGTACTTTATCCTTTTTGTTCATAGATGCACAAAGCTCAAATAGGTTTAGAGTTTGAAGCTACTGTACGCTAGCAGAATTTGTTGCAGACTGAGATGGAACAAATGGATGTTAGATTTTATTGAGTCTGCTAAATCTGAAATTTCCCTGACATATAGCAACAATTAAAAAGACGAAATTCCCAAATAAAAATTGGAGTTTCTGATTTTTAAGTTTTTCCCAAATTAAGAAATTGAAAGTTCGATTATGGCGACTCGGAACAGAGATATAAAACTCCTCAATTTTTTGCACAATGAACTTGAACTTTCAAATGCTGATATTGCTGTAGCTCTGCGACACCGTGAATTAGAAAATGGCCCACTACCGATGCTCCTCTGGCAGTATGGTTTAGTTGACTTGGAGCAGCTAGGAAAGATTTTTGATTGGCTAGCAGACCACAGTTAGCTAATTTGCACCCTTTAGCTTTGAGTACCATTACCTGCCTAAATTACACCCAAATGCACTACAAAAAATGAGGTTACGAAGATGATTACATCCTTAATTGCTGGATTCTGTGTATTACTTTGTTCAGGATTTGCTAATAGCTATATTAGTTCATTGCTACTCAAAGATGTTTCAACTGACATCGGTAAAAACGATTAGTAAATTATACATTGTTTTAGTTCCCTGCCATACAGATGTGATGCTGCTAATAGGTCAATAATTAAGGATCATGTATCCTACATTATGAATTGTGATATTTTTAGCATTTACCATCACGAGGGGTTGTAGAGAGAAAGGATATTAAGAATACTTCCAAGAGAGGGATATTTGCAATGAATCAAATCATCATTAATGACACTACACTACGTGATGGTGAACAAGCAGCCGGTGTTGCCTTTACCCTACAAGAAAAAGTCGCGATCGCTAAATTTCTCGATGCTATTGGTATCCCAGAATTAGAAGTCGGTATACCGGCAATGGGTGACGAAGAAACACGTGCGATCGCCGCAATTTCTAATTTGGGTTTACAAGCAAAACTCTTGGGCTGGAACCGCGCTGTCATCTCAGATATCAAGGCTTCCATCGCCTGCGGTCTGAACCGGGTGCATATTGCCATTCCCGTCTCTGGTATCCACATTGCCACTAAATTTCATGGTCAGTGGCGAGTAAGTTTACAGAAACTCAAAGACTCAATCAGCTTCGCCCTCGATCAAGGTCTTTGGGTAGCAGTTGGCGGAGAAGATTCTTCCAGGGCTGATGAAAACTTCCTCTTAGATGTAGCACTTTATGCCCAAGAGTGGGGTGCATCCCGCTTCCGTTTTTGTGACACTGTAGGAGTTCTCGACCCCTTCAGCACCTATACCAAAGTCCAAAGACTGGTTTCAGCGTTGACGATTCCCCTAGAAATCCACACGCATAATGATTTTGGTCTGGCAACTGCCAACGCCCTTGCGGGTATCAAAGCCGGAGCCTCATCAGTGAATACCACAGTCAACGGATTAGGTGAAAGGGCGGGAAATGCAGCATTAGAAGAAGTTGTTATGGCAATTAAACGCATCTATGGCGTTGATTTGGGTATTGATACACCCAGTTTGCTGGAACTGTCTCAACTAGTTGCAGCCGCATCAGGTGCTAGTGTACCACCCTGGAAAGCGATCGTTGGCGAAAATACCTTTGCTCACGAATCTGGCATCCATGCTCACGGGGTATTGCAAAACCCCATCACCTACGAACCATTTGCTCCTGAAGAGGTGGGTTGGGAACGGCGTTTAGTAGTAGGAAAACATTCTGGACGGCATTTGGTTTCAAACTTGCTAGAGCAGCATGGAATTTTCTTGAACTCCCAAGAAACCCAATCTGTTTTAGACGCAGTGCGCCATCAATCGGTACAGAAAAAACGCAGTTTGACGACAGAAGAACTATTGAATTTGGTCAGAGAACAGAGGTACTCTCATGCAACGCGATGAATTAGAACTAAACTTGCCACCTGCTTTTGAAATTGGTGAAAAAGTAAGAGTTCGTAAACTGCTGAAAAACGATGGTACCTTTCCTGGTAAGGAAGTTGGCCAAGTTTTAGTAAACAAGGGAGATATCGGTTACATAGCGAGTATAGGTACATATTTGCAGACATCCTATATATATGCTGTGCATTTCTTAGAAACAGGGTTCGTCGTCGGCTGTAAGAAAAAAGAACTAGAATCTGTTGAGGAATCTCATGAAAGTAATGCTACGCATAAATGATGCCGGTACTTTAGTAGTCTACGTTGCTAAAAAAGACCTGGAAGAAGAAGTCGTCAAACAAACCGATGGAACTGATGGCAAGATTCTCACCCTAGCAAATGGTTGGGAATTAGAATTTCGTGATTTGCCAGATACAGCAAATTTACCTCAAACTGTAGAAGCTAAACGCCTCACTTAAAAACAGTTAGGAATTAGGAGTTAGGAGTTAGGAGTTAGGAGTTAGGAGTTAAGAGTTAGGAGTTAAGAGTTAAGAGTTAGGAGTTAGGAGTTAGGAGTTAGGAGTTAGGAGTTAAGAGTTAGGAGTTAAGAGTTAGGAGTTAGTAATCATAACTCCTAACTCCTGTTAATTTTGAATTTTGAATTCGGAGCGAAGCGACGTGACGTTATCAGAATTGAACCTTGAAGGACAGTTACTAGGTTTTGTTGGTGGTGAGCCAGGGAAATATAAATACTTGCAATTGGCAGTTCCATCTGGAAATGTGGAAATTAAATTGCCTAAAGAATTACGCCGTTTACTAAGTTCATCCTTAGTTCCTGGTCAGCAAATTCGTATTTGTGGTCATAGTAAGATAGATTCGCGCACAAGTAAAATTAAAATTAAAGCCTATCGAGTGACACCAATTAGTAGCTGTCCAAAGCAAGATTTACAACCTCAAACGAAAGCGAGGATTATGGTATGTCAAAAGGGCGGTTGCCTGAAACGTGGTGGTAAAGGTTTATTATCAGAATTAGAAAAAACTTTGTGCGATCGCGGTTTATTAGACAAAGTTACCATTGAACATACCAGTTGCCAAAAATGCTGTAGCAGCGCTCCCAATTGTGTTTTACAGCTTGGTAAAAAGAAATACAAGAATATTCATCCTGAAGCGATCGCATCTTTGCTAGAAAGTCATTTAAGTTAAGATTGCTTGGAAAAATTAGGTTCCACAATATTTGGGAAGTTTTCAAAATTACGTCGCACCCAATCCATGCCTACTTCATTATTGAGTTTAATTTTTTGAGGCGTATTTGGATAAATTTTCCCTAATATATCTGCGTCTTGATTCACTACAACCTCCCCAAACTTGAGATATTGACTACCAAATATCTTGAATACAGGATGCTTGGCTTGACCAAATAATAAAATATAAGTCCGTGTACGATTAGCGGCTTCTGGCACAAATATATGGCACTGTGCAGCTTTACCCAATGGCGTTTCTCCATGAAAAATTATCAGAGATGGAAAGTGATTTTCTAGATGCGCTTGAATATTCTTGGGCAGTAATAGTAAATCAGGCTTTTTGAGCTTTTCTAGCAAGCTGTAAGGTGCTGTAGGCAAATCGTAAAACGCATGGGAATTATGTCCGTTATCAATAAATTGATGAAATTCTACATCGGTAATCCGAAACAATTCTCGGTGAGTACCGTTTTGATGATTGTAGTCGTGCATATTCAGCAGCATCGTCAGCATTGAAGTATCTATAGTTCTATCTGCTATATGTCCAATAAAGTAGTATGTTTTGACAATCTCATTTAGTACTGTGGGAATAGGTATTTTCGGATCATATCCACCATAAGACCAAATAAAATCGCCTTGAATTATTAGCTCTAATGATTTGAGTTGTGGCAATGTTTTCTTGTTCGTTCCAGGTAAAACAGTGCAGCCTGACCCATCAAATTTCAAGGCATGAAACGGGCAGACTACAGCACTCCTACCATCACCTTCTGTTTCGCACCAGCCTTCGGACAACATTGCTCCCATGTGTGGACAGGCATTGGGCAAAGCATATATAGCTTCGGTAGAATCTTTCCACATCACATAGTCATCACCATACAAGGAAATTTTTCGAGGTTGGTTAACTGCCAACATCGACTTGTGGAGCAACAGCCAGGGCGCACCAGGAAGCATAGATTCCATGATCTTCTCCGTTAGTTATAAAATTGTGAAAAATCCGTCATCTTTTTAAGATATGACAGAAGATTCACATTCGTCAAGCAGTTTACGTCGTCAACCCAAACAACAACGAGGAAAACAACGAGTTGAAAAAATCTTGGATGCGGCAGCAGCAGTGTTTGATCGAGTGGGTTATGAAGCTGCAACTACCCATTTAATTGCAGCAAAAGCAGGAACAGCAATCGGTTCTTTGTATCAGTTTTTTCCTGATAAAGCCGCTATTTTTCAAGCGATGGAGTTACGCCATGTTGAGCGGGTAAAGCAGATGTGGGCGCAGGTGAACACACCAGAAATTGTCCAGTTACCACTGCGTCAAATGATTCATGCTCTTGTTAACTCTGTAGCACAAATATTTGAGCAGCCAGTTTCACGGGTGGTATTTGTGCAGTTTTTCATGGCACGCGAAATTTTCCAGTCCATTGATGAAAGCATGACCCAAGAAGCAATTAACTTTACGGCAAATATCTTGAAACTGCGAAACTCAAAATTAAGTGAAGCACAGTGCAGCTTGCTGGCAGAAGTTTGTGTTCACAGCAGCAATGCTGTCATGTTATCGGCACTTCGCAACCCAGATCAAGAACATCGGCAACGACTGACTCAAGCTATTGAAGATTTTCTCGTTTCATATTTAGAACCCTATGTTGGAGATCATGTGTTGGAAAATGTAATGAAAGTAATGAAATGCTTACATTGTCAATCACAGCGATTATCTAAAAATGGGTATCGCAGAGGCAAGCAGTGCTATCTCTGTAAGGACTGTGGAAAACAGTTTGTGGAAACTTATGGCAGTGTATAACGCTGTCGGTCATCATTAGGGCGTACTCAATCATTAGTAATGATAATTATTCCAACATCAAGATTTCAACTCAATAAGAACATCAAAGCTATATTAAGATAAAAATAACTCTGCATTCTCGTAGTTGTTATGAGCCTTACTACTGCTAAACGCTTTACTATAGCTGAATATCACCGTCTAACTGAACTCGGCTTCTTTAAGGAGAATGACCGAGTTGAGTTAATTAAGGGTGAAATAATCCAGATGGCAGCAAAAGGTACACCGCACTCTGTTTGTAGCACCCGCTTATATCGTGAATTATTCAAGCTGGTTCTAGAAGAGGCGATTCTTCGAGGACAAGAACCAATCATTATACCTGATGATAGCGAACCAGAACCCGATCTAGTCATTGTGCGAAATCGTCCTGATGACTATTTAGAAGCTCATCCTAGCCCATCTGATGTATTGTTGGTAATTGAAATTTCTAATTCCACTTTGAAATATGACCAAGATATAAAATTATCTGTTTATGCAGAAGCTAGTATTTCCGACTATTGGATATTTAATTTAGTAGATAACTACCTAGAATCTTACAGCGAACCTTATAAAGATTTACAAGGTAAATTTGGATATCGTCGTAAGTTGATTTTTCTGCCTAATGAGTCAGTTAATTTGCCATATTGTCCTGATTTAGTTCTGGATTTATCTAAAGTATTTCCAGAGCGATCGCTATAATTAGCGTGTTATATATTTTTAAAATTAGAATAAATATTTTCTGTAAATATACTGAGCCAGCGAGTGAGAGGGAGTAAGGGAAAAATAATAACTCCAAACTCCAAACTCCAAACTCCAAACTCCAAACTCCAAACTCCAAACTCCTAACTCCTAACTCCTAACTCCTAACTCTTCCTTCCCCTCATGTCCCCGGTAAATTTCGCAAACGCTCATCCAAATGACTACGGTCTGCCAAAACCTTTAACACCGGCCCATGTGAGGTAAATTCTACAATACTGACCGAAGCAACAGGGCATCCCAAACGAAAACGGAAGCGTCCTACATCAATCCCTAGTAAACTAGACAAAATAATTCTGATAGTTGCCTTGTGAGAAACCACTAACACATTGCCACTGCTGTAAAGACGCTTGATTTCTTCAATTACCTGTATGGCGCGAGAAGCAATTGTCACCGCCATTTCTCCACCAGTTGGCCCATTCCAAGCCGGATCTGCTGACCAACGAATATAATCATCGTGATATTCATGGCTAATTACTTCTGGGGTTTTTCCTTCCCACTTGCCATAGTTGATTTCCTTCAAACCATCCCTAAATTGTGGTTCTATCACGATTGCTTCAGATAAGGGTTTTGCGGTCAATACAGTTCGCCGCATTGGACTACAAAATATTGCTGTCCAATCCATAGAACTATATGCAGATGCAAAAGCCTTTGCCATCTCCAAGCCTTCTGGGGTAAGTTCTGAGTCTATGGAACCGCAAAAGGAATTATTGCGACTGCATTCGGTCTGTCCGTGACGGAGGAAATAAAGAGTTAGGCTCACGGTATATTCTCATCAATGGTAAATTTAACGACGCTAACAATCAGATGTAGCTGAAGATAGTTAATGCCCGTGCTATGTTACTACAATTTCACGATATTTGGAATAAAAATTTAATCGTTCAACCAAGAGTACTCCAAGCAAAAAAATGCCCAATTGTCATTCCCGCATTTCTCACAAGCTTGAAATGCAGAGGGGCAGAGGGGAAAGAACTTGTACAAATCTCTCCCCTGCTCCCCTGCTCCCCTGCTCCCCTGCACAAGGTTTTGAGAGATGTGGTGAGAAATCCGGGTATTGCGTTCGCGTAGCGTCTCGTAGAGAGCGAAGCAATGACGGGTTTTGGATCATTTATTTTTTGGAACACTCCAAAGTGATGAAACAGTCCTATGTGTAAGGATTCTGACCAGTTAATATCCTGCCATAAAAACCCATTATCTGAAATCAACTATTAAAGTACTTGACATTAACCCAGGAGTTACTGCTATATTAACTAGAGTAATGTTGTTGGGGCGTAGCCAAGTGGTAAGGCAGCGGGTTTTGGTCCCGCCATCCCTAGGTTCGAATCCTAGCGCCCCAGTAATTCTAAAAGACAGGCTTCACAGTCTGTCTTTTAGAGCTTATTGAATTTTTAAGATGAGTCTCAAGGCATCTAGTTCTGTAAAAGTTATTTGTCAGGAGATTTGAGAGCTTGATCTAGAGTCTGCCGAGCTAGTTCTGCTTTAGATCGCGCTTCCTGGTAACGCACATTAGCTTGAGCAAAATTTTTGAGAACTTTAAAACCTTCCTTGAGTCGAGTAATTTCCTCTTCAGTCACTAACTCATCGCTGAACAGAATATCAACAGCTTTGCGAATTTCCAACGCTTCAGCTCGTGACTCCTGAACTTTCAACTTGAGCGTGGCTAGGTTACTCAAAACCTGGACAGCTTGTGTAATGGTATCCTCACCACTAGCAGTATCAATAGTCGACTCCTTAACCTCAATCAATTGTTGAGGGCCAAATCCTTCTTCCAGTTCTGTGGGTAGCTTACCTGCATCCATCAGTTCCATCAGTTGATCCATTGCCTTATCACGGGCTTTGGCTGAATCTTTTCCAGAAACAGTAAGGATAATTTCTGGGCTTTGCGCGAGAGTATATTGAACCATATTTGAGCAGAAAGTTTGCTGGTTAACCAAGCTGAGGCAAACAATTATAACATGTTGCGTCTCAGAGGATGTTTGAAAAGTTTTGGCGAATATAATGACACTGTTGGTCAACTCTTGATGAGTTTGACCAACAGTGTCATTATATTCGCCAGGGCTAGTAATAAATTAGACTTTTCAAACAACCTCTCAGGTTATTTGCTGGCTCATCGACTTTAGTATCGGTTTGCCAAATTCATGTAATTTATATAGGACTCGCACTTGATTTTTGAAAAAACTCAGCAAATATCTATTCATTTCTTCCCTATTCCCTGTTCCCTCTTCCCTCCCTATCGCGCTTGCGCTGCGCTTCTCTGCGAGAGGCTTCTCTACGAGCATTTGTGAGAGGTTAAGGTCAGATACAATTTGTCAATAAGCAATAGTACTTAAAATATTGCTGAAATCGGGGTTAGAAACAGAATTTTTGATTGGGCGATGCCTAGGTTGGGCTTTGCCTACGCGTCATCTTGATACGCATCATTTATTCTTAACCCATAATTTCAGTACAACAGTTAACTTCATACCTCGGCTCTTTCCAAATTTTAAGCATAATTTCTAATTGACAAAAGTAAGATTATCTTAACCTCTCACCGATGCTCTACGAGAGGCTTCGCCAACGCGAACACGCACCACGCAAGTAAGTTCAGTAATCAAATCGGATTCCTATATAAAATGATTTCCTTCTTTATTTTTACCTTTACTAAGTCCCTCAAAATAAAACTTTATACTTAAGAAAAGGGAATAATTTTCAACAGGAGAGGAGAGCAATGGCTCCCAGTCCCACCATCATGCAGGCTGTGGAACAACTGGGCTACCGTGTCACCGTTGGTGATGTGGCAACTCAGGCAGGATTGAATGTCGCTGAAGCTAATCAAAGCTTGTTAGCCCTGGCATCTGATGCTGGCGGACATTTGCAGGTAGCAGATTCAGGTGATATAGTTTACCTTTTTCCACGAAATTTTCGAGCAATTTTACGTAATAAATACTTCCGGTTACGATTGCAAGAATGGTGGAAAAAGGTCTGGAGTGTTCTGTTTTACCTGATTCGCATTTCTTTTGGAATTTTCTTAACTGTTTCCATCGTTCTGATAACTATTACCATCTTCATTATCATTACTGCTGCTAATTCAGACCGTAACGGCAACAATCGGGGCAGTAATTCTGGTGGTGGGGGGTTCTTTTTCTTTCCAAATTTATTTTGGTATCTTAGCCCAAATTATGACACCCACTACCAGGAACGGCGACGTGAAAGCCGAGAAGAAAGCAATCTAAATTTCTTTGAAGCTATATTTTCGTTTTTGTTTGGTGATGGTAATCCTAATGCCAACTTAGAAGAACGTCGCTGGCAAGAAATTGCTACGGTGATTCAGATTAATCGTGGTGCAGTGGTAGCAGAACAAATTGCCCCATATTTAGATGATATTGGCGAGGGATACACAAGAGAGTACGAAGATTATATGTTGCCCGTTCTAACGCGATTTAATGGGCAACCGGGCGTAAGTCCAGAAGGGCAAATTGTTTATTACTTTCCAGAGTTGCAGGTGAGTGCAGTTAAAAAGCGTCGTTATGCAATATCAGATCACTTAGAGGAATTTCCCTGGCGTTTTAGTGCCGCAAGTTCTGGGCAAATTATGCTGAGTGCTGGATTGGGTGTACTAAATTTTGTTCTTGCCTTAGTACTGGGAAGTTTGTTGAAAGGTGGCATTGTTGCCGCCAAATTAGGTGGACTGGTAGCTTTTGTGCAAGGAATTTATTGGCTGCTATTGGCTTACGGAGCAGGTTTTTTAGGCATACCGCTATTGCGTTATTTCTGGATTAGATGGCGTAATGGCAAAATAGGCGATCGCAACCGCGATCGCCTTTCCAGAGCCAGGATATTGACAAGTCCTGATGCACCTTTGCAACAAAAAATCAACTATGCCCAACAATTTGCCGCAGAAAAAGTCATTGGCAAGGAAGATTTAGTGTACACTAGCGAAACTGATTTACTCGACCAAGAGGTTGAGCGTTCTGCGCAAATTGACGCTGAATGGCAGAAACGCTTGGAAAGAGGGAGTGGAGAATAGGGTGAAGAGTTGAGAGTAAGGAGTGAATAATTAAACTCCCAATACGGTTCGGATAAGGTTTTTTGATGACAAGCCTGATTATTAGACATCTCCAGAAATTAAATATGCTTTACCCATAACCCTTGTAGAGACGTAGCAGTGCTACGTCTCTACATTGTTTTTCGGAGATGTCTATTGTAGAGACGGCGATTTATCGCGTCTCTTGCCTTAACCGAACCGTATTGATTAAACTCCTAACTTCTAACTCCTAACTCCTAACTTTCTCCTTACTTCGCCTGAATTGGTGTCAGGGCTACACCTTGATAATAATGTCCCAAAATTTGCAGATGGTTCACTCCTTGCCGAGCCAGATTGTACGCCCCCCATTGGCTCATACCTAAAGCATGACCGTAGCCAAGCCCTTGTAGTACAAAACTACCATCGCCTCCCTTGGTGACAGTAAAGCGGGTACTTTTTAACTTGAGGGCTGTTCGCACTTCCTCGCCCTGTAGCACTTTTGTGCCCTTGTTGCCGACAATTTTTAAAACTTTAACACTGTGGAAAGGTGAGTATGTCTCTGGAATCATCGCCGTCACACTGCCTACCTCAGGAAATTTAGCGCTAATTTCACTGGTTGAGAAGGTTTTCACCCAATTACACTCGCTGATATTTTGATCGTAGTCTTCAACAGCACGTAGGTAAGGCTCATTGCTTCCCCAAACATCTTCCACGTTTTCGGTGTGTCCCCCAGAACAAGCGTGGAAGACTGAGAGAATAATCCGATTTTTGTAAGTTAGTACTTGCCCTAGTGTGGAATCCACTGCGGCGTAAGTAGAAGGAGCTTCACTGATCACACCTTTATAAATTTGCCAGCGATCGGGGGTATTGCCTAAATCGTAAACGGGATTATTCCGTTGTTTTTCTCGTTCGTAGAGGGCATAGGTGCGGGCTGCGATCGCCTGGGCTTTCAGCGCTTCTTGCGGCCAGCTAGCATCCATTTCGCCACCGAGAACGCTGTAGAGATATTCTTGGTCATCAACCCAATTAACAGCCGTTAAGCCTTTGTCTGTGGGAACAACCAAAGTTCTGCCCCGATACCAGCGATCGCCAATATAAACAAATCCTTTACCAGTTGGCTCAATCCAAAATAAACCAGACTGCCACTTATCTAAAGCCACTCCGCCAGGAACAGCTTGGGCATAATATGCACTCATCGCTGGCAACTGTCCAAGAGTCCGGCCAGTACTATCCTTCACAATCCCAGTGGTGGAACTACCCACTTTTACCTGATTAACACCCCTTTCAATTGCCACACGCAAGATTACAGACGCTTGAGCTGGGGCAACCAAAGCTATCCACAAAAGGATACTTACCCACCAATGACGTACTTTAATCTGGGAAAATAAAGAGCCTAAGTAAAGTTGGAATTTCATATTGATCATCTAATCACACTAGTATCTAATTGACGCTCTGGATTATGGTGTCTACTACTTTAAGATGGGACACTTTTCCAACGCCGGAAGTTGCCACCTCCTACTAATTATGCATTTTGCTTTAGCTATAAGGTAGAAATCAGGTGAAGAAGGCAGGAGAAGAATAGTTCTTCTCTACCTCTTTCCAATGCCCAATGCCCACTGCCCCTACCAGCCTAAGATGCCAATACCTTTTGAGAATTGCTCACTTCATTAGCGATAATTCCAATTAAATTCAACTTACTTAAAATTTCTGTTGCTTGAGTCAGTTCATCTCGAGTCACTTTCCCCATGCGCTCTACCATGACAATCCCATTGCAAAAAGATGCCACAATTCTGGCATCAACTGTCCCTAAAATAGGTGGAGCGTCTATCAGTACTAAGTCATAATTTTGCTCAAATAACTCTATTAGTTCTTTCATCCGTTGAGAACTGAGCAACTTCACTGTGTCTTCCGGTGCCGGCCCAGCAGTCAAAATATCAATGGAGGGGTGAATGGGCTGGATATAATCTTGAAAATCAGTGGTTGTCTCATCAACTAACAACAGAGATAATCCCCAGTCATTGGATAGTTCCAAGATTTTATGTAGGCTAGGATTCTGCAAATTAGCATCAATAACTAATACCCGTCGATGCATCCGTATAGCGCTAGCCACAAGCCCTAAGACTAAGGTTGTCTTCCCTTCCCCTGGTAGTGCTGAAGTAAACATCAGCGACTTGAAAGGTAAGGGATATTTTAATATTTGAATATTTTGGTAGATCATGTCCAGGGTTTCATGGACGGGCAATTTAGTAGTAGCTTCTATTGCAGAAGACTCTGAACTTCGCCGCCCATTCCAAGATAGTCCCAGCCGCCGCTTTTTGACACCATAGGATGGTAGCTTTGGTACTGACCCCAATACACGTAGGTTCGTCAGTTTCTTTAAATCTCCCGCACAATAAATAGCATCATTAAACTTTTCCAAAATTAGGGCTGCTAAAATACCTAAAATTGGCCCAATTACCGCTCCCCCAACCAAAAGGAATAATCTGTTGTTCCCCATATAAATACCCGAAGAAGGTTCTGCCAAAACTTGCCAGCTATATCCTTCCTGAGCAATTTTAAGTCCCAAAGACTGTTGTGCTTGGAGAAGTTGTTCAAGGGTTTTGTGGCTAGTTTCTACCTTTGGTAGCAGACGATTATACTCTGCTATTATGCTTGGGTATTTATTTAGCTCAGATCGAAGCCGCTGTTCTGAATCGGCTAAATTTTTTTCATTAGCAGTTAGTCCTAAAACAGTTGTCTGTACCAGAATAAACTCATCTACTAGCCTTGGATCAACCCCTAAAAGTTGCCCTTTTAAGAACGGTTCTCCCTTACTGCTAGTAGTAATAGCTTTCACTTCTTCTCGTAATAGCGACAGCTGACTTTGCCGTTGCTGCTTTAGCTTTTGTACCGACGGATAATCGTCTGTATAGCGGAGCCTTTCCTTAGCTAAGGTTAATTCAGTTTTTTGAATTTCACTCAATAGTGTTTGGTAACGGCTTGACTGATTTAAACGAGAAGAAATTAGTGTATTCTGCTGGGATGAAGATGCTATTTGTTGCTCTAGATTGTCGTAGCGAGCATTTACATCTTGAAGGTTGGCACGAGTGGTTTGTAGCTGTTGTTGAATATCAGCTAGAGATTCTAGCAGGATTTTACTTTGGATTTCAGGATCAAGTAATTTATGTTTCTTGCGAAACTGTTCCAAATTTTTATCAGCTTTACTTACCTCTTTTTTTACCTCAGGTAGGCGAGCATTTACAAAAGCTAATCCCTGATTGAGACGTTCTTTTTGTTGCTGTTTATTATAGTCTTGATAGACTTTTTGTATAGCTTGAAGTACTCTTTGTGCTTTAACTGGATCGTTATCATTGAAAGAAACTTTAAATACTTGATTAAAAACTTTGTTAGCCCCTATCCCTCCCTCTTCTGGAGTTACTTCTAGAGGTGATTTTATGATATGTTTTTTTTGACCATTGATATCTTGTAAGGTAATATTAGGATAATCAGAGTGAAGTAAATCGACGGCTTTCTGAAGCAGCTTAGAACTCAGCATGAGTTTCATCTGAGTAGTCGAATCAACAACTTGAGAATTGGAATCATTAACCTGAGTATCTTCCTCTACTGGGATATTATTTGCCTGTGCCCCTTCAGATAAATTGGAATTCACCAATATCTGCATATTGCTCTGGTAAGTAGGTTTGGCAATGATAGCCAAAAGACTAGCCGCTGACATAACTACACAGGAAACCCCCAAGATCAGAAAGCGTCGGCGAAGCAAAATAGTAGATAGTTGTCTGATGTCAACTGCGCCTTGTGCTGAAGTAGTAACCTGTTGCTCTGGATTCAGACTAGTCTTAGCCACTATCAAACTCCTCTAATATCGAAACACTATTATTTATTTGGAAGATTTATGAGAAATGTGAAATGATCTTTTACACCTAATACCTGCAATAGCATACTTAATTCTTCTTCCAACGATGACAAGCTCAGTTGGCACAATATTATGCCAACTGGGGCTTTCATGTTCATCAATTCACGCATATAAACTCTTAATCAGTGTTGGAAGAATAAATTTTTAATAAATATTTTATTTAAGGAAGAAAAATCTTGATGAAAAATTAATTATTTTTCCTAAGTATTTAAGTAAAAAATTATCTAATTTACAACATTACTATATATTAATACCGTTTCTTTGTGAAGCTGCAATATATTTACCCCCTGGCTACGCCGTCTCCCCTTCCCGCGTCGGGAAGTAGGGTGGTTTCCAACGAGAGAAAAATAATAATGATTTGTAGAGGGTGAAAAAAATGGATAACTAACAAGTATGAATCTCGTCGAACAATTGCAGTAAGTCCCAGACTATAGGTAAATTCGGGGACGAAGACATGAATTATGGTTAGTATTATTGCTCATACTGCTGGGAGTAATAACTGGATATTGGAGCTATAGACCAGAACATTGTATTTAGGGTGCGGACTGCTCCTAAGTCCCACATTTACAGCTAAATAAGTCTGAGAGCATTACTTAAGAAATATGTATAAATTTTGCTAATTTATTAAGTATTCTAACTTTACTCACAAGTTCCTCATATTTAAAGACTATAGTCAAAATATAGACAGACTGTTTTAAATTATTTACGGGCTTCTCAACTGGCTGCCCTAATTTGCAATAACACTTTTATTAACAGGATTTGAGAAAAATATGAATTACTGTCCTTGCTGCTCAAGTTTACTTTTAGAACATATACGTGGTGCAGAGACTTACTGGTTTTGTCGCCACTGCTGGCAGGAAATGCCTATTTATAATTGGAATGAATCTAGTTCATTCGCCGATGCTGTGATGGGAAAACTACCTAGAAAACCTCAAAAGCAAAAACGTAGGAGTACTACTGTTTACGCAAGCCAATGGCAATCTATTACTGAATGGATTGGGCTAGAAGAGTTATCTACTTAACAACAATTGACTGGAACAGGTTAGTGTAATTATCTTTTCTCGATTTCAGTAATAAGTTGTCATAAAATACAAAGCTGTAGCCTACTCATGAGGTATTATTTGGCACAGTTATAAAGATAAAATAGGGAATTTCCCCAACCTCTTTTAACAAACAGAATTCAGGAGTCAGGAGCCAGAATTCAGAATTGAATTCTGAACGAAAAAGCGGATAGCGTAGCTAAGCTGAGTCTTCTCCCTTGGCGTTAGCCTCTCCCAATGTGATTCGGGGAGACGCAATCATGCGATAGCGCCGGCGGCAAGCGAGTCAGACGCTCCTACGTCGCTTGCCGCCGGCGCTATCGAGCGTCACGAGTGTCTGAATAAACGGCGTTTTTGCTCCCCCACTAAACGACACGTTAAATTGCAAAGCTTTATTCTTTATGCGCTCCAGATTTTGATGGTGGTGCTGCCATATTTTAGATATGAGTCGCTTTTTGCGTCTATGCTGATGCTGAAGCCAGAGGTAGTATTAAAGGAAGAATGAATTAAGCTTTGCTCGTAATGACTCTGGCTGAAACCCCAAACTACAAGAATTCTAGCAATCCTTTTCTCACCCTCAACTACGAAAGCGCTTTAGAATCTCTAGGCGATGACTACTATGATGAGGTTGCAGCGGCGGAATTTCCCCAACACCTCCTGCGTTGGCGTAACGATGAACTATTACCCCGTTTTGGTCTAGACCCCCAAGTAGTCAAAGACGAAGATTTCATCACAGCCTTTGGTCAATTTCAGGGGCGTAAACCCTTGTTGGCACTGCGTTACCACGGCTATCAATTTGGTGAATATAACGGACAGTTGGGTGATGGTAGAGGCTTTCTCTACGGGCAAGTACGCGCCAATGATGGCCAATTGTACGATTTTGGCACTAAAGGTTCTGGGAGAACACCCTACTCTCGTGGTGGCGACGGTATGCTGACGCTCAAAGGTGGGGTGCGGGAAGTTCTAGCTGCGGAAGCACTGCACTACTTGGGTGTACGTACTTCGCGCTGTCTGAGCATGATTGAAACAGGTTTACCACTTTGGCGGGGCGATGAACCTTCGCCTACTCGTTCATCTGTGATGATTAGAATGAGCAGTTCTCATATTCGGTTTGGCACTTTTGAGCGACTGCACTATTTCCAGCGTCCAGATTTAACTAAGAAGCTGTTAGACCACGTAATTGAGCAGTATTATCGACACTTAAATGCTGAAGAAGATAAATATGCCCTGTTTTACGCCGAATTAGTTAAACGGGTTGCAGAACTAGTAGCACAGTGGATGGCGGCTGGTTTTTGTCATGCAGTTCTTAATACTGACAATATGTCGATTACTGGAGAGAGTTTTGACTACGGGCCTTACGCATTTATTCCGAGTTATAACCCATCCTTTATAGCTGCATATTTTGACTATTATGGACGCTACTGTTACGGTAATCAACCAAGTATTTGCCAACTGAATTTACAAATGCTCCAAGAACCTTTAAAGGCGATTATTGATAAAGGCGAAATGGAAGCTGCATTAGAAAGGTTTGATGAATATTATCAAGCTGAATACAGTTCTTTGATGTTGAAAAAGTTAGGTTTTTCAGAGTTGCCACATCTACAAGCTGCGGAACTGTTGAATCTAACGGTTGAATTTTTGAAAGATAGCCAAGTTGGTTATCACCAGTTTTTTTATGAGATGGCTCGTACTTTTTCATCGAAATGGCGAGATGAACCAGGTTTTGTCATGAATAATTCAGAGATTGTACCAGTGCCAGGTGCGTCAGGGATTTTTGATGATTGGTGCATATTGTACCATAAAATTTTGAATGATTTTGATAGCGATGGCACCGATATAATTGCCCAAACTCTAGCTATTCATAATCCCAAAACGGCATTATTAAGGCCTGTGATTGAATCTATTTGGGAATCAATCACCCAGGAAGATAATTGGCAACCTTTTTATGATTTAGTCAAGGCAATTCAGTCTAGGAAATAGTTACTATGGGGCAAAGCTTATAACGAAAATCATTTTTTTCCTTTGCCCCTCTCCTTTCTGTCTCTAACTGGGAATACGCCTCAAGACTTGCGGTAGAGACTCAATGAGTAGCATTTCCAGCCTCTAGCTAGAAACAAGATTTGAAAAGGATTTGGGCTTAAGTTGACACCAATGGCATCTTGCCCGCCCTAATTATACAAATTAAATGCGGAACAGCTTATTTAGGACTGCCAAGCTTGCCGTATTTTTGTCTAGTCTGTAATGCCAAATTCTGTTTGATATAAGTAGAATTATTTTCAGAAATTGAAGTAGTCAAATCTGTGCCAATGACAACAGTGACATCAGATGCAATATCTCCTAAAGAGGCAACTTCTACATCACCCACACCAAGGGCTTGTTCAACTGCATTAGCTGCTTCAGGATTTCCATGTTGAGCAATAATTCTGGTTTTTTTGGCAGAGTCTATATCAGTATCAATTTCATGACTAGAAAGAAAAATATTCCTAAAACCGTGCTTTTCGAGTAAAGATGTGACTTTTCCTACAGCTTCGGGTTGTCTGGTTGCGTTTTGGATAAAAATCTTTATACCTTGCGGCACCACTAAATTCTTGTCCTCTTCTTTTACTTCTGCATTATTAAAATTAAAATAACGTTGGAGAATTTTTTTAGTAGCTTTATGGTCAGAAATCCAGTAGCTAACATTGTATTCACTTTTTTCACTAAAACGCCCTGGCAGGAGCATAAAATTATGGTGATTACTTTGAGCTAGAGTTTGAGCAATAGCTAACATTTCATTAATAGATAAATCAGTATCTATATTATCTTGAGCTACCTTTAAAATTTGAGGTAATTTAGTAATAGTTTGTGGCTGAAGCAGTGTAATTAGGATATCTTTCAGAACTTGTTGTTGTCGCTGCACTCGACCAATATCACCTAAAGCATCATGACGAAAACGGATGTATTCTTCTAGATGCTGCCCACTCAACTTTTGTACACCTGCTAAAAAGTGAATGCTGAGGTTCTGTGAATGATCTACATAATCCATTTTTTTAGGAATATTAACTTCAACCCCTCCCAAGGCATCCACCAAATGAATAAAACCTTCTGTATCCAGCCGCACATAACGATCAATTGATACACCATCTAATAGCTGACTTACACTTTGGGCTGCTAGTTTTGTTCCACCACGCACGTTTGCATCATTAATTTTATCTACACCAACTCCATAAAATTTAACGAGAGTATCTCTAGGAATAGATAGTATATTAATCGAATGAGAATCTGGCTTGATTTGGACCAGTAGCATAGTATCGCTATTGCCTGCTAATGCCTCAGCAGGAGTAAAATTTTTCTCGTGGGGATGTCCAGAATTGTCGATACCGAGAATCAAAATATTCACAGAATGATCTAGAGTTGCAGGAATCAAGCCTGTGACACTTTTGGAACTGCCAGGCAGATGGAAAGCAACACCATCATTTTTTAAGGGAGTTAAACTTAGCGAGGAGAAAATTGCTCCAGAAGTTGCAGCTACTACTGCCGCACCGATTGCTAAAGCAAATGGCTGTTTTAAAAACTGAGATTTCTTGGGATTATTTTTTTCTTTCACTTCTCACCCACTACACATAAAATTAATTGCCATAGTCTAACCCGGAATTCTCGTACTTGGACAGGGTGGCTCATGGTCAAGACTACTTTAGATGTGGCTGCCCTAAGTAAAGAAGTGAGATTTCCCACTCCTAACTCCTTTTATGCCTAACTAAACTGTTGGGCATAAAACCGCGCATAGCGATGTTCTAGGGCTAATAATTCTTCATGGGTTCCCGATTCGACAATTTGTCCTTGTTCGAGAACTAAAATACGATCGCACCTTCTAACTGTCGATAAACGGTGAGCAATAATAAATACTGTCCGTTTTTCCATCAATCTTTCCAGGGCTTCCTGTACCAGTGCTTCTGACTCAGAATCTAATGCTGATGTTGCCTCATCGAGAATTAAGATTTGTGGATTGAGCAGAACAGCACGAGCGATCGCAATTCTTTGTCTTTGTCCACCTGATAAGTTTACCCCACGTTCGCCTACCCAAGTCTTATAACCCTCTGGTAGTTGGCTAATAAATTGATGGGCATTAGCAATTTTCGCCGCCTCTTTAACTGCTTTGATGTCAAAAATATCTTGTCCAAAGGCGATATTTTGGGCAATTGTCCCTGAAAACATGATGGTTTCTTGAGGAACAATCCCAATTTGTCGCCGTAGACTATGCAACTTTACATCTCGAATATCAACACCGTCAATGAAGATTTGACCAACTTCGGGGTCGTAAAAACGCGGGAGGAGGTTGACAAATGTGGTTTTACCAGCACCAGAAGCACCCACAAGTGCGATCGCTTCACCTGGCGATACCAATAAACTGATATCTTTTAATACAGGTTCACCTGGTTTATAGGCGAAGGAAATATGACGATATTCTACTTTACCCTTGACTGGAGGGAGAGCGATCGCATTTGTCTTTTCAATCACCGTCGGCTGAATTGCCATCAATTCAAAAACGCGGTCAACAGATGCTTCACCCTGCTTAAATTCGTTGTAGTTGTTAGTAGTATGACCAATAGGATCAATTAACAGCGCCGCCGCCGCCAGATAACTGAAAAAATTCGCCACTGTCAAGTTACCTTGGGAAATTTGCCACGCTCCCACAATCAGTAACGATAACGCACTTAAGGCTTCCAAAAATCCGATGATGGGAATCTGAATTGCTTTTAGCTGTTCGGCTGAGTATTTGGCTTTCAGACTGCGTTCTGCTTCATGGCCAAAGCGGGCGATTTCATAATTTTCGGCAGCAAAAGCCTGTACCAAACGAATACCGTTGAAAACTTCTGAGAGGATGGCTGATAAACCCGACACGCGATTTTGACTTTTTAAGGAATACTTGCGTAACCGTTCCCCAAACCAGCCGACTAAAATACCCATCAGTGGTGCAACTATCACTGTTGCGAGTGTCAGTTGCCAATTCAGGTAAATCATGTAAATCGGAATTGCTACCAACTGCAAAATACAGGGGATAAAGTCGTGAAATACTTTATTTACCACTTCGCCAACGCGGTCAACATCTTCCGTAAGGCGGTAAGATAAATCACCTGCTTTTGCAGTTTCAAAATAGCTGAGATTGAGCTTTTGCAGATGGGTGTAGACTTGTTGGCGCAGATGAAAAGCAACTCGCAAAGCAGCTTTTGCCATGTACATATCTTGTATAGACTGAAACAAGCCTCTGACAAGAAATACTAAAGCACAACTACCAGTTATTTGAGCGATCGCTACTACATTACCTTGGGCAAAGGGAATTGCCAATTTACCAGCGACATTGATCAACACTAATGTCGCCAGCACGTATCCCAAGATGCCAATAAGTCCCTTGGTGATGGTTTGCCACTGGAGTCGGATATAAGGCAGTAGTAGCCAGTAATTAGAACGGGTTTTCAAGCTCGAAAGTCCACAACGATATTTTACTTTGTTTGACGCTAGCAGTTTTTGGTGAGTTTCTAAACAGTTAACTAATTAGTTACAAACTGTTTTAGCATTCCTTATAATGGACTAAAACAAGCAGGAATGGAGGTAGTAGTCCTCGGTTCCCGAATGAATGAAAAATATAAGGGTAAACGTGGCAAACTTAGTATCCAAGCCGATGGTACTACAACGGAAGCGATCGCAGCCGAATATGAGGCAATAGTGATTCCGGGCGGTATGGCTCCCGATAAAATGCGACGGAACCCTAATACAGTAAGCATATTGCCAATCAGTATGCCAAGGTGAAAACTGCCTTGACAGGAAGTGATGACCGAACAAGGCAAAAGAAAGAAAAAGGATTTATTGAAATCCGAACAGCGATTAGTAGAGTTGTATCGGGCACGGATAACCGCTCAGATTCAGCCTCCCAAGCCGACTACAGGGGCAGCTGTATCAGCGTAACAAACCAGCTAAGGAAAAACTGTTTGTACCAGCAAGGATACAATAACTTCAGTGTCCCTGCTGCCAAATTTTTTGTTCTATGCTGCCAGTCATCTATTCTGACGAATTTTTAGATCACAAGACTGGAAAATACCATCCTGAAAAACCAGAACGCTTGATAGCGATCGCAAATGCTCTCAAAGCAGCTACATTTGCAGATAAAATCACCTGGCGATCGCCTACACCAGCATCCGAACAGCCTTCACTGATGTCTTCTTTGGTTAGAGTCCATAGTCCAGCCTACATTAAAAAACTTTGGGAAATCGCCTCTAGTGGCGGCGGTCCTTTAGATGGAGATACGCCAGTTTCCCCGCGCAGTTATGATGTGGCATTGTTGGCAGTCAGTGCATGGTTGGATGGAGTTGAGGCTGTGTTAAAGTCGGCTAATCCAGCTTTTGTACTAGCACGTCCCCCAGGACATCACGCAGAAAGTGATGTGGGGATGGGCTTTTGCCTATTTTCTAATGCTGCGATCGCCGCTTTATTTGCCCTTGAACAACCCGGAGTTAACCGTGTCGCCATCCTTGATTGGGATGTACATCACGGTAATGGTACTCAGTCCATTGTAGAAATTTATCCCCAAATTGCTTATTGTTCGTTACATCAGTATCCCTGTTATCCCGGTACTGGGAGAGCTACAGAACAGGGCTTTCACAATAATGTCCTCAACTTGCCTATACCCCCAGGTAGCGATATTACAGCATATCAGCCACTATTTGAAAACAAGGTAGTACCATTTTTAGCCAACTTTCAGCCAGATTTACTAATTGTCAGTGCTGGTTACGATGCTAATGCGGAAGATCCTTTAGCAAGTATAAATTTGCAGCCAGAAGACTACGCTTTATTTACTAATTATTGTTTGGGGCTAACTCGTAAAATTCTGTTTGGCTTAGAAGGTGGTTACGACTTTGATACTCTTTCTCAATCAGTTGTAGCAACGATTGAACGTTGTTTGGTCTAGGCTTTCTCGTCTCGGTGCTGAGTTTCGAGCCAGCGATCGCCCTACAATCCTAAGGCGTGCGTCTCTTTTCTACAAAACGAGACGCTGCTTCGTGTTCGGAGAAGTTCAGATTCTTGTAAAATGCTTTGGTCAGAAAAAGTTCTTGACTTATCTTTTGATAAGATGTAATTTATCAATATTCAGACATAACTACGGTAAATGTATAAATTTACAGTAGTTTTTAATAAAACCAATGTTTTTATATATAAATTATGCAAATAGTCAAGCAAAAAAGTGAGTAATTACTTTTTATTTTAACGTTAGTAAATTTAAGCTTTTAATCAGTAGAGAAATTATCGAACAGAATTCAGGAGTCAGGAGTCAGAATTCAGAATGAATTCTGTACGACTGGCGGATGAATAATCGGGTTTAAGACCCCCACTAAATTGAAAATTTAGTGGTCTTCAATTCCTGCGCGGTCTGAATCCCCGACTGATTGATTCTGACTCCTGAATTCAGAATAGCTGAATTCTTCTTCAATACAAACTTTATAGAAAAATTTTTAATCAGATAAATCTGAGGTTTCAAGTTGTTGATGTTGAATTCAGTACAAACTTTTCCCCAATTTATCAAAGTTGGTGAGAATTCTATATCTTGTTTATGAACTGCAACCGCCCAATCTAGGGGGGTAATTTCCAAAATGTCAAAGTCAGGGAAAAATTGTTATTTTTTCAGTTTTTTAATGTTACTGTTTGTCTTATCGATCAACTCCGTTGCATTTGCGGCCACGGTTGACAGCACACAAATCAACTGTCCTCAAGAGATGGTGCTGATTCCCGAAGGCAGTTTCAAAATAGGGTCAGATAATTCTAGTTTTGTCGAAGAGCGATCGGCAGAGAGTGTAACAGTTACTTCCTTCTGCATTGACAAATATGAAGTTACAAACGCTCAGTTTGCTGAGTTTGTCCAAGCGACTGGATATGTGACAGTTGCAGAACGTCCTTTATCTAAAGAAGAGTTTCCCGATCTACCTGATGAGCAGCGATCGCCTGGTTCCCTCGTATTCCAGATCGCAAAGCCAGGTGAGAGCTTTTTGAGTTGGTGGCATTGGACAACCGAAGCGAATTGGCAACATCCCTTTGGTCCCGATAGTGCGTTGGCGCAGCCCGCCGCAGGCATCGCTGCAAAAGAAAATCACCCAGTTGTTCACATTGCCTACGAAGATGCGATCGCTTACGCCAAATGGGCAGAAAAATCATTACCCACAGAAACTCAGTGGGAATACGCCGCTCGTGGTGGATTAGACAACACAACCTACACCTGGGGAAATCAGTATTCTGAGAAAAAAGCTAACACCTGGCAAGGAATATTCCCTTTTTTCAACACCACAGGTGATGGTTATATGGGCACAGCTCCAGTCGGCTCCTTTCCACCCAATGGTTATGGTCTTTACGACATGGCTGGTAACGTCTGGGAATTGACCCTTGACTGGTTTGCTTTAGGACATGACAGCAAAACTCATAGTATGAACCCCACAGGACCAAAGGAGAGTTTTGACCCCAACAAACCCACAGAGATTGCCCTACACGTAATTAAAGGAGGCTCTTATTTGTGTGCGCCCAACTATTGCAGCCGCTTCCGCCCAGCAGCACGCGAGTCTCAAGCCCCCGACACCGGAACAACCCACATCGGCTTTCGCTTGGTGAAGAACTTGAAGTGAGTCGAAGGGATTGGGGATTGGGGATTGGGCAGAAAAGCCAGAGGGGCGAAGGGGAAAGACTTACTCCAACTTCCCATCTACTCCCCGTGCTTTCCTCAGTCCCTATTGCCTATTCCCCATTCCCCAGTCCCCAGTCCCCATTCCCCATTCCTAATGATTCAAAGGATTAAATACATGTCACGTTTACTTTGGCGATCGCTTGCCCTCTCTTTCCTCATTGTCTTGTTTACATTCACTGGCCCTGCCGTAGCAGCCACATCAAAGGTTCTGCCAATTCCTGAAGAGTCGTTCAAAGGCAAAATCGGTATCACCTACAAAGATTCAAAACCGGATTTTCCGTCATCAATCACTGCTCCGGCACAAGCTCCCAATGTGCTGCTAATACTGCTGGATGATGTGGGCTTTGGACAAGCAAGTACCTTTGGTGGCCCAGTTGAAACTCCTAATTTGACTCGCTTGGCCGAAAGAGGATTACGCTATAACCAATTCCACACTACAGCCCTCTGTTCACCGACACGGGCAGCATTGTTAACTGGGCGGAATCATCACTCAGTAAGTACAGGTGTAGTCACAGAGTTAGCTACAGGTTATCCAGGTTACACGGCGATTTTGCCTCAGAGTGCTGCCACTGTGGCAGAAGTGCTGCGTCAAAATGGCTATAACACGGCTGCTTTCGGTAAATGGCACAACACGCCAGACTATGAAACCAGTGCCGCCGGCCCTTTTGACCGCTGGCCGACAAGGTTAGGATTTGAGTATTTTTACGGTTTCTTGGGTGGTGATACTAATCAGTGGTCTCCGGCTCTGGTAGAAAATACCAAGCGAGTGGACAAACCTAGCGATAACCCAGATTATCACTTGACCCCGGACTTAGTAGACCATGCGATCGCCTGGATTCGCTCTCAACAATCTATTGCTCCTGACAAACCTTTCTTTACTTATCTTGCTACTGGTGCCACCCACGCACCCCACCACGCGCCCAAAGCCTGGATTGATAAATATCAAGGTAAGTTTAACCAAGGGTGGGATAAATTGCGGGAAGAAACCTTTGCTCGTCAGAAACAACTGGGTGTGATTCCAGAAAATGCTCAGTTAACTCCCCGTCCGAAAGAACTACCAGCTTGGGATTCCCTATCGGCAGAACAGCAGAAACTCTATAGCCACATGGTAGAAGTGTTTGCCGGATTTTTGGCACATACAGACTATGAAGTGGGACGGTTGATTGATGGCATAGCTCAACTTGGTGAACTAGATAACACCTTAGTAATTTACATAGTCGGGGACAACGGTGCCAGTGCCGAAGGTGGTTTAACAGGTAGTGTCAATGAGTTAAAAGTCTTCAATGGCGTACCCGAAAACCCAGAACAACTACTAGCCTCAATTGATGAATTGGGAAGTCCTAAGACATTCAATCATTTTCCTGCGGGTTGGGCATGGGCGGTGAATACTCCCTTCCAATGGACAAAACAAATCGCCTCTCACTTTGGTGGGACTCGGAATCCTTTAGTAATTTCTTGGGGCGATGCCTCCGGCGGGCTTCGCCAACGCATCAAAGATCAAGGAGGACTCCGCAGCCAATTCCATCATGTAATTGATATTACACCCACCATTTTAGAAGCTACTGGAATTACTGCCCCGACTAAAGTTAATGGAGTTAAACAACAACCGATTGAAGGTACTAGCCTCGCCTATACCTTTGATGATGCCGATGCTCCTTCCCATCGTAAAACTCAGTATTTCGAGATGCTGGGTAATCGAGCCATTTACGATCAAGGCTGGATTGCGGCGGCTCGTCATCCTCGTTTGCCTTGGCAAGCTACTGTCAAAGCTGACTTTGATCAAGATCCGTGGGAACTATACAATATTGAGAAAGATTTCAGCGAAGCGAACAACTTAGCCGATCAAAATCCCAAAAAGCTGCAAAAACTCCAGAAGTTGTTTTTATCTGAAGCCAAGAAATACCAAGTATTACCATTAGACGATCGCGCCTTTGAACGGTTTGATATCCAACTCCGCCCCAGCTTACTCACAGGACGCACCAGCTTTACTTACTATCCGGGCACATTCGGAATTCCAGAAGGTAGTGCCCCAAACATCAAAAATCGCTCCTTCAGCATCACTGCGAATGTAGATATTCCCGAAAGCGGTGCAGAAGGCATTCTATTGACACAGGGCGGACGCTTTTCTGGTTGGAGTTTCTTCCTTGAGGATGGCAAACCGACTTATGCCTACAATTTCGTCAATGCCGAACGCTACATTATTCAATCTACAGAAACAGTACCCACAGGTAAATCTACACTGCGATTTGATTTTGACTACGACGGTGGGACTCTTGGTACTGGTGGAACTGGCAAACTATTCATCAACGACAAACAGGTAGCCGAGGGTCGAATTGCCAAAACTATCGCTTTTCGTTGGGCCCTTGACGAAACCTTTGATGTCGGTCGAGATACAGGTACACCTGTAGTTGAAACCTACAAAGTCCCCTTTGCATTCACAGGCAACTTACAGCAAGTCACTCTTGATATCAAGTCAGCACAACCTCAAATAGAACAGAACTTAGGGATTTCCAAGAAATAATCTTGTGGGGTGGGCAATATGAGCGCCTTTGGTTACTGGGCGCTCATATTGCCCACCCCACAATAAATAATTGGATATTTTTTTAATCAAAAATCATGAGCGATATCTTTCCACTAATCGACAAGCTAGCATTTCTCACATTTATTGTTGCCACCATGCTGGGTACTGGTTTACGTCTAACCGTACAGCAGATTTGGGAACCACTCCGCAATATTCGTTTAATCGTCTTATCTTTGGTAGCAAATTTTGTTTTAGTACCGCTTTTTGTGTATCTGCTGTTGCAAATAGTGCCTCTGAGTGAACCAATCAAAGATGGTTTCATCATCATGGCAATAGCAGCAGGCCCTCCAGCTTTACCCAAACTTGCCCAAATAGTCAAAGGTAATGTGGCTTTCTCTACAGGACTGATGATGTTGCTGATGTTCGGCACAATTATATACATGCCGATCGCACTGCCCTTAGTTTTGCAAGGAGTACAAGTTAACTCTTGGGACATTGCCAAACCCTTGCTGTTTTTGATGTTAAGCCCATTAGCCATAGGGTTATTTATCAAAGCCAAGTTTGCTGCGATCGCCTCTAGCTTCCAGCCGATTGTGTCGAAAATATCTAGTGCTGGATTATTTTTAGGTCTAGTAGTGAGGCTGGCGGTACATTTCTACGAAATTATCACTTTATTGCAAACAGGTGCAATCCTGGTTTGTGCGGTTTTCATTGTATTCTCCTTTTCCGTAGGTTATCTTTTGGGCGGCCCTGGTATCGATACCCAACGAGTACTAGGAGTCGGAACCGCCCAACGTAATTTTGCCGCAGCATTATTAGTGGGTACGAGCAATTTCGACGATCCCAACGTCGTGAGCGTCATTATGGTGACGAGTTTACTAATGTTGGTCATAGTTCTCATCGCCGGACAAAAGTTTACAGAAATTCAAGAAGAAAAGATTATAGAAATAGACCAGATAAAAGTTTCGTAAATTGGGGACTGGGGATTGGGGACTGGGGACAGGGGATTGGGGATGGGGGATGGGGGATTGGGGACTGGGGATTGGGGATTGGGGATGGGGGACTGGGGACTAGGGACTAGGGAAAGCATGGGGGCTAGAGGGGAAGTTGGAGTAAGTCTTTCCCCTGCACTCCTCCGGCTCTTGTGCCCAGTCCCTAATTCCCAATACTTCGGCTCACTTTCCTACGGGACGCTACGCGTAGCTTGCTTCCCCGGAGGGGTACGACTGCGCTCAGGGTAAGTCCCCAGTCCCCCCAATCCCCAATCCCCAGTCCCCAGTCCCCAATCCCCAGTCCCCAGTCCCCAGTCCCCTACTTCATCAAATCTTCAGAAAGAAAAATTTTAAGCAGTGTTCTGAAAGAGCTAAAGTTTTGTTAAGATGCAATTGCTAGCAGTTTCTCAGCGAAATACACCTATCAGGGTGTGGAGAAATAAAAAGTACTAGCAGCACAAAGTTCAAAAGGTGAAGCAATGACCACCTATATTTTTTTCGATGAAGCCCTGCGGATACTGACAAATGCCTATTTGATATCAATAGTGCTGTTAATAGCAGCTTCTAGTATAGGTTTGGCGGTAATTGAGACAATAGAAAAGACAGGAGAACGCTAAAGTTTACAAATGGCAATGTAGTTCCTGCCAAAAAACCATTGGGTGCAAGTGTTCGCCTTGAATGAATCCTGGGAACACTAAGACATGAAAGTCTCATAGCGTTACAGTCTTACCTGTAAATCTACCAAACACACAGGTAGCTATAGCGCTATTGGGACTCTAACCAAGGAGCTACTACAATGGGTCTATTCGACGCTGTGTTGGGCACAGAAAGCCAAACCCAAGCAGCACTCAATCCAGCGGAAGCCTTTGCAGTCATTATATTGACGGCAACAGCTTCAGACGGTTATCTTTCTGTTGAGCAAGCAAATTCTATCATTTCTGTGTTGTCCCAGATGAAACTTTTTAAAAGTTATCCCCATGAGATGATGGACAGGCTGTTTGACAAAATCTTGGGCATTCTCCAGGGTGATGGCTTTAATGCTTTGTTTAATGCAGCAAAAGATTCTCTATCTCAAGACTTGCGGGAAGCAGCCTTTGCAGTAGCGACTGATTTAGTCCTAGCTGAAGGTATTGTACTTGAAGAAGAAAAAAACTTTTTAAATGATCTATATCAAGCTTTAGGGGTTTCTAGTGAGATAGCAATACAAATTGTGCAAGTAATCTTGATTAAAAATCGCGCATAGGGTGTGGAAGATAACTTGTTATGCCTATTGTGCCTACCTGATTAAACTGTATGAGTAGCTTATAAACAAAGTATGGCAAGGAAGTTCAGCTTCTTTGCCACTATTTTTGCTGTTCAAGATTATTTATCAAGAAGAACTCAGAAGTCAAGTCGCTTTGCTCCAATTAAAAATTAAAAATTATTAATTAAAAATTGCAAGATGCTCTCTACGTTCGCGCAGCGTGTCGCAGACAGACGCTGCGCGTAGCTTGCTTCTCTGTAAGGTTACATGGATAGAGTATTCTGAATTCTGAATTCTGAATTCTGACTCCTGAACTACGAGCTTATTTTTTCTCAATATACCTCTGCCACATTTGCTGATAAGCCTTCTCCATCTCACGAGTAAACTGCTTACCATTCCAAAGGGGTGCTGTTTGTCGAGATGCTTTCAGTTTCAAAACTACCTGCTGGCGTAAAGCTTCATCTTTACCCAAGCGCACACCCCACTCTACATATTCTTCATCTGTCCAAGCGATACCTTCTGTCACACCTGCATTCATCATCATGGTGTAGCTATTACGCGCTGCAAACTGTTCACCGACTCTTGTCACTAAAGGGATACCCATCCAGAGGGTTTCTAGGGTTGTCGTAGCTCCGTTGTAGGGAAATGTATCTAATACAATATCAGCAATGGCTAAATTAGCACGATGAACCGACTCTGAATGAACTATTGGTAAAAATCGTAATCGAGAACAATCCACACCCTCTTCTTCGGCAATTTGGTAAAAGAAGCGTTTAATTGTTTCCTCTTCAGCAAGTCCTTTAATCAAAAAGTAGCTATTAGGTACTTGTTTAATAATTTGCATTTGCCATTTTGTCGTTTCTGGATGGCGTTTATATCCTCTTTGGGCGCTGAGATATACAATGGCATCCATAGGAATATCCAAGTCATCACGGCGGAGAGTTGGTACACCCACTTCAAAGCCATCTACTGCTATGTAAGTTTGCGGTAATCGCCAGATTTTTTCTGTATAGTAATTTTGGGCATCATCTGGCAATACATAAGGGTCTGCGATAAAGTAATCAATTGCAGGTATACCTGATGCATCCCACCCCAGCCAAGTAACTTGAATTGGGGCTGGCTTGAGTGCCATCACTTGACTAGTAATATCTAGAGTGATGCTATCAAGATCAACTAAAATATCAATTTCATCTTGATATATCTGGTCAGCAATTTCTATCCCATTCATACCTAATTGGTGAGCTTTCCCTCCTTGATTTAGATACCACTCTTGGAGATAGTCATTTACTAATGTATAGTTAACAAAATAAGTATGAATATCAAATTTATCTCGATCATGATGCTGAAATAACCAGCGAGCTAGCCAACCAACAGAATGATTCCTTAAAGCGTAAGATACATAACCAATTTTTAATTTTCTCGGATGGTATGCGAAAGATTGATGATTAATAATTCGATAAACATAATTTCTTCCTTCTGATTGGGCAAAAGATTGGATATAATTAGTAAAAATCTCAGCGACATTATTATGAATAGCTCGGAAATTAGCAGGAGAATCTTTAATGTGAGGTATCGCAAAAGATGGCGTAAGTAACCGTAATATTCTTCCTTCTTCTAAAGGAATTCGTTGAGCTTTAATAAACTCTTTATATACAGTTTCCAATTCTTGACAAGTTGTACATATCTCTTGCCAATATCCCCCTGCTGACATTAGACCCCTTAACAACAAATGGAGTGCAAAAATTTTATCAGCCAAGCCTTCTGATAGCGAATAACACAATCTAGCTGTCTCTATTCCTTGAGAATAATGACGAGCATCTTGATAAAAAATCGCTAAGTGCCGCAAAATTTCTACATTATTTGGCTCCAATCGTAGATGCAATTCTAACAAAGATGCTGCTAGTAAAGGCTGCCGCAAAGTATGACCGATTTTGATAGCAGCAGGAAGCACCATAGAGAAGCATTGATGAGGATCAGAGAAATAAGGAAGACTAGCTTCTATTAAATTTAGATTAATTGGATGTAAGTGAATAGTATTTAAAACTTCTTTGATAAGTTGGAATAATAGTTCAGTATTAATTTCTATATTTTCTTTTGCGTTTAAGCTTTCAATTAATCCCCACCCATTCAAATTATCCAGTTGTTCAAATTTTTGCAACTTGATAGAAAGTATAATAATTTGAAGCAAATTATTTATATTACTAGGATTAATTTCCCGTAGATGCTGGCGAATTAACCAAGCTAGAGAATATTCTGCCAGTGTTTCACGTCTTTTAGCTTCTATTTGCAAAACTTGAAATAATTCATTTGTCCAAATTTTTAACTTTTCTTCATCTGCCTCTGTCATTGGCAGCATCCAAGTCATTTGAGCTTCTGCTTCTTGCCCTTGTAATAGCAATAGTAATCCTAAGTACCAATAATAAGAAATAGCGTTTGGTTCTATTGCTATTGCTTGTTCATATAACTCTGCTGCTTGCGAATATTTTTCTTGAATGAAGTATTGTTCAGCCTGATCTTGCCAATTATAGATGTCAGTAATCATTATAATTTTCTTAGAAAATTTTATGAGGAATATACTTGTGAATGACTTACATAACGGAAATAAAGTGGATAGAAGCATCTACCCACTTTAGAAAATATCTAACTTAGAGACAATTTATATACTGTTTATCCTTGGTTGGTTACTTAGCCAAGGAGACGAAACTGGTGGGACAACTAGGCGCTCCAGCAGTATAGGCAATGGTAGCGCTAGTTGCATTTACACCAGCGTTAACCATAGCGTTGCTAGCTTCACACAAAGCAGCTACGGTAGTAGCTTCACTGGTAGCTTGTTGGGTTGTCACCTCTACAATACCAACATAGCTTTTGAGAGGTGCAGTAGCAAGTATTACTTCTGCTAAGTTGCTTACTACACTATTGCCCGTCAGTATGGCAGCCGAGTATTGGTAATTTACGGTTTGTGTTGCAATACCAAGACCTAAACTACCAATTGTACTTGAAAACGCAGTATTTTCTAGGTAATAAGCTTGTTGAGCGCGGTTCATGGAACCTACGTAGGTTTTCGCTTCTGACTGCTTGGCTTTGTTAGCTTGGTTCAAGAAAGAAGGTAGAGCGATCGCCGACAAAATCCCGATGATGATAATTACTACTAATAATTCAATAAGTGTGAAACCTTCGTTTTCCTTCTTTTTGTCGAGGATATGTTGGATAAACTTTGCTTTCAATTCGGTTTTCATAAGTGTTTTCCCTGGTGTAGGAAGTGGTTGTGTGTTCTAGATGTAACTTACCCACTAGCGATCGCTTTCCTATCACCTTCAGAAAAAAAGTTTGGTGAAATATGCTTACATAATCCCAAATCCTTGCATTTAAAAGTCCCTAGTACAAGAAGGCAAAAGTAAAAAGGCAACAGTAAAAAGAAAGAATGCTTATTTTGTAAGCTTTCTGGCTATTTTAAATGGGTAGTTTATTTACGCCGTGTTGTACTAGTACAAGAAGGCAAAAGTAAAAAGGCAAAAGTAAAAAGAAAGAATGCTTATTTTGTAAGCTTTCTGGCTATTTTAAATGGGTGGTTTATTTACGCCGTGTTGTACTAGTCTACACTAGGGGCTAGATTCTCAATGTCAGGCGATCGCAGGTTTCTTTTTTCCGAGTCGTCCTCTTCTATATTCGGTAGGATAAACCCTGCACCAGAACCATTTATACGCCATAGTTTGCGCGGTATTACCCAAATATTCAAGAAGGTACTCAACTGAGCGCCAATTTCCTCTGATTCGTAATCTGATGCTTCCGTAACTATAATTTCCCCTCTATCAGATCCATCTACCATTCTGGATGCTTGGTTTGTAGCTGCTCCAAGTCTGTAACCCGCATTTCTCACAAGCTTGAAATGCAGGGGAGCAGGGGAGCAGGGGAGCAGGGGAGAGTTCAATGTGCCTTGTTCTTTCCCCTCTGCCCCTCTGCCCATTGGTGACAAGTTAAGGAAAAGGGGAAATTGTCAAGGGTGGTATTTGCAGAGGTCAAAAATAGTGGGAAACTGAATCTGGACAAGTAATTGAGCGATTGAGTCCAGCCATGACCACCAGCCGAAAAACCAATAGAGACCACGCCAAAAAGAAACACAGACCAATGGTGGAAGATGAAGTAATAGCCGAGCAACTAGAAAGATTACGTTTTATCACTTTAACTTTTGGCATCAATTAATCGAGAAAAAAGTGGACTTTATTACGAGAATAAAAAAAGGAGCAGCAATCAAGGTAGAACAGGTATTTACAGATAGTTATGGAGTAAGGGACAGAAAGATAAGTCTGGGTTCTGGCACAAATAAGACTCCATTTATTACCTTGCGTTTGATTAAAGTACGGTCAGGAAAAACATGGCATTCTTACTTAACCATTTCCAGCCTCAGGCTGGAAACGAGGTTTTAAAGGAGTTTCAGCTTAACTTGACACCAATACCAATGGACTTCCTCATCTCCCCTACTCCCTATTCCCCACTCCCCTAACTCGACTACCGACGATTGGCTCTTTCTTGGGGAATAATCTCCGTGACTACCCTACCGCCAGAACTACCGCCTTTGACAACAATATTTTCTGTTTGCAGATTACCAAGGGCTGTTTCACCGACAAAATTTAACGGTGGGTCAACTTGTCGATAAATCACATTTCCTTCAGCTTCAACTAACTTATTGTCTAAATACCAAGTTAATGTATTGGACTTCAAAGACTGGCGACGTTGACCAACGGCGTTGACATTTCCTGTTAAATAAACGGTTTTTTGTGGTATTTTCATTTCACCTTGATTAGCTGTCACTGTGACATTTTCGGCACGTTGGAACATTCGCGTGGGCGAGTTTGTGGTGACAGTTTCTGCATTCATGTTCCAGATCATAGAGTTACTAGCTATTTGCATTGGTGGGTCTAGTAAATCTAGTTGAGCATTTTGTTTGACAGTGGCAATTTTTGTTTTTAAGTTGACTTCGGCAGAATTTCCCTTGCCGCGATCGCTAATTTTATTATCTTTGTAGCGGTCAATTTGGACGGGGCGATCGCTAATCAGTTTTTCTTCTTTAATATTCCAAATTAAATGTTCGGTTCTAACCTGCATTTGGGGATCGGTGGAATTGGCTATTACCCCTCCAGAAAATTCCATGCGCTGTTCGCGGGTTTTAACTCGCGCTTCCTGTGCTACTGCTTGTAGTTGTTTATGAGTACCATTAATCTGGTTGCGGACAATTAACAAATCTTCTTGAGGACGCCATTCTAATTCATTGCCTTGCAACACAATCCCATTATTAGGATCTGTGGCAAATATCTTACCCTTAAGAAACAACTGCTTCCCATCTTGTGCAATGTCTGCTACATCTGCCTTGATTTTGTAAACTACTTTGCCATCTTGGTATAGTTCACCATAAGGACTTTCCGCCTGACCAATTTCTTTTTCTTTGGTATATTTTGCCCGTGTAGCCCTGACTTTCCAAATCGGTCGTCCGACTTCATCTGCTTGTTCTAGGGTGACACCAAAGAAAGTTAAATCGCTATCTGAATTAGATGAAGCCTCAGTATTTTGTTGAGAAGCTGGGGGAGATTTGCCCCCACAAGCAACTAAACCAAATACCAAGAAAAAAGTCAAAGGTAAAACAAGAAAGGAGGGAGCGGAGGAGATATCTTGAATTTTTCTCTCTTCCTTTTTCCCCCTTTTATGAAACTTATACGCCATTATTCTTGGATTTCTAAATGTCCATCACTAGTTCTAGTGTCTTCCAAAAAGCCGATCCCAGATAAGGGGCGGTATGGATAGCTTTGGCGAGGGGTTTTTTGAATATCCTCTTTGATGGCTTCTAAATCAATGTAGCGATCGCTAACATTAATTAAGCTGTCGCTGGTCATGGAACGCAAGCTGACTACTTCTACCCGCACGCCACGATAGCTGACTGAATTGACTGCATAAGCCAAATCCCCATCACCGCTAACTAAAACTGCGGTATCATAAGAATCTACTAGTGCCATCATGTCTACCGCTATTTCTACATCCAGGTTAGCTTTTTTAGAGCCATCTGGTAGCTGGACTAAATCTTTAGCAATGACTCGATAGCCATTGCGACGCATCCACAGCAGAAACCCCTGTTGCTTCTCGTTTGTCCGGTCTACGCCTGTGTAGAAAAAAGAACGCAGTAGTCTAGAACCTCCCGTTAATCGACATAATAGCTTGGTGTAGTCGATTTCAATCCCTAGTTGCAGTGCAGCGTAAAATAAATTTGAGCCATCAATAAATATGGCAACCCTACCCCGATTCTCCAAAACCTGTTCTGGCGTAAAGATTGAATCGTTTTCCAAATTATTCAACATCGTTGTGATACCTCAATTTTTATCCCTGTTATTTTTGATACAAATTACCAACTTTTAGATGCTAGTCACAGCGGCTTATGATAATGTTCCGCAGCTGATTTAAATTCAGCCACGATAAATTTTGTGAGAAAATAAGAGATTGAACAAAATCAGAGTTTGATAAGGACTAATCGTTTTTCGGGGTTTCTATTCGCTGAAAAACCGGTTGGTGTCTACCCAAAGGTTGTTTACTAGATAATATTCCCCATGTAGCATGGATGGTAAAAGGAGCGGTAACTGAACTTTGTTTTTGATCGTTAAAATTTATTCCAAAACCTAGCTGCTGATAAATATCGCTACTGATGTTCGGAATAATTGGGGATAGCAGATAAGCTGCTAGTCTAACTGATTCTAAAACTGCGTAGAGAACCTTTTCCACCGATTCCTGCTGTCCCTGTTTATATAATGACCAAGGAGCTTGTTCATCAATAAACTTATTACTGGCTTGTGCCAGTGAAAGGATAGCCTCACAAGCTTGGCTAAAAGCTAGCTCCTGGTATGCCTGTTTCACCTGTTCCCCTAGACGTAAACCAATTGCTTTCAAAGGATTTTCGTCAGGAATTCCTTCATTGCCGATTGATGGGACATTATTCTCAGCACAGTATTTCTTCACCATGCTCAACGTACGATTGAGCAAATTACCTAGATCATTTGCCAAATCTGCATTCAGAACATTAATGAACCTAACTTCATTAAAATCTCCATCCTTGCCAAATTCGATTTCCTTAAGGAAGTAATAACGAACGGCATCACTACCATAGCGTTTAACTAACGCAACAGGATCAAGGGTGTTACCCAGACTTTTGCCCATCTTTAGACCATCTTTGGTCAAAAAGCCATGCCCAAATACTCGCCCCGGCAAGGGTAAGCCAGCCGACAACAGCATTGCTGGCCAGTAAACTGCATGGAAGCGGAGAATATCTTTACCAATTAGGTGCAAATTAATCGGCCACCATGTTTTTAAAGCATTTTCTAAAGTCGGTTCTGCGTCTGGTTCTAGTAATGCTGTGACATAACCTAGCAGCGCGTCAAACCAGACATAAAGGGTGTGCTTGGGATCAACTGGTACGGGAAAACCCCAATCTAGATTTACCCGCGAAATTGAAAAGTCTTGTAGCCCTTGATTAACAAAGCTGAGGACTTCGTTACGCCGACTTTCTGGTTGAATAAAATCCGGTGTAGATTGATAAAATTCTGTGAGCTTATTTTGATATTTGGATAAGCGGAAAAAATAGTTTTGCTCGTCTCGCCACTCCACTTCTTTGTTAGTATGAATTGGGCAACGGTGTCCTTCTAACAGATCCCGTTCTTCTTTGAATTCTTCGCAGGATACGCAGTACCAGCCTTGTTGTTGTCCCTGGTAAATATCACCAGATTTCCAGATTCGCTCAAAGAATTCTTTCACGATCGCTTGATGACGAGGTGCAGTAGTCCGACTAAAGCGATCGTATTGAATGTCTAGTAACTGCCATAAACTCACGAAGCTAGGAACAATTTCATCACAAAACTCTTGTGGTGCTTTGCCTAAACTTTCTGCTGATCGCTGAATTTTTTGCCCATGCTCATCTGTACCTGTAATTAGTAATACCTGATTTCCCAGTAGTCTCTGAAATCGCGCCACTACATCGGCTGCGATCGTAGTGTAAGCACTACCTATATGGGGTACATCATTTACATAATATAGAGGTGTGGTCAGCGCAAATGTGTTTGTTGTTTTATTCACTAGATTCATACAAAATAAAAATTAACTTATTAAAACGTTTTACATTTTAGCTTTTGGTGGCAAAACCACGCCATTATACAATATTATTCCTATTTTCTCCAATAACATCTTTATACTAGCAAATTTATCAGGTCAAGAATTGTTTTGTAATAGACATCAATTAAACTCATTTTTACCTAAAAAATGGAAATTAACTAATCATAACTTTTATGAATAGTTTCTATTAGATATTCTTGTGATCAAGAATACATAATTGAGAACGCAGAAAATCTCGTTGCTTTTGTCGATTAGATATTTCTATCTTAAGACGGTCATGGCAATAGTAAAGAAATGTAAAAATTAAATTAAGATAAACCGCCATATTTACCAGAAAAATATATTGATTAGGTATGAATCGAAATAGCCCCCTAGAGATTTCTCGCGCTTTGGTGGCGGCACTTTCAACGCAAATGTTTCGCTATTATGAGGATCGCATTCCCCAGGATGCTAGCGTGTTGGTAGTCAGCAATCATCGCAGCTTTATGGATGCACTGATTTTAATGGCAGCGTTATCGAGTCCGATTCGCTTTGCTTGCCATCACTATATGGGACAAGTGCCAGTCATGCGGGAGATTGTCACCGGTCAATTGGGGTGTTTTCCCTTGGAGGAGACTCAAAACCGCTTGCAAAGCTTTTTTTCGCAGTCGCAGGTGCTATTGCAGTCCAAGCAGATGGTGGGAGTGTTTCCAGAAGGAACTGAACCAATGGTGAAATTTACTCAACCAAACCATCTGGGTGAGTTTCAACGGGGATTTGCTCATTTGGCATTACGAGCTGATGTACAGGATTTAGCTATTTTACCGATCGCGATCGCCTCTTTAGAAGAAGTCAACACTTCCGGCTTCCCCTTAAAGCTTTTGAGTGTATTTGACCCTTCAGAACCCTTATTTAACCAAGGTGGTTGGCATCCTTTGGTAATTTATCGCCGGGTTGCGGTGTTAATCGGTCGTCCTTATTGGATTACGCCCCAATATCATCAAAAATATCATGGCAAACAAGCTAGAACTGTTGTGGCTGAACTGACAGAACACTGTCATAGTGAAATTAGCGATTTACTGCGTCAAGGTTGCTATTAGAGCCATTCGATTTTGGATTTTGGATTTTGGATTGTGCCCACGACTTTTAGTCTCTTGCTCTCAAAGGATTATTTGTTTTTGGTCAAAAACACCGAACTTCACTCAAAAGCAACAATCAATAGTCCAAAAGTTTTATACCATTGACCAATAGACATCTCCGAAAAACAATGTAGAGACGTAGCAGTGCTACGTCTCTACAAGGGTTATGGGTAAAGCATATTTAATTTCTGGAGATGTCTAATGACTAATGACTAATGACCAATGACCAATGACTAATGACCAATGACTATTTCTGAAGTTGAGCTAAAGCCTTGTTTTCTGACTCCTGAACGAGTACAGCCAGAGTATCCGCTGTTGGTATATTTACCAGGAATGGATGGAACAGGTCAACTATTGCGATCGCAAACCGCTGGATTAGAAGCTGGCTTTGATGTCCGCTCTTTGGCGATCCCCCGGAAAGACCTTAACACTTGGGATATGCTAACGAAGAGTGTATTGGACTTGATCGACACCGAATTAGAAAAAAGCTCTCAGAGGCCAGTTTACCTGTGTGGTGAGTCCTTTGGTGGTTGCTTGGCAATGAAAGTAGCAATCCAAGCACCTCATTTATTTAAACGAATCATTTTAATTAACCCAGCTTCATCCTTTCATCTCCGCCCTTGGTTAAGTTGGGCATCCCAACTAACTTACTTAGTACCATCAGGATTGTATGATGTTGGCGCACTGGGATTATTACCCTTTTTAGCATCTTTGCCACGCATTTCTCGCAGCGATCGCCACGATTTGCTGAAAACTATGCGTTCTGTCCCAGCTGAAACGGTTCTTTGGCGGTTGTCTTTACTACGAGAGTTTCATCTTGATGAGGAACAGTTAGGTAATTTGACTCAACCAGTTTTGTTAATTGCCGGTGGTAGCGATCGCCTTTTGCCTTCTGTAACTGAAGTGAAGCGGATAGGGAACATCTTACCAAATAATAAGATTGTGGTGTTGCCCCATTGTGGACACGCTTGCCTGCTAGAGCAAGATACTAATCTCTATGAAATTCTTCAGGATAATGAATTTTTAGAAAATAAAGCTGATATAGGTGCGGGGCTAGAGGTGAAAGGATAGGGTTATAGACGAATGGCACTAAGTTAAGTTGAAGAGTAAGCAGCGTAAGGATTGCAGAGGGGCAGAGGTGCAGAGGGGAATTTCTAAATATTTGTTCGTATACCTTAAACTTCTTCTTTCTCCCCTGCTCCTCCGCACAAGAGCACCCCTTCTGCCTCAACGATTTTCCCTTTTCTTAGTGCCATTCGGTTATAGACCAATATTTAGTTGTAGACGCGGTTTCTAACCGCCGATTTCACTTCAAAGGGATGAAATTTGATTGCTGTGCAATTTGTTGTCCTTGAGGAGATAATGCTAAGTCTACAAACTGTTTGATAGCAGGACTATTCTGTTTACGAATTGCTAAGTAAACATTGCGACTAATGGGGTATTTGCCATCTTGAATTGCAGTTTTGTTCACAGGCGAAACCCCATTAAGCGGTACAACTCTTACCAGTTGTTGGTTTTCAACCTGGGAAACCGTAGCATAGCTAATTCCATCGTTCCCTAGTAACCGAAGTATTTCCGTGGTTTCATCATTAGGAAATGTAATGAAATTAGCACTGTCAACTGCGAAAGGCTGACCTAATAATACAACACTCTCGAAAAAGTCTCTAGTACCACTACTAGCCGCACGATTAATTACTTTGATCGGAGCATTTACACCACCAACTTGTAACCAATTAGTAATTTTACCTTGATAGATTTGACGTAATTGCTCTTGAGTAAGACTGCCTTTAAAAGGATTATTAACACCTACTACAATTGCTACTGCGTCACGAGCGATCGCCACTACTTGAATTCCGGCTTGTGCTTCTTTTGGCTTTAAAGGACGGGAAGTTGCTGCCATAATTACAGAGTTGTTCATTAAGGCTTCAAGACCTTTAGTTGAGCCTTTTGGAAAACCATCAGGTTGTCCATAAATAGTAGGAATATTAGGATTAATTTGAGCATAAGCATTACGCAACTTCTGCATTAAAGCAACCATAGTTGTACTACCGTCCATAGTTAGTACACTTGGATTAGGTAATGATGTATCAATAGGTGCAGCAGTAGGTTCAATACTACTTGTAGGAGTAGATTGAGGTTCCTGAACAGGGGTAAGCTGATTAGTTATTGCCTGTGGTTTAGAAGGCTCTGAAACCGGAGGATTAGTTACAGTAGTAGATACTTGAGGAGTTTTAGGCATTAGTTTAAAAGCAAAATATCCACCTGCTGCAACTATCAGTCCCGCCAAAGCCACAAAAACAAACGGAGGAACTGATGCTTTTTTCAATGGGTTGCCACAAATCTCACATTTACGAGCAGTTGAAGCATTCTGATCGTGCCCACACTTAGAACATTTAACATTGTTATAACTATAGTTTTGAGTCATAAATACCTCTTTAATTTTGATGATTATTCAATACATTAGATTCTGATTTAATACTGGCTTCAATCTTGGCAACTTGTTCATTACTTAATCCTAATTCCTCTTGGAGATCAAGTAAATGTGCTTGCTCCTCTAAGTCTATTTCATTATCATTTTCTAAAAAAGCTTGATACATTAAACTATATTCCTGAATCGCATTTCCTATATCTTTTTTAGGAGTAGATTCAGCAATAATTTGCTCGGCAATGGTTTGAGAAATATTATATTTCTGACGAAATTTCTCCACAAGCTGCAATTCTGTAGCAGAAGGGCTACCGTTCTTATAACAAGTCACAACTAGCTTTCTAAACTTTTCTAGGTTTTCGTTATTTTGGGGGGTGGCTGAAGTTGTGTTAGGTTCAGTTACTACTGATGAATTCACTGATGGAGAAATAATCATCAGATTATATTGCTTGATATATTCCTCAAGCGCTGCTTCTCCCTTATGATAATCAGGATTATCTTTACCACCAATAAACGTATTTTCTATTTCCTTCAAACAACCGATTAACTTTTGATATAACTGCTGCTTTTGGGGTTTAGTCGTGGCATTTTCGCCAATTTTTTTCAGAGAATCAGCTAAAATATCTCTTACTTTCCGATTTTGATCATTTAAAAGGTTTTCCTCAGCTTTTTGCCAACTTTCCCCTAACACTTGTACTTTATCAATACCTGTTTGTTTATCCTGATAGGAAAAACGGATTTCATCAAATCCTGTAACTTTGTTTTCATGTTGGATTATTAATCCTAATGCTTTGGCTAAAAGCAGATTTTGCTTAACTTGTACCTCTTCTTGACTTGAGGGCATAATGTCTTGAAACTGACGGTAATCTTGATGAGTATGCAAAGGATTTTTATCAGCTTGGGAAATAGTTCGATAAATAACTCGCATCTTCTCCATCCCTTCAATTAATCGCAAGGGAAAAGCGCCAACTTCTTGAACAAAGAAAATATGATGGGGATCGTTTAGAGGTCTAATATCTTTATCAGTAAGAGTACTAGACTTACGAATTTGAGGTAAAATCGCAGCAACAGCTACATCAGTCGGCTTATTCCCGCCTTGAATCCCAATTAGAGTTTGACGTTTTTCTATCTTATTCTCCCATCCCAGGTTTACTTGCTCTTGGCTAAAGCGCAAGAAGGGTTCACTTTTTTCAAAGGTAGTTTTAATTTGAGCTTCTTGCTGTTCTAACGTCGGATACTGTTCTAAAAATTTTCGAGCCGTCGAAACTTGTAATTGTGATTTATCAATAAACTCATCAACAGAACGATTTAAAAGTCTTTCAAATAAATCTTTGATTCGGAGTGTATCAAAAGAATATAAGTCAAATAGATGTATTCCTAAATCGTCTAGAATATCTTGAGAAACCGTCGGAAATATCGTCTCTGTTTTTCCTTCTAAAACTTGATTAAATACTTGATCTACATCTTTAGGGTTATAAAGCAAGATTCCATTAACAGTTAATGTTCCTGTCTCCCCTATGTAAGTTTGCTCTCGTTCACTCAGTTGAGTTTGAAGAGTTTCTAGAACTTGATCAAAAGCAGTTAAATCTATAATTAAGCTATTAATTTCCTCCTTGAGAGCATCTAATAATAAAACTCCTAAAGTCCGAGATTTTACTTCGACTTTAGAAGTGTATATCGATTGAAGTGCTTGCATAATTCCATTGAAGTCTTCTTCAATCACTGTCTTTTTATTCAGTGGATTAAACTGTTTAGCATGATTGTCTATTTGTTTCAGTAGAACTTGTAATGCATTAGCAGCAGACTGTTCTTTAGGAAGAAAAGTTTTTTGTCTTTCCTGATCAAATTGACTACGGTAATTATTAAATACTTCTAACAGAACTTCTAAAAATTGACGAACAAATTTAGGGCCTCGGAAACGGTCTTCAATCATCTGATGGACAATCTGGCGAAGTTCTTGCCGCTTTTGAGTTTTTAGCTGATTCAGATTGTCCCACATTTTTTGAAAGTAATCACTCCAACGCCTGGGATCGGTATCACCATCATTAAAGTGAGGGCTATATTTTTCTTGCTCAACCGAGACAAAACGTTGTAGATTCTCAAAGGGAATATTTAAATCGTTACGACGTTTGCGTAAAATAGCTACCCAATCAGCGACTTCCTTGGTGTAGGGTTTCATGTTATTCCCTAGACTAATGCTATCAAGAAGTTGGTGCTGGCTGTCTGATTCTGATAGATTAAGACTAGGTAGAATTTCTGTTTGAATTAAATCCCGCATAGCTCCTGGGGCTGGTGTAGGATTTTCCCACCATCTGACAACACGCTTTGCTAAACGAGATGCACAAGCTTGAAGTACTCTTTGAATCGGAAACTGAATACTAGCTAATCCGAAAGCGATAAAACTCTGGGGATAACCAAGAGAGTCAGGACTTGCCCATTGTTTACGGATATTATCTCGGACTAATTTTTTGTACTGGCTAAATCCTGAACTAAAATCTAAAAATACATTTTGAGCCACCATTTCCAATACGGAATTTAAACTAGGCAGGGTGACTTTATCATTACTATTACCAACAAGATAACAGAAGTTAAATGGTACATCCCGGCTACTTTGAGAGGTGATTCGATCTGATGCGTTACTACTATATTGGCATTCAAAACGAGTATCATTACGAGAATAATGGTTCAGTTCCATTAAAGCAGCATAGGCGTTTGCAATGACGCGATCGCCTAATCCTGAAAATGCTCCAGGCAACACTAAATAAGCTGATGTTTGGGGCATGGCTGAAGGAGGAACCCAATCACGCAAGTTATAAGCTAGATCAAGCACCATTCCTGAACCAGTACCACCTGATAGGGAACAAACAATAAAAATGTTCACTCCTTTATCAAGCTGTAATCCGAGTTTATCTAACAAAAATTTCTCATGCCCAACAATTCTTCCTAAAGCATTGTCGAAACTATTTTTGATACTTTGATAATTAACAGAAAAGGCGAATTTTCCCAAGGAGCGAATTTGCCCGGCTCCTGCCAAAATCGAATCTGTGCCTCTTAAATGGCTGGGGAACCATTCTGCTAAATAATCATAAGAAGAAAGTTGATTAAGCATTGCCTTGGCATTCTCTACCTTAGCCCAGACTTGCTCAGAAGGTCTAAGAGAAATATTTTGCTTAAGAACAGTTTGCGGTTCTGAAACTTTGGCATTCTGCTCTGTATCTATATGTAAAAAAGACACAATAGGCAAAGCATCTAAAGAGCCATAAGACTCCACAATCATCCGACGAATTTTGATTAATATTTCTTTTCCAGTTCCACCTAGTCCTATGACTACAGTCGGTGTCATGCCTATATAATCTGCCATAATCTTTAATTAGTAATAATTGGTTGTTATCTCAGCAATTAATAGCCTGATTTTGCTAGCTGTATTGTTTTTCCTTTAAGTTGCACAAAAGTAGTATTTTATTGAACTAATCTGGCAAATACTTCGCCAACAAATCCTGCCATTGACTATCCATTTTCTCCAACATCTCCTCAACTTTTCACATCGCTAGGGGCGAGGGCTTAGAGCTTCCGTTTCCCGACGGTTAATTGTGGTACGAGTAACACTTAGATTGGCTGCAAACTGTTCTTGCCTTAGCCCACTCAAAAGCCGTAGATCATGAATGATTTGCCCTGCCTCTGGCTGATTGATAGCCAAAGTTTTTTTAATAGCTTAGTTTATTATTTCAGTTTTCAGCCACTCCTGATAACCACAAACAAGCAAACGCTGTTGGGAGCATCTCAATGAGTGCAAATGTACCTGACGATTAGAAATCGCGGCTACACAAACTTTCGTCCGCCTGCGCGGACTCAAAAAATTGGAAACCCAGGTCAGTGGGTAAAGTCTCCTATAGCCGCGTTCGCCCTTGGCGTGCCGGAGGCATCATCTAGATATATTTTTACTTTGTCAATAGCTTCAGCCTTTGGCATATAAGTTGTTCTAATACGATACACATCATTTAGAACAACGCCATAATGCTTTAGGCTCTTCATTACATATTGTCTCTAAATAAGCTTAAAACCCTTGCTGGGCAATAATAACAACCGTTAGTCTTAGGATTTGAGGCAAGATTTCTGAAATTGAAACTATAACTCCCTGTAAGGCTTGATTTTAAAGGGAAGTGACGGACTTTAATTAAAAGTCCAGCATAATACGTACTAAACCCGCATTTCTCACAAGTTTGAAATGCTGATGGGCAGAGGGGCGGAGGGGCGGAGGGGCGGAGGGGCGGAGGGGAAAGAACAAGGCACATTGAACTCTCCTCTGCTCCCCTGCTCCCCTGCTCCCCTGCTCCCCTGCACAGGCTTTGAGCATTGGTGAGAAATCCGGGTAAAGAGCCATGCTTTATTGTGTAGTGACATACGACTTCTGCTCTAGTAGGCTGTAAGTCTAAGAGGTTGTTTGAAAAGTCTAATTTGTTACTAGCCCTAGCGACTAGAAGTCGCGGCTACACAGACAAAACCTGCCTCCGCAGGTTAAAAACCCTTGATTTTGATTAGTCCACCTCCGTGGACTTCATTTGTGTAGTAGCGAATTATATTCGCCCAAAACTTTTCAAACATCCTCTAAGCTCTACTTTATCCATTTTTTTCGCAACGCGATCGCTATCGCTGAAACCTATGTGGGACAGTAGTTTTATTTTTTGAACTTTATCTATGCTCTGTGACGTAGAAAAAGTATTTGCCAAAAAGCCACGATTTTTGCCAGATAAAGAAACCGAGTTCTTAATTTTGGATAAAGTCGAGCTAAGGCTATAGCCGAGGGATTATCAGGTATTGAGCCTTCAGAAACAAACGCAAACATAGTGCCCGTCTCTAGATTGACCATTTAAACGCCACACTCAACGCGATCATTGTATGGGAATAAGGTGACTTTCTGTAAAAACGTGACAGGAATTATTGATCTATAACTTGTACTTGTTGGGAGATGTCAAGCCACTCCGACTTTCGCTACAAGTTAAAAAAGAGAGGCTTTAGAGGATGGTGTCAAGCAATGGTAGACAAACCCCAAGAAATAGACGTGAATAAATTAGTTAATTCACCCAGAGAAACTTCAGAAGTAGGAATCCAGGCTCAATCATCAGTAGAAAATGAACCGTCTACATTAGAGTCTTTTATTCAAACTATTGCTCAGACTGGCCAAGCAATTTTAGGCACAGCAGTATTAGTGGGAGAAGCTACAGCCAAAGAAACACACAAGTTTATTGAGCAAACAACTCAAACTAGCGGTAAGTTTGTGAATCGCCTCAGCGAAAATTGGCTGATTAGAAAACTATCTGGAGTGTTAAATCTAAATTGGCTAATTGGTGCTGCTAGCGTTGTTGATTTGGAAAAAGCAGAAGCGGCGGTAAACAAGCTCAAGCAAAAGTATCCCAATGAATCACCCAGCCAGATAGCTCACCGAATCATGGTGGAAAAAGCAACTCAAGCAGCCACAGTTGGACTAGCCACTAGTATTTTGCCAGGAATAGCAGTGGCATTGTTGGCAATTGATTTAACAGCGACAACAAAATTACAGTCAGAAATGCTTTATCAAATTGCATCTGTCTACGGGCTAGATTTAAAAGATCCTGCTCGTAAAGGTGAAGTTTTGGCAATTTTTGGTTTGGCCTTAGGTGGAGAGCGTCTTTTGAAAGCTGCGGGATTAGGCTTGTTGCGAAATGTGCCCTTAGCGGGTGCGGTAATTGGAGCTAGTTCAAATGCAACGATGATCTATTCATTGGGTTATGCTGCTTGTCGATTTTACGAAACCAAACTGGATGAATCAACATCTCTGACATCGCCTCAGACATTGGCAACATTAAAAGCCGAAAGTGAAAAATATCTAGAAAGTGCGATCGCTCAACAAGCCATCATGGATCAAATCTTAGTTCATATAATCCTTGCTAGTCATCCAGAAAAGACTTGGCAAGAAATTTTGCCAGAATTACAAACTCTAAACCTTAGTCCTACCTCGTTGGATGCCATTGCCCAAAATATCAAATCGCCCAAGCCTTTAGATGTACTACTCAATCAACTGAATCGTGATTTTGCCATACCCTTATTGGCTCAGTGTTACAAAATTGCCCAGTTTGACAATCAGACTACACCAGGTGAGCAAGAAATAATCGAAGCGATCGCCAACAAATTTGACATTGACACAAATAAAATTGGGGGATAGGGCATTGGGCATGGTTATTCTCCTTGTCCCCGTGTCCCTCCCAGTCTTCAATTTTGAATTTTGAATTGATTTCTCCCTGCTTCCTCATCTCCCCCAGTCCCCAATCCCCAGTCCCCATGAAACCAGAATTTTGAGCAATACTGGTACAGGAAGGAATATTTACAAAAAATCCCAAAATGACAATTCAACCTAGTGATAAGCCTTTGCTAGAGTGGGCAGGCGATAGTTTGGCAATTGGATTATTTGAAGATGCAGTAGAGTTAACCGGAGAACTGGCTACTTTAGATCAAAAGTTGTCTGGGGTTTTAAAAGAACTAATTGCTGAAGAAGAATTTAAAGGTAAAGCCAACAGTACTATTTTCACCCGTGTGAATGCTGGTAGCCCAGTGCGGAAATTGATTGTGGTCGGTTTAGGCAAACCAGATGTACTAAAACTAGATACTTTGCGCCGCGCTGCTGCTGCTGTCGCCAGGGTAGGAAAAAAGCAAAAAAGCAAAATTTTGGGATTTAGTTTTCCATTATGGAACAACGATCCAGCAGCCAGCGCCCAAGCGATCGCCGAAGGTGTAGAATTGGCACTTTACCAAGATATTCGCTTTAAATCCGAACCAGAAGATAAAGGTTCACAAATAGAAACCGTAGATTTACTAGGATTTGGTGGACAAGAAGCAGCCATCACTCGCGCCAATCAAATCGTTTCTGGGGTAAATTTGGCACGGCAGTTAGTAGCAGCGCCAGCCAACGCGGTAACACCAATTACTTTAGCGGAAACTGCTCAAGCGATCGCCAAGGAGTACGGTTTACAACTGCAAATTCTAGAACGGGAAGACTGCGAAAAGTTGGGTATGGGTGCTTTTTTAGGAGTCGCCCAAGCTTCCGATTTGCCACCGAAATTTATTCACCTAACTTACAAGCCAGAAGGTACACCCAAAAAGAAATTAGCAATTATTGGCAAAGGTTTAACCTTCGACTCCGGTGGACTCAACATTAAAGGTGCTGGTAGCGGCATCGAAACCATGAAAATTGATATGGGCGGTGCAGCTGCCACCTTGGGTGCAGCAAAAGCAATTGCTCAAATTAAGCCAGATTCGGAAGTTCACTTTATCTCAGCGGCGACCGAAAACATGATTAGCGGTCACGCCATGCACCCTGGAGACGTTCTCACAGCATCAAACGGCAAAACCATCGAAGTGAACAACACCGACGCTGAAGGACGTTTGACCCTAGCAGATGCCTTGGTGTATGCCGACAAATTGGGCTTAGACGCGATCATCGATTTAGCCACCCTTACAGGTGCCAACGTCATTGCCTTGGGTGAGGATATTGCTGGTTTGTACACTCCTGATGATGGTGTCGCTTCCCAAATCGAAAAAGCTGCGGAAACTTCAGGAGAAAAGATTTGGCGGATGCCAATGGAAGAAAAATATTTTGAAGGACTAAAGTCTGGTATAGCGGACATGAAAAATACAGGGCCACGTCCAGGCGGTGCAATTACCGCTGCCCTTTTCCTCAAACAATTCGTCAAAGAAACCCCTTGGGCACACATAGATATTGCTGGGCCAGTGTGGACAGATAAAGAAAATGGCTACAACAGTGCAGGGGCAACTGGCTACGGCGTTCGGACGCTAGTTGATTGGGTGCTGGGGACTAGGGACTAGGGACTGGGGATTGGGGACTGGGGATTGGGGACTGGGGATTGGGGACTGGGGACTGGGGACTGGGGACTGGGGACTGGGGAGATGAGGGAGATGAGGGAGATGAGGGAGATGAGGGAGATGAGGGAGCAATCAATTCAAAAATCAAAAATCAAAAACTTCTGCCTTGTGCCTCCTGCCTTCTCTTTCCCAATGCCCCATACCCAATCCCCAATCCCCAGTCCCCAGTACCCAGTCCCCAAATTCGTGCTATCTTGAGCTAGCCAGCAAAAATTGTTGCAATCGTAACAGAAGTAATTTGGCGGTCAGAAAGTTAAGCTTTTTCGGCAAAGCCATCTGGTAAAATTTGTAAGGTTTCTAGAAACTGTGAGCAATGGGATCGACTCGCATACGGATCGCAATTGACGCAATGGGAGGGGATCACGCACCCGCTGAAATCGTTGCTGGCGCATTGCGAGCAAGGGAAGAATTGGGTGTAGATATATTGTTGGTTGGTGATCCCCAACAAATAGAAGCTACCTTGCCATCAAAAACAAGTTTAGGGCAGGTGGAGATAGTGACTGCTGAAGAAGCGATCGCTATGGATGAGGAGCCTTTAAATGCAGTTAGACGCAAACGCAAGGCTTCGATCAATGTGGCGATGGATTTAGTTAAGCAGCAAAAGGCAGATGCCGTATTTTCTGCGGGTCACTCTGGGGCAGCGATGGCATCAGCTTTGCTCCGCTTGGGACGATTGCCGGGAATTGATCGCCCAGCCATCGGGACTGTTTTTCCCACGATTATTGCTGGTAAGCCAGTGCTAGTACTTGATGTTGGCGCAAATGTAGATTGCCGTCCTAAGTTTTTAGAGCAGTTTGGCGTTATGGGATCGGCTTACAGTCAGTATGTCTTGGGTACAACTGAACCGAAGGTGGGTTTGCTAAATATCGGTGAAGAAGACTCTAAAGGCAATGATGCAGCCGTCCGCGCCCACCAACTACTACGCGAAAATTCTCAAATTAATTTTATTGGCAATGCCGAAGGGCGTGATGTGCTTTCCGGTCGCTTTGATGTGATTGTCTGCGATGGCTTTGTCGGCAATGTATTATTAAAATTTGCCGAAGCCGTCGGAGAAGTGATTCTGCAAATTCTGCGGGAAGAATTACCCCAAGGATTGCACGGTCAAATCGGTTCAGCACTCTTAAAACCAAACCTGAAGCGAATTAAGCAGCGAATGGATCACGCAGAACATGGTGGCGCATTGCTGTTAGGCGTGGCAGGAGTCTGTTTTATCGGTCACGGTAGCTCACAAGCTCCTTCAATTTTTAATGCAATTCGCATGGCCAAAGAAGCTGTTGACAACCAGGTGATACAACGAATTCAGTCCCAATATATCCTAGAGCGCGAGAGCGGTTAGTCATTAGTTATTGGTCATTAGTCATTAGTCATTGGTCATTTGTAAAGGACAAAGGACAACTGACAAAGGACAACTGACAATTGGACTTTGGACAAAAAGGCTGATAACTTGGGAGATTAGGAGTGCAAAACTTAGGCGTAGCAATTACCGGAAGCGGCTCGGCAGTACCAGCAACTTCCTTACATAACCAGACATTGAGTGAAGTAGTTGAAACCTCAGACGATTGGATTACCACAAGAACGGGAATTCGTCAACGGCGATTAGCATTGCCATCTGAGTCCTTGAGTGTACTCGCTACTGCCGCCAGCAGTCAGGCGATCGCATCTGCGGGCATTAAACCAGAAGACCTAGACCTAATTCTACTGGCAACTTCCACCCCTGATGATTTGTTTGGTAGTGCTTGTCAAGTCCAGGCTCTATTAGGAGCCACCAACGCAGTAGCCTTTGACTTGACAGCTGCCTGCTCCGGCTTTGTATTTGGTCTGGTGACAGCAGCCCAATACATTAGAACTGGTACCTACAAAAATGTACTTTTGATCGGGGCAGATATCCTCTCTCGCTGGGTAGATTGGCAAGATCGGCGTACTTGTGTATTGTTTGGAGATGGTGCAGGGGCAGTAGTATTACAGGCTGCCAAAAGCGATCGCTTATTAGGATTTGCACTTAAAAGTGATGGTACTCAAAACCATCACCTCAACCTTGCTTATGCAGGCGCTTCCCAAGAACTACTCCCTAATGTAAATATCACCAAAGGCGCTTACCAACCGATTACGATGAACGGCAAAGAAGTTTACCGCTTTGCTGTCCAAAAAGTGCCAGAAATCATAGATAAAGCCTTGTTTCAAGCCAACCTCAGCGTTGATCAAATAGATTGGCTACTGTTGCATCAAGCCAATCAGCGGATTATCGATGCCGTTGCCCAACGCCTGAATGTCCCAGAACATAAGGTTATCAGTAATCTCGCCCAGTACGGCAACACCTCAGCTGCTTCCATCCCCTTAGCTTTAGATGAAGCGGTACGGCAAGGTAAAATTAAACCCAATGACATCATTGCTGCATCCGGCTTTGGCGCTGGTCTTACCTGGGGTGCAGCAATTTTTCAATGGGGAAGGTGAAGAATTAGGAGTTAAGAGTTATGAGTTATGAGTTTTAACTTCTAACTCCTCACTCCTAACTCCTCACTTCTCACTCCTAACTCCTCACTTCTAACTTTTCACTTTTCTGATCAATGACCAATGACTAAAACTGCATGGGTGTTTCCCGGACAAGGTTCCCAAACACTGGGAATGGGAATGGACTTATTAGATATACCTGCCGCTAAAGACAAATTTGCCCAAGCCGAAGAGATTTTGGGCTGGTCTGTAATTGAAATCTGTCAAAACGAAGAAGAAAAGTTATCACAGACACTATACACCCAGCCAATTCTTTATGTGGTAGAAAGCATTCTTGCCGATCTTCTCCGCGAACAAGGACACCAGCCAGATTTAGTTGCTGGTCATAGTTTGGGAGAGTATACTGCCCTTTACATTGCGGGTGTCTTTGAGTGGTCAGCTGGTTTATATCTAGTAAAGCGTCGTGCAGAACTCATGGATAGCGCCTCTGGTGGGATGATGGCAGCTTTGATCAACTTTGACCCCGAACAGTTAGAAAAAGCAATTTCCCAAACACCTGATGTGGTGCTGGCAAATGATAATAGTTCAGGTCAGGTGGTAATTTCAGGCACGACTGAGGCTGTAAAAGCAGTGATGACTCAAGTTAAAGCAAAGCGTGCGATTCCGCTAAAAGTTTCTGGAGCATTTCATTCACATTTAATCGCACCAGCAGCGGCAGAATTCCAAGATATTCTAGAATCTGTGGAATTTCAACCAGCGATTGTGCCAGTGTTGTCTAATGTAGAACCAATTCCGTCTATTGATGCCAAGATTTTAAAGGAACGCCTCAACCAACAAATGACTGGTTCTGTAAGATGGCGAGAAATTTCTCTACAATTACCAGCTAACGGTATCCAGCGAGTAGTGGAAATTGGCCCTGGTAAAGTCCTAACTGGCTTGATTAAACGTAATAGCCCTGATTTAATATTAGAAAACATTCAGAGTGCTGCTCATTTACCTGTTTAACTTCTGAGGCTTTTGGTGTTTCATAAAATACTTTTCAAACACCCATCAGCACCTAATCCTAGAAAACAGCGATACTCATCTAGTCTCTGGGCGTGGATAAGATAATTTACACTTAAGTCGATAGCGATCGCCACTCAACAAACTGTATAATTAGCCTCAAGAATCTGCCTGAGGTTAAGGTGAGATGAGCCAGCGAATAATTGGGCGCAATAAATCAGCCGCATCAACTTTTACGAATCCATCACTTGCTTCCCCAGGTATTCCCACACTGGCGAATCCAATACGCGGCTTTGGTTCACAAATCAATACTGTCTCACCCCAAACAGTAACTAAGGTAGCACCAGACTTTCAAGAAGTCCAATCTGCCCAAGAGCAATTATTGGAACCAGAAGTCATCAAAGAAAAGCCCCAGACTCACGACATTAGTCGCATATCCTTGCGTCGTCTCCAGGCAAAACTCACAGTTGGAGAACCGAATGATCGGTATGAGCAAGAAGCAGATCGGGTGGCTAATCAGGTGATGCGAATGGTTCCTGGCATACAGCCTATACAAGATTCCTTGCAGCGAAAATGTGCAGCCTGTGAGCAAGAACAAGAAAAACTGCAAACCAAGCGATCACTACAACGTTATACCGATGGCAGCTTGCAGGCTGGGGATAAAATTGAAAGTCGGTTGAATAGTAGCAAAGGAGGTGGTACTAATTTAGCAGATGACGTGCGCTCCTTTATGGAACCCCGCTTTGGTTATGATTTTAGTCAGGTGCGGGTGCATACTGGTGATCAAGCAGTGCAGATGAACCAGGAGTTGGGCGCACAGGCGTTTACACATGGTAGTGATGTTTACTTTGGAGCTGGGAAGTATCCAGGTAATAATGAGTTGACTGCCCATGAATTGACCCACATAGTGCAACAAACAGGAGCTTTAGAACGAAAATGCACTTCCTGTTTGGAAGAAGATGATCAAGTTATGAGAAAAGAAAATGAGGAAATCTTAGCTGATACTTCTTCCAATGGTGATGCATCACAGTCCTCCAACAGCACCGCAAAAATTCTAGATTTGATTGCCCGTTTAGAACAACTGCATACTCATTCGGACAAACAAATAGAGGCAAGTACCGAGTCTACCGACAATCCGCCTTTGCAAAAAGAAGGTCAGCAGCATTTGGATACTTTGTCTAATGGTTTACAGCAACTACAAGCAGCAGCCCGCAGTGATGACGAAACCTTGAAGCAACGGGTTTTAGCAGCGTTTAGCCCATCTGCTATGCAAACAGCCCAGACAGTGGCATCAAATCGAGTCCAAACAGCGTCTGGGTCGTCTTTGCAGTCAAATTCGACTGCCAGCATACAGCGTGCGCCGGTCGGTATTGCCACCAAATCTCTGACAATTAGTTCACAGCAGAATGCCACAGAAATCGAAGCAGACCAAGTTGCTGAAGCAGTAACTTCTGGCAAATCAGTTGCAGTCAGTCAACGTTCTCCAGAGGGGAAGATTAATCGCCTTGCAGGAGGAGAACTCATTGCCTTGGGAACTGGGTTATTGGTGGCAGATGCCGAAGCTGCACCCGTCGAAGTAGCAACAGGCCCTCCTGGCTGGGCTATTGGATTAGGTATTGCTGTTGCTGCTGTAGTCATTATTGGCGTTGGTATTGCTATCTCTTCTGATACCGATACCCCAGCAACTCCAGAACCGGAAGCTAAACCAGTTCCACAACCTCTACCAGTGCCAGTGCCTATACCTCGACGTTATCCAAACCAGACGTGTGAGGATTCGGTGCTTGATACATTGCAACAAGAGATGCACGCTTTTTGCGATAGGATTGGGGGTGAAAGTTGTAGCCCCAGCAAAGTGAGTCCAAAGAAGCTAGCGCGGCGACCCTGCTCAGAGATTCGCCAACGCATTCAGGCAGTGCAGGAATGTATGCGTCTCAGAGAAAATATCCAGGATAAGTGTTTTGGTGGTCAACCCGATCAAGCTCATCAGGATGTTATCGAACAACTTAAAAGTGGACTTCAACATTGCTTGGATCTTGAAAAGGTCAACTGTGCACCAGGTCATCCAATGGCAAATCTTTGAATTATGTTAATGGATCTCTTTCAAGCGATCGCAAATCAGAATCTAGACTGCATCGCAGAATTATTGTCACACGGAGCTGATCCAAACAGTCTTCGCCCAGAATTTCCCCGATGGACACTGCTACATGAAGCAATTGAGCAACTTGAAGATGGTGGTTCGATCGAATCCTTAGTTTTGTTACTTCGCCATGATGCATCCGTTGATACTTGGGATGCTGACCATGATTCTACACCACTGCTGATGGCACTTTTCCGTGGGCAAATAGAAGCTGTTCGCTTGTTGCTGGCTGCTGGTGCAGATCCAAACGTTGTTGGTAGCGAGGGTGACTCACCATTACGCTGGTGCGTTGAACAAGGGGATTACAACACAGCAGCAATGTTACTTCGTTGTGGAGCGACCAAAACGCTCAATGATGCTGGTGGTAGCAGTGGAATGACAGCACTTGGGCAAGCTGCAAAACGACTTGATTTAAAAATGATTGAACTTCTCTTACAAGCAGGGGCAGATCCAGAAGTTTATGATGCCGATAAGTTTACTGCATATCGACGGTTGCCGCCACGGAACGAAGCAAAAGACGATGCGGTGTGGGTTGCAGCAGAGGCACTGCTAATGCGCTGACTGATGTTGTCGTGCGATCGCACTGTGGGTAACGTATCATTCCAGAAAGTGGAATGGGCCAAATGCGATCGCAACTCAATTGATTAACCAGTAACAATACCTGTAAGAATTTTTACCAATATCAATAAATCTTCTGGAACTTGATAGCGTTTCTGGTCTTGAATCACCTGACGATTTGCGCGATGGTAAACTCCAAAACGCCAGTCTTCACCAGTCGTGACTGCTCCATATAGAAGCTCAGATGTAGATTTAGTCCATTCATCAAGGGCGATTAATTCGATCGCAAGTTGAGTAAATCCCCTAACTAAATCTGATTGTTTGGCAACGATTACCAATAAATTTTGAGGTGCTGCAATATAGTAATCGAGAGTTCCTTTCAGATAGTCGTTGACAGCAATAGAATATTCGATATTGAGTCGCTGATTAGTTAAATCGCATACCTCAAACAAAATCGGCCCAATTAAAGCTTCTCGTCTGGCAGTTTCATTCACTAAATCGATGTGAGATAGATTCCGCTGAAGCTGTTGCTGTAAAAATTGGAGGTCTAAAATTTCTGAATATTCAGGGAGCGTGAGATTTTTCCTTTCCAGAGTGCAATTTAATTCGGCTAAAATATCATCAAAAGTGAAGGGCAATTCAAAATATCGGCTGAAAGTATAAGATTCACCAGCTTTGAGAATGCGGCGGGAATTCATAAAAAACCTTAGCCAAATTTATACTGGCTATTTTAGATAAAAATCTATCAGAACTCAATGCCCGAAAACAGTGACACTCATCTAGTACAACAAGGCGTAAATAAACCACCCATTTAAAATAGCCAGAATGCTTACAAAATAAGCATTCTTTCTTTTTACTTTTGCCTTTTTACTTTTGCCTTCTTGTACTAGGCTCTGGGCATGAGCAAGATAATTTACACTTAAGTCGATAGCGATCGCAATTAGACAAATTCTATAATGTCTATTACCAAGAATGAATATTGATGGAGGAAAGGTGAGATGAGCGATGTCGGACGACAAGCCACTGGAGTTCTACGCACGCTTGGGCATCAGAAATCAGCCACATCAACTTTTACCAATCCTGCCCTTGCCTCCTCAACTATTCCTACACTAGCTTCTCCAACACGTGGTTTTGGTTTACAAACAAATAGTGATTCAATCCAAAGAGTAACTGAGGCATCAATTGACCTTCAAGAGGCGCAGCCTATTGATGAGCAATTATTGGAACCACAAGCCATCAAACAACAGACCCTTAATCACGACATTAGTCGCATATCCTTGCATCGTCCCCAGACAAAACTTACAGTTGGTGCGCCAGACGATTATTATGAGCAGGAAGCTGATAAAGTCGCCGATCAAATCATGCGAATGGCTCAACCTCAACCGATAGGTTTACAGGATGCACAGACTCAAGACCAAGTACAAACCAAACCTCTAGCAGCCGCCATAACTCCCTTGGTGCAACGGGAAGCAATGCCAGAAGAGGAAGAGGAATTGCAAACTAAGCGATCGCTACAACTCGCTACCAATGGCAGCTTCCAGACAGAGGATAATTTTGAGACTCGACTAAACAGCAGTGAAAGTGGAGGTAGCCCGTTACCAGATACGGTACGCTCCTATATGGAACCCCGTTTTGGTGCCGATTTTAGTCAAGTGCGCGTACATACAGGCAATGAATCGGTACAGATGAATCGGGATTTAAATGCCCAGGCGTTTACGCACCAGCAAAACATTTTCTTTGGTGCAGGTAAGTCACCAGGTAATGATGCATTAACCGCCCATGAACTGACTCATGTAGTGCAGCAAACAGGTGCAGCCCAGAGAAAATTAATTCAACGAGCAATTAACCCCACATACGACCTGACTCACGGTACTTTTGAAGTCAATGCCACACCAAACGGGGCGAGTCTACCGATTACTATTCGTTTCAAACCCAAAACCACCGCTCCCTACTCTAACCAAATTGGACTGATTCAAATTGTGCGTTTGACAAATGCTACAGGCACAAACGTCGAACCTCAGTCTTTACCTGCGGCTCGTGGTGCTAGCCTACGCACCACTGCTGATGCCACCACAGGAGTTGAGGGCGGATATTTCACTGATGTACTGCATAATGATGCACCAGCCCACGGTGGTACAGGAACCAATGCCCCAGCCGGAAGTGCTTTACCTGCTCAGTATCCTTTTGGCAACGACCCAGCCCAACCCAATCCGGCAACCCCTGGACTGTCGCGACCCTCTTCCAGTGGTGCAAGCGGAGCCACTATCGGTTACAAACGCTCCGATGACCCCACCGACATCAAAGCCGCAGAGCTAACCGATGCCCCTGGAGGGGCTGGTGAGTTCAATTTCGACTTTCAGACGGTGGCTAGGGGAGAAGACACCATGACAACTTACGGCGCGCTTCATTGGGGCTTCCAGATTCGCGCTGGTAAAGTTGAGAATGATCAGGGATCAGCACAGGATGGGCAATCTGCCACTTTTGATGCGGCTCTGGAGAAGCATCGAGATTTTTACGTACACGAACCAGTCATTTTCTACTTTGATTTCGATAACGACCAACTAAGTTCCAGCGAAACAGGCAAAATCGATACATTCTTGGATTATCTGCGGCGCTTCCCTGATGTAAAAGTCACTCCCGAAGGTTTCGCTGACAGACGCGGCGGTGCTTCTCAACACAACCTAGATTTATCTTTACGCAGAGCGCAGGCAGTTGGAGCAGCCCTGCGTGCTAAGGGTGTAGCTGAAACTCAAATTAGTGCTGTAACCATCGGCTCTGGTTCAACCGAAGACTTCACCCCAGATGCCACTACTAACCAAGATAAAGAAGCGAATCGTCGGGGCAATCGCCGCGTCGTTTTGAGCTTTCAGCATGTGCCAGCAGCAGCACCAGCAGGTGGAGGAGGAGCAACACCGTGATCTGGAGAACGGCAGGAATATTCATGACAGTTTTGATACTGGTCGTTGGAGGAAATTTGTATATGAATAATCAAGACGCAACTGCAACACATGTAGAGCAGATCAAAGCACGGCTCTACTCCACAGATCAAGACACTAGCGGTTTAGCTCTGGGTGAATTGATCCGTTTAGGCAAACAAGCTACCCCCATTTTGTTGGAAGCCTTGACTAATTCCAATCCCCGTACCCGTCGTCTCGCTGCCGAGGGACTGGGCGAAATTGCCGACCCTGCCAGTGCTGATGCTTTGTTCCAAGCTACCCATGACACGAATCCAGAAGTACGCGCCCGTGCTGCCACTGCCCTATACACATTAAGGGATAAACGTGCATTGGCCGCTTTGGTTGCCACCCTTGATGATTACCCTGATATACTACACAATCCCTACACCGCTTCAATGTATCCTTTAATGCGAGGGGGGAAAGAAGTTTTGCCTTTGGTTGTTCCTTTGCTGCAAGCACCCAATGATTTGACTCGTGAACGGGCTTTTTTGATTGTTAAAGCTGTGGTGAGTAAGTTACCCCAAGGGCATGACTGGAATAAGTTATGGCAGAGTTTAGGAAGTTATGATCCTGCTGGGCCAAAGGCAGAACGCGATCAAGCTGCTCAACAATGGGAGCAATGGGTGAGTAAATAATTCCTTTAGCTGTAGCCAATTTTAAGACATTGACTATGGATCAATAGGCTTGGGTTAAGGGCTACTGGCAACAATTTTGGGTTTTTGAGACGCGATAAATCGCTGTCCCTACAAGTGTTTTGGGCTTAAGTAAGTCGGTGAGAAAAATTCAATGTATATGAAGAAATATAAATTAGCTGTCGGGTGTGTTATGCCTGATAGCAACGCACCTGAGATTGTTGACGGTGCGGCGCTTGGCGACAACACACCCGACATTAAAATTCCTTAACATAGCTGGAAATATTAGCACCGACTTATTTATCTGAACTGTATTGGACTATGGATGGTCAGCAGTAGGGAAAATATCATACTGAATCGTCTATTTCAATAAATGTATTATTTAATTCTTTTTATAAAACTTATATCAGTAATAACTGAATGAGACAGATATTTGTGCCGGAGGTGGGTTGTAAATATTCCTAAAAAACTGAATGGTAGAAGAAGTATTTGATATACTCTTCAGTAAGTTACAGCAATTTTCAAGTAAATGAAGTACAAAATGCAGGACTCAAAATTAGACTAAAGAGTTTCTACTTCCTGCCTAAAAACCCATAACTTTGTACTTCATGTAAAAGAAAACTGCTTTAATTGCAAAAAAAATTAAGTATACATGCCTCACAGCTAAGTGTAGTGGTGGTGAATTCACACTATTAATTTTAGAGTTCAGTAGAGAAAATTGGACTAAGAACAAATGCACCCACCGCTAAAAAATTGGATAATTTCTGCTGAGGAATAGACTGATATAACTCTGGAGAAAACTATGATATTAGAAACAAAAAAAATAGAGACGACACCCAAAAATTCTACTTTTGAGACTCTTGAATCTCAGTCAGAATTTGATTGGAGAAAATGTTGGTATCCTGTATGTTTTCTCCAAGATTTTCCCATAAATCGCCCTTATAGATTTTCATTATATGAGGAGCCTTTTGTTTTATTCAAAAACACAGATGGACAGATAATTTGTTTAACAGATCGTTGTGCCCACCGTGCAGCTAGACTGTCTGATGGACAAATTATTGATGGTAGAATAGAGTGCTTGTATCATGGTTGGCAATTTGGCCAAGATGGTAAATGTTTGCATATTCCCCAGTTATCAAAAGAAGCAAAAATTCCTGTTAGTGCTTGTGTATCATCCTTTAAAGTTATAGAACGTCAAGGAATTATTTGGATTTGGGCTGGTGAAGCTAAAGCCGCTGTTGATGAGTTAATACCAACTGTACCAGATTGGGATAAACCAGGATGTTTTAACTTAGATTACATGCGAGACTTGCCTTATGACCAAAGCTATTTTATTGAAAACGTTATTGACCCCGCACATATTCCTATTAGTCATGAGGGCATATTTAGCGATCGCACTGAAGCCCAACCACTAGAAATAGAAGTCCTTGAAAGTTCCCATCAAGGAATTCGTGGAAGGTATCGAAAGACAAAAAAAACCAATCAGCCCTGGCAATTATTAGATTTTGTTGCTCCAAACTTAGTTCTTTACAGAATTGGGAATGAACAGGAAAATAGATTTTTGGGAACAGCTTTGTATTCAATTCCCCTCGGTAGAAATAGATGTCGGATTCTCGTCAGAAATTATAGTAACTTTTTTGATTTTAAAACGAAGTTGATGCCTCCTTGGCTAGATCATATAATGACCCGTAACAAAGTCTTGGAAGGTGATTTGCAAATAGTTGTTGAACAAAAGGGACAAATTGAGCGGTTAGGAAAAAAATTAAAAGAATTGTATTTACCGCTCAAAACATCAGATACATTAGTCGTTGCATATCGCAGGTGGTTAGATAAATACGGCTCATCTTTGCCTTTTTATCAAGGTTATTCCACTGCTAAAAATATTGATAATAGCGAGGATAATAAACATTTAAAAACCTTAGACCGATTCTCACAACACACACTTATTTGTAATTCTTGTAACCAAGCTTATCGCTTAACCAAACGATTACAACAAAGCTGTATAGGAGTTGCGATCGCTTTCGCGGCTATTGCAATACTTACAGATCCTTCTGGAATAAAAATAGCCGCAGTATCTACTTCCATAACATTAATTATTTTGGCAGTTATGGCTCAGAGACTCAAAACTCAATTTGAGGATTCCTATACTCGCCATGAATAAATTTAGTGTTGCACTACCTCATACCAATTTTGTATGAAGCGTAAACGTGCGATCGCTTCTTTCCGAATCACCGGATGTAGCCAGTATTCACCTTTATCACACTCCACTAAAGACCGATTTCTCAGGGAGGTGATGATTTGGCGATGTTGATCGGGTGGGACATCCCACAGTAAACAAAACAACCCTTGAGATGAGATGGTGGCTATAATAACTTTCATTCACCCCGTCTATAAGCTTCAATTTCTGCTACTATTTCCTCATCAGTCAAGGGATTATCTGCGTGTATTGCTTGTATTTCTTTGAATAATTTTTTTAATTCTTCTGCTAAAGTAACTCTTGGATTATCGTCTGTCAAAATAATCACCTCAACTCTCTGTCCTGCTTTAAATGGTAAATCAGATAATACTAACTGCTTTGGATCTGCAATAGTGATATATGTTTTATAAGCGTTCATGATTTATCCTGTTACTCAGCTTTTATCTACCCTTGTTCTAACAATTTGGCTACATTCTCTGTAATTCTCTCTTCTAAATTTGTAAAGTCGTCTTAGAAGGGCGAGATTTGAAACCCAAATTTTCTATAACCAACTTTTTCCCCGACTTTTGCAACCCTATCACATAAAACTGCCGACTTCAGCCGACTGACAAAACAAAGTGCGATCGCTTAGGCTATTGGGCATAGAGATAAAAATTTAAGTATAAAAATATGCTTAATACCCTCAGCCCAATTACAGAAGACTTAGCAGGTCAAAGCTATCCCAGCCCTCACTACCTGCAAACACAGCGCCGCATTCGTTCACTCATAGACAAATATATTGCAGTCGAAAAACTACATGACCGTCTGCAAGATTTACTGATACAGTTTGCCAATCCCCAACCGCGTCCCTGGAAACCCATTGACTGGCAAACAATTAACCGCAATCAAATTATCGGCTTAGACGCAGAGGTATTTTTATCTATCTTGATAGGTGCGATGGAGACAGAAGCGCCCATTCGCGGCTATACCCAAACCAGTCGCCAGTATTTAGAAAAATTGCATCCTCAGATGGCTCGGTTTGTTGGTGGAACTGTCGGTGAAGATGGCGAACTGCTGGAACTTGGTTTGTGGGAAAAGGAAGAACGTCAGCACACACCAGCATTAATCAAAATCTACACCCAATTAACAGGCGAGAAAATTACCCCCAAACTTCGGACTGTTAGAAGCTATCTCCCCACAGATGACGCTCAAGAAGACCTATATCGCCACGGCTTACACCGCATTGCCACAGAATACGGTGCAACCTGTCTTTATATTTGGCTCATGGCTCACACCACTGGCGCACTCCAGGATGTTTTAGAGGAACTAGCACAGGATAAAATCAACCATACAACCAAATTCTGGGGGTTTGGAGTTTGGACTTTCCCTGATACTGGGTTGATACGAATTGGACGCACGCTAATCAAAACGCGATCGCCAAACTATCAGCATAATAACAGAGATGTATTTCACCGATATTCTTTGGCCAGATTTTAACAGAGAAGCATTTCATCAGGCTTTGTTGAGCTATCAAAGTCGCGATCGCCGTTTTGGTCAAGTTAAAGCTTCACTCTCAGCTTAGTCTACCAAACACCAAATATCGCCTCAGAATTAAACCGGATTTTTGCCATCAGCGATAAAGTAAAAGCACTCACATTACCACGATGGTATATGAGCGCTCACAAATAAAAACATTATCGAGGATAATCTATCTGCTATGACAGACCGAAGTAACTATAAGAATAGCAGGCACTGGGTAAATAAACTGCAAGGGTAGTTACAAATGTTTTGTTAAAAATATTACTTACCGTCAATGTGATGCTTGATTTAAGCAAAATCCAATCGATTGCGAAATCCTATTCTCCCCAAGAACTCTTTGCTGCCTTGGTTTGGCAGCGTCGGTTCAATGAGTTTGATGGCGAAGAAGTGATTACTGACCTTTCCAACCACAGAAATTTATGGGCAAGCTTTCTGTTCACAAAACCAATCTTTGCACCAGATGAAAACGGTTTAAGCTTTGGTGGTATGGTCGATACCCTCCTTGCAATGGCAAACTATTGTCCCATGCCTGAAACCAGCATTATCCATTTCATTGCTTATAAGGAATATGCCGAAAACCCTTGAGGAACAGGCGCAAAAAATGGCGAGCTGATTCAGTAGAAGTAACTGATGGCAATGTAGAGGTCTTAAACCCTTTAATTTAGGGAGCATCCTGTTTTGGCGGATCGCCCTGCGCTAAGGCGCACGCTACGCGAACAGACTAGAAGTCTGGGGCTATACAAACAAAACCCGCCTACGCGGGTTTCAGAGAGTCCGCGCAGGCGGACGAAAGTTTGTGTAGCCGCGATTTCCAATCGCCCGGTGTTTCTTCCAAAAGTGGATGCTCCCTTAATTTACGATAAACTAATTATTTCTTTTGCCTGATTTACCAGTTTTATTGGAAAGTTGGTGCTTTTGTATAACCCGCTCAATCTGGTAAATATGCTTAATATTTACTTAAGATTTTATCAGTGATTTGATTCACAGAGGCGCACAATTGCTATTTACTAAAAGAGACGCGATATTTCGCGCCTCTAAGAACCAAAATCAAAATTCTAAGTGTTAGCTTAAATCTTTGTTTGTAGATATTGCACCAACTGCGCTGCTTCCCTCACTCCCTCTATCCGATCCACAGGCTTACCCTCCTTAAACAATACTAAGGTTGGGAGAGACTCAATTTTATACTGAGTAGCCAATTCCGTGTATTTTTCTGTGTCGATTTTGACAATCCGCAAGCGATCCTTAAGTTGATTATTGACTTGCTCTAAAATTGGCGTCATCATCTGACAGGGGCCACACCATTCAGCGTAAAAATCTACTAATACAGGTACATCAGAAGCGGACAGCATATCATCAAAGCTGTTAAATTCTTTTTGAGTTGCCATTATGACACATACCGATTTTCAACTGTTTGTTTCAATGGTAATTCTTAGAAAATAAAATCGGTATAGGTTTATGGTTTTTGTTGGGAAAAGATTAGATTAGTTAATATAGGCTGATTTGCTAGGCAAAATCTTAAATAATTATAATAAAAAACGTATCTTGTTTTGGTTTGTGCATCTGAATTAGATATGTATTTAAACCTATTCTGAGCAACCAAATAATTATAAAGATATTCACGAGAGTGATGTGTACAATTGCTATAACTACAACATTTACTAGTCTATTGAGTCAGGCTAATTATATTGCTTAAACTTATTTATCCATTTACAGAGAAATAACTATAGATATTTAATTATAGTAAAATGTTAATTCGTGTTAGTCAATTTATGTAGAAATCTATTTGATTTGTGAGAATTGCAACCCACAGATTCCCGACTTCTTTAAGAAGTCGGGAATCTTGTTTCTGCGCTTTTGATTCAATAGGGCTATATCTAGCTAAAAACGACATATAGCTATCTAATTTGTGTCATGCTAGCAAGATTGTCATCCCGCAAGAGTTAGATATTATCTAGACAATATTCAGATGTTCCCGAAATCACCATAAGAGGATGTTTGAAAAGTTTTGGGCGAATATAATTCGCTACTACACTAGCATTGTCCGCCTCCGCGGACTAACACAAAATTAAGGTTTTCAACCCACGGAGGTGGGTAAAGTCTCGTGTAGCCGCGATTTCTAATCGCCAGGGCTAGTAATAAATTAGACTTTTCAAACAACCTCTAAGATAATTAGCGCAGTATTTCTAAGATTGAGGAACATTAAATGACACTATTACAAGATAAAGTCGCAATTATTACAGGTGCATCACGAGGAATCGGCCGCGCGATCGCAATTGAATTAGCCTCACAAGGAGCGATCGCAGTTATCAACTATGCCAGTTCTAGCGCTGCTGCTGAGGCAGTTGTTACAGAAATTATCGCAGCCGGAGGTCAGGCGATCGCTATCCAAGCTGACGTTTCTAAAATCGAGCAAGTAGACGCCTTAGTTAAGACCGTCATCGAAAAGTTTAGTCGTGTGGATATCTTAGTCAACAACGCAGGTATTACCCGCGACAATCTGCTTTTGCGTTTGAAGACAGAGGATTGGCAAGCTGTAATAGACCTCAATCTAACTGGTGTTTTTTTATGTACACGCGCCATCAGTAAAATTATGCTGAAGCAGCGATCGGGGCGAATTATCAACATTACCTCCGTTGCTGGGCTAATGGGCAACCCAGGTCAGTCCAACTACAGCGCCGCTAAAGCAGGTGTAATCGGCTTCACCAAAAGCGTTGCCAAAGAACTTGCGACTCGTGGGATCACCGTTAACGCCGTCGCCCCTGGATTTATCACCACCGATATGACCAGCGATCTCAACAACCCCGAAGATATTCTCAAATACATCCCACTCGGTCGCTTCGGTCAGCCTGAAGAAATTGCTGGAATGGTGCGCTTCCTCGCCGCCGATCCCGCCGCCGCCTACGTTACCGGACAAGTTTTTAACGTCGATGGCGGTATGGTCATGGCTTAAATAGTGCTGAGTTTTTGTAGTGACATGGCAAGCTTAAAATAGTTGATTAGACGTAGGTTGGGTGGAGCGGAGCGTAACCCAACACATATTAGGATGTTTGGTTACGCAAAGCCTCCAACGCCACTTGCTACAACGCTCTTAACCCGCGCAACGCAGTGGCTCCCCAACCTACAATTTTTTTGCAATATTTTAGCCTTGATACGCCAATAGGGTGTGTTACGCCGTAGGCTAACGCACCGTATGTGGCGATCGCTAACTATTTAATCGCTATTATGCTCTTAGAGGATGTTTGAAAAGTTTTGGGCGAATATAATTCGCTACTACACTGGCATTGTCCGCCTCTGCGGACTAACACAAAATCAATGTCTTCAACCCACGGAGGTGGGTTTCGTCTGTGTAGCCGCGAATTATATTCGCCAGGGCTGGTATTAAATTAGACTTTTCAAACATCCTCTAATCACCAAGCCTATTATGAGCGGGGTAATATACACATTGCCCTGGGTAATTATCAGGGAGGAATTAAAGACTTTACCCATGCTGTTTGTTCCAATCCTCAGTCTGTGATTGCCTATAATAAGCGAGGACTTGCTCGTTCTGAACTTGGAGACTGTCAGAAACCCCATGCCTAAAGGCCGGGGCTTGAAAAAGCTCTAATCTGACCAGATTAAGTCAAAACTTGACTACGTTAGAGGTAAGCGTTAAA
>NZ_JBALDZ010000215.1:0-133456 GCF_036917155.1 Nostoc sp. | reverse complement strand
ATTTGTACAAGGACACATTGAAACATCGTGGCTGACGCCATCTCGTTTCAAATATTTTTATCTCTTTTCATAAATAAATTTAGGGGCTTTAAACGCTGTATTCGGGGCTAATTTTTTTTCTGTTCCCTGTTAAGAGTTCCCTGTTCCCGCCCCGAAGGGGCTTGGTAAAAAGTAAAAAGATAATCCCCTTGAAGAAGAATTCAGAAGTCAGAATTCAGGAGCGGAGCCGGAGAAGCTCCGCCTCCGGTCAGCAATCTTGACGCTTGATAGCGACGCGCAAAGCGAATCCTTGAGCGTCTGACTCGCTTGCCGCTGGCGCTATCAATCGGGGATTCAAACCCGCGACTTTCTTGTTGACCACCAAATCTACGATTTTGTGGGGGTGCAAAAACGCCGGTTATTCAGACGCTCGTGACGCTCGATAGCGCCGGCGGCAAGCGACGTAGGAGCGTCTGACTCGCTTGCCGCCGGCGCTATCGCATGATTGCGTCTCCCCGAATCACATTGGGAGAGGCTAACGCCAAGGGAGAAGACAAAGGCTTAGCTACGCTATCCGCCTTTTCGGTCAAAATTCATTCTGTACATGGATAGCGGGGCGTTTAGCCCATTCTGACTCCTGACTACTGAATTCTGTTCGATAAATAAATGATGTTGTTGGCGAATTAGTCAGGGGTCAGACCCACAAGTAGATGGTCAATTAATTTGAGAAAAGTGTGCAGTGATTGAAATGATAGTGAGAGCGGGCAGAAAAGAAGTCGCAGGTTGAGGAAAAATCGGGGGGCAAAAATTATGACACTCCATCCAACGGAACTATGGGTAATACCAGAAGAAACAGCATGAATTGCCAGAGCTGCTTTTCCCAAAGGGAATGTTTACTTCTTAATCCTGGGACATTTTATTGGACTGGTGTCCAAGTTCACCTGCAATATGCACCAGAAGAATTTGAGCGTACTGCTGAATCCACATTAATACTGTAGTATAAATAGTAATTATTGATACTACTCTTAGCTACGACAAATCTAAAAATCTTTCCAAGTGTATACCACAGGCTGCTTTCAAATTTTAGCTAGGGTAGAAGACTTAACTGACCAATTTGGTTCTTCTTGGCAAAGGAAACACTTGTATAAGACCATTTCTTAACAAGCATACTTAAGTAAAAGCTGCGTTCATTACATAGATATAGTGAAGTTAAAGTAAAAAAAACAACAGTAAATTAGCTGGTTACAATTTAGCGTTAGCCTCAATACGATATAACATAATACACTTACAATTCTGATATAGAGATTTATCGCGCTTAAAAGACCAATTATTTACCAACCCTTAACTAAACCGTATTGCAATATCACAAATTAGACATTATCTGCTATTTAAATAGTGGATTTTGAGCTAATTACTATCAAAAAAAATGGGGATTTAAAAACCAAAATTGGGGCAGATTGTCCTTTCTACAACCAAGCCAGCAAGTTACTTTTACTTGAATATTAAACATTGAAAATCGGCATCATTAAAAATGCAACAAGTACTAGCATTGATTGAAAAAAAGAAACAAGAATATGCTCAGCTGCCCTTGTTTAATTTTATGCAAAACAAAAGTATAAATCCCAGACAAAGGTTATCTTGGGCACCATGCGCCGCTCATTTTATTATGAATTTTGGAGAACTAAATAAGTATTTTTTGCGAGTAGAACCAACAAACGATCCAATTCAGGCACTAATTAACAAGCATACTTATGAAGATGACCATCATTGGCTGTGGTTTTTGGAAGATTTGAAGAACTTAGAACTTGATAAATCATTGAAATTTAGTGATGCCTTGAAATTTCTTTGGAGTGAAGAAACTAAGAATGCTCGCTGGTTAAATTATCAGCTATATCGATATACTTCAAACGCTACTCCTATTCAGAAAATTGTAATTATTGAAGTTCTTGAAGCGACCGGAAACATAATGTTTTCAGCTACGGCAGAGGTTGGTACAGAAATTAAAGCTATTACCCAAAAGCCATGCCGATATTTTGCCGATTTTCATCTGAATGTTGAAACTGGTCACATCACGGGTACATCTGGAATAGAGCAATTTTTACAAGACATTCAAATATCAGAAGAAAGTCGGCAAGAAGCTTTTGAATTAGTTGAGAACTTATTTACAGTTTTCACACAATTTACAAATGAGCTTTTGGTATATGCTAAAACCCATCAAATCGAGCAAGAATTCAAAGCTGCCTAAATTATTGATCAAGCTTTTTGTAATTGGCTTCCCTACTTAATTTTAGACTTAAAGAGGAAATTTTGCTATGTCACAGAATGTACAGAATGTACAGGATGTACAAAATATTGTAATTGTTGGTGGTGGTTCAGCCGGCTGGATGACGGCAGCTTATTTGAGTAAAGCACTAGATAAAAATATTAATATTACTCTGGTGGAATCATCTAATATCACCAAAATTGGAGTTGGAGAAGCAACTTTTAGTACCATCAAAGTATTCTTTGATTTTCTGGGGCTACAAGAATATGAATGGATGCCAAAGTGTAATGCCACATATAAGATGGCAATTAAGTTTGTCAACTGGAATGCAAAAGGGCAACACTTCTACCATCCTTTTCAGAGATATGAGGTAATTGATGGCTTTGATATCTCTGAATGGTGGCTGAAAATGAAGAAAAACCAAGAAGCATTTGATTATGCTTGCTTTCTAATTCCCTGGCTGTGCGACCATCAACGATCGCCAAAATATTTAGATGGTAAAGTCTTTGATAACAAAGTTCAAAATGAATTTTCTCAAGAGCATATCGTCAAGAAAAATATCCTGGATAAGTTAAAGATTCAGTACCCCTATGCCTATCATTTTGATGCGAATCTACTGGCAAAATTCATGAAAGATTATGCAATGGAAAGGGGGGTGAAGCAAATTGTTGATGATGTGGTGGATATTAAGTTAACTGAGGATGGGAGCATAGATAGTCTCACAACCCAAAAGTATGGGATTCTCAGTGGCGACCTTTTCATTGACTGTACTGGTTTCAGTGGTCTTTTGATTAACAAAGCCCTTGGTGAGCCATTCATTTCTTATTCAGAGTCGCTATTGTGCGATCGCGCGATCGCCATGCAAATACCAACCGATATCCAAAAAGATGGTATCAACCCTTACACCACATCAACTGCGCTTTCGTCTGGTTGGGTCTGGAATATACCTTTGTATGGCAGAAATGGTACTGGGTATGTTTATTCGAGTGCATTCATTTCTGCTGAGGACGCAGAACAGGAATTTCGCCAGCATTTGGGAGCCGCTGCTGATAATCGTCAAGCCTCTCATATCCAGATGCGGATTGGACGTAACAGAAACTCGTGGGTGAAAAACTGTGTAGCAATTGGTCTTTCCAGTGGATTTGTGGAACCACTAGAATCTACTGGTATCTTCTTCATTCAACATGGAATTGAAGAGTTAGTTAGCCACTTTCCCAGCAAATCTTTCAATCAAGAGCTAATTCACAGCTATAACAAAGTTGTCGCTGACTGCATAGATGGTGTGCGAGAATTTTTGACACTGCATTACTATGCTAGCGATCGCACCGACACGGAATTCTGGAAAGCAACTAAGAACAATATCAAAGTTCCAGAAGAACTACAGGAAAAATTAAGGTTATGGAAAAATAGACTGCCAAGCAATAAGACTATCAACCCGAAATACCACGGCTTCGAGTCTTACTCTTATTCGGTAATGTTGCTGGGGCTAAATTACATACCTGAAAGCAGTCTTCCCATTTTAGAACATATCGGAAATCACAATGCTGAGGCTGCATTTGTGGAAATTAGGGAAAGAGCCAATTACCTAACTTCAACCTTACCGTCTCAGTATGAATACTTAACTCATGTAATGAAGTCACAAGAACAGTCAGAGTATCTTAATGTGGTTAGCGATCGCTCACATCAGATTCCTGCACTAATTTCATAATTTAGGAGAATCCAAGATGACGATGAAACAAGTATGCGTGATTGGGGCTGGAGTCAGCGGATTAGTCTCAGCAAAGACGTTTCTTGAAGAAGGTTACGAAGTGACATTGTTCGAGAAACGGCAGGGACTTGGTGGTGTGTGGGAAAGGTCGAGGGCTTACCCAGGACTGTCAATTCAAAATCCCAGAGACACCTATGCTTTCTCAGACTTTCCTATGCCTGCCTCTTATCCAGAATGGCCTTCAGGAGAGCAAATATGCGCTTACCTTGAATCCTATGCCCAACACTTTGGTGTCACAGAAAAAATTCAGTTCGGTGCGAACGTCACTAAAGTGGAGTGCAAATCAGGAAATACTCCTGGATGGATGGTTAGTGTTAGCTTTCAAGAGGATAGTAAGGAGATCGGAAAACAAAATTACGAGTTCGACTTTGTGATTGTGTGCAATGGCACTTATGATATTCCCTACATTCCTAACTTGCCGGGGATGGAAGAGTTCATTGCCGCTGGAGGTCAGGTAATACATACTAACAACTTTAATGACGGCTCTGTAATTGAGGGTAAGCGAGTGGTTGTTGTCGGTTTTGGCAAGTCAGCCACCGATTTGGCGAATCTCGCAGCTAGCAAGGCCAAGGAATGTACCCTTGTCTTCCGTCAAGCACTGTGGAAAGTTCCCAACTTCTTTCTTGGTCTGTTGAACATCAAGTATATTTTCCTGACTCGGTTTGCAGAAACTTGGATGCCCTATCATAAACTTCAAGGATGGGAAAAGTGGCTGCATAGTTTTGGCAAGCCACTAGTGTGGGCATTCTGGCGGCTAAATGAGACTCTCCTACGCTTACAGTTTCCCCTTGATGCTTGTGGGATGGTGCCCAAACAACCGATGAACAAATTGATTGGTTGTAGTATTGGCTTAGTGCCTAAAGGCTTTTTTGAGCATGTATGTGCGGGTAAAATTCGTGCTATCAAGACAAAGATCAACAAGTTTTTTGCTAGTGGCGTCGAATTGGATAACGGCGAACAAATACAGGCAGATGTTGTTGTCTTTGGCACAGGTTTTCTTCAGGATATCCCCTTTTTAGAAGAGAAGTACCGCAGACACGTATTTGATGAGGAAGGCACTATCCATCTTTACCGCCATCTGATTCACCCTCATGTTCCACAGATGGGTTTTGTTGGTTATAACTATACTTTCTGTGCCCAGTTATCAGCAGAAATTGGTGCTAGGTGGTTATCAGAGTATGTCAAAGGAAATTTACCTTTACCATCCCCGCAACAGATGCTAGAGGATGTAATAACAGAGTTGGAATGGAGGAAGAAAGATAGACCTTATGCTTTCGTCAGTGGAGCCTGTGTAACTCCTTTTACATTCCATTACATTGATGAGTTGCTTCAGGATATGGGTTTGAGTAGCCGCCGTCAAGCAGGGAACTTGGTTGGGGAGTTTTTGATGCCAATAAATCCATCTGCCTACAAGCATTTGGGTGAGGAATTACAAGCAAAACAAAAACAACATCCATCTCTCAATGATTTGGCGATCACGGCAAATGTAGAGGTGACAAGCGTTCGTTGATATCTCCCGAATATGGTTCAATACGCTTGGGTTAAGCATTTCTTTCTTTTCTCTGCGTCCTCTGCGTCTTCTCTACGAGACGCTACGCGTTCACGCAGTGTCTCGCAGAGAAGGCGGTAGCCTGCGGCAAGCCCTCAAAAAAGTTTTTGTAAGCTTTGTCTAGATTAATAGCTACGCACTGCAAAACAGAAGAATAGCAGTCTTGCTTTAACCAAGGGTACTCCACTTTTAATTGAGGCAGTAAACCCTTGTATACACTGATCTTTAACGCTATCATTGCCCAGAATTCATCCCACACTCCCCTGAGTACAGGGTGAGACGTGGGGCTTCTTCTACTCTAGCTAAATTTACGTGAGTCTCTGTTGGAGACTAACGTAAATTTTCCAGTATCGTTAGCTTGTCTTATTGTTGCAGTGGAATCTCAATCACAAACTCAGTCCCCTCTCCCAGAGTTGATTCACAGCTTAATTGACCCTTGTGTTTGTCTACTACCACTTGATAGCTAATTGATAACCCCAACCCCGTACCACTTCCTACTGCCTTAGTGGTAAAAAATGGATTAAATATTTTCTGCTGCACCTGTGCAGTCATCCCATAACCGTTATCAGCAATCCGAATCTTCAATGTGTTTACTTCTCCTAGTTCAGTACGAATACGAATCTGAGGATTTTTCCTTGGAGAATCTTCTCTATTGTTGTAGTCGTCTAAAGCATCGATCGCGTTACTTAAAATATTCATAAACACTTGGTTGATTTGACCAGCATAGCAAAGAACATCCGGTAGTTGTGCGTATTCTTTAAAGACTTCAATCTCTAACCGATGTCTATCGACAAGCCGCTTTGCGTCTACGCTCTTTTCCTTGAGTCGGTGTTGCAAAATCATTAGAGTACTGTCGATACCTTCATGAATATTTACAGGCTTCATTTCCGATTCATCTAGACGAGAGAAGTTACGTAAGCTCAGAATAATATTTCGGATACGGGAACTTCCCACCTTCATCGAGTCGAGAACCCTTGGGAGGTCTTCTATCAGGAATTCTAGATCCACTTCCTCAATTTTTTGCTCCATTATTGCTGAGGGATGGGGATATTGTTGCCGATAAAGATTAACCAAATCTAGCAATTGTTGAACATAGTCACTTGCGTGAGCAATATTACCATGAATAAAATTGATGGGGTTATTAATTTCATGGGCAATTCCCGCCACCATTTGCCCTAAGGAAGACATTTTCTCACTTTGGATTAATTGACTTTGGGTACTTTGTAATTCTTCTAGGGCTTCTTGCAAATGCTGATTTTTTTCGTTAAGTTCTGCTGTTCTTACTACCACCCTTTCCTCTAGTATATGACTGTATTCCTCCAATTGACCGTTCGCTTTAGCCAAATTATTATAGAGAATGGCATTTTCTAAAGAGATTGCAGCTTGGATAGTTAAGAGCTTGAGAACTTCTAGGCGATTGTGTGTAAATGCTCCTGTAGTTAAATTATTTTCTAGATAAATCAGCCCCAGTAATTTACCTTGATTAAGCATCGGAATGCATAATATGCTCTTTGGTTGCTCACGGTTAATATAAGTATCTACTGCAAAAGAAGCTTTCGCTTTAATCTCATCAATTACTAATATTTCTTGGGTTCGTTTGACATAATTAATCAAAGAAATAGGAACACAATCGCTGGATTCTAAAGGAATAGATAAAAACTCAGTGTGAGTAGCTGCAAAAGTTGAACCAGAACTAATTGCGGCAATAGTTAAGTCTAAGTTATTAGCTTCACTCAATATCAGCACGCATTTAGAAGCTCCTGCATTCTCCATGACAACTTCCATCAAAGTAGAAAGGAGTGCCTCCAGTTCAATCTCTCCAGAAACTGCTTGAGAAGCTTTAATGACAGTTCCCAAATCTAACATATCTGAAATATTAGTGTTGGAGCCAATCACAGTTTCACTCGTAACAAGAGTAGATTTATTGCTAAGTGTAGATAGATGTAGGCTCAGTTCGGGTAGATTTTTTTCACTGTAATAATAGCTAGATTCTTCTTGCTGAATGATGGGGATAAGTAATTGAGGATAGCGTTTTTGCAAGTCATAAACTTTGGCTAATGCTCCCCAGCGAACATAGCAATAGTAGGCATCAGTGAGGTATAATTGGGCGATTCTTTGTTTACCCCATTTGAGATAAAATTTAGCTGCTAATTCGTAAGCAAGAGCTTCTTCGTTAGTATATTCATTTTCTTTGGCAAGGGAAATAGCGCACTCATAATTATCTATTGCTTCAAGATATTGACCAATAACTCGATGTCGTTCTGCCTCTACTAAATAAAATTTATGCAAGTGATTCATGGGAGCCTGATCTGCCCAGGTTTGCATTTTTTTCTGATTTTCTGTCACTCTATGCAGAATTTCTTTTTGTTCAAATTGATCGGAATCAGAATAGACTGCTAGATGCGTCAATGAATCGTAGAAATAGAATTGAGCAGTAACGAACATACCGACACCAGCATGTAAGTACTTTTCTACCGTGACTGTATTTTTCAGAGCTTGAGAGTAATCATCTAGCAGATAACATAGCTGAAGTTTGCAGAAATATAGGAAAAAAAGTGCTACTCCATCTTTAGCTTTAAGATGAAGTGGCAGCATTTTATCTTCATCATACGCTGCACCAATTAAACTCTGTGGATTTTGAACATTTCCTAGAAGATTCAATAATGTTTGCCGAAATATTTCATTCCAATAAAATACTCTTTCTTGCTTTATTTGCTTAATGGTCTTGCTATATACTTCTATATCTTGTTCAAGTTTTATTAGTTCTTGTCCTGTAAAGTATGCATGTTGGGAGTAACCATAAAGAGCGTAAGCTGCAAATTCCATATCTCCTACTTCGAGATTAATCGTATAAGACTCAAGTAAGGGTTTCAATGTTTGCTTTAGATGCTCTTTCCAATGTCTGACAAGGTGATTAAATGTTTCCATCACCTTGCCAGTTACTTCTTTTGTTTGGAAATTAGGCAACAAACTATCAGCTAGTTTCCCAAATTTATATCCAGAATCAATATCTCCTATTACCCCACACAACATTACTCCATACATCACATACGCAAAAGCAGACAAAGGAGAATTACCAAATTTGATCGATAAATTGATCTGTTTCAGAATAATAAACAGTAATAATTCCGGCGCAACTGTATAAGCAAGACCAATTGTACTAGATAGAATACGCATGATTATCAGTGGTTGCGCTTCTGTTATTTCCGGCAGTTCAATTAAGTCTTGAATGGATCTATGAGCCAATTTTACATATGTTGTCTCTATTGCTAACTGAATATCTGATTGGCTGGGATTGGTAGGAAACTCTACTCCCAAAGTTTTCAAAAAGGTTTTTGCAATATGGACAGCTTCTAGTTCTTTTCCTTGTGCGCCATAAGACTGTATTTTAACTTCATAAGCTTTCACTTGATCTAGTGGCGTTTTCGCTTTTAGCAACACGGCCTGGATAAATTTTTCTGTATATTCAAAGTCACCACTGAGATATGCCGCTTCTGTTGTCGTATTATACAAAGCTAAGGTGATATCGTATTGAGTATCCCAACTATCATCTGCTAGTAGGTCAATTCCAGTAGTTAAATACTTAAGTGCCGATGAATAAGCTGTTGATATCAAAGCTTTACGTCCAGCAATCAGACTCATTTCAGCTAACTCATTACGTTTAGCTTGATGGGTGATAAATTCGGCTGCAATATTGAAATGATTGACAAGCTCAAAAATATTTTCTTCCCGTTCGGTAACTGGAGTATTTTTCAAGAGAAGCAGCCCAATTTTTAAGTGTATTTGCTTGATTTTGTCTTTGGGAATTAGAGAATAAGCTGCTTGCTGAACTCTGTCATGTACGAATTTATATTTTGGTAGTTGGGAATTATTAATTGATAAATTTTCTGATTCTCTCGTTGAAAAGCTTAATAGTTGTCTATCATTTTCTGGTGTAAAATTATAACCATCTTTTTGAGGTATAACCAGTCCTTCAAGTAATGCTTGCCATAAGTCAGAAGCAGTATCTACTACAGATTTTTCATTAACAAGTGACAACATTTTCAAGTCAAACTCATTCCCAATGCAAGCAGATAGTTTTAATACATTTTGTACATTTTGGGGCAATTTTCCTATTTTTATGCCCATAAACTCTACTATATCATCTGTAAGAGATAAGATTTTAATTTTGGTAATATCATAACTCCAATGACCTGCATCAAAATCTAATTTAATTAGTCCGTCATCATATAATAACTTGAGAAATTGAGATGCAAAAAATGGGTTTCCTTCAGTTTTTAAAAACACCATTTGAGTCAGAGGTACAGCAATAGCTTCTGGACAGCGCAAGGTATCAGCAATCAGTTGATTTAAATCAACCTGACTTAAAGGTAAGAGTTTAATTGTATTAATTATTCCTCCTGTATTGATAACTTCTTGTAGTGTCAAATGTAGCGGATGTAGATTTGACACTTCATTATCTCTATAGGCGCTAATTAGTAGTAAACTACCTTTATTTTCATGTATATTCTCTTGATCCTTAGCCAGGCGAGAAGAAGTTCCATCCATTAATAATTGAATAAACTTTAAGGAAGCCGTATCTGCCCATTGCAAATCATCTAAAAAAATAACCAGAGGATGATCTTTAGTCGTGAACACCTGAATAAACCTCTGGAATAATAAATTGAAGCGATTTTGAGCGGCGCTACCAGCAAGTTCAGCAGATGGAGGTTGTTTACCAATAATTATTTCAAGTTCAGGAATTACATTAATGATTATCTGAGATTGCGTACTCAATGCCGATAAAATTTTGCTTTTCCATTGTTGAATTTGGGCATCTGTTTCGGAGAGTATTTGACTAATTAAATCCCGCAAAGCTTGCACCAATCCTGACAACGGTATGTCACGTTGGAATTGGTCAAATTTTCCTTTGATAAAGTAACTACGCTGTCTGGCAATGGGTTTATGGACTTCATTAACCACAGCAGTTTTACCAATCCCTGAGTAACCAGAGACTAAAATCATTTCCGTGCTTCCCTTTGTCACTCGGTCAAAAGTAGTGAGTAGAATTTCAATCTCTCTTTGACGACCATAAAGTTTTTCAGGAATAGCAAAATGATTTGAGATATCCCGAATCCCCAATTCAAAGGCTGTAATATTTCCTTTCTCTTGCCATTGGTTTTGACATCTCTCCAAGTCATACCTGAGTCCATGAGCACTCTGATATCGGTCTTCGGCATTTTTTGCCATCAGCTTGCTGATAATATCAGATAAAATTGTGGGAATATTGGAGTTAATATGACTGGCTTTTGGCGGTTCTTTGGCAATGTGAGAGTAGACTAACTCCATCGGTTCAGTAGTGCTAAAGGGTAACTGCCCTGTCAGGAGTTCAAAGAAGGTGATACCCAAGGAATAAAAGTCGGTACGGTAATCTATACCTCGATTCATGCGTCCTGTTTGTTCAGGGGAAATATAAGCTAGAGTACCTTCTAGGACGTTGGGATTTGTGAGAAATTGAATTTCTTTTGGTAATAGAGTCGCAATACTAAAATCGATGATTTTGGTCTTACCTGTTATCGGATGAATCAAAATGTTAGCAGGCTTGATATCTTTGTGGATGATGCGATGGTTATGTAGCCGTTCCAAAGTTGCGCTAATTTCAATGGCAATATCGAAAAACTCACTGAATGAAACAGAATTATTTCCTTTTTTCTGCTCTTCTTGCTGCCAGAGATTAAGGGCAATACCACCAAAATCTTCCATTACTATAACATATCTATTGTGGTATTTTTCTAAACTTATTAGTTTAACTATGCCTGATATTTCAAGATTCTGGGTAATCGTGTATTGATTATGAAACTGATTAATCTCAGCAAAATTAGGCTCTTCATTACGCATCAGTTTTAAAATAACTGATTGCTGATCTTTTTGTCTAATAGCTCGATATACTAAGGTTTTCTTACCTAAATATAATTGCTTAATAATGCGATAGCCAAGTATAGGAAATAATCTATCTGATTCTACTAACATTGTATCTAATTATGATAATTTTATTTCTATAGGTTTAGTATACCCAGAGCATAGTTGCTACTATCAGTGAGCAGTACGATTTTGTGAAGTGCTAAAAATTAGGGTTATTAATCACTAATTTACAGCAAATTGTAGGTGGCTGAGGTACAACAATATCAGTGTATTAACGGTTAATGAGCCGCCATTTATGTTTAGTTTCTTAAAAAAGCTGTGATTTGACATAAATCTTAGACATCTTAACCACAGATAGATATTCATTTTGGTGTATATAGAGGTAGAGAATATACTTACAATTGTTCATAGTTTTGACAGCAAGATACATTTTATAACCAATGCTGTGTATAGCAATACGAGAATTTACGTAAGTTATCACCAAATTACAAATGCGATCGCACCCATACACCATTAACCATTAAGTTTTTCAGACTTCACTACTACCCATTGCGTCACAGGCGTCATCGCTCGCCAGCCCAGAAATTTACCAATAGGTTCCGCTCGTTGGATGACAATACGAGTTAAATCGCCACCGACTCGCTCATACCATTGAAATAAAGTTTGCTCACCCTCTACTGTCACAACATTCGCCACCAAACGCCCGCCCGCCCGCAGGGCTTCCCAGCAAACATCAAAAAGTCCCGTTGCTGTAACTCCACCACCAATAAAAATAGCATCTGGTGCTGGCAAGTCTTTCAGGACATAGGGCGCTTTCCCTTCAATGATTTGCAGATTTGGAGTACCGAGAGTGGTGGCATTATCGGCAATGTAAAGTAGTCTAGAAGAATTTTGTTCGATTGCGATCGCTAGACACCGAGGATGACTCCGCATCCATTCAATAGAAATTGAGCCGCAACCTGCGCCAACATCCCACAACAACGCTCCCGGTGTGGGTGCCAAAGCCGCAAGGGTAATTGCCCTAACTTCACGTTTAGTTAACTGTCCATCGTGGTGATAGGCGTTATCTGGTAATCCTGGTAACTTTGGTAATGGGATAACCCCAGCATCAGCAATACAATCAACTGCGATCGCATTCAAAGCCGCGACTTCAGTTTCACTCCAAGATGCAGCCGTACCTTTGATAATTTTTTCATGAACACCGCCTATACGCTCCAATACGGTGATTTTGCTGCCACCATAGCCGCGATTTGTCAAAATTTGAGCAACAATGGCGGGTGTGTCCTTCCCTTCACTCAAAATCAACAGCCGCGCTTTTGGGTAAATATAAGACTGAAGCAGAGAAGATGGACGACCATTTAAACTCAAGGTTTCCACCTCAGTTAAAGACCATCCAACTCTGGCACAGGCGAGACTGAAGGCTGAAGGTGCGGGGATAATCGTCATTTCAGAGACCGGAATTCGCCGCGTTAAGGTGACACCAATGCCGTAACACATGGGATCGCCGCTTGCGAGTACGCAGATTGATTGACCCCGACGCTGGATGATTTCGTCAATTGAAGTGCTAATGGGGGATGCCCAAACTAGTTTCTCGCGTTGGTCATTTGTAGGGAGCATTGCTAAATGGCGATCGCCTCCCACAATTACTTTAGCTTGATCGACTAGAGAACGAGCGATCGCGCTTAACCCCTGTAACCCATCTTCCCCAATGCCAACGATAGAAAGCCATTTCTCTGTCATATTAATTTATAAACATTTGTCTACATTATTGGCAACTACAGCAGTTTGCAAGTAACTGAGGTACAAAAGGTAGGACTCAAGATTATATAAAGAGCTTATTTATAATATTTCTCAATCAAAGTGGGCTTATCATTGAAACTTTTATACAGTAAACGAGCGCGATTCTCAATCGAACCACCATACAGATATTACCAAAATAGTTAGATAATTGTAGCGATCGCTTTATAAGTAGATCGCCACAACTTATCTACTCATTTCGAGCTATTCTGTAGCAATTATGACATCCGATGCTTTAATCACAGCGATCGCTTGTTTTCCCTCTTGAAGTTGGAGATGCTCTACCGATTCCTTGGTAATAATTGCAGTTACTTCCACCCCAGGCACAATTTCTAATATGACCTCAGAATTGACTGCTCCTGGGTGAATTTTCTTAATAGTTCCTTTTAAAGAATTACGAGCGCTAACTTCCATATTTTGATACTCCCTAGTTATAAGATAATTCTGAACTTAGTAATACTAACAACTATCAGATTGTTGGATTATCCTCATTTAGGAGGATGTTATCTTCTGCCTTACAGGTTGAAGAAGAATTCAGAAGTCAGAATTCAGGAGTCAGCAATCTTGACGCTCGATAGCAACGCGCAAAGCGAATCCTTGAGCATCTGACTCGCTCTAAGCGAAGCTATGCCGTTCGCGTTAGCGTCTCTGAAAGAGAAGGCTTTACACTGCGTTATCCGCCAGTCATACAGAATACCCAACTGAATTCTGACTCCTGAATTCTGTTTGATAAATTAGATATCAGACTGGTATTAGAAGATGGTAAAAAAATCGATAGTAGAATATTCAAAAACAGGAAGTCACTGATTCTACTTGGGGTTTCCTCAAATAGAATCAGTGTCATGGGATATCTCCGTTGTAAGCATCTTTAATCAGACGGCTTTTCAGAAATATTTTGGTTTCAAAGGAGAAGCAGGAGCAGATAATATGACGATATTTCTCACATTACTAACGTAACGGCCTCCAGCTTTGTCATCTGGAACTACTAAACGAGCAAATCCTTCATCTATTAAAGGTACGATTCTACCATCACTACCTTTTTTTTCAAATGCAACTAGCACTGTTTTCCCTTCAAAGTTAGGTTGAATTTCACCAATAGCTACGACTGCACCATAGCAATCTGTGGCTTCAACTAAAACATATTGCCTCAGAAAAGAGTTTTTAGAATTCACCCCAGAATTTCCAGGTTTGAGACCACCTCCGGCTTTTGAATTGTTAATCAATTCCCATAGGGGGATTCCATAGTATGTTTCTGTTTGTGGGCCTGAGCCGGTTTGAAAGCTCACAGTAATTTCAGTAACTAATGCTGGATTTTGGTTTTTTAACGCATCTCGCAGATTTCTCAGGTTTTGCAAGTTATAGGTGGTTGAATTATTGAGTTCTCCACCCAAGCGGAAACTTGGCGAAGAACCTCCAAGACACTTATTTTTATCCCAGACAGAAGGTGTTTTTTCTCCTCGATCCCAGGAAAGATCGCTCCTTGAGTTAGCTAAAGTAGGCTGCCATAAAACCAGTATCGATAATAAAGACGCAATGGATATCTGACGGTTAAAACGCATAAAATATTTCTCCGTTTACGATTGAATATTGAAAAAATTAGATAGTTTTGCTCAAAGCTTGTCGTTTACCAAAAATTAGTATCCTGATCGCAAAAACTGAGCCGATTTTGAATAAACTTTGTTAGAGAAAAATACTTCAAATCGTTCGACTCCTTACCAGATAGTACAAAATTGCTAGTTTTCAATATGAGTTATTAAAAACTAATGAATCAAAAGACAAAATTATCCGCAAACCTCTTCTTCGATTTGCGTTTTTCAAAATAGAGCAGTGCATCTATAGCAATCCGATTTGATTCCTGAATTACTCGTAGAGAAAGGGAACGGGGAATAGGAAATAGGGAACAAGGAATAAAGATATACTGAGCTTTTTTCAAAAATCAAATAGGAGTCCTATATGTATGTACTGAGGATAATACCAACTTATTGAGTAAATTACCAAATAATATGGTAATTAAACGCTAACAAAATTAATTTTTATTTCTTTTTGAAGTAGTGAAGGTTAATATTGTATAATTCGCGGCAAGCTGCTATTTTCTTTATAAGTATAAGACCTGACTTTTCACGTCATGTGGAAAAGCTAACGATTGACCTAACCCCCTAGCCCCCTTCCCGAAACGGGAAGGGGGAAAATTCAAAGTCTCTCTCCTTGTAGGAGAGAGATTTAGAGAGAGGTTTTCCAGATACCGTGAAAAATGAACAGGGTGTAGGGGATAGGGTGTAGGGTGTAGGGAACCCCATAATTAAAATCAGGGGTTTCAAAAGGGACGCTGTATTTCTTGCACATACGTGTCTCAAAATACATCTTTTTCTTTTTCCATATTTAAAAATAGGGGCTTGTACCCGTTGGGTGTGGGATAACCTTCTTTTCCTACACCCTACACCCTACACCCCACACCCCACACCCTTTTCGGTCAGGTATAAGACTCCTAATAAGAATCCGATTTGATTCCTGAAAAAATCTAAGTATATGTAGTAGCGTGTCATTGCAGCCTTTCTCACAAAATCACACCAAATTGATGCCACACGACAGTTGTAGTTTAAAGTTTAGCTGCGATCGCTCCTTCTTACCTCTTCCTTCGCGCCCTTTGCGTCCTTTGCGGTTCGATTCTCATGCTATTAACAACATACATATTTGTCATTAGCGTTAGAGTTAGTGAGAGGATATCTGGATAAAATGCCAGATGTATCTCTGGAAACATTGCTGACGCGGCTAGAGAAGAAACGAGTGGAACATGAACCAGTAGTCAATGCTAACTCATTGATGCCTTCTGAATATGGTGTAGCTGAAGCTTTTGAATTGAGTTGGGAAAAATTGGATGAAAATGCCCAAAGCTTTGGCTGTTTGCTAAGTTTGTGTGCCTTAGCTGACATTCCCTTATCTATTGAGACCATAGAAGATGACAAAAAACAAGAACTCAACGAGAAAGCCATAGCCGATTTACTGGAATTGCATTTGCTACAACAGAAAAGTCAAGGAATTTATCGTCTCAATCCACAGATTCGGCAACTTATCCAAATGAAGTTGGATAAGTCAAGTGAGGCGGATGAAGCAAAAACTAAATTTGCCGCCATGATGTTAGAGGTAGCAAAGCTAATTCCGCAACAGCCTAACCCTGAAGATATTCTCAACCTGACTCCACATATTCCACACATTACAGAAGTTGCAACCCACCTACCCCAGTATGTGGGCGATGAAAATCTCATTACTCTGTTTACCAAATTAGCTTGCTTTTATCAAGGCCAAGGACTTTATCAGCAAGCAGAACCTTGGTTGCAACAGTGTGTAGAACTGACTCAAAATCGTCTTGGGTTAGAACATATTGATGTCGCCACTAGCCTCAGCAATTTAGCAGGACTCTACGAATCTACGGGACGCTACAACGAAGCCGAACTCTTGCTTGAACAAGCTTTAGAACTGAGAAAACGCTTGCTAGGAGAAGAACATATCGATGTCGCCACTAGCCTCAGCTATTTAGCATTAATCTACGAATCTACAGGACGCTATACCAAAGCCGAACTCTTGTATCAGCAAGCTTTAGAACTGTGGAAACGCCTCGTGGGAGAAGAACATCCCCATGTTGCCACGAGTCTGAACAATTTAGCAGCATTGTACTGTTATACAAGACGCTACAGCGAAGCCGAACCCTTGCTTGAGCAAGCTTTAAAATTGAGAAAACGCCTGCTGGGAGAAGAACATATCGATGTTGCCACTAGCCTAAATAATTTAGCACAACTCTACGAATCTACCGGACGCCATACCAAAGCCGAACCCTTGTATCAGAAAGCCTTAGAACTGAGTAAACGCCTGCTGGGAGACAACCATCCCGATGTTGCCATTAGCCTGAATAATCTCGCCGCACTCTACCGTTATGCAAGACGCTATAGGAAAGCCAAACCCTTATTTGAGAAAGCCTTGAAAATTTGTGAACGAACTTTAGGTGTAAGTCATCCTACAACTATGACAGTTCGGGAAAATTATACAAGCTGTTTAAGAGAAGCAGCATATCACTAGTACAAGAAGGCAAAAGTAAAAAGAAATAAAGCTTATTTTATAAGTTTTCTGGCTATTCTAAATGGGTGGTTTATTTACGCTATGTTGTACTAGCTATCGCCTAAAAGTAATTCAAAATAAAAAAAGTATCCAGCATGAAGATAAAAGTCCTATTAGAACCCAGTGATGAAGGCGGATACACCGTCTATGTTCCCTCACTTCCAGGCTGTATCAGTGAAGGAGAAACTATTGAAGAAGCATTAGAAAATATCCAAGAAGCAATGGACATCTCCACAAATTAAATATGCGTTACCCAGAACCCTTGTAGAGACGTAGCAGTGCTACGTCTCTACATTATTTTTTGGAGATGTCTAATAGAAGTTTTTCTTGAAATAAGCTCGTATAGAAGTTGAGCAATTTTTAGAGTTATTGTAAACGCGATCGCTCTCTGCATCCTCGAACGGTTTAAAATAATATTCCCCTCTTCTTGACTGATGAAGAGGGGTGAGAATTTACTTACATCCTAAAGACTTGCGAGTATCCACACCAGTTTTAGAATTCACACCACTTGCCTTAACACAAAGCTTTTTCACTTGAACCCCATCTAAAATTGCATTCGTAAAATCAGTACCCGTGATATCCACGCCATCAAAAGTAGAACGCAGCATCATGGCATCGGTCAACACAGCATCACTTAAATCAGCATCCTTAAACCTTGTTAGATAGGCTATGCCTTCACTAAAATCAGCACCATGCAGATTTACTCCCTCCAATACGCTACCGTTAAACACACCACCACGTAAGTCAGCATTGCTAAAATTAGCATTCTCTAATTTGAGATTGGTAAACTCAGTACCAATTAAACTTTGACCAGAGTAATCCTTGCCCTTAAGTTCATCATTCCCCACAGAACGGGTAATACTGGAAGAACTTGCAGCTTGTGCCGATAGAGGAAACAAAAAAAGAACCAAAGCTAAGACAAAGCTAGCTAACAGTCGCCAATATTTCATAATGTCTTCTTAATAAATCTCAACACTTCCACCATTAACTATTAAACCTTACAGAAGGGGACAAAGGGGATGAGGGGGATGAGGGGGATGAGGGGGATGAGGAGTAAGGGTAGAATGCCCAATGCCCAATGCCCAAAACCGGAAAGCATCTCGTAGGATGATAGATGTTGAGGTGCGATCGCAAAATAATTACCTGTGGCTAATCAAGAAGACAACGCCCAATCTTTGGCGCGAACCCCTTTATATCAATTGGGTGTAGAACTCAAAGCCCGCTTTACCAGCTTTGGCGGCTGGGAAATGCCCGTGCAATTTAGTGGAATTAGCCGCGAACACGAGGCTGTAAGAAATACAGTCGGAATGTTCGATATTTCCCACATGGGCAAATTTACCCTCCAAGGTAAAAATCTGATTTCCCAACTCCAGCAATTAGTGCCTTCCGACTTGAGTCGTTTGCAAGCTGGTCAAGCACAATACACCGTATTGTTAAATCCCCAAGCCGGAATTATTGACGACATCATTGTTTATTATCAAGGTGAAGACACCACTGGGATACAAAAAGCATTCATCATAGTTAATGCGGCAACCTCCAGTAAAGATAAAGCATGGCTATTGCAACACCTTGACCTAGATAAATTGCAATTCCAAGACCTTTCACCAGATAAAGTCTTAATTGCCGTCCAGGGGCCAAAAGCGATTAAATATCTCCAGCCATTAGTGCAAGAAGACTTACAACCAATCAAAGCCTTTGGACATTTAGAAGCAACCCTACTAGGTAAACCTGCCTTCCTAGCCCGCACAGGTTACACCGGAGAAGATGGCTTTGAAGTGATGGTAGATCCAGATGTGGGGGTAGAATTGTGGCGAAGTCTCCATAAAGCTGGTGTTATTCCCTGTGGACTCGGCGCGAGAGATACTCTGCGCCTAGAAGCGGCGATGGCACTTTACGGACAAGATATCGATGACATCACCACACCCTTAGAAGCAGGTTTAGGGTGGCTAGTTCACTTAGATACCAAAGGCGATTTTATTGGTCGGGAAGTTTTAGCACAGCAAAAAGCCACTGGAGTGCAGCGCCGATTGGTCGGTTTGCAAACCCAAGGACGTAACATTGCCCGTCACGGCTATCAAGTGTTATCCGCAGGTAAAGTTGTGGGAGAAGTTACCAGTGGCACTCTATCGCCGACACTGGGTTATCCCGTTGCCTTAGCATACATTCCCACCCAGCTAGCAACTGTCACTCAGCAACTAGAAGTTGAGATTCGTGGCAAAGCTTATCCAGCAGTTGTAGTTAAACGTCCCTTCTATCGGTCAAAAAATCGTGTTGCTAACTAACAAGCGCCAAGGTTTTTGAGGAATAATGTGTTGTGAGTTATTCAATCTACACTAAGGTTCATTACCAGATATGGCTTGGATGACTATCGAGGCAATAATTTTTTAATAAGGGAGAGGAAGTGATATGTCTTTTGAATATCCTGAAGATTTCAAATACCTAGATTCTCATGAATACGTGCGACTAGATGGTGAAATTGCCACCATTGGCATTACTGAGTTTGCCGTACATGAATTGGGTGATATCGTGTTTTTAGAACTGCCAGATATCGGCGAAGCTATTAGCAAGGGAGATAAAATTGGCACAATTGAATCAGTGAAAGCCGTTGAAGAACTGAATTCACCAGTGACCGGCACAGTCATAGAACGTAATGATGCTTTGATTGACGATCCCGAACAAGTGTCAGATGACCCCTATGGCGAAGGATGGTTCTTGAAAGTGCGCGTCGATGATCCTGGTGAAGTTGACGACGACTTGACAGCGGCTCAGTATCGCGCACTGGTAGAAGGGGAGTAGGGAGTAGGGAGTGGGGAGTGGGGATGAGGGGGATGAGGGGGAGGGGGGGGATGAGGAGGATGAGGGGGATGAGGAGGATATTGCTCCCCCATCTCCCCCTGCTCCCTCATCTCCCCCTGCTCCCCCATCTCCCCCTGCTCCCTCATCCCCCTCATCCCCACTCGAAAATAAGTCATGAAATTTAGATAAACTACAAAGTTACACCTACTTCTCATCAGTATTTATTGCAAAATATGAAATAGTACCATCTGGAGAGTAATTTGTGGTATCACACGCCCCTATTCTCAAGTCTAATGAGCAGCAAGTGCTGGACGAAAAAAGTCAAAAGTTAAGTAGTTTTGTGCCAAGACACATTGGCCCTAACACTGATGACATCCAGCAAATGCTGAAAGTTTTGGGGTTTCCTAGCCTGGATGCCCTAATTGACCAAACAGTTCCACAGTCAATCAGGCTGACGCAAGCGCTAAAGTTACCAGCAGCAGAAAGTGAGTATGCAGCACTGGTATCATTAAAAAAAGTTGCAGCCAAAAATCAGGTTTTCCGTTCATACATTGGTATGGGATATTACGACAGTATTACCCCTCCTGTGATTGGGCGTAACATTCTAGAAAACCCTGGTTGGTATACTGCCTACACTCCCTATCAGCCAGAAATTGCCCAAGGGCGACTAGAAGCGCTGCTGAATTTCCAAACCCTGATTATTGACCTCACAGGTTTAGAAATTGCCAATGCTTCCTTGCTTGATGAGGCCACAGCAGCAGCGGAAGCGATGAGCCTAAGCTATGGTGTCTCCAAAAATCAGGCAAATGCCTATTTTGTCTCTCATGATTGCCATCCCCAAACTATTGACGTGTTGCAAACACGTGCTAAACCATTGGGGATTAAGATTATTGTTGGCGATCATCAAACATTTGATTTCGATCAACCAATTTTTGGGGCTGTTCTGCAATACCCTGCAAGTGATGGCACCATTTACGACTACCGCGCTTTTATAGAAAAAGCCCATGCTAAGGGTGCATTGGTGACGGTAGCAGCAGATCCTCTAAGTTTAACTTTGCTAACCCCTCCTGGGGAATTTGGCGCTGATATTGCTGTCGGTAGCACTCAGAGATTCGGTATTCCCTTGGGCTTTGGGGGCCCTCATGCGGCATACTTTGCTACGAAGGAAGAGTACAAGCGGCTGGTTCCAGGGCGAATTGTGGGAGTATCAAAAGATGCTCAGGGTAAGCCTGCATTGCGTCTCGCCTTGCAAACCCGTGAGCAGCATATCCGCCGGGAAAAAGCAACTAGTAATATTTGTACTGCACAGGTGCTACTAGCGGTGATGGCGAGTATGTACGCCGTCTATCATGGGCCTGCTGGACTGAAGCAAATTGCCGAAAATATCCACTCTTTGACAGTGTTATTGGCGGAAGGACTGAAGCGTTTGGGGTACAGCATCAGTTCTAAAGATTTCTTTGATACGCTGCGAGTAGAACTGGGAAGACAAAATTTAAAAGATATTCTGGCAGCTAGCGAACAGCTTCAAATTAACCTACGGGTTTTTGATGCAACTGCTGTTGGTATCTCGCTGGATGAAACAACTACACCAGAAGACTTAATCGACCTCTGGCAGATTTTTGCTGGTACAGATGATTTACCCTTCACTTTAGAAGAATTAACTTCTTCCTCATTGTCTCATCTCCCTCTCTCCCGCACAAGTACCTATCTCACTCACCCAGTCTTTAACCGCTATCACTCAGAAACGGAGTTGTTGCGCTATCTGCACAAGCTAGAAAGCAAGGACTTGTCGCTAACAACATCGATGATTCCCTTGGGTTCTTGCACAATGAAGTTGAATGCAACTGCTGAAATGATTCCGGTAACTTGGGAGAAATTTGGCAAGATTCATCCATTTGCCCCGGCGTCGCAAACGCAAGGTTATCAAATCCTATTCCAGCAACTTGAGGCATGGTTAGCTGAAATTACTGGTTTTGCGGGAATTTCTCTGCAACCAAATGCTGGTTCTCAGGGTGAGTATGCTGGACTTTTAGTAATTCGTCAATATCACGAAAATCGGGGCGAAGCACACCGCAACGTCTGTTTGATTCCCACCTCGGCACACGGTACAAACCCTGCAAGTGCGGTGATGTGTGGGATGAAGGTGGTGGCTGTTGCCTGTGACTCACAAGGTAATATTGATGTTGACGACCTGAAGGCTAAGGCAGAAAAACACAGCAATGAATTAGCCGCCTTAATGGTGACATATCCCTCAACTCACGGTGTATTTGAGGAACCAATTCAGGAAATCTGCGCTGTTGTCCATAGTCATGGTGGACAAGTTTACATGGATGGGGCAAATATGAACGCCCAAGTGGGAATTTGTCGTCCTGGAGATATTGGCGCGGATGTCTGCCATTTAAACTTGCACAAAACCTTCTGTATTCCTCATGGTGGCGGTGGCCCTGGTATGGGGCCAATTGGCGTTGCTTCTCATCTTGTGCCTTTTCTCCCTGGACATCCTGTGGTAGGGATTGGGGACTGGGGACTGGGTACTAGGAAAGAGGAAACTCCCAATACCCAGCATATTGGTGCTGTGGCGGCTGCGTCTTGGGGTAGTGCGAGTATCTTGGTGATTTCTTGGATGTACATTGCGATGATGGGTGCAGATGGTTTAACCCATGCAACGAAGGTGGCGATTCTGAACGCTAACTACATTGCTAAGAAACTGGAATCGTATTATCCGGTTTTGTATCAAGGGAAAAATGGTCTAGTTGCCCATGAGTGTATTTTAGATTTGCGATCGCTCAAAAAATCAGCTGCGATCGAAATCGATGATGTCGCCAAGCGTCTTATGGATTACGGTTTCCATGCGCCGACTGTCTCCTGGCCTGTAGGGGGTACAATCATGGTGGAACCTACAGAAAGTGAATCTAAACAAGAGTTAGATCGTTTCTGTGATGCGTTGATTTCTATTCGCCAAGAAATTGCCGAAATAGAATCAGGTAAGGTGGATATTCAAGATAATGTTTTGAAGAATGCACCCCACACAGCCGAAAGTCTGATTACCGGAGAATGGCATCATCCTTATTCTCGTGAACAAGCTGCCTATCCTGCGCCTTGGACTCGTGAATATAAATTCTGGCCTGCTGTTGGTCGCATTGATGCAGCCTTTGGTGACAGGAATTTTGTTTGTTCTTGTCTACCAATGAATGCTTATTAAAATAAAGTGAAGAGTTAGGAGTTAAAACTCCTAACTCCTTGAAAAGGGCGAATATAATTCAATACGGTTCAGTTAAGGGCGACTGGCAAAAATTTTGGGTTTTCGAGACGCGATAAATCGCCGTCTCTACAAGTGTTTTGGTCTTATCTGAACTGTATTGGAATATAATTCGCGGCTACACAAGCAAAGTCCACCTCTGTGGACTAAGAGAAAATCAAGGGTTTAAAACCCACCTGCGTGGGTTTTCTCTGTATAGCCGCGAATTCTATTCGCCAGGGCTAGTATGAATTAAGACTTTACAAACATCCTCTAATTCTTCCTTTACAGATAAAGGCTGATACCCCAATGCAAATGCTTTGGAACTATCCAAAGAAACATCTGCTGGTCTAGGTGCTGCCATTTTCACATCTTGTTGTCGGCAGGATTTAAGTCCGGTAGTGGGAAGCTGAAATACTTCCACTAATATCTGTCCAAAATCATAACGCGAAATCCGCTCTTTGCCACCTAAGTGAATGATGCCGTTAACTTTTTCTAATGCTAATAAAAGTCCTTTGGCAGCAGTTGTTCCACTTACTGGTGTGCGAAATTCATCTATAAATAAACTTAGTTCTTCTTCGGCTTGTAAAGTCTGAATAAATGGCTGAATAAAGCTTTTAGCTGTCGGTGTTGCCGCACCAAACATTAATGGCATTCGACACACAGCGGTCATGGGATACCTTTCTAGCATATCTGCTTCTGCGATCGCCTTTTGCTCACCGTAAAGATTGACAGGGCACACGGCATCTGTTTCTTGATATGGGGCATTTAAGCCATCAAAAACTAAGTCGGTTGAGGTAAAAGCACAAGGAATAGAATTGTCTGCACACAGTCCGGCAATATTGCAGGATGCTATAACATTAATTGCGTGCGATTCTTGGGGGTTGGTTTGACAAAAATTTGGTTGCGAATGTGCAGCAGTATGAATAACTGCGCTTGGTTTGACATCATTAAATATGCGTTTCAATTCCTGAAAATTTGTTAAGTTTGCTTTTAACATTTTCATGTCAGGAATTTCTAAGGGATGGGATAAATAAGTGCCATAAATCTCCCATTCTGGTTTGGCAAGCTGGCAAAGATGCCATCCTAAAAAACCACTTGCTCCGGTGATTAACAATTTTTTCATGTCTAATCGTAAACCGCTAGCATCACGAAAAAAATCTTGTTAAGCTTATATTCTACACTGAGTGGTGGTAATAAAATACTATTGTAGCAATTTCTGAAACTGCTTTTCACTACGCACTTTGCTAAAGTCGGGGTCAGTTTTAGCTAATTTCTTATATTTATCAGGAAGAAGCTTGATTGCTTTGTCTAGGTTCTCAATTGCTAATTCCAGATTACTTTCTAAAGCATAAGAGCAAGCTTTGTTGTAATATGCTTGGTGCAAATCCGGCTTGATGGCAATCGCTCTATTATAAGATGCGATCGCATCTTCGTAGCGGTGCAGCTTTGTCAGAGCTATGCCTCGGTTAATTAAGGCTTCATATTTGTTAGGTTTGGTAGCGATCGCTCTATCATAGGATGCAAGAGCATCTTGGTAGCGGTGCAACGATGTTAGGGCGATGCCACGATTATACCAGGCTTCATATTTGTCGGGTTTGATGGCGATCGCTTTGTCGTAAGATACAAGAGCATCTTTGTAGCGTTGCAACGATGTTAAGGCTATGCCACGGTTAATCCAAGCTTCAGGATTCTCAACTTTGATGGCGATCGCTTTGTCATAAGCTTTTATGGCATCTTCATAAAGTTGTCCATCTAATAAATGATTGCCTTGATGAAAGAAATCTTCTGCTTTTTGCGTAGCCTTCGCTTCTATGAAAAGTTGGGTTACATTACTTTCTTGAACAAATTGTGTAGTATTTTCTATCGATGAATTTGCCCCACTACTACAACCAAATGCTAAGAAAACTATCATGTTAGATGCAACGAAGCAGTGCCGAAAAACCATGCTGTACCTACAAAACTTATTAAATGATGTTAAAATCTGTTTGTTTTTTGAGTATTATCAAAATACACTATTTTTTAGCCATTAATTTACTTATATTTTGAGAAAGAGCTTTGTTGAGGATGCAGAGATTTTTATTAAAATCAAGCGTATATTACATTATCATATTAGATACACACAAAGCAATCGCTTAGGTTCTATTTTCAGTCAAAAAACGATAATTTGTGTTGCTGCATACGTTGCGTAAGCATAGCTCGTCATAGACATCGCACTCGTATATGTAGTATTTCCCTTTAATTAACAAGGGTGCGATCGTAGTAGCTTTTTAGGATAAAAGGCTGTTATTTGCTTTATTGTATCAAGCAATTATCTAAGCTAATCATTATTCAAATTCTGTCTTTGTGTCTTTCTCGCGATTGAAAATATGCAGCTTAGAGCAGTTTTCATGTATTTGAACCACATCTGTCGTAAGAGGTTGTTTGAAAAGTCTAATTTATTACTAGCCCTGGCGATTAGAAATTGCGGCTACACGAGACTTTACCCACCTCCGTGGGTTAAAAACTCTTGATTTTTCATGCTTTCCACGGAGGTGGACTTGGTTTGTGTAGTAACGAATTCTATTCGCCTAATACTTTTCAAAAGTCCTCTAAGGGCACAGCAATGCTGTGCCCCTAGCGCGTGGTCTATTTACCTGAAAATAGCTGTAAAATGCAATTTGTAGGTGCAATAGCTTGCCTTCATGTCTTTGTAATACCAAAATCATATTTTCAGTACCAAGACATAAAGGCAAAAAATAGAAGATAATAGGCTCTATTTTTGCAAGGTTTAATTGATACCAAAAACTGACTCAACAGTTGACTTAATCGAATCTCGCGCATCCTTTAAAGTTTGGCTAATGGGATGTTTTGCCTGCAAAAATACACGCGCACAATTGCGTCCCGGCATTCCCGAAATCGAACCACCTGGATGAGTACCGGCACCAGTTAAAAATAGATTATCAATTGGCGTTTTGTAGTTCGCTATTTCTGGCAAGGGGCGGAAAAAGATCATCTGATCTAGAGTCATGTCAACATGGTAATAATTGCCTTTATATGCACCTAATCTTTCTCCTAGTTCTGCTGGACTTTCTACACGACGGGCAATAGTTGCATTCTTGACATTTGGTGCATAGTCTGCCAACTTATCAATCACCCTATCTGCAACTTTGTTTTTCAATTCATCAGTCCAACCAGTACCTTTTAAACCAGTGCCTTCTGCACCAGCAATTTGATAAGGGGCAAAAAACTCAATCCATAGGGTGTGCTTGCCTGATGGTGCTAATGTGGGATCTAAATAACTAGGCATTACCAAATACATTGATGGGTCAGCATCAGGAATCTCTCCCAAGGTACATTTGCTATGAGCCTGTTCTACATGAGCTACGGAATCTGCAATTAAGATAGAACCGACGAGATATTCATCTTTGTGGGCGTGGTATGGAAAGCGCAATGGTTCATCTAAAGCCAAATCTATTTTAAGGATAGTTTCGTTGTTATTAACGATGCGGCGTTCTAATCTCTCCCATAGATTTGGATCGGCTGCATCAACATCGCTTTTATCAGTCATTTGTAAAAATAATCGCTTGGCATCAATATTAGAAATAACCCCATATTTAGCGCGATACTCTTTACCTCCAGCAACCCGTACACCTACAGCTTTGCCATCATCAATTAAAACTTTTTCAACGTGCTGATCTGTGAGAATAACGCCACCTTTACTTGTGACTAAATTCACCAAAGCTTGCACAAGTGCGCCAGTGCCGCCGCGAGGTCTAGCCATCCCAGGATTATGACGCATTGCCATCATAATTGCACCAATGGCAAGGGTTTTTTGTGATGGCGGCGCACCAAGTTCTGATGCTAGCCTGGCTAGTGGTGCTTTTATAAATTCCTCATCAAACCACTCGTTAAGTAAATCTTCAGCGCTGGTTAGCATCGTGCGAATAAAGTCCAGCGTTTTGTTTGGAGAACCAATAACCGAAAATAAATCTTTCAGTTTGGTGATGTCGTAGTTACCAAGGATGTCTATAATTGACTTTGGTGATGCATTAAACATCGGAATCATTGCACCTAGCGATCGCTGCCAAAAGTCTACAAATTCTGCATATTTTCTGGCATCACGTTCATTGTAACGAGCAATTTCGGCACAAGTTTTTTCCACCGACTTATGTCCTAAGAAATACTTGCCGTCAGGATGAGGACAGAAAACAACTGGATCGCACTCCAAATAATGCAAGCCGTATTTTTCTAATTCTAATTCTTCAACAACTGGCCCTAAGTGAATAAATTCATGGTCAATAGCACACAAATTAAATTTAAATCCAGGGGCTTCTTCAGGTAAACACTCTTCAGTTGTTGCTGCACCACCTGGAACAGGACGTTTTTCTAGTAACAGAACGCTATAACCAGCTTTTAGTAAATAAGCTGCACAAACTAGCCCATTATGTCCAGCACCGATCAGCACAACATCATACTCTTGCATAATTGGAATTTAAAAATAAGTAGCTTTCCAAATATTAGAAAAATTTTCTGATATTTACATCATCCCTCAGTAACAAAAACTATCTTTAACTACTGTCAATCCTACTATTGTTCCTGCAAGGGATGCTCATTAGGCATGAATTAGTAATCTCCTAAATATCCTCTTATTAGTTACTGTAAAAGCTAATTCCGAAGAGTGAATCATCTCAGCATCTTGTCATTGAAGAGGACAAGGGGCTTTTAGCAGGCCATACATCCAGCAAGAACTGCTCCCCTGCCTCTTTGGTCAAGAATCCTTCTCATCATAAAAATTGTCTGGAAAACAACATAAATGGTTGATTTCCTACTCAATCTTGCTTATACTTCCCAATGTAAGGTTTACTTGCCATAGTAAAAAATATTGGCAGACAAATTGGTAGGAGAGTGCAATGATCAATCATCGAACTGTGCGCGATGGGTGTGTGGTAAGTTTCCTGGCGATTCTTTGCATCAGTTTTGGTAGTACCCTAGTCAACCAAGAGCCAACTCTTGGACAGTCCCCAGTCAAGAAAGATGTGATCGTGGCGATGACAACTAGCATTGAGGATAGCGGGCTGCTAGATGATTTAGTTCCGGCGATTGAAAAGAAAACAGGATATAGGCTGAAAAAGGTTGCAGTCGGTACCGGACAGGCTTTGGCTCTGGCTGAAAAAGGTGAGGTTGACGCGCTATTCGTCAATTCACCGAAAGCTGAACGCAAAGTTTTGTCAGGTGGTGCGGTAATTAATCGCCACTTGGTAATGCACAATGACTTTGTGATTGTCGGGCCAGATGCAGATAAGGCAAAGATTAGAGGGAAAAAGAATGCTGTGGAAGCATTCAGTCTGATTGCCAAAAATCAAGCATTGTTTGTATCGCGGGGTGATGACTCAGGTACTAACAAACTAGAAAAAGATTTATGGAAACAGGCAAACATCACACCATATGGCAGTTGGTATCAGCAAACAGGTTCAGGGATGGGGGAAACTTTGCAAATTGCTAATCAAAAACTGGGATATACCTTAGCAGATCGAGCAACCTACATATTTCAGCAGAAAAACCTGTCTTTGCCAATACTGGTGCAAGGAGATAAGAAACTGTTAAATCTCTACCATGTGATGGAGGTGAACTCAAAAAAATTTCCCAGAGTGAATAGTACAGGAGCTAAAGCGTTTATTAATTTTGTCTTGTCTCCTGAAGGACAGACAATAATTGCAGCCCACGGGAAAAAAGAGTTCAAACAACCACTATTTTATGTTGATGCCGGTAAAACGGAGAAAGATTATGGATTTTAAAGAAACTTCTATATCACACAATGAGCCAAAAAATTGTTACAATTGGACAGAATAGAAACTATTCTTTTCTATACCAGGAGTAAGCTCATGACAACCCAACAAAACTTGTCCAAAACCGACCCACACCACCATACAGCGAAAATCAAAGATCAGTTGAACGATCTAATCACACACTTGCGTGAAGATATCACCAAAATCGAAGAGCCAAAGGCTCAGGCTCTTTTTGAGACTACAGCCGAAGTTCTCAAGGGTCTGGTGAATGCTTACAATGATTATGATCAACACTCAGAGGAAGCCTGGAAATAAATTACCATAACGAATCCTTAAGCAACTGAGGTACACCCAAATCTTTTTTTACAAACGCCATCTACTCAAAGATGGCGCGAGGGAGATTTTGGTGATGATTTTCGTATTTGCACCCAAAGTCGGGTAATTCTTGCAAGTGTTCTTGTGTTGCAAGCTATTGCAGTTCTAACCACAAACGAGGATCTGTCTGCTTTCCCTTCGACATCGCATCTCGCAGCAGATGTGTAGCATTTAGACAGACAACCTCAACGAATCTCGCATATTCTCCTACTTCTCTGAGTATAGATATCTGGCGTTTGACAGCAGCAATCAGATTGTCAGGGTAATAAACTGTGAATACAATCATCGAAGGGGCTGTGAAAGCTCTTGAGCTATTAACCAGTGGCGATAGTGACGTTTTCCAGGTAATGACAATGACATTGTTCGTATCTGGAACAGCTACAGCTATTAGCGTTTTACTGGGACTACCATTAGGACTGTGGCTAGCATTAGTGGATTTCGTCGGCAAGCAGACTCTCACTAGTTTGATTAACTTCGGTATGGGATTGCCACCTGTCGTAGTCGGTTTATTCGTCAGTATATTTTTGTGGCGATCTGGGCCGTTAGGAAATCTTGATTTGATTTATACACCCACAGCTATGATCGTCGCCCAAACCATCATTGCTTTTCCAATTGTAGCTGGCTTCAGTTTTGCGGCAATTATCAGTATTAATCCGAAGCTACGCTGGCGACTGTTATCAATGGGGGCGACACAGTGGCAAGCCAACTGGTTGCTAATCAAGGAAGCACGCTTGGGGTTAATGGCTGCAATTATGGCTGGTTTTGGTCGCGTCATCTCGGAAGTTGGCGCATCCATGATGGTGGGCGGCAATATCAAGGGGCAGACTAGAGTCCTGACTACAGCGATCGTTACGGAGGTAGGGAAAGGAAATTACGATGTGGCAATGGCGATCGCATACATTCTTCTGATCATCACCTACACCGTGATCGTGTTGCTGACTATCCTACAACATGACAAGAAAATTTTATGAATACTAACGAGTATGTCCTGAATATGCGACAGGTGAGCGTTGATAGCAAAACACGTAAAAATATCCTGTCAATTGGAAATTTTACAGTCCGTCCTGGGGAACTGGTTGCTGTGCTTGGCCCCAATGGCGCTGGTAAAAGCACTCTGTTAAGAACAATCAATCTCTTGCAACCTTACCGTGGTGAGATGCAATTATTTGGAGAGGATGTCCCCAATGCCAATAAAACATTGTTGCGTCGTCGTTCGGCTTTGGTCTTTCAGGAAACTTTACTACTAGATGACACTGTTTTTAATAATGTTGCCAAGGTATTAAAGTTTCGCGGCACACCAACACACAAGATTAAGCAAAGGGTACATACTGCACTTACAGCTTTTGGCTGTGAACACCTGGCAAATCAGTCAGCGCGTTCTCTGTCTGGTGGTGAAGCGAAACGAGTTTGTATTGCCTGCGGTTTAGTTGCTGATTCTGAATTGCTGCTGTTGGATGAGCCTTCTGCCTCTTTAGATGTGGGAATACGTCCCCAGATGATTGAGAAAATTAGACAATTAGCCCAAGATAGGGGTTCAGCAGTCATATTAGTCAGTCATAATTTTACAGATATCCTGCATTTTGCTGATCGTGCGATCGCTTTATTTGATGGCTGTATTGTCCAAGATGATAACTTGGAAACCATCATCCGCCGACCAGCTAACGAGCAACTTGCCAGATTGGTAGGGATAGATAATATTATTCCGTGTCAGGTAGAACGGAGTAGCCGTGGAAGTTTTATCAAACTTGCAAACGGCATAGAGTTTTTATATCCTGGGGAAATCACCAAGCCAATTACTTCATGTTGTTTATCTGGCGATACTTTCAATATTTTCGATGCCAGTTCTTCAATATTGCATAAACCTTCGTCAGTAATTATTGAAGGGCTAGTAGAACGGGTTTTAAATGGTATTGGGATTTGTAGTATTTGGGTTAAGGTGGGAGAACAAACTTTAATTGCCAGAGTGCCTCGAAATCATATATTCGGCAATGTATATCCTCATGAAATAATTAAGCTGGCATTCAATCCCCAAGATGCACATTTTGTTTAGAAAAAATGCCTCTGATTGGCAAAACCACACTCCAGCGCGTTAGCGTAGCGACCCCGTAAACTCTTAGTTTTACCAATAGACATCTCCAGAAATTAAATATGCGTTATCCAGAGTCCTTGTAGAGACGTAGCAGTGCTACGTCTCTACATTCATTTTCACCAGATGTCTAATATAAAGCAACCCATCAGTTTTGTGTCTGATTGCATAGATACCAGGACGAGCAGGAATGTTGGCAAATTCGCGGCTCAAAGGCTGGCATTGCTCAAAGGGTGTGAAGGCGATCGCATCCAGGATTCTCCGAAGCTCAGATTTGCAATTCAGAGTCGTTTGTCGGCATGAAAGTAAGAAAACTGATTGCACAGATGAATTCACAGAAATCATGTTTTGTCAACCAAATGTTATGCAGCGTTTCTGCAAGAGTTGAAGCCTATAATTAGAGAACTTCTTCAGCCAAAAGTTGTCCCTTGACTCGTTCATATTCATCTTCAAGAAGCCATTCTTGGGCGGCTTGATAGTTAGAGTGAGTGACTATAAGTTTATAGTCAGATGCAGGGTTAAAAATACGACAAGTGCCATCTCGATCGCCAATTAACATGAGAATCTTAGGTGGAAAAAGAACTGGATCAACCCAGAGTTCTAGAAACTTCCAGGTTTTAGCTTGTTCTGCGAGGGCTGGTGCGTGGGATTGCATGATATTCACCTGTCGTCTTCACGATTTTGATCTCACCGTATTGACATGAAGCAAAAACAGGATGTTGTAAGTAATGAATTCTCATCGCTGACTGCTCCGAATTTAGTTGCAGTGTGATTTTTTACCGAAAAAATGGGTTTAAAGCCCCGTCATAAAGGACGGCTTTTATTTAATTTCCGAATTATTTCTCTCAATACATCATTTTGTGTGCGGTCTGTTTGGGTACAATATTCCAACAGGATCTTATATTCTTCATCAGAACATCGCACAGTTAATTTCTTCATGCCGTCATAATGCCGTCTATTTATGGTACAATCTTAGCATGAAAACACTAAAGTTCAAGTTATATCAACACAAGCGGAATAGATTTCTCAAGCGGTCAATCAATGCTGCTGGAGTAATCTACAACCATTGTATTGCTCTCCACAAACGCTACTACCAAATGTGGGGAAAACACTTGAATTGTGCCAAACTTCAAGCTCATGTTGCAAAACTTCGTAAGCGCAAAGAGTTTTGGCAGTCGGTTGGTTCTCAAGCGGTACAAGATATATGCCAGCGCATTGAGAAAGCCTACCAGTTGTTTTTTAAACACAGCAAAAAAGGAGTTAAACCGCCGGGATTCAAGAAGGTCAAGAAGTATAAATCATTCACTCTAAAGCAAGCAGGATACAAGTTACTAGGTGGTAATCGAGTTAAGGTTGGGAGCAAAGTATATCAGTTTTGGAAATCTAGGGAGATAGAGGGGACGATCAAAACTCTAACCATTAAACGCACACCGTTGGGTGAATTGTTTATGGTTGTCGTGGTTGACGATGTACCTGAACCAGAAATCAAATTCACGACTAGTAGAATAGCGGGATTTGATTTTGGCTTAAAGACATTCCTCACTTGTTCTGACGGCTCCAATATTGAATCTCCTCAATTTCTGAAACAGTCTCTCAACACCATTAAGAAAGCGAGTAAACAACATTCCAAAAAGCTAAAAGGGTCATCCAACCGAGAACGGGCTAGAAAGAATTTAGTACGCAAGCATGAGGATATTTGCAATGCCAGACGTGATTGGTTTTGGAAGTTAGCACACAACTTAACCAATAAGTTTGATGTGCTATGTTTTGAAACACTCAATCTTAAGGGAATGCAACGTCTTTGGGGACGAAAAATCTCCGACCTAGCCTTTGGGGAATTTCTGCAAATTCTAGAGTGGATTGCTAAAAATAAAGGCAAGCAGGTCATATTTATAGATCGATGGTATCCGTCTAGCAAGACTTGTTCTAATTGTGGACACGTTCTAGAAAAGCTGGATTTGTCTACAAGAGAGTGGCGCTGTCCATCCTGTGAGTCAGTGAATGGGAGGGACGAGAACGCAGCTAAGAATATTTGTGCAGTTGGGGCATCAACTGTTGGGTTAGGCGATGTAAGACGGGCTGTGCCTGCAATTGCTGTTTGAGCCTAGAATCCCCGTCCCTTTTAGGGCGGGGAGTATGTCAAATTAAATCGTATCATAGACTTTTTTACTCAGCACTCAGCACTGTTTCAGTAACGCCAGATTTTGATGCAGTCTGGATTAGCGTTGCCGCCACTTTTTTCGCCTGTGAAGCGGTTGACCAACTTCCTTCCATCATCGCCACCACGATCGCACCTTGCACTAAAAGAATCAGTTGTCTGGCCAACTGTTCCGGTGATGAAACTTCTGCGGCTTGAGCTAGGCTCTTGATGTAGTTGTAGATCGATTGTTGATGCTCCAACGCAACTCGATGTCCAGGATGGTCAGCATTAGCTAGTTCCACTGAAGCATTAATGAATGCACAACCTCGGAAATCTGGGCCTTCAAACCATTCCCGTAAGGCATCAAATATTGCCAATAGTTGTTGGGATGGGTTAGAAGCTCCTTGCTCAATGGTGGTTTTGAGCCATTGGCACCATTCTACATCCTGTTGTCGCAGCCACGCTTCAATCAATGCATCCTTTGACTTGAAATGATTGTAGAGCGACATTTTAGCAACGCCAGATTCCGCAATGATTCTGTCAATACCGACATTGCGAATTCCCTCTCGATAGAACAAACCTGATGCTGTACTTAGGATGCGATCACGAACAGATTTACGGGTTGTTTTCGCTTTAGTCATTTAGATCACATCCTTGAATAACGTTTAATTTTTCAATGCTTGATAAATAATAATGACAAAACTATTCTCAATTTCACAATGGTTCAAACCTGAATCTTGACTATCTTTTTGAAGTGACAGTGTGAATATAACAAAAATTGGAAATTAGAAAACACTCTTAACTATCCTTTGATTCATTGTAAAGATCAGAGTGTTTAATCTATAGAAATTTTATGTGATTTATGGAAATTGGCGTTGTCCAGATCCCCGACTTCTTTGAGAAGTCGGGGATCTAATTTTTCATGAATTAGGGCTGTTATCTATTGCTTGTTCTATTCTTTAACTTCGATTCTTTCTAAGGACTTAAGAAAAAACTATCTGTAGAGAATAAAGGGTTTATCCCAAAAGTGATTGATGAACTGCAAGCAAACCAAAGTCCCCCCGAACTTTGGAACTGCTACCGATCAAGTACTTCCACAATCCTCCAGAGACTTGTGGAGCAAGACCATCAGTTCATCAAACAATTGGTTAACTTATGGGATTTGGCTTCTTCACTAGAGCGCAAGTGCTTGGAGATCCTTTGTGCTTTAGCGATTTAGATTCCCTATAAATAAAGAATATCATACATCTGGCCAATTTACTTGCGCTGAGGAATTAATTTACAAACAGTATTCGTGGTTACAATTACTCATCAGCTAGAAAGCTTAAAAGCAAACAATTGTGTTTGTCCTATTGTTTTGATTTGAGCAATTATCACCGATTTATCCAATTGAGATATCTAAAATCAGGATAGCAATTAAATCATTAACGTTCTTATATATAGTTAGAATAGTCTGTCTATTTTCGTTGTAAAAAGTCTTATATATAAGAGGATTGCGGCTGCTTAAAATCTAGACAGAACTGTCTATTTTAAACTGGTTTTATTTCCATTTTGCAATATTAATTCCGCTAATTGTTACAAGATTTACTATTATTAATTAAAAAGATTGATAGGATTTTGAAATCAAGGAACTCAAAGAAGTTTCTGACAAAAATCAAGATATAGAAGAATCTGTCTTCTTATCAGCTATTGCACAAGGAGCAATCAGCCATGCCAATGAAGTTGTTTAAGTGCGACGAAACCATCCCTGAACGGGAGAAGCACATATATATAAAAGAAAAAGGAGAAGATACAACCCAATTTCTCCCTAGCGCCCACGTCGAAACCATTCCTGGCTCATTATCAGAACGCGGATGCAGCTATTGTGGTGCAAAGCTAGTAATTGGTGGTGTCCTCAAAGACACTATCCAGTTGATACATGGGCCTGTAGGCTGTGCTTATGATACATGGCACACCAAACGCTATCCCAGCGACAACGGCAACTTCCAACTTAAATATGTCTGGTCATCAGACATGAAGGAACAGCACGTTGTCTTCGGTGGTGAAAAGCTGCTTAAAAAAGCGATGCTTGAAGCCTTTGCCGAATTTCCTGACATTAAGCGGATGATGGTATACACCACCTGCTCTACTGCTTTGATTGGCGATGATATTAAGCCTGTAGTCAAAGAAGTCGAAAAAGAACTTGGTGATGTCGATATCTTCACCGTTGAGTGTCCCGGTTTTGCTGGTGTAAGTCAATCCAAAGGACACCACGTATTTAACATGGGTTGGATGACTGACAAAGTAGGAACCTATGAGCCAGAAATTACCAGCCCATACACAATTAATGTGATTGGTGACTACAACATTCAAGGAGATACCTTTGTCCTTGAAAGATATATGGAAAAAATGGGTGTGCAAATTATCGCCCATTTTACCGGCAATGGTACTTATGACTCATTGCGTGGGATGCACAGAGCGCAGTTGAACGTTACCAACTGTGCGCGGTCTGCGGGATATATTGCCAATGAGTTAAAGAAAAAATACGGCATTCCCCGGATTGATGTGGATACTTGGGGTTTTGACTATGCTAAGGAAGGGTTACGCAAAATCGGGGCTTTCTTTGGGATTGAAGATAGAGCCGAAGCGGTGATTGCTGAAGAAGTCGCTAAATATGAGTCGAAGTTGGCTTGGTATAAGGAGCGCTTGACTGGTAAAAAGGTCTGTATCTGGACAGGAGGCCCACGTTTGTGGCACTGGACAAAGGCGCTAGAAGACGATTTGGGGATGAAAGTGGTGGCGATGTCGTCCAAGTTTGGACACCAAGAGGATTTTGAAAAGGTCATTGCCAGAGGTGAAGAAGGGACTATCTATATTGATGATGGTAATGAACTTGAGTTCTTTGAAGTGCTGGAGATGGTCAAGCCGGATTTGGTGTTGACTGGGCCACGGGTGGGTGCATTGGTGAAGAAGTTGCATTTGCCTTATGTGAATGGTCATGGCTACCACAATGGCCCTTATATGGGTTTTGAAGGTGCGGTGAATATGGCACGGGATATGTACAATGCCATTTATTCTCCTCTGATGAAACTCGCTAAAGATGACATCCGTGGTGAGCAAAATCTGCCAAGTACCAATGGTAATGGCAACGGTAAAGCAACCAAAGAGGTATCTGAACAAGTCGTTTCTTTAGTTCAACAGCAAGTTAAGGAAGCCACTTCACAGGTTAAACAGCCAGCTAAGGAAGCTGTACAGGTTCAACCACAAGCTAAGGAAGTTGCACCACAGGTTCAAAAGCCAGCTAAGGAAGCTGTACAGGTTCAACCACAAGCTAAGGCAGCCGCACCACAGGTTCAACCGCAAGCTAAGGAAGTTGCACCACAGGTTCAACCACAAGCTAAGGAAGTTGCACCACAAGTTCAAGTGCAAGCTAAGGAAATCGCGTCATACATTCAAGAGCGAGCTGCGGAAGTCACAAAATTAATTCAAGAACGTTGTTTGTGGCAGTTTCACTCTCGTGCATGGGATCGGGAAGAAAACATCAATGGTGTTCTCAATAAGACCGCCCAAATCTTGACTGGAGAAAAGGTAGTTCTAGAAACCTTGATTGACAGGGGTTTTTATGCAGATGCGAAGATCCTTGCGGCTGACCTGGAAATTAGGTTTGCATGGTTAAATAGCATGGAGAATTCGCAAAAGAAAGCAGTACTGGAAGCTGTTAAGGGAATGCTGATCGATATTGTAGTAACCAAGTCGAAGAATGGTGAATTGCATTATTCGCTTTATTAAAGCAATTAGATCGGTAATTCAACCAAACTAGGACTTACGCAAAGACAAGGAAAAACATAGACGCAAAGCAGCTTGCCGCAGGCTACCACAGAGGACGCAGAGGCCACGGGGGAATGAGAGTTTGAGAGGGTTTTTGCGTAGGTCCTACAAACAAACGGCGTTGTTGAATTAGAGTATGAATTAGAGTCTTGTCATCCTGTTAGTGTTTGTGCAGAAATTTTCTTACAGAGTAGAGACTTACAGAGTAGAGAGCGATGTCACCGAAGGGCTACACCAAAAGCATTCCTAAGAAGCGTAGTGTCTGACTACAGAAGCATCTCATCTAGCTTTCAAGATTTTCACGAAATTCAATTCTACTTTTCTTCTGTAATCGATGCTATGGGCAGCTTACTTCTTGGTTGGATGCAGCGTTAGCTTGCCGCAGACACCGCTCTACTTTCTTAAGCTCGAAAAGACACTTCATCTCTTCGTTCAGCAACGCCAAACAAAATCACGCAATTTTTTACCACATAGGAGTCAAGAGAATGTCTTTAGTCGTAAAACAGAAAGAACGCAAGGGAATCATCAATCCTATATTTACCTGTCAGCCTGCTGGGGCTGAATACGCTTCCATCGGAATCAAAGATTGTATTCCCCTAGTGCATGGAGGACAAGGGTGTAGTATGTTCGTTCGTCTCCTGTTTGCCCAGCATTTGAAGGAAAATTTCGACATTGCTTCTTCTTCACTCCATGAAAATAGCGCTGTTCTTGGAGGCATACCACGGATTGAGGAAGGTGTAAAGACCTTAATCGCACGCTATCCCGATTTACGGATTATCCCAATTATTACGACTTGTTCAACTGAAACAATTGGGGACGATATCGAAGGAACCATTAACAAGCTCAACGTCCATTTAAAGCAGGCCTATCCCGATCGCAAGGTTATCCTGGTTCCTGTACATACTCCCAGTTACAAAGGCTCTCAAGTCACTGGCTATAATGTCGGCGTACACGCAATCATTTCTTCCTTAGCAAAAAAAGGCGAACCAACTGGCAAGTTGAACATCATCACTGGGTGGTTGAATCCTGGAGATGTCACTGAAGTTAAGCGCATCTTAAAAGAGATGGACGTTCCAGGAAACATTTTACTGGATACAGAAACCTTCGATGCGCCCACCATGCCCGATAAGACAAGTTTTGCCTTTGGGAATACAACTATCGAAGACATTGCTGATTCTGCCAATGCGTTGGGAACTATTGCCTTATGCAAATATGAAGGAGGCAGTTCAGCCGAATTCTTACAAGAGAAGTTTAAGGTTCCGGCAATTCTTGGCCCAACACCAATTGGGATCAAAAATACCGACATCTGGCTGCAAAATATCAGCAAAATGACTGGTAAACCAATACCAGAATCTTTAGTCAGAGAACGGGGTAAAGCTATTGATGCGATCGCAGACCTCGCCCACATGTTCTTCGCCAACAAGAAGGTTGCTATTTACGGAGATCCCGATTTAGTAATTGGTCTAGCAGAGTTCTGCTTAGAAGTTGAGTTAGAGCCAGTGCTGATGTTGTTGGGAGACGACAACAGAGCCTGCACCAAAGACCCAAGAATTGCCGAGTTGGAGAAGCAAGCAGCCTGTGATATCGAAGTCATTTGGAACGCAGACCTCTGGGAATTGGAGCGCCGCATTAAAGATAAATCCCTAGAAATCGACTTGATTCTAGGTCATTCCAAGGGTCGATATATTTCCATCGATAACAACATTCCGATGGTTCGGGTAGGCTTCCCCAGCTTTGACCGTGCAGGTCTATGGAAATATCCGGTGATTGGCTATAAAGGAGCAGAATGGCTAGCAGATAACATTGCCAACGCCATGTTTGCAGATATGGAGAACAAGCACGATCGCGAGTGGATCTTAAACGTCTGGTAGATTGAATTTTCAACGCAAAGGAACGCAGAGTAAAACGCAGAGGAGCGCAGAGTTTGAGCCTCTATTCAAAACTTTGCGTTCCTTTGCGCCAACCTCAGCGATCCTTTGCGTTTAAAAAAGATGAAATATTTGGAGAACTATGATGATAGATCAGAATGTCGTATTTTACGGAAATTTGAGCGAACTGTATCGCTTGGCAAAAGAGGGTAAGATTAAGACCAGTTTACAAGGTAGTCATACCCGCCCCTGTAAATTTTGGACGGCAACGAAGATTTTAAGTGGGATTAAAAATGCGATCGTCATTTCTCACGGGCCGAGTGGCTGTGCTTATGGAGTAAAACGGGCATACAAGCTGACTAATAGCCGCAATAGTGGTTCCCCTTATGAACCCGTGGTGACTACGAACATGAGTGAGAAGGCGGTCATTTTTGGAGGGGAAAAAGAATTAAAAGGCGCGATTCGAGAAGTAGATGAAAAATACCATCCCGATGCGATCGTTGTTGCTACTAGTTGTGCGTCTGGTATTATTGGCGACTGTGTTGATGACGTAGTGAATAAAGCCCGCAGCGAAATCAATGCTGAAATCATGACGATACATTGCGAAGGATTCGCCGGGGAGTATCGCAGTGGATTTGATATCGTATTTCGGCAAATCGTAGACTTTATGGAGCCGCCAACTCCAGAAAGAAAAGCACAACTAGCTGATTCTGTCAATATTGTGGGCGCAAAGATGGGCCCTGAAAGAACGGAAGTTGAAACCGATGTCAAGGAACTGGTGCGGTTGATAGAAGGAATAGGGGCAAGAGTTCATAGCGTCATCGCTGGTGATTGTACTTTAGAAGAACTCAAGCAAGCACCGAGTGCGGCGGTTAATTGTACCTTATGTTTGGATCTTGGCTATACCATCGGCAAAGCCATGTCAGACAAGTTTGGTACGCCATTAAATTCTACTATCCTTCCCTATGGAATCAGCGCTACAGAAAAATGGCTCGAAGGGGCGGCAAAATATTTAGGCATGGAAGAACAAGCGGCTGCTTTGATGGAAAGGGAATATGCCGCAATCAAGACTGAATTTGAAGCAGCTAAGGGTTATATAGAAGGGAAGTTAGCGATTATCGAAGGACATGATGCTATCAAGTGCTTATCCCTTGCTCACATGTTGGATCGTGATTTTGGGATGCGTGTAGTAATCTATAACTTCCATCCCTGGAGTACAGAAGCACGAGAAACCAGTGTAGATTATTTGTTGGAAACGGGGTTAGACCCAGAAATCCTGATTACGAAAGGGACGCTGGCCTTTGGTAAGTATGAGTCCATGAAACAAACGGAAGATGAATTACTGGATTTTATTGGTGGTCTTGATGCAGACTCAGTAGTGTATTTTGGTTCTTCCTTGAGTTTCCCCCATATTCCCGTAGTTGATTTAAATGCCATCTTAAATCGTCCTAGATTTGGCTATCGCGGAGCCTTAAAGGTCGCAAGGTGTATTAAAACAGCACTTCAATATGGCTTTAGACCTCGGAGTGCTTTAACCAAGCAAATGGTATTCCCGAAAAATTCCGGGTTAGCATCTGCTCAATCACTAACCGGAAAACTAGCTCAAGACCTGCCTGATTGTACCGTATACGCAGCAGGAAAGAAGCGGGGAAAATGTTTTAACGAGTAATAAATGAAATTTTGTCTAACGAAGAAAATTGTCGGTTGGGTGGTAGCTTGCTTCCCCGTAGGGGTACGAAGTGAAACCCAACAAACTCTCGGAAATGTTGGGTTAAGAAACAAAACCCAACTACACGCTGATTCGATGGCGTCTGATACGGGCAAGACTTAAGCCAAAAATGTCAAGGCGGAAGCTGTTACAAGCTGCGTGAAACACGGAAACGTCAAGGCAAAAGTCGCTACAGAGAAGATAGAAGCCGTTACAGGCTGTACAAAACACGGAAACGTTGAAGCAGAAGTCGCTACAGGCTGCGTGAAACGCTTTTACCATATTCAAACCTTAGAGAAACAGGAGGGAAAAATGTCTGCTGGACTAACTTTTGATAATTGTGATCATAGTAAAGACCCAATCGTTGGCTGTGCTCTTGAAGGTATTGCAACTACGGTTGCTGGTATTAAAGATGTCAGTATTGTGATTCAGTCTCCACAGGGTTGCGCGTCAACTGTCGCCGCTGGGTATGATGCTCATGAAGTTGATTTCACCAAGCGGAAAGTAGGTTGTACCCGCCTTTTTGAGTCAGACATTGTGATGGGAGCGTCTGAGAAACTCAAAAATATGATTAAAGAAGCGGATCAATCTTTTGATTCTAAGGTGATGTTTGTCGTTGGTACTTGCGCGGCGGACATTATTGGTGAAGATATTGCGGGATTGTGCAACCAACTTCAGCCAGATATCAAAGCCAAACTCGTTCCTTTACTTGCTGGTGGGTTTCGGGGCAATGCTTATGATGGCTTAGAGATGGGTTTGGAGGCAATACTTCCTTTTATCAAAAAAAGGCAGACTAAGAGAAGGGGCAGAAAGCCAAGGATTGTAAATATCATTGCGCCACAAGCAAATTTGAATCCTACTTGGTGGGCTGATTTGGAATGGGTAAAGCAGACGTTAAAATCTTTAAGGATCAGAGTACAGACTGTCTTCTCTCATAATACCTCATTTGAAGAACTGGAGCAAGCTGGTGAGGCAACTGCCAATATTGTTCTCAGTCATGATGTTGGGTATAAGTTTGCTCGGAAAATGCAAGAGACCCACAATATCCCCCTCATCCTTGATGATATACCTTTACCAGTAGGTGTAAATAACACTACTCGATGGTTGAAGGCATTGGCGGCACATTTCAAGATAGAAGAAAAAGTCGAACCGCTAATTAAACAAGGGGAAGAAATGGTCGTAGATACACTTCGCAAACGAGCATTGATGATTATTCCCCGATATCGTAACTGTAGAATTGCTGTATCTGCGGATGGGACGCTTGGCATTGGACTAGTCAGAATGCTTTTTGAAGAATTGGAGATGATTCCTGAAGTCTTATTATTTCGCTCGGCGATGCCTGATTCTCGTTTAATTCTGGAGCGAGAACTAGATAGTCTTGGTCTTGCTCCCCGTGTGGCATTTTCGGCAGATGGCTATCAGATTAAACAGACCTTACAAGAATTGGATGTTGATGCTGTGATTGGCTCGGCATGGGAAAAATATATGGCTGAGGAACTAGGAATCAAAATTGCCTTTGATGTCTTTAGCCCCACTAACAGAGAAACTTATGTTGACAAGCCATATTTTGGCTATGAAGGCATGATCAATATGATGGAGGTGATTGCTAACGATTGGGATAGAGCTTTTCGTTCCAAAGAGATTCATTGGACTTGACCGAACAAGGCAAAAGTAAAAAGGCAAAAGAAAAAGGAAAATGGTAACAAGCAACTAAATTTATTTATGGAATGAAATAAAAACATTTATTTCGAGACGCGCAGCGCGAGAAATAATACGTCCGTGATTATCAAGAAAGGCAGAGGGCAGGAGGCAGAAGGCAGAAGGGAATTCTGATTCCTGCCCTCTGCCCATGACCGTAGGGAACAAGGGTTTAAGACCCCCACCAAATTTTTAATTTGGTGGCTCCAAGTCAGGAGGGGTTTGAATCCCCTTCTGACTTGATCCTTCTGCCCTCTGCCCTCTGCCTTCTGCCTTCTTTATTTCCCCTAAATTTATTTATGGGGATTATCTTTTTACTTTTTACTTTTCACTTTTTACTTTATAGAAAAGTAGTCACCAAACAAAAAAGCCCACATCAGTGGGCTTTCTAAATTAATTCAGTTATGGCTTTATTTACCGTTTCGCTAACTTCTTCGACATCTTCCGCAGACGAATTGATTGGGGTGTAACTTCCACCAATTCATCGGGGCCAATGTATTCCAAAGCACGCTCTAGGCTCATGTCTATCGGTGCTTGCAGTTGCACTAGTTCATCGCCACCAGCCGCGCGGTGGTTGGTTAACTGCTTGGTTTTACAGATATTTAGTTCCAAATCTTGGGGACGATTGTGTTCGCCAACAATCATGCCTCTGTAAACCTTTGTACCGGGAACAATAAAGAATGCTCCTCTATCTTCGGCGTTTCTCATGGCGTAGAAGGTAGAAACACCTTCTTCAAAGGAGATTAAAACGCCTTTGTTACGGGCTTCAATATCACCACTAAGTTGACGGTAGTCTAAGAAGCTGTGGTTCATGATGCCTTCGCCACGAGTCATCCGCATGAATTCACCTCGGAAACCAATCAATCCACGGGCGGGTATGACAAACTCTAGCTGGGTGCGATCGCCACTACCTGGCTGCATATCTTGCATTTCGCCTTTGCGTTGTCCCAGGCGTTCAATACAGCTACCCACAGCATCAACAGGAATGTCTAACACCAAGAGTTCGTAAGGTTCGCAAGGTTGACCGTTGACTTCGCGGTAAATTACCTGTGGCTGAGATACCTGAAACTCGAAGCCTTCCCGGCGCATGGTTTCAATTAAGATACCCAAGTGGAGTTCTCCACGACCGGAAACGAGGAATTTATCGGGAGAATCGGTTTCTTCGACCCGCAAAGCCACGTTGGTTTCAAGTTCACGGAATAGGCGATCGCGCACTTGTCTTGATGTCACCAACTTACCTTCTTGACCCGCAAAGGGGGAATCATTCACCCAGAAGGTCATTTGCAAGGTTGGTTCATCCACTTTAATTAGTGGTAAAGCTTGGGGTTCATTGGGGTCAGTAATGGTTTCTCCAATGTAAGCATCAGCGAAACCAGCTACCGCGACAATATAACCTGCAGTTGCTTCTTCCAGGTCTACGCGCTTCAGCCCTTCAAAGCCCATCAACTTGGTAATTTTGCCCTTGACAATAGTGCCGTCTTCTGTTACCAAAGCGGCTTGCTGTCCTGAGCGAATAGTACCGTTGTGAATTCTGCCAATCACAATCCGTCCCAGATATTCAGAATAATCTAGGGTTGTGACTTGTAATTGCAGAGGCTTAGTGCTGTCACCCACTGGTGATGGAACGTGTTGCAGAATCGCGTTAAACAAAGGCTGCATATCTACCGATTCTGCTTCCAAGCTTTCCTTGGCGAAACCTGCCATACCGGAGGCAAACAGATAGGTAAAATCACACTGGTCTTCGTCTGCCCCTAATTCTAAGAACAGATCCAAAACTTTATCAACGGCAACGTGGGGGTCAGCTTGTCCACGATCAATTTTGTTGATGACAACGATGGGGCGTAGCCCTTTTTCTAAAGCTTTTTTCAGGACAAAGCGGGTTTGGGGCATGGGGCCTTCGTTGGCATCGACAATCAGAAGACAGCCGTCAACCATGCCGAGTACGCGTTCAACTTCGCCACCAAAGTCAGCGTGTCCAGGAGTGTCAACAATATTGATTAGTGTTTCTTTGTAGCGAACTGCTGTATTTTTAGACAGGATAGTAATACCCCGTTCCCGTTCTAGGGCGTTGGAGTCCATAACGCAATCCGGAACGTCTTCGCCTTCGCGGAAAATGCCGGATTGTTTGAGGAGTGCGTCAACCAGGGTGGTTTTGCCGTGGTCAACGTGGGCGATAATGGCGACGTTGCGAATTGGGAGCGTCATAGAAGCTTTTGGTGAACTCTAGAGGGTGTTTATAAGATTTACATTTGAATGCTAGGCTGTTTTAACAGAATTGGGGATGATCGGCAAACTCTGTAAAGAACCTTTAATAATTCTAGCGTAATCGTCACAATTGCGGTGAGTTTTGTAAACGCGACAATGAGGATGTGTGGTAATTACGGCATGGCTGGGATAAAAAAAGCTTCTGTTAGAAACAGGTGTTGCTTAAAGGGCGGTATTGTTTTTGAGAATTGCGGTTGATTTGGGCAGAGCAATGAGTCGAATAGAAATGAAGTTGCTGGCTGCTGAAAGTCAGGTGATTTCGTGTCTGGGATCAAAGGGAAGCGATCGCCTAGCCTTGTTTTTACTAGCTAGAATGGGGTGAGTATTTCTACAAAAATATTCCTAGTACAGCACGCGGAAATAAACCATCCATTTTAAATAGCCAGAAAGCTTAAAAAATAAGCATTCTTTCTTTTTACTTTTGCCTTTTTACTTTTGCCTTCTTGTGCTAGTGATCGTCATTAGACATCTCCAGAAATTAAATATGCGTTATCCAGAATCCTTGTAGAGACGTAGCAGTGCTACGTCTCTACATTCATTTTCACCAGATGCCTATTACCTATGTAGAGACTTTACAATGCAACGCCTCTAGTTAAGGTATATTCTAAAAACGAATAAAATGACAGCGATAATTATATGGTCTGCTGCCTAAATCCTAATTGTGAGAATCCCCAAAATCCTGACGAGGCAAATTTCTGCCTTCGTTGCGGCACAGAGTTGGTATCGCTACTAAGAAATCGTTACCGAATTATCATGCCATTGGGGAGAGGAGGGTTTGCACGCACATATATCGCAGAAGATATAGATAAGCTCAATGAAAGATGTGTTGTTAAGCAGCTGGTTCTAAGTCAATTTTATGGCAGTCAGGGTAGTCAGGCACATAAAAAAGCGACTGAGTTGTTTGAAAAAGAGGCCAAACGTCTCAAAGAACTAGGAGAACATCTCCAAGTTCCCAATTTGTATGCATATTTTAAGGAAGCTGAATATCTGTATTTAGTGCAGCAGTTTATCGAAGGGCAAAATCTGTTGCAAGAGTTAAAACAGCAGGGAGTTTTTGATGAAGCCAAAATTCGAGATTTTTTAAATGATTTATTATCTGTGCTGGTAGACATACATCAACAGCAGGTAATTCACCGAGATATTAAACCAGAAAATATTATTCGTCGTCAAAATGATGGAAAGCTAGTATTAATTGATTTTGGGGTGGCAAAGCAAAATACGGAAGCTACAAATACTGCGTTGGGGACAATTATTGGTTCATTAGGTTATGCACCGATTGAGCAAATGCAGGCGGGTAAAGTTTTCCCATCCAGTGATATCTATAGTTTAGGAATAACTTGCTTTCACCTGCTGACCAATATTTCTCCCTCGAGTTTGTGGGTGAAACAAGGGTATGGTTGGACTTCTAGTTGGCGACAGCATTTAACGCAACCTATAAGTCAGGAATTAGGGATGATTCTTGATAAGTCATTAGAAGAAAACCATGAACAGCGTTATCAATCTGCACAGGCTATCTTAGAAGACTTAAAGAAGTTGCCGCCGCTAAAGTATACATTAGCTCCTACAGTTATTCCACCTACACTGCCATCAGGATCGCAACCACAAAATCAACATAAATCAACTCGATATCTATCGCAATTCTCTAATATTAAATTATTGTTTGGAGCAATAATTGCTGGATCGGGTAGCTCATTTTTAGCGATCGCACTTATCAGTTTTCTCGGAACTACTTGGATTAGCTCTGGATTGTGGTTACTAATTTTAGGAGGATTAGTCTTTATTCAATCTCGGCCGCTTGTAGAAAAAACTTATTTAATTGTTATTTCTATAATAGCAAATTTACTCGTTGTCTTGATTTTCAGAAATCTCCTAATCAATAATCTTCTCAAAACTGGTGTCAATGGACTGCTACTTGTAGGATTGCTAGTTATTCTGACAGGTTTATTGACAGTTATTATTATAGGTGTGTCTGAAATAATCAATAAAGTTATTTCTAAATATTTTTAAACTTTTGGTCTTGCTCAATTGTCATAAATCTCTTGAACTCAGATAAAATTTGTAGAATTGGGGTAATTATTCATGACAAATAAAAAAGAAAATCTGAGGCTGCTTATTTCTCTAGGTCTAGCTGGGGTAATGGTAGCAGCTATTTTATGGTTAATTAGCAAAGTTTCTTCTACTATCATAACAACATCATCAAACCCCACACAAACTTCATCTTCGGTTGCAAATAAGCCTTCATTCATGAATTTGGGTACAAGGATTTTGTTGAAAGTGCAAACATATCCTGAGAAAACAGATGGAGTTAAAGCTTTTGCTGAAAAAGATTTTACCACTGCTGTGAAAAAGTTTACTGCTTCACTGAAAAATAATCCTAATGACCCGGAAACTTTAATTTATTTAAACAATGCCAAAATTGCACGTGATAATTCAGACAATCTAAAAGTTGCTGTGATAGCATCAATTAACTTCGATCCTAGTTTATCAGAAGAAATTTTGCGTGGTGTAGCTCAAGCTCAAAATGAAGTTAATAACCAGGGAGGAATTGCTGGTAAGAAGCTGCAAATTGTGATTGCAAGTGCTGAAAATAGAGAAGATTTTGCCCGACTAGATAATGAATTAGTTCAAGACAAGAGCATTGTGGCAGCAGTAGGAGTTAGACGTAACGCCGCAGTTTATAATCAGAATCACTTGGTATTAGTGTTTCCTATCGAGCGACCAAATCAAGCCGAAAATCAAGAAAAATTAGACAACAATTCCATAAATAGTCAGCCTAATAGTTCCCCAATTAACTACTCATTTCATGTAAATCCACTATATGATAATTTAATAGATACTCATTCTCGCTACATTGCTCGACAAGCAAGAAATGTTGCTATTTGTGGCGATGTTCGTAGCTCAAGAGATAATTCAACTACTTCATCAAATCAGATACTTTTAGAACAGTACACTCAAGCTATCAAAAAATATGGCAGCAACGTTATTAGTACGCCTTGCAATTTGTCAGATAAGAATTTTGACCCTAGAGCTTTTGTAGATCAAGCCATAGAAACAGAAAATGCCAGTGGCTTTTTATTAATGCCTTCAATCAGAAATATATATTTTGCTAGTAAAGTGGCACAAGAAGTTAAAGGTAGAAAGCCACTGTTTGCCTCTGAAACTATGTACAGTGCAACAACTTTACAAAATGGCAAGGATCTCGAAGGAATGGTATTACCTGTCTATTGGCATCGTGATGCTAGTAAAGATAATCCCTTTGCGAAAAATGCCTTTCAGCTTTGGAATGGACAAGTAAATCAGAGAACGGCGGGAGCTTATGATGCACTCCAAGCAATTATTGCTGGCTTAAAACAAGACAGTACCCGCGAAGGATTACAAAGGGTATTGTCTAATCCCAATTTTTCAACTTCTGGAGCAACCGGAATGATTAAGTTTTCACCCTCTGGGGAGCGTCAAGGAGAAGCTTTACTTGTCAAAGTTGAGCGTTGTGAGTCTTGCTCTAGTGGAACTGGTTATGATTTTGCCCTCTTGAATAAGAAGTAGTTTTTTAACGTTAATTTTCATTCTAAAGATATAGATTGCAAGCAAATAGGTAATCTGTTTAATTTGAATGTAATACTAAACTGGTTATACCAATTCAATTAATGATTGCAACATATCCTTGGCTAAAGACGCGATGAATCGCATCTCTACAGATGATCTATTTGTCGCATTCTTTTTTCAAATTGGTATTACTTTTATTGCAATCATAAATAGAAGTGATCGCTTCTATTTATCTATAACGAAAACTTTCGTTTCTCTACCCATAGTTGTGAGTGCGATCGCTCAAAAGAAAGATGGAATCACCCTAACCTCTGTGTCAAGGTTATATCAGTAAGAATTACGAACACTTTGCCGAGGAGAACACCGATGGTAGCTACATTAGATGATACGAAACGCAATGCTATTGCTGTAAAATTGGCAAGTCTTAAAGCAATCCAACAGTTGGTCATCGAAAATGAGCAATTACTTTTGAGAGAAGGACTTGATGCCGAAATTGCCGATCGCATCCGAAATTTCCTCATTGATGACGAAAAAAATCTTGGCATTCTCGAAACTGTAATTGGTCAGTATGGCATTCAAGCTGAATCCAAGAAAACTGTTACACAATTCATTGAAAAAGCTCGTGAATTGTTCAAAGGTTCTGAGTTGAGCCTGTATGAAAAAGTATCTCAGCATGAATTGCTGAAACATCAATTAGTAATGAGTGGCTTGATAGTTCACAAAGCTGCTCAAAAAGTTGGCGCTGATGTGTTGCTAGCGATCGCACCTTTGAATACCATTAACTTTGAAAACCGCGCTCACCAAGAGCAACTCAAAGGCATTCTGGAAATTCTGGGTGTCCGCGAACTCACTGGACAAGACGCAGATCAAGGAATTTGGGCACGTGTTCAAGATGCTTTGGCCGCAGTCAGTGGTGTGGTAGGTAGTACTGTCACCCAAGCCAGCGACAAAAAGGATCTGAATATCCAAGATGTCATCCGCCTCGATCACAACAAGGTAAATACCTTATTCACCGAATTACTACAAAGCAACGATCCGCAGAAGATCCAAGAATACTTCGGTCAAATTTACAAGGATTTAAGTGCCCACGCTGAAGCTGAAGAGGAAGTAGTCTACCCCAGAGTACGTCCTTTCTACGGTCAAGATAACACCCAAGAATTGTTTGATGAACAAGCTCATGCCAAGCTGGCGTTAGAGGAAATTAAGGCTCTTAGCCCATCTTCACCGCAATTCAAAGAGAAAGTTAAACAGTTGATGGACGCTATTGGCGATCATACTCGTCAAGAAGAAACCACAATGTTTGCTGCCATTCGCAATAACTTAAGTACTGGGCAAAGTGAACAACTTGCTACTGAATTCAAAGCTGCCAAGACTAGAATTCAACAAAAACTTGGTGTTGTTACCGAATCGAAGTAGGATGCTTTTAAGCTTTCTATATCCACTAAAAAAGGTTAGTTAAATAAAAACTCCCAGCAGATAAGCGCTGGGAGTTTTTATTTACAAATTTTGCTGACAGTATTTATAAGCGGCATAAGCCATAGTTACAACCCCGGTGATAATAGCAGATTCATCAACTTCAAATTGGGGATGGTGTAATGGGTGATTAATGATTCTTTCTTTGTAGCCTACACCCAAGCGAAACATCGAACCAGGGGCGTGTTCCAAATACATCGAAAAATCTTCAGCACCAAGAGAGGGTTCGGGTAAGACTTGAACGCGATCGCTACTCCAAGCTTCTTCGGCGGCTGATTGTAACAATTGTGTTAGGGTATAATCATTTTGGACGCTGGGTACACCCTGGCGATAATTAACTTGATAGTTTGCTCCGTAGGTATGGCAAACATTAGATACAATATTTTCAATCCAGTTTGGGAGATGGGCACGGGTTTCGGGATGGAGCGATCGCACGGTTCCCAACAACTGCACTTTATCAGCAATTATATTTGGCGCTCTGCCACCATTAATCTTTCCGATACTCAATACTACAGGACGCAAAGGATTTTGTGTCCGGCTGATGGCTTGTTGCAGTGCAGTAATAACTTGGCAAGCAATCCAAATCGCATCAATGGCCTCATGGGGACGCGCCCCGTGTCCAGATTCTCCCATAATCAAAATCTCTAAATCATCAGCGGCGGCTGTCAAAGCCCCATAACGTACACCAATAGATCCTGCGGGTATAGAAGGGAAAACATGAACCCCTAATACAGCCGAGACATTTTCCATTGCCCCATCTTTCAGCATCCAGCTTGCCCCTTGGGCAATTTCTTCAGCTGGCTGAAATAAAAACCGCACTTTCCCACCCAATTCCTCAGCCAATTGGGACAGCACCATTGCCGTTCCTAAGCCCACTGTGGTGTGGACATCGTGACCACAAGCGTGCATAACACCATCTGCACGAGAGGCATATTCCAAATTAGTCCCCTCTTGAATTGGCAAGGCATCCATATCGGTGCGAATTGCCAATAAACGGTCATTTTGGCTAGTGCCTTGGAGTTCTCCAATCACGCCCGTTTTACCAACTCCTTCTTGTACGTGCAGACCACTGGAAGACAAAACACCAGCTACGAAGGCTGCTGTTTGGTACTCCTGACCGCTGAGTTCTGGGTGAGAGTGGATGTGGCGGCGAATTTCAATTAAGCGAGGCGCTAGTTTTGCTGCTAAGTCTTTTATATGGGTAAGCATGGATTCAATTAATCTATAGGCTTTTTTCCCATGATAAAGAATTGTTAACAAACAAAATGCTTTTGCTATACCAGGATAGTTGATAGCAAGCAAAGGGGCGGAGGAGGATGAGGGAGATGAGGGAGATGAGGGAGATGAGGGAGATGAGGGAGATGAGGGACAAATAATCAATACCCAGTCCCCAGTCTCCAGTCCCCAGTCCCCAATGCCCAATGCCCAATGCCCAGTGCCCCAATCTATTTTGAATAGCAGGTTGTGCCTAAAGTATTTTCGGGTTTGAACTGGTTACATTCTCTGGTCTTTTGACGCTCTGACGACCAGTCATAAATCATATCGGAGGTGACGACACCATTAGCCAGAGTTGTTAGTCGGAAGTTAGCCCCCCGAAAATTAGTAAACTCCAATTTGGCATCTTTTAAGTTTGCTGCTTCTAAATTGGCGCTAATGAAACCTGCATAAGATAGATCGGCACTTTCCAAGGATGCTGATTTCAAATTTGCTCCTGTTAGGGAAGCACCGCTGAGATTCGCCTCATTCAGAACTGCACCTTCTAAATTTGCACCAGTGAGATCGGCATTGGTGAGATTAGCTTGAGATAATGTAGCGCGACTCAAGTCAGCCCCTCGCAAATTTGCTCCAGTTAGATTCAGTTTAGTTAGGTCAGCACCACTCAAATTACACCGGGGACAGGCACTTGTTGCCTTCAACTGATCCAAGTCTAGCTGATTTAATGCAACGGCCTGCTCTGCAAACCCAAAACAAGTTAACAGGGCGACGGTAGCAACAATTTTAAGTTTCATATTTTTTACTGATATTTACAAAAATGACAAATTACGCACACAGCGTACTGTCATACTTACATATACCGCTTCTCTAAGGAAGAACAGGGATGAAGCCTTCATTAAGAAGCTGTAAAAATACTATAAATTCTAATGGTAAGACTACTCAAACTGAAATATAGGCTATAGAATCGAGTCGTAAGGAACTATACCGAACCAATTATAGACTACCACATATGTGATCCCCCTAGCTCGATGAAAAATACGACTAGGGGGATCTTGTTTTTGGGGATTGGGGACTGGGGACTGGGGACTGGGGACTGGGGACTGGGGACTGGGCTTGTCTCCCTCATCCCCCTCATCTCCCTCATCCCCCTCATCCCCCTCATCCCCCTCATCCCCCTCATCTTCCCCTGCTCCCTCATCGCCATCCCAAAAGGCGCAATCCAGGGACAATTAGGTAGTAACTCGCTCCTAACCATAAGCTGATGAAGAAGCCCACAGAACCAAAAAAAATCAGAGGCGAGTATAAGTCTGACCAGGCTGGTTGACTAGTAAATTGGAAGATGGGAGGTGCTAACTTCAAAAGAATCAAAACGGCATAGGCGATCGCACTTCCAAAGGCCGAGAACACCGCGTATACTATATGATGGCTGCGAAGTCCTAAGCCCAAGGTGAGTAAGCTAGCTGCTACTAAAATCACTGCCACTAAGCCCTCGCCGCTGTCTTTTGGGGTGATTAATTGCAAAATCAACCAGCCAAAGCCGTAGCTAATCATGCCCATCAGGGATGCTACTAAAAACCGCCGCCGTTGGCCAAAACACCCCGATACTGTCAGTCCCCAAGCGGTTCCCCAGCCTGCGGCAACGAACACCAAAATATCTGCCCCAAAGACGGGTTGAGTATTTGGCACTAATTCCTTTAGCTGACTCGAAATAGATTCCACAAACTGACGTCCTAAGCTGGTGTGATAGGCCAAAATAAAACCAGCGATCGCACCAAAACAAGCGCCGATACTACTCAATATCATTGCCCAAATCGTCGCCAAACAAGCTCGGAAAATTTTGATGATTGTCTGAGCAATAAAAATAATGGTTTTGGTGACAGCTTGGCTAAAGTTAGCTAAAAGTTGCTCAATAGCTTGTGTTAGCAGTGTAAATCTCTGGGAAACTTGGGTTGAGGTTTGCTTAATCTTGTTTCGCAGTTGGGCAAACAACCCTAATGGCGGTAATGGTTGAGAAATTTTCGCCAAACGTTTTTGAATTATAGCTGCATTTGCTGGACGCGATCGCACATCTTCCTGTACCATCTCATCCAGCAAATCTGCTAGTTGGGGGTTGACATTCACCCCAGTTCGCCAGCGTAATTTCCCCGTTTGCTGATCTTCTAACTCTAGCGGGTATTTGCCTGTTAATAGTTCAATCACCGTTCGACCAAGGGCATAAAAATCGGCACCTGGCCCGACAATACCTCCAGTTACTTGTTCTGGTGGACTGTAACCAGAAGAAAATAAGCGGGTGGAACTAGACTGAGAACGCAGCTTAGAGGGGGTAAATTGTTTTGCCCCGCCAAAATCAATTAGTACCAAGCGATCGCCTTCTGTTGACCCTTGAGACTGGGTTACAGATGGCGAAGATGTTCCCAGCATTAAATTAGAAGGTTTAATATCTCGGTGAATAATCTGACGTTTGTGTAATTCTTGTAAAATCTGTAGAGATTGGGCAAACCAATTTAAAACCAAATCCTCTGGACACCCTTGGGGAAACTTTTTTAATATCTCCTCTAAAGTCCGCCCATTGATTTTTTCCATTACCAGACAAGGTAGTTGGTGCGGTTTAGGATTAAACAGGTTTAAGTTAAAATACCCATCGGCATCAACTGTGGGCACACCCGGATGCTGCAAGCTAGATAAAACCGCCGCCTCTTGGGTAAATAATTCCAGTGCCTTTGGCGAATCTTCTACCAACACTTTCAGTACTTTCTCAGTTTGAGTTTTTTCATCCCAAACTGTGTAGATTTGAGCAAATCCTCCCGATCCCAAGGGTTGAAGTGGAACATAGCGGTCTAACAACTCTAGCGGTGCGCCACAGCTGTTGCAAAATTTGTTTCCCCAAGGCTGAGGATAAGGACGTTGACAATCAGGATTTATGCAGTGAACCGCACTCTGAGTGATGTGGGACACAACCGCTACAATACAAAGGCTGACTTGATTTTAGCGTTTCTTGAGGTTTCCTGATTTTAAAATAGGCAAAAGGAAAACCCTCATAGATTTTATGAGGGCATTCGCTTATATTTACAGCAGATTTCCAAGAAGGTGAATTACAAAAGCTAAGTCTCAAAGCAAGGTATAAAGCCTGTTTTACTTCTGTTAGCCCATTCTGAATTCTGTTAGCGCAGCGGGGCGTAGCCCATTCTGACTCCTGAATTCTGCTGTATGTCAGCCCTTAATTACGAAAACTTCTCTTACTTTGTCTGTGCTTGGCAACTTCTTTGCGCTTGCGTTTTTCTAGGGGTGTTTCAAAATGACGATGCTTTCTCATGTCTGGAAAAATTCCAGCCTTGGAAACTTCTCGCTTAAATCGTCGTAAGGCTGACTCAATGTGTTCATTGTCACCTACAATTACTTGGGTCATTATTTCTCCTAACTAAGTTGACTTTATCAATGGCTATGGGGACATTCAGGAGTGCTGAGTAACCCCATAGATAAATCTAGGGGATGGTTACAGAGCTTGTCGAATTATTGAAATAATGACAAGCACTTGTTTTTGGGCACTCAGCACTGCTTTGGTAACATTACAAAAAAAAGACAGACTCCTTGTCTGACCTTAAGACTTTAGGTAAATTTTCTTGTTTCCAAAGTTAGTAGCGTCCGCCACGTCCGCCACCGCCACCGCCGTATCCTCCTCTGTTACCGCCACCAAAGGAACCTCTATCACCTCTGTCTTCCTTGGGTTTAGCCTTATTCACTTTCAGGTCACGACCCATCCACTCAGCACCATCGAGGGCTTCAATGGCAGCGGCTTCTTCAGCTTCAGTTCCCATTTCCACAAAAGCAAAGCCTCGCGGACGACCTGTTTCACGATCAGTAGGTACTTGAACTCGCTTTACAGTTCCATATTCTGCAAAAATACCACTTAAATCTTCTTGTGTAACGTCATAAGAGAGGTTACCTACATAAATTGACATCGATTCTCTCCAAAATCATCACTGTGTAGAGATTTTAATTTCTCTGAGAAGTCTGTAAATACTAAAAGGAAAAAGCCTTTCAATACTAAAACCAAAGACATCACTGAATTAACTCTCCTAATCATAGGATGACATACGAGCCAACTCTCTGCATCCAGTAGATAGTTAATTAGTGACGCGATCGCACCTACGCGATCGCCTGCCCCACTGACCCTAAGTACAGTCCACCACAAAACAGGGTTGGAAATAGAAAATAAATTCTGTAGGTTGATATAGGAAATCAGGCATACAGGGGCGCATCTTTAAGATCCGAATTGAATGTTTGACTGCATTAACCATGAAGCATTACTCCAAGATTTTAATATGAAAGGCAAAGTCAGGCAACAAATATATTTAACAATTCAAAATTCAAAATGACGCTCGATAGCGTAGCGTTAGCGAATCTTTGAGCGTCTGACTCGCTCTAAGCGAAGCCATGCCGTTCGCGTTCGCGTCTCTGAAAGAGAAGGCTTTACGCTGCGCTAACAAAATTAAAGACATTTTAGACGGGGATTTAAACCCCGACTGAAATGGGTGCTACATGTAGATTGCAGGTTCTTAAACCCTTTAATTTACGATAAAGTGCTAACTTATTTTCCTTTGAATAATCCCCAATCCCCAGTCCCCAGTCCCCAATCCCCAATCCCCAGTCCCCAATCCCTAATCCCCAATCCCCAACCCCCAGTTCAATCAAATTTCGCCTCTTGACCTGAACAATCAAATAGATGTAAACCTAAGCGTTGGGAAAGTTCTTCACACACCTTTACCCCCCGCACACTATTACCACGCACATCCAGCAGCGGCGAAAAAACGCCAATGCCCATCTTATTAGGTACAACGGCAATAATCCCACCACAAATACCACTTTTCGCCGGAATACCAATTTTATAAGCCCACTCACCTGCAAAGTTGTACATTCCACAGGTATACATCACACTGAGAATATCTTTGATGTAACGCTTATCTACCGCCCGATCTTTGGTAATGGGGTTAATACCTCTGTTAGCCAGGGTAGCTGCCATCACGGCTAAGTCTTGGCAATTTACCATCACAGCACACTGCTGAAAATAAAGATCCAGCGCCTCTTCTATGTTCCGGTCAATCATGCCAAAGTTGAGCATCAGATGGGCCATTGCACGGTTCCGATGCCCGGTACTACGTTCTGAGGTAAAAACTGAAATATCAACGAACACGTCGCGGCCAATATATCGCCGGAACATATCTAGCATTCGGTTGAGGCGTTCGGTGGGGCCGGAACCTTTGATTAAGCTGGTGGTTGCGATCGCTCCAGCATTTACCATTGGATTATAAGGTCGCTTCGATTGCTCATCCAAAATAATCGCGTTAAATGCATCCCCTGTCGGTTCCACGCCAACTCTAGTCAAAACGTAATCTAGTCCATGATCTTCTAAGGCCAGTCCATAAGCAAATACCTTGGAAATTGACTGAATGGTAAAAAGTTGCTCGTAGTCTCCAACTTGATAAACCTGACCATCTACTGTGACAATGCAAATGCTGAACAAGTCCGGGTTTGCCTTTGCCAATTCGGGAATGTATTTCGCTACTGCACCCTCCTGTACTGACTTGTACTGTGAATGCAACTCCTTAAGAACAACTAATAATGGCGATAGTTCTATTTCTAAATCCCCTTGATGTGCTTGGTTTGTCATCAGGCTGATAGCATTTCCCAAAATATTCACTATATATAATAGGGGTCTACAGCCATACATCCCTACAATTGCAAAGATTTTGGCAAAAATAGCTTGCTCTCAAAAATCATGCTTGAGCAATTACTGAGGGTATAAAAGAGCTATTGTAATTTTTGATACGTATGGAATCTGTTATGCAAGCGATCGCAAAGATTTCCTCATTTTTTCATGATTAATCACAAAAAATATTAACTTGAGTATCTTCCTTTATTTTATACTCAGTAATACTGTTGTTGCGTGTTATATATATTACTTATTTTCATCTAGTCATGGAAAATCAAATTTATGATTAATGTACGTAGAACAAACCTTGAAAAAGAGATGAAACTCAACCTGATTTGCATAAATATCCTAGATGTAACTCATATCACGACCTATTCATAGAGAAATCTAAATATTTCATTAAATAAGTGATTTTGAGTATTTATGCCGATGCCATTTACTTAAAGGTATATTAACTTCTTATAGTAAATAGAGAAAATACATGTAATATAAAATACACGGGTAGTTGCGAGCCTTTAGAACCAATGTGAATGGGGTATCGTCACTTTAGCGTGCAATAAGGATAAAGTTTTTTTAAGAAATTTTTGACTTGTTGAAAAAAGCGTTACATAGCCAAAGTCCTCATTTGAGAAAGGTTTCACCCTGAAAATGAGAATTGAAATTTGAAAAAGTGGCCAATAATTACGCTAAAACCCTGATCCCCAAGCCGAAAGGTTCATGTTAGTCTGTTGCAGTTATAAATAAAAAGTGAAAGCGGAACGAGTTCGAGTTTTTCAGAAGGGAAGTCACTTTTACAAAGTGATAAATCCCGCAAATTATAAAACTTTTAAGTTCTACAGACGCTTTAAAAACGGACGCATGAATCAAAGACATTTGTGGACTATTGTTGCCCTGTTTATGACTGTTTTGGGTATACCCTCAGTCGGTTGTACTCAAACCACCAAGGGAAATGCGCTAGCATCCCAAAAATCACCTATCACTCCTATCACTGATGTTGTGAAGGTGGGAGAGTATCAATCAACAGCAGGAAAGCAAACCTTGGATGCTGTGATCACAGAAATTCATCCTCACAACGTTGGAGGACGTAAGGCGGCAACTCTTTTTATCAAAAATATACCTGTTCTCACATTTTTGAGTTCTGTATCAAATACGAATCTTGAAAGTAGAAAAGTTGGTGAAGTTGGAAATGCTGGGGGCGTACAATCGTACGCCCTTATTGCTAACAACTCATCAAAGGCAGTGAGTACTGAGAACGCAATGGCTGTGAACAACCAGATTAGCTCTGCTGACGATGACCCGGTTCAGATAGCTGGTATAATAGCCGCTAAGATCAATCAATTAAATCGGGAAAACGTGGACGGCAGCAAGATTACCGTAAGTTGGAAAGCGGGGGAAAAATCTACAGTTGCTAATCAAGCGCAAAATAAAAGCGCTCCTGTCCAGCAAAATGGCGATCGCTATGTCATCAAAATTAATGGCGAAGAATTGGTCGAAATCAATGAAGGTACGCGATTAGCAGGTACCACCAACAATCTAGCGCAAGATGCATTGCAAGCAACCAATCGCCTACGCAGACTACTAGGCAATGCCTCTCCCTTAAAAGAAATTGCGAATTTACCATTATCAATACCGAAATTGCCACGAGAGATTTCCGTCGGCGGAGTGCGAATCTCTTTCGGAGGTATGGCCTCCTATTACGGCTATGATGGCTCTGGTAATCGTACCGCTAGCGGTCAGAGGTTCAATCCAGAGGAAATGACTGCTGCCCATCGTAGCTTACCCTTTGGTACACAAGTTCGTGTAACCAATACCAGCAATGGTCGTTCTGTAGTGGTACGGATTAATGACCGAGGCCCATACGTTCGCGGTCGAGTTATAGACTTGTCAGCTGGCGCGGCTCGAATTTTGGGAATGATGGGTAGCGGCGTGGCACCAGTACATATCGAAGTCTTAGGAAATTAATTGAGTAGGGAATAGGGAAGAAAGTTAATCAATACTTCCCACTCCCCAGAATAAGTAGTCGGAAATAATTAATTACGCAGTCAGGAACCTCAGCCTCATGCCTTTAGGCTGAGGTTCCTGACATACTTCTTTAACTACTACCTCACTGGCAATACGGTTCGGATAAGGTTTTTTGATGACAAGCCTGATTATTAGACATCTCCAGAAATTAAATATGCTTTACCCATAACCCTTGTAGAGACGTAGCACTGCTACGTCTCTACATTGTTTTTCGGAGATGTCTATTGTAGAGACGGCGATTTATCGCGTCTCTTGCCTTAACCGAACCGTATTGACCTCACTGGGCGACTCGCCAACATCAGCCCATCCACCAGGTAAAGTCCAGCAGCCGTCTGCTCGTTCCTTGACTAAAAATAAGGTGCATCTTTAAATAAAAGAGCCAATCTGCCATCAATTGTTGGCTCCGACTCCACTTTTTCTAACTGAGGAACACGGCTAGCCAGTAACTTCAAAATTTTAGATAAAGTTTCCTGATGTTCATCAGCAAGGTATTGAACTACATTGGCAATTAGGCAATCTGATAGGAAACCTATCACATCAAAAAAAGTAGTTTTGCCACTACCATTAGGCCCAAGAAAAACGGAAAAAGGTTTGATATCCTTTAGGGTAATATTTTGGAGAACCCTATAGTTTTTGACTGAAATTTCTTCAATTCTTGCCATTACAACATCACTTCTATAACATTGGTCGCATGGTTGCAGAAATATTAACAAAAATAGCAAGGGTACGGTATGCTGTACCCCTACTAAATTTGCGATCAATTAAGCTGATGTTAACAATAGCTTAAGAGCTAGCTTTTTTACGCATCATCTAAAGCTGCAATTCCAGGCAACACCTTGCCTTCAAGTAACTCCAAGCTAGCGCCACCACCGGTAGAAATGTGGCTCATTTGGTCTGCTAAACCAACTTTTTCCACAGCCGCTACTGAGTCACCGCCGCCGATAATGGTGGTTGTGCCAGTTTTGCCGATTTCGGCGAGAGTATGAGCGATCGCTTCTGTACCCACCGCAAACTTATCAAATTCAAACACACCCATCGGCCCGTTCCAAATTACCGTTTTGGTATCTGCAAGGGCATCTTGGAAAACTTTCACCGAATCGGGCCCAATATCCAAACCCATCCAACCATCGGGGATATTTTCAATGCTAACGGTTTGAGAATTGGCATCAGGGGCAAAGTTATCTGCCAATACCACATCTGTGGGCAGCAATAAAGCAACGCCCCGTTCCTTAGCCTTAGCTTCCAAAGATTTCGCTAGTTCTAGCTTGTCTTCTTCCACCAAAGACTTACCAACATTCAAACCACGGGCTTTGTAAAAGGTGAAAATCATCCCACCACCGATGATCAGCTTGTCGCACTTCTCCAGCAACGTTTCAATCACACCAATTTTACTGGAAACCTTGGAACCGCCAATAATTGCCGCTAAAGGACGTTGGGGATTTTCAATGGCATTTTGCAGATATTGCAATTCCTTCTCAACCAAATATCCAGCCACAGAAGGGCTGAGGAATTTAGTCACGCCTTCAGTAGAAGCATGGGCGCGGTGTGCAGTACCAAAAGCATCATTTACATAAAAATCAGCATTAGCTGCCAATTTCTTCGCAAATTCAGGGTCGTTTTTCTCTTCTTCTTTATAAAAACGGACATTTTCAAGTAACAGTACTTGGCCATTTTGTAGGGCGCCAACTTTAGCTGCAACTTCATCGCCAATAGAGTCATCAGTTTTAACGACTTCTTGCCCCAGTAACTCCGACAGACGCTTGGCAACGGGAGTTAGGCGTAATTTGTCATCCACACCTTTAGGACGGCCAAAATGGCTGGCGAGAATGACCTTAGCACCCTTCTGCGTCAAATCTTGGATGGTTGGTAGAGCGGCACGAATGCGAGTATCGTCGGTAATGTTGCCTTTATCGTCCACAGGCACATTAAAGTCAACCCGCACTAAGGCACGTTTCCCAGAGATATCAGCCGAAGATAAACTTGCTAAACTTTTTTTGGACACACCAAACTCTCCTGATTGCCTTTTTGTTATTGTTTTGAAAGTAGAACCATCAAGATTTTACCGGAGTCAGGGGTACCCAAGTGACAGATATATTTAAGACAGTATTATTTCCTATCGATCAAAGCCGGGAAACGCGGGAAGCTGCTGACGTTGTTACCAACGTAGTTAAAAAGTACAGCAGTCGCTTAGTGCTGCTGTCTGTGGTAGAAGAACCGCCTCCAGACGCACCTAGCGCAGATCCGATGGTGTCACCAGAGGTAGTTGCCAAACTACTAGAAAATGCCCAATCTTTATTTTCTGGGCAAGGAATTCAATCTGAAATTCTGGAAAGGCAAGGCAAACCAGCTTTTACGATCTGCGATGTCGCTGATGAAATTGGGGCCGATTTAATTATTATGGGCTGTCGGGGACTAGGCTTGACTGAAGAGGGAGCAGATGATAGTGTTACCACTCGTGTGATTAACCTTTCCCCTTGCCCAGTGCTGATTGTGCCTTAGCTGTAGTCAAACAATTTTAGATTTTGGATTTTAGATTGATTCCAGCAATCAAGTCATTAGCGGGTGCATCCCAGTTTTTAGGTGAATTCTAGTAATAAATTTAAAAAAATATCCAATATTGTAGGGTGTGTTAGTGTCGAGAGTACGGCACCATCTTGAGCTAACGTACCCTACGATTAATGGATAATTTATTTTTTGATATTTTCTAAATAAGGGTTTGAAAATTTATCAAGAAAGGCAGAGGGAAGAGGGCAGATCGCTTTTAGCGTCTCCCCCTGGGAGAAGGCAGAAGGAATACTGCCCTCTGTTCTCTGCTGTTACCAAAGGGAACAAGGGTTTAAGACAAGAACACCAAATTTTCTTGTTTTGTGGTTCCCATTAAGTACTGTGTTGAATCCCCTTCTAAATGGAACCTTCTGCCTCCTGCCTTTTGCCTTCTTCAATAGTAGAAGTCAACGGAGTTACGGTAGAGGATGGAAAAAAGTCCCATATTGTAACCCAGGAAAAATGGAATTTAATTCAATGAAAATCACTGCTAAAATAATCACTGCTAAGGTAGCAACGACAGGAAGCATTGTGAGATATTTCAACAAATAACGTGACTCCATGTTTTTCTCCTAAATCAACTAAGTTTACATTTACAAGATGTCATTTTTACTCGGTTTATTGACAGTTGATAGTTCATCACAAACCATCAACTGTCAATAACCTTTAGCGAATTGAAATCGGGATTTCTTCATCCTTGGCAACTAATTCACCACTGAGAAATTCTTGAACTGCTGATGCCGGCCAAGCAAAAGCCAATATCATACATTTGACGAACACTGGCAGATCGATAAATATTTCTTTTTCTTCTGGGGAACCAAGTTTTTGAATTGTCCGCAAATAGGAACGACCAGTCCAGCCAATCCAACCAGCAATGTAGAGAAATATCACTATGGGAGTCAGCACGTCAAAGGCAAGGCTGAGGCGGTCAAGAACTAAATGAGGTAAACCATCCTCGCCACAAAGTAACCGAGAATAAGCCTTTAATGGCTTTGTCGTGTAATAACTATCAGGTGCATTTTGCACTCGTTCTACAAATGCAGATGATTCGGTACAAGGTACTAATGTAGTGTTCTCCGCTAAAGCTGTGGGGACAACATTAAGCCAGAGAAAAATTACCAAAATTAAAGCAAATATTCGTTTCATAATTTTGTCCTTTGCTTAGTTAGGATGAACAATGGCCACCGTTCAATTTGAATTTACGAGTTAGGAGTTTTAAATTTATCAAGAAGAATTCAGGAGTCAGGAGTCAGAATGGGCTAAACGCCCCGCTATCCATGTACAGAATGAATTTTGATCGAAAAAGCGGATAGCGCAGCGTTAGCGAGTATTTTCGAGTCGCGTCTTGATTCTGACTCCTGAATTCAGAATAGCTGAATTCTTCTTCAAGGCTCTTAACTTTTAGAAAAACAGTTGTAAGTATGTGCCCGATATTGAGTTGGGAAAAAAGGTTTTCAACAACATTACAAGCACAGAAAAAAAGGCGATTGCAATATTCCCAACTATGGGAGCAATAATTGTCTGTTTCAGAAAATCTAATTTGGGCATGGGGCATGGGGTATGGGATATGGGATATGGGATATGGGATATGGGATATGGGGTAGCGCCCCCATGAGCGACTGGCTAGCGTCGGCTATGACGACTTTAAGCAAATGGCGTCATTGGAAGAGGCTCCAGGGGCAAATGGAAAAAATCTACTACAATTTTCCCCCTGCTCCCCTGCTTCTTAGCGAGTCCGCATTTAGGAAAAAATGAAGTAAGAACTTGTTTTTTAAACTTCATACTTCATCCTGACATTTTCCTATGACAACGCTCTCATGATGTAGTCAAAATAAGGTCATAGTTCGACTGCATCTTCCTCACTCATCAAGGATATGGCTTCTTCTTGAATGCAGCGCGTAGCCTTGATATTTCTGAGAGGAATTTCTAAATTGTTGTACATTTTCTTAGGTAATTCCAAGAAATAAATTATCCCGCTTGAAGTTGCTGACTGTTGACCGAACAAAGCAAAAGTAAAAAGTAAAAAGGCACTCATAAAGAAAAAGGAAAATGGTCACAAGCCCCTAAATTTATTTATGGAATGAAATAAAAACATTTATTTCGAGACGCGCAGCGCGAGAAATAATACGTCCGTGATTATTTCCCCTAAATATATTTATGGGGATTATCTTTTTACTTTTCACTTTTTACTTTTTAATGTGAACAGTGGGATATTTTTTATTTGTCAGTCCCTTAATACCAATCGTGCCAACTTCTTCCAAGGGTTTTTCACTCCCTGCCAAGATAGAAGTTGACAAGAAGCTGTCTGGCGCTCATTTGGCGTTGAATATCGGGACTACGGCTCCGGTAATGATAAACTCAACGGCACTGCTTCCTCTGTAGTTAAATCTTCAGAGAAGTGATAATCTCGGCGATCGCTTTCACCTGCCACTTTTATCCCCAAATCAGCCCAATCAATTGTGTCTGCCCAAGTGTGAATAACTCGTCCTTGGCTTTTGATTTCTGGCTGCTCAAATGTGAGTTTTTCAAAGTTAAATGCAGCGACATCAACCCCTAAGGCGGCAGACCAAATTCCTGCTACTGGAAAAGCCGCTAGGAAGAAATGCAATTTGCGAGAATTAGGAAAATTTGCCCGCCGCCATCCCAACCGCCCAAGATAGAATTGAGCAGACCTAAAGTTGTAGGTTGGATGTTTTTGACCGAGTTTGTATCCGACATTAATCGATTCTGAGTCGCTTTCGTTGGTACGAATCAAGGTCGATGTCACCAAGGAACCATGCATCGCACTCAGCATTGCACCACCTAATACCCCAATCACCCCTAACTGATGTAAGGGACTCATCAGAATATTGTGATCTGCTTGAAACTGCAACATGAAGTTAAAAGTACCAGAAATCCCTAAAGGCATTCCCGCAGAAAAACTGCCTTGCCCAATTGGGTAAATTAAGAATACAGAGACGGAAGCAGCAACGGGAGCAGTGAACGCCAGAGAAATCCAGGGACGCATCCCTAAGCGATAGCTCAATTCCCATTCCCGATCTTGGTAACAAATGATGCTAATCACAAAGTGCAGCACAATCATTTGATAAGGACCACCGTTGTAAAGCCACTCATCTAAAGAAGCAGCTTCCCAAATGGGGTAAAAGTGCAAACCAATCGCAGCCGATGTCGGTACTACAGCGGCTGAAATGATATTATTGCCGTCGAATAAAGCACCGGAAATTGGTGAACCCATTCCGTTCATGTTTACTGGCGGAGCAGCAATAAAAGCAATGATGAAAACAATGGTGGTTGTTAAAACACAAGGAATCAACAGTATGCCAAACCAGCCAATATACAGCCGATTCTCAGTACTAGTCACCCATGAACAAAACTTTTCCCATAAACTAATCTTTTCGCGTCTTTCTAAGATGTTTGTTGGTATTGTTTGAAGATTGTGATTTGCAGGCGTAACCTTCACCCCATGGCAGTTAACATCGGTGGGAGCCGCTGCTCTGACTGCCTCGTCTACGCTAACAGTCGAAGTTGCAATTATGCTGTCTGACTTTGGCGTCATGTTACATAGATCCTTGCATAATTAAATAGGAATTCTCTATCGCCGCAGTTTCTAAAACCGGAGACGACAGAATAATCTTTTGCACTCAAACCAAAGCCGTTGAGACAAAAACTACTTCAAGGTCGATGAAAAGGAACATAAAATAAAAACATGAAGAACCAATGAAGGAAGTTCATATTTTCATAAAAGTTCACAATATTCATCAGAAGGGTCAGAGGGAAAAGACCTACCCCTAGTACAATAAGTCAAAAGTCAAAAATCAAAAGAAAGAATAGCCATACCATAAGCCTTTTACCAATTCCAGATGGTCTGTTTATTTACGCCATGTTCTACTAGGACTACATAGAGGTATACAAAAATCAATATGTAAGTCACATTTTAATTATCAAAATAAGTCAACAAATGTAAATTTGGTTGAAGCTGTATAACTTTTGCGTCAAAGAATAGTCAATAATGATTTTGAATTAGACTTGTTCGATACAAAGCTTTCTGTTCACCAAAGATGCTAGTACTCCAAGGCAGAATTCGTAATTCGTAATTCCTAATATTGCAAGAATTTCATTGATTTTCAATGCTTGCTCTGTTTGCACTGTGCTGTGCTAGTAGTATATGTGGTGAACAATTGGCAGATTTTTTCTGAGGTAAAACTTTTCTACTTTGATTGTTGCTAAGGGACTGCCAAGGAAAAAAAATAGCCAATTTTTTTTTGCTAGTCTAGGCATCTTGCCTATCTTATGTAATGATGTATTTCTGGGAGTTCCCTAATTATTTGTTTTCCCTCTGATGAAGTCCTAGCTTTTAGGTACAGTAGGGTGATATGGAATGAGAATTTTACTAGTTGAAGATGACGAGTGTATTGCCAAAACACTTGAAAATGTTCTTGGTAATCAACACTATGTAGTTGATATTGCTGCTGATGGTCTGCTTGGTTGGGAGCTAGTAGAAGCTTTTAGCTATGACTTAATTTTGCTAGATATCATCCTGCCCAAATTGGACGGCATAAAACTTTGTCAGAGGTTACGTTCCCATAACTATCAAACACCTGTACTGCTACTGACAGCCCAAAATTCTAGCACTCACAAAGTGATGGGATTAGATGCAGGAGCAGATGACTATGTTGTTAAACCTTTTGAACTCTCGGAATTATTAGCTCGAATTCGTGTTTTATTGCGGCGACGAAATTCACCCATGTTGTCAGTGATGAAATGGGAAAAACTGCGTATTGACCCTGGTAGCTGTGAAGTGACTTATGGTTGTCATGGTTTGAATTTAACGCCTAAGGAGTATCGCTTACTGGAGCTTTTTCTGCGTAACGAGCATATTGTCTTCAGCCGCAGTGAAATTTTAGACCACCTCTGGTCTGTAGAAGAAGCACCCAAAGAAGATACGGTGACAGCTCACATCAAAGGTTTGCGGCAGAAACTAACGCAAGCTGGCGCACCAACTGATTTTATTGAAACAGTCTATGGTTTGGGTTATCGTCTGAAAGTATTTGCAGATGAAGAAAAACCCTCTGTAGCCTTAAGACAGACAAAACAAAGCCAAAGCAAAAGGAAGCCACAGATTAGGGAAGCATTAGCAGTTGTGTGGGAGAGGCTGAAAGTACACAGTAGCGATCGCTTAGAAATTCTCCAACAAGCCTCACTCGCGTTACAAGCCAACAATCTCTCTGAAGAATTACGGAAAAAAGCATATCATGCAGCACATAAGCTAGGGGGAGCTTTAGGCATTTTTGGCTTTGCGGAAGGTTCACGCTTGGCTAAACACATAGAGCAAATATTGCTATCCCAAATTACTCTTGACCAAAGTGAGGTATTGCATCTTCGCCATTTAGTAGAACTTCTTTCTGGGGAACTACAGCAGCCGGCGTTTAGAGAATTAGATAAAGTCCTTTGCCATTATGTTCTAGACGATGTGGGTGAATAGGACTGGGGACTGGGGACTGGGGATTGGGGAAGATGAGGGAGATGAGGGCGATGAAGGGGATGAGGAGCAGGGGAAGAAATTCTTCTCAGTTTCCAGTCAACAGTCAACAGTCAACACTCAGCACTGTTTCTTGAGACAACTGACAGATGACAAAAGACAAAAAACAAAAGCCTATCGACTCCTTAGAAGCGCTGCTACATCGGATGATGAACCGCATTCGTCAATCCCTAGAGTTGCCAGCAATCCTCTCAGGAACCGTTGCTGAAGTACGTGTATTTTTGGAGACTGATCGTGTAAAAGTATATCGTTTTGATGCAGATGCTAGCGGTGAGGTTGTGGCTGAGTCGGTTAACTGCGATCGCTTACCATCTCTACTAGGGCAACATTTTCCCGCTGAGGATATTCCATTTGCAGCTCGTGAGTTGTTTTTGAAAGCTCGTCAGCGCTCAATTGTGGATGTTGCAGCCCAGCAAATTGGGCTGAGTCCCTTAGATTCTTCGGAAACGACCGAGCCACTTGATGAAAATGATATCCGGTTTCGAGTTGTAGACCCATGTCACGTAAAATACCTCACCTCAATGGGAGTGCAGTCTTCTCTGGTGGTGCCAATTTTGCATCGTGACCAATTATGGGGGTTGTTGGTATCTCATCACAGTTTGCCGCGAGAGGTGAGTGAGCGGGAATTACAGGTAGTGCAACTGGTTGCAGATCAATTATCAATTGCGATCGCTCAGAATACCCTCCTCGAACAAACCCGCGCCCAAGCTGACCAAGAAGCCACAATTAACCGCGTGGCCAAACTACTGCATTCCATGACCGAAATGCAGTTACAACAAGCCCTGGAGTTGACTGTATCTGCTTTACAGGCTGCTGGTGGCAGAATTTATATCGCTCCCCAAAACCCAGGTGAGGCGGCTCAGGTGTTTAGCTATGGGGATTGGGGAAGAAGCAGAGGAGCAGGGGAGCAGGGGAGCAGAGGAGCAGGGGAGCAGGGGAGCAGGGGAGCAGAGGAGCAAAGAATAACAATGCCCAATGCCCCATGCCCAATCCCCAATCCCCAGTCCCCAGTCCCCAGTCCCCCATTCCTCTTCGAGGAGCATCCCGGTTGGCAAGAGTGTTTAAACATGGAGCCGACTGTCGAGAAGGGAAAACTAGTCTGGGCAATTACTGATTTATATCAAGCCGCACTACAGTCAGACTTGGCACAGGCGTTTTTTGATGCTGGGATTCGCAGCTTATTGGTTATTTGCTTGCAATATCGGCAGCAGATATTGGGTTACTTAAGTATTTTTCGCTATGAAATAGACACAGAGACTCTGTGGGCACGACGAGTTGACCGTAATGATTTGCGACATCAGCATCCGATACAATCTTTTGAAGTATGGCGAGAGTTAAAGCGAGGTCAAGCCCAAGAATGGAAAACCGCAGAAATTGAACTCGCTCAAGCTTTGGGCAGTCACTTTGCGATGGCAATTCATCAGTATGAACTCTATCAGCAAGTTCACGCGCTCAATGCTGACTTGCAGCAGGATATTGAAGAACGCAAGCAGGCTGAGAAAAAAATCTCTGCCTTGAATGCCGAACTAGAGGAGCGAGTACAGGAGCGAACGGCGGAGTTACAGCGTGCTAATGAAAGATTGCTGCGGGAAATGAGCAAACGCGAACGGGCACTACGCGCTCGCCAGCAAACACAAGCCTCTCTAGAACGCCTCAGCCGACAGAGCGAGTTAATTTTGAACTCCGCAGGTGAGGGAATTTACGGTTTAAATTCCCAAGGTAAAATCACTTTTGTTAATCCAGCAGCAGCTAGAATGCTTTTATCTGGGGTGACAGAACTAAAAAATCAGTTGATGCACAAGATTGTGAACCATTCCCAACCCGATGGCACTCCCTATTGCTGGGAAGAAAATCCCATTCACGCCACTCTGGAAACTGGGGCAGTACAACATATTTCTGATGATATATTTTATCGTTGTGATGGGTCGAAATTTCCAGTTGAGTATGTAAGTACACCAATTAGAGAACAAGGCGATATTGTCGGAGCAGTAGTCATCTTTAAGGATATTACCGAGCGACAGATAGTCGAGCAAATGAAGGATGAGTTTGTCTCAGTGGTTAGTCACGAACTACGGACACCTCTCACCTCAATTCGCAGCGCCTTAGGTTTACTAGCGCGTGGTTCCTTGAACGATCAACCAAAAAAAAGTCAGCGGATGCTGGAAATTGCCTTTGATAACACTAACCGTTTGGTGCGTCTGATTAACGACATCCTTGATATTGAACGCATCAATTCCGGTAAAGCAACGATGTATAAACAGACTTGCAATGCAGCTGACTTGATGAGTCAAGCAGTGGACGAAATGCGGGCAATGGCTGAAAAAGCAGAAATTAAGCTAGAATTAACGACCCTTTCAGTGCAGCTATGGGCAGATTCAGACCGCATCATCCAGACACTCACTAACTTACTCAGCAACGCGATTAAATTTTCGTCTCCAGGTTTTACAGTTTCGTTGAGCGCCCAAGTAGAGACTAGGAAAGAAATAAATACAGACACAAAAGGGATTGGTTCTTCTTCTGACCCTTGCCACTCCAACATCCTATTCCAGGTAAAAGACCAGGGGCGAGGAATTCCTGAGGATAAATTAGAAACAATTTTTGACCGTTTTCAGCAAGTCGATGCCTCTAACTCACGTCATCAAGGGGGAACTGGCTTGGGATTAGCAATCTGCCGCAGTATTATACAACAGCACGGAGGCCAGATTTGGGTAGAAAGTACTTTAGGGGAAGGTAGTACATTTTATTTCACATTACCTATTAGTCATTAAGTAGATAGGCATGTAAACAAATATAAAGCTTATGTAGAGTGTGTTAGGCGTCAGCCGTAACGCACCATGATTGAAAGCTGGGGTGCGTTATTTTCGTCTAACACACCTCTAACACACCCTACTTGAATTAAGTAGTAAGACAAAATTAATTACACAAATTTCTACCTGAAACCCTTATGTAGCTTGAAACCTAATGTGTAAATATTTCTGTCCGATTACTTACCTATTCGTTTTTTGATTATTTTGCGTAAGTCCTGACCAATTTGAAAAATGACTGCGACAGATGGATACCAGTAAATTTTTCTCTGTGAGAATCACTCGCATTCACAATCCAAAATCTAAAATTTAAAATCCAAAATGGGATAACAAATGAACAAGCGCATCTTGATTATTGATGATGAAGAAGATATCCGAGAAACCACTCAGATATGTTTAGAGATAACTAATGAATGGGAAGTGCTGACAGCTGGTTCTGGTAGAGAAGGTTTGCTCAAAGCTGCTTGTGAACATCCAGATGTGATTCTCTTAGATGTCATGATGCCAGATATGGATGGCTTGACGACGTTGGAGAATCTGCAAGCAAATCCCCAAACCCAGAATATTCCCGTGATTTTATTAACAGCAAAAGCACAGGCTGCTGAACAGCGTCAGTTTACTCAACTAAAAGTGGTGGCAGTAATTACTAAGCCTTACGACCCCTTTACTCTGTCTGAACAAGTGGCGCAGGCGTTAATATAGCAATCCTATACCCGGATTTCTCACCACATCTCAATAATTAAATAAGTAATGAGTAATGAGTAATGAATCTTACTTATTACTTATTACTTCGCCCGTGAGGGGAGCAGGGGAGAGTTCAATCTGCCAAGTTCAATCCCTTCTCTCCTTGTGAGAAATGCGGGTATAGCGATTTGCAATCGTGTGGAGTACAGACAATCCGTAGGGGCCCACAGATATGCATGGGTGTCAACTTAACGTGAAAGCTATCTCCTGCAAGGAACTGAAGTTCCTTGCTAATAGCAAAAGTCATCTAAAGATGACTAAAATATCTCCAAAAATCTTGAGTCTACTTCAGTAGACTTTAGCTATTAGCCTTGAACTTTAGTTCAAGGCGGGTGACGAAGCCAATAGGTAAGCTATTTCTAGCTTAAGTTGACACCAATGACAGCTGTGCTACCCTACCGTGTATCTCATTAAAATGAAAATCGCTATATTTGATTTGTGAGAATTGCAACCCCAAAATCTCCGACTTCGTAAAAATTGTCGGGGATCTTGTGTCTCACGAATGTGTAACTATTTTTCTTTTTCTTTATCATTCTTCATTAGTTTTTCATATTTTTTGCCTACCCTATGAGAAGAAGCTGGCGATCGCAAGCCAGAAGGTAAATATTAATAGTGAAAACCCGACGCATCTTACTGATTGAGAATAAAAATGCTATTCGGGAAGTGACTCAGCCTTGCTTGGAGACAGTAGAAGGCTGGGAAGTACTGACGGCGGTATCGAGCCAAGAAGCGTAGGCGTAGCCCGCCGCAGGCATCGCTAAAACAAAGACGCAAACAGTTGATGTTATCCTTGTGGATCTCGATACTTTTGCCTCCGATAGAAACTTATCGACAATTTTGCACCAACTACAGAACAACCCCGTCACCCAGGATATAACTGTAATTTTGTTAACGACGACATTATCATCTAAGGAACTAGAACAATTTACCAAATTGGGGGTAAGAACTGCGATCGCTAAACCTTTCGATTTTATAACTCTAGCTAGCCAAGTTTCAGCAGTGCTGGGCTGGAATCGATAATCAACAACAGATAGCTACACAAATGTAACCTTTCATTAAGAAAGTATTATTCTTCATGGGTTCTTCATTTTTATTTCCTATTCTCTCCAAAGAAAGAGTTTTTCAGCTAATTATTTTTCTTGAGTTACCTTTGTTTCGCTAATCTAGCGTTACTGGTTAGTCAATCGCTGGCTTTTTTCTCTGCTGTTAAATCATTAAACTGAAACTCATCTAAATTGCATAACTTATCAGAAAGACGTTCTTGAGTTCTTATTGCATCTAAGCTTCTAGAGAATTTTCTTTATGATATTATGCAATTTAAATGTGGAACAGCTTACCAATAAACAAAACTCAAAGTTGTAAATTCTTGCTTCAGTTAGTTATTAGTTGGTCAGCGACTACCAACTAATAACTAAGTACTTATAGAGAAACTTTGAGCAGAGTAAAGTTCTCATTTCTTTCACGGAAAAGGGAGAATTTCAATGACAATTACTCCTGAGCGAGAGCAAAAGGTAAGGGTTGAGGTTGATAACAATCCGGTGCCAATTTCATTTAAGAAGTGGTCGGAACCAGGACACTTTGACCGCGCCCTTGCCAGAGGTCCCAAAACCACCACTTGGATTTGGAACCTCCACGCACTCGCCCACGATTTTGATACTCATACCAGCGATTTACAAGACGTATCGCGCAAAATCTTCGCCGCTCACTTCGGACACTTAGCTGTAGTGTTTATTTGGTTGAGCGGTATGTATTTTCATGGCGCTCGCTTTTCCAATTTTGAGGGTTGGATGGCGAACCCGACTGCCATTAAACCCAGCGCCCAAGTTGTCTGGCCGATATTCGGTCAAGAAATTTTGAATGCAGATGTAGGCGGCGGCTTCCACGGTATTCAAATTACCTCTGGACTCTTCCAGATGTGGCGCGGGCAAGGTTTTACTAATACCTACCAGCTATATTGCACCGCCATTGGTGCCTTGGTGATGGCAGCAGTGATGCTGTTTGCTGGCTGGTTCCACTACCATAAACGCGCTCCCAAGCTAGAGTGGTTCCTGAATTGGGAGTCAATGATGAACCACCACCTGGCAGGGCTTTTAGGTTTGGGTTCTTTGGGTTGGACAGGACACCTGATTCATGTTGCCTCACCAACTAACAAGTTGTTAGATGCTGGGGTAGCTATCAAAGACATTCCTTTACCCCACGAATTCATCTTGAATTCCAAGTTGATGGATCAGCTCTATCCCAGTGCAAGTTGGGGTTTCGTTTCGGGTGTAGTGCCTTTCTTCACCTTGCAGTGGGGAAATTTTGCTGACTTTTTGACCTTTAAGGGCGGTCTGAACCCCGTGACGGGCGGCTTATGGTTAACAGATGTAGCACACCATCATTTAGCGATCGCAGTGCTATTCATCATTGCCGGCCATTTCTACCGCACGAATTGGGGCATCGGCCACGACTTCAAGGAAATGCTCGATGATGCCAGAACTCCGAAGATGCTGCCATTATTCAGCTTTATTGGGCCTGTCGGTCATAAAGGCCTCGATAAAATTTTCGAGACTTCCTGGCACGCTAATCTAGCTATCCACCTAGTACAGTTTGGAACAGCCAGCCTCCTCGTGGCGCACCACATGTACTCGATGCCTCCTTATCCTTATCTGGCAACGGATTATGCGACCGTTACATCGCTATTCACTCACCACGTATGGATTGCAGGTTTCTGCATTGTTGGGGGCGCGGCTCACGCAGGCATCTTCATGGTACGGGACTACAATCCAGCCGACCATGTTAACAACGTGTTGGATCGGACGATCCGCCACCGCGATGCAATCATCTCCCACCTAGCCTGGGTATGTCAATTCTTGGGCTTCCATAGCTTTGCGATGTACTGCCACAACGACACCATGCGGGCTTTTGGTCGTCCCCAAGATATGTTCTCGGATACGGGAATTCAGTTGCAGCCAGTGTTTGCTCAGTGGATACAACACATCCAGACGATGACCATCGGAAATCCAGTTCTCCAAGCTGCTGCACCTCTGGGTAATGCGTTCGGTGGCTTGCGGGGTCTGGAACTGAGCGGAGTGGGAACTGGTGCACCTAATTTGCACGAGCCTGTCAGCTATGCCTTCGGCGGCGGTATTGTGGCAGTGGCTGGCAAAGTGGCGATTATGCCCATTACCTTGGGTACTGCGGATTTTATGATTCACCACATTCACGCCTTCACAATTCACGTCACTGTTTTAGTGCTGCTGAAAGGTGTGTTGTTTGCCCGCAGTTCGCGTTTAGTTCCAGATAAAGCCAATTTGGGCTTCCGCTTCCCCTGTGACGGTCCGGGACGAGGTGGTACTTGCCAGGTATCAGCTTGGGATCATGTTTTCCTGGGTCTGTTCTGGATGTATAACTCCTTGTCAATGGTGATTTTCCACTTCTTCTGGAAAATGCAGTCGGATGTCTGGGGGACGGTAGATGCAGATGGGGTAATAACGCACATTACGGGCGGAAACTTTGCCCAATCATCGATTACCAATAACGGCTGGTTGCGTGATTTCCTCTGGGCCCAGGCGACGCAAGTAATCACATCCTACAATACAGCACTTTCGGGCTACGGCTTAATGTTCTTAGGTGGACACTTCGTTTTCGGCTTTAGTCTGATGTTCCTGTTTAGTGGTCGTGGCTACTGGCAAGAATTAATCGAATCAATTGTTTGGGCGCACAACAAGTTGAAAATTACCACAACTATTCAGCCTCGCGCTTTGAGCATCACTCATGGTCGGGCTGTGGGGGTAGCTCATTACCTTTTGGGAGGAATTGTCACCACTTGGGCGTTCTTCCTGGCGCGAATGTCGGCATTGGGATGATACTCCTTTTGTTCGCCTAATCCAGGAGGCAGGAGGCAGGAAGCAGGGAGCAGGGGGCAGGGAGAGAAGAAATAGTATTAACATCTCCCTGATCTCCCTGATCCAGAAGGCAACCTTATTTCCTGTTCCCTGTTCCCTGGTTTCTTAGGAGGTTCAACCTCTGGATGTGCATTCCCAGACTCAGCCTGGGAACGAGAAAATCTCAAAACTTTTAAAACTATGGCGACTAAATTCCCCAAATTTAGCCAAGACCTTGCACAAGATCCAACGACGCGACGCGTTTGGTATGCGATCGCCACGGCTCACGATTTTGAAAGTCAAGATGGCATCACGGAGGAAAATCTTTATCAAAGGATTTTTGCCTCTCACTTCGGTCATCTGGCAATTATCTTTCTGTGGGCGTCGGGAATTTTGTTCCACGTTGCTTGGCAAGGTAATTTTGAACTATGGATTAAAGACCCCATACATATCCGTCCCATCGCCCACGCGATTTGGGATGCTCAATTTGGTCCAGGAGCAATTGAAGCTTACACCCAAGCGGGAGCGCGTAACCCGGTAGATATTTGCTACTCCGGTGTTTATCACTGGTGGTATACCATCGGCTTGCGGACGAATAATGAACTGTATGCTGGGGCCATTTTCCTAGTTTTGCTGGCGGCTGTATTTTTGTTTGCAGGCGCGTTGCATTTAAAGCCCAAATTCCGTCCTGGCTTGGCTTGGTTCAAGAGTGCAGAACCTCGTCTCAACCACCACTTAGCGGGTTTGTTTGGTGTCAGTTCCTTGGCTTGGGCTGGTCACTTAATACACGTTGCTATTCCAGAATCTCGTGGTATTCATGTAGGTTGGGATAACTTCTTGTCTACTGCACCACACCCAAGTGGCTTAACACCGTTCTTTACTCTTAACTGGGGGGCATACGCGCAAAATCCCGATACGCCAGCCCATGTATTTAATAGTACTCAAGGGGCAGGAACAGCAATTCTCACCTTTTTGGGTGGTTTCCATCCCCAGACTCAATCTTTGTGGTTGACGGATATGGCGCATCACCATTTGGCGATCGCTGTAATCTTCATTGTTGCGGGTCACATGTACCGGACTAATTGGGGTATCGGTCACAGCATCAAAGAGATGATGGACTCCAAGGACTTCTACGGTAATAAAGTTGATGGCCCGTTCAACTTACCCCACCAAGGACTGTACGAAACCGTTAATAACTCTTTGCATTTCCAACTGTCTTTGGCACTAGCTTGTTTGGGTGTAGCGAGTTCCTTTGCGGCGCAGCACATGTATTCCATGCCGCCTTATGCGTTTATCGCTAAGGACTTTACCACAATGGCGGCACTATACACACACCATCAATACATTGCCGGTTTCTTGATGGTAGGGGCGTTTTCCCACGCGGCGATCTTCTGGATTAAGGACTATGACCCAGAACAGAATCGAGGAAATGTTCTAGAGCGGGTACTCAAGCACAAAGAAGCGATTATTTCTCATCTTAGCTGGGTGTCGATGTTCTTGGGCTTCCATACTTTGGGTTTGTACGTCCACAATGATGTAGAAGTAGCCTTTGGGGCGGCTGACAAACAAATATTGATTGAGCCTGTATTTGCTCAGTTTATCCAGTCGGCTAACGGTAAGCTGTTGTATGGGTTTAACACGTTGCTGTCAAATCCACATAGTATTGCTTCCACAGCATGGCCCAATCATGGCAATGTCTGGTTACCAGGTTGGTTGGATGCAATTAACAGTGGCACCAATTCGTTATTCCTGACAATTGGCCCTGGTGATTTTTATGTACATCATGCGATCGCTCTCGGTTTGCATGTCACCACCCTCATCTTAGTCAAAGGGGCGCTGGATGCTCGCGGTACGAAGCTCATGCCGGATAAAAAAGACTTCGGCTATGCTTTCCCCTGCGATGGCCCAGGACGGGGTGGCACCTGCGATATTTCTGCGTGGGATAGTTCCTACCTCGCCATGTTTTGGATGCTTAACACCCTTGGTTGGGTCACTTTCTACTGGCACTGGAAACATCTTTGTATCTGGCAAGGCAATGTCGCTCAGTTCAACGAAAACTCGACCTATCTCATGGGCTGGTTCCGAGACTACCTTTGGGCGAACTCCGCACAGTTGATTAATGGCTATAACCCTTATGGCACAAATAACTTAGCCGTTTGGGCTTGGATGTTCCTCTTTGGACACCTAGCTTGGGCTGTTAGCTTCATGTTCTTGATTACCTGGCGAGGTTACTGGCAAGAATTAATCGAAACCTTAGCCTGGGCACACGAACAGACTCCACTATCCTTTGGCTACTGGAGAGATAAGCCCGTTGCTTTGTCAATTGTTCAAGCCCGTTTAGTCGGCTTAACTCACTTTACTGTTGGTTATATCGCAACCTATGGGGCTTTCTTAATTGCCTCAACAGCAGGGAAGTTTGGTTAACCTTCAAGGCTGTTTAACTACACTTTAAATTACGCAATGAATTCTAGTTATTTGCAAAGTAAATGCGTAATTAATATGCAAGTATTCAGCTAAAAATATTCAGTTTTCGACCTCCTCTCTTACCTCTTTTGGTAGGAGAGTTTTTTAGTTAAAATTATGTTAATTTTGAATAAGAAAACTCTAAATCTACGCGCTAGTGATAGTATTTAATTAAGATAATCAGGAGAAATTATAATGTCTAATTCATCTGATATGGCAGAGACGATTAAACAATACAATGAGGAAGACATAATTAAACCATTCAAAGGAGATCCTTGCCTTGGTAATCTATCCACTCCTATCAATGATTCTCCCATAGTTAGAGCTTTCATTAGTAATTTACCCGCCTACCGTAAAGGGTTAACACCTTTCATGCGGGGGTTAGAAATTGGCATGGCTCATGGTTATTTCCTAGTTGGACCAGAGGTTGTGGTTGGCCCTCTGCGAGAATCAGTACATGGAACCAATCTCAGTGGATTAATTACCTCCATATATATAGCTTTATCAGCTTGTTTAGGTATTTCCATTTTTGCAATTACCACTTTCCAAGGAAATCCTAGAGGAGCTTATAATTCAGATTCTAAAGACCTGCTTAGACCACTAAGAACTCGTGAAGAATGGAGTCAATTGAATGGTGGAATTTTTGTTGGTGCAATGGGTGGCGCGATATTTGCCTACTTCCTACTAGAAAATTTTGATTCTTTAGATGCCATCTTGCGAGGTGCAGTTAACGCTAGTTAATCAAGCTTGTTCTTTGGAATGTTGGATACCCTCAGAAGGTAGATTACATAAATTTTTCAACTTTGAATTCATGAGGAGAATACATCATGGTAGATATAACACAACTAACAGGTGATTATGCCGCTTCATGGCTACCCTGGATCATGATTCCCTTAATATTCTATATCTTGCCTTTTCCAGTATTTGCTTTAGTATTTATCTGGATTCAAAAAGAAGACTCTCAAGAAGAAGTATGATGAATTCATATAGCGGTTCTCGTTTACGTGAGGTACACCCGTAGGGGCACTGAAACGGGCGGTTAGAAACCGCGTCTACACAAACAAAACCCACCTCCGTGGGTTTCAAAACCTTAATTTGACCTTAGTCCGCGCAGGCGGACTTTGCCTGTATAGCCGCGAATGACCTTCGCCAGGTTTCAGCAATAGCGATCGTCTTGCGAAAAAAATGGATAAAGTCGAGCTTAGTGTTCTGAATTTTTTAATTATTATCTAATTTTCTGATTCCCCCAAAAACAATTAACCAAACTACTACAACAACCCAGTGAATTAAAACGATCGCAAACAAAGATCCTGTCAAGGTATATGCAGCAGTACAGATAATTCCCAAGAATGCAGCTAAGACCAGAAAAACAGGATTATTAAATGTGGGGATTCCAGCTTTAAAGAAGGTTTTAGCATTCAATGGATGATACAAAATAAATAATAATAAACTCACTATTACCCACAAACCCCATCGGAACCAATTAGTGATTTCGCTAGGATGAGGAAGCAAAAAAACGCGAAAAAAGAGTTCTTCAAAAATCGCAGGTAAAAATAAACAACGCAATGTTAACAAGCATTTATCAATCCAACTTGTAGACCAAATTTGTATATGTAAAAATCCAAACTTCCAACCATAGGGTAGGGCAATAATACTATAAATTATCAGCATTACAACTATAACTAACCAATCTTGTAGTGTCGGAACTGCCAAGGATGCTAAAACGCGATTTAAAATAATTGAAAGTGGTGAAATATCGGTAAAAGGAATCTTAATTTGTCCCAAAAGTATTGTTGGTGCAATGGGTGTAATATTAGGTTGCCAACCACCTACTTGATTGCTTCGCAGTACTTGCATAATCGCACCATGTTTTAAAAATATTGTGGCGAGATCGTCCTGTGCTTGTTTTGGCATTATTGTTCGCCATGTTGTCAAACCAGCCCAAATACTACGATCTTCAAATGGTTGCGTCGTTTTTCCTATGCCCGTACCTGCGAGTATACCTGCTTGACTTTGCCAATCAGCGCGAACTATACCCAAGGGTGCTAATTGTTGTTCTAAAGATTTACCTAATTCAACTAGCTGCTGAAAGCGTAATGTTTGTGGGTGATTGGGGTTGGTGTGTACCCAAGTTTGAATTTGAGGAGTTGTAGCAACTTGGTTTTTAATTGCCAGTATCGCCGCATAAAGTGCTTGGCTTGCGTCTTGGACACATGAGGTAGCAGGTGATACCATTGCGCCACCAGTTCCATCACCAACCCGATAACGTGCCATTGTTACCTGTAATTGTTGCTGGAATTGCTCTAAAGGCGAAAGTTTAATCCCATCAAAATCATAATCTTGCGTTACCGGGTCGAATTTGATCAGAATATCTGATACTGGACGTGTTGGGAGCCAACCACGTTGTAAATTACCCATATAATCAGCCCATGTATGCGTTCCGGCAATAATTCCATCAGGGTTATGGGCATAAATTTGGTGGTATTTAGTCTCGAAGCGTAATTCTTTAGTAAACTCGTCACGGACAACTTCTGCAATTCCAAAAGCAAAATGTCCGGTGATAGTATAAGGTACTCCGACTGCTTCAGCTTTGCGTCCGCCAATTCCACCAAATAGGTGTAGGACAATAGCTTTATTGCCTTCTTGCCATTTTGATACAGATTGATTAAGTGAATTTTGTGTTTCTACAGGTTTTAATAATACAGTATTGAATTTACCTTTATTTTTCTCGGTATTTTGCCAATTTACTTCTTGGATGTAATTTAGCCCTAATTCCTCACCAGTAATAATTTGAAGGGGTTGAATTTGAAATAGAGAACGAGGTGCAAGGGCGCTTACCGTAAATACGCCCTTTGCATCGGCAGCGCCATAAATATACCACCCAGCTTCACCCGCAGGTGATTGTTCGATTTCCTGCGAACTTGAAGGAGTAAAATTTCGCGTATCTATTACTTGTTGGGGAATACGAATAGTTTCTTCAAGACCATCAAACTTATTTGAGTTAGGGTTATAATGCTTTACCAAAAAATAATCGCCATCCTGCTTTTCTTTGGGAATTAAAATAGTTTTGGAGCTAGATTTAATCGGTTTAATGATTTTTACCAATCCATAAAATCTACCAGTTGCCAAAATAGGTTCGCGTTCAATTTGCAAAATAGATTTTTCTTGACTTGCATCAATGATTGTACTTGAATCTAAAGCAACGATTGTTTCATCAACAGGATTTGCACCAGCCAAAGAGCGTAAAATACCTACTTGACGAACTCCATTTAGTCGAAAAGGATGAATGTTTCCTTGTTTTTGACTTTTAATGACTTCTGAAGTGAAATTTATATCTCGCGTTACCGCTCGCTCCAAAGCAAGTAAATCTTTGTTATTTTTCCACTCCAAACGTATAATTTTACCTACCAAATTTTGTGCTGTCGGTGGCGCATGTTGCACTTCCATCCATACCCAATCTGAACCATCTTGTAATTGCTGTTTGGTTGGTAAAATTAACCTTCCTACCCAATCGCCAATAGGTTTATAGAGATTCACAGATGGAATTTTGGCAATGGGATAAAAATCAGATTGATTAAAATTTTGTCGAATATGAATCGCATAATTGCTTTCTTGCTGTACTAACTGGGGTTGTCTTGAGGAAAGTTGCCATACCGCAATTACTGCGATGAACACTAGCAGTAAAAATCTCGTAAATAGTAGCTTTGCTTTTCGACTCAATTCACGGAAAATCATATATTATCAGCAAGTTTTAGTTGCTGATAATCTTACTCCAAATATATTGTTTTGAGTCTCTACCGTAAAGTGTATTGGGCGATATATAACAATACGCTTGGGTTAAGGGCTACTGGTGTAGAGAATTGGTCTTTGAAGACGCGATAAATCGCGTCTCTACATTCTTTTTCACCAAATGTCTAATGACAAACAGAAAGTTCTGAGCGCCGATTTCCGACGCTCAGAACTTTGGAGACAAACTTGGCGTGTGAACATGCAGTGTTTATTTGCCTAACAGCTTAAAAGCGATAGTTGCGATCGCGCACCCACATACTAACTGGTACTGCCTTACCTTGTGGATCGACTTTCGCCTTGACCACAATGGGCGGTACTTGTCCTCTGCGGGCGCGTTGGGCTTGTAAGTCGTTCCGAATCTGCTGCCGTTGGTTTTCTGGGATGTAATATGTTTCTAAGCCGTAGTTAACAGAGCCATCCTGATAAACACCTTTTAAGGCTACTTGATTAGCTCTAAGAGTTGTGGGGCGATCGCTACTTACTCGTAACGGTCTCCAAGCTCTCGGAACACCGCGACCATAGGATAGTTGCTCTTGTAAGGTCACGTAGATGTTAGTTCCTTCAGGCAATCTTCTGCCACTTCCACGACCTTTGCTGACTAATGTTTGCCAACCAGCTAGTCTACTTAAAGTTGATGTACGGGATATGTTGTAATCTAAGGCTAAGGTGTTACCTTCCAGCACATTGTTAGGGTCTACAGGTACGGTTTGCAAAATCACCGTTTTACCTGTCACATCTGTATAAACCGCTTGGGCTGGTACTGCCATAATTAGCCCTGTTTGCAGCGCCAGGGGAGCTAGTAACCGCCAAAAAGGTAAGGGCTTATTCGATTTTTGTTCAGTTGCAATCAAGTAATCCCGAAAAGTCACCTTACTAGAAAATTCGGCTTCGGGAGACAAGGGTTTATTCTTAGATTCAGAAGAGGTATTCGTCATGAGCGTAGTCCTAAAAAGCAAAGGTCTTGAGGAGTTCAAAAGTAACGAGATTAGGACTGACGCAGAGAAACTTTAAAAATTTTGACGCACAGAGATTTTTAGTTAGGAGTTAGGAGTTAGGAGTTAGGAGTTAGGAGTTAGGAGTTAGGAGTTAGGAGTTAAGAGTTAAGAGTTAGGAGTTAGGAGTTAGGAATCATTCAATTTTAGATTAAGTGAACTTTTCCTGAATTCTGACTCCTGAATTCTGACTCCTGAATTCTGACTCCTGAATTCTGACTCCTGAATTCTGACTCCTGAATTCTGACTCCTGAATTCTTTCATCTTTTGCCCTACTTTTTACTTGTAGAGCTAGAGCCACCAGGTAAGCGGCGTTCAAACCAGAGTCCGGCGCTAATTAAAGCAGAACCGCACAGGACAAAGACTAGCGACTTAAAAAGTAAGTCGGTGTCGTACTCCTGCACGCGACTGATAATTTGCAGTGTTACTAACAGCATACCGCCCCAAAAGGAACTTCTGTGGCTTAATTTCAATCCTTCTTGAATTAGTCCCCAGGCTAATGTTGCAAGAAGTACATTGAAGATAAAAATGCCAAGTTCATCAATCCGGCTGATAGTTTGATGCCAAAAAGGTACTATTGCAATAAAGACAAGAAATGTACTAATGACAGCAGTCGTGAAAATCACCTCGCGGCGCGGAGGGTTATTTCTTTGGCGCAGTAGAAACAACCATTGCAATACCGCCAAGCCGCTGAGAATCCCCAAATCGATAATCGGCAGAGACTCGAATAAGTTTGTCAAATTCGTTGGCTGATTATAACTATAATCTGGAGATTCCCAGACCCAACGAAATGACAGAACGTAAAAGACGATGCCGAAGCTTACCAACGCTAAATTACGGGCTAGAGATTGAAACAATCTATAATTTATGCTTGGAAACAGTAAATCATCATAACTCCAGAATAATGCAGGTGGGAGTGCAAAAGCAAAAGATGCCACCCAAGGGGCTATATCAGCATAATTTAGCAGTGGCAGAGGATTAAGGTTGGCTTGTAAGGAACTAGCAAAGACAAGGGCTGCTAGACCAAAAATCCAACGCGATCTACAGAAGTAGGCTAAGGGTACAAATACCAGCCATGCCAACAAAGGTAGATGCTGTACTACTAAGCGCGACCAAGTTAACTCACCTGAAGCGTACCATAAGTCTTCTAGTCCAGTCCAGTAGCCGATTTCTACGAGGATAATTGACAGAATTCCTAAAGAATTTAAGGACAAACTGAAGGCCATGACCACAACACCGAACCCCCAAGCGAGAAACAGTTGGGAAGCTGAACCGATGATATTGAACATCTGGGCCATCAGGAGTAAATTTGCACCGAAGATGAAGGCGCTTAAAATTAGCAATCCCTCTCCCAGTAAGCGTTTGCTTTGTTGTGGCTTCTTTCCTTCAGGTGGTCTCCAACTGTAAAATCCAGTAATTGCGATCGCAAAAAACAAACTCATCATCAAAATAAATTTGACTTCTCGCGATCCTCCCTGCCAGTTTCCTGATACAAAGGTAATTATGCCTAAGCATAGAAGTATGCTGCCTATAGCAATTGCGATCGCTTTGTTGCGATCGCGTGCAGCAGCTTCCAGGTTTTTAAATTGATAACGTTCTGCTATCTGTTCATACTGCGAAGAACTAATTAATCCTTCATCCCTCCATAGTTGTGCTTGTTTGCGTAATTTTTCCTGAAAACTATCTAAGAACATGACCTTCTCCGGTGCAGTGGGGTAGCTTGGCCATTGCGATCCCAATGGCGGTCATTATATTTTGAGTATGAAGCCAAAAGCCTTAATTACATTGTTCTTGTGTAACAGTTTGATTTTGATTTAGATACAACGTACTTCTATTAATTCATAATTCATAATTTACATGGAAAAACCTTCTAATTTATTACTTAAAGTCTCGCGGCGTTTGTTCGCTAATCTCGATGAGCAAGAAAAATTTATCGAGGCTTTAATGAATCCTCGGCCTTTTTCACCCAGTATTATTTGGTGTCAAGAAAAGCCAGATATTTCGCCTTTGGCAGTAGAAACACCAACCTCTTGGCAACCACAATTTATAGACCGCTTATCTCTGGGAGAAAAACCTGGTAAGCATCCCTTGCATGAAAAAGGATATTTCTATTGTTTAGATTTTTCTTCGGTGTTTGCAGCTACTACTTTGTTAGCTATTTCTCAGTCAGTACATTTAGTTTTTGATATGTGTGCCGCACCAGGAGGTAAAAGTATCTTTGCTTGGAGAACTTTACAACCTAAATTACTCATCAGTAATGAAGTTATTGGCAAACGTCTAGGAATGCTAATTTCTAATTTGAAGCGTTGCCAGATTAATCCTAGTGCAGTAGTTAATAGAGATTCGAGTATATTTGCTGAAATGTTTCCCTGCTCTAGCAATCTAGTCATAGTAGATGCTCCTTGTACAGGACAATCTCTACTTGCTAAAGGCGAAAAAGCACCCGGATGTTTTCACCCAACTGCTATTAACAAGAGTGCAAATCGGCAAAAGCGTATTATAGCTAACTCTGCTAAAATGGTTTTACCACAAGGCTATCTTGCGTATATGACTTGTACATATTCTCCCGAAGAAAATGAGCAAGTTTGTGAATGGTTTTTAGAACGATTTCCTCAGTTCAATGCGATAGAAATTAGTGCTTTATCTCAATATCAATCACATTTAACTACGATGCCTTGTTATCGGATGTTTCCTCAAGATAGGTTAGGTACTGGTGCATTTACAGTCCTGTTTAAAAATACTAATTATGATGAAGATGAGCCTGAAAAAGTAGATTTGAATACAATATCCTCGCTGTATATCTACCAAAATATTAAAAAGTCAAGCTAGCTGCATTACTTTAATATAGCAACCTAAATCATTCGTGAATAACGAGACAAAAGCATTTTTGACCTTTTCATAACCTAAAATTAATCAAATTTTATTCGGTATTATCTCTCGACTTTTTGAAGTAAACATTGTACAAAAAAGCTAGGCCGTACAGGATGCAAATTACATGAGTCGAAAAGTTAACAAAGTATTTAAACAGTCTGGGGTGATTCCTTACAGAGTGAATAATGGTAAAATTGAAATCTTGCTAATCACAACCCGTGACTTTCAACACTGGGTGATTCCGAAAGGAGATATTCCTAATGGCATGAGTCCGCCTGCTTCAGCAGCTAAAGAGGCGTGGGAAGAAGCAGGAGTAATTGGGCATGTAGACGCTAAGGAACTGGGCACTTACAAGTACCGCAAACAAGGCAAAATTTACCGCGTCAAGATGTATTTATTACCAGTTGAGATGCTGAGTGAAGATTATCCAGAAGCAAGTAAAAGAAAACGGCAGTGGGTAGAGGTGAATAAAGCTATCAGGCGGATTAAGTTTAATTCACTCAAACGAATCCTTAAAGGTTTTTTTCAGGTCAAATCCCACTTTTGTGCATTTCGATGTTAAATAAGTGGGTAAGAATAAATTGAAATATGTTACGTAATGTACAGTTACTTAAATTAGCTTGTAGTAAGCGGCTCCAGCCCTTACTACAAACTCTAATTATTCACACCAATTTACTTAAACTCGGATTTCTTACCAGATTTATCAAACCGAAGTGCAGAGGTCGTAGGGGCGGGTTAAGCGAGACATTCATGAATGATGGATCATATCTGTTAACCCGCCCCTACTGAAGAGTGAGAAATGCAGGTTAAATCCATAGTAAAGTTACCCAAGTTTTTATGCCGACAATTCCATCAGCTTGCAATCCCTTAGATTTTTGGAAACTAACAATTGCATTCTTAAGTGACTCAGAAAAATGCCCATCAATGGCATCAGTATATAATCCAATATCTTTTAATTGCTGTTGTAATTGTTTTACTCTTAGCCCAGAATCTCCTAACTGCAATCCATTAAATCTACTCAAATCGGCTCGGCCACTAACACCAGTTACACCAGATATATCACCTTCATATTGATGAATTAAGTATTGCCCCTGCCAAGCGCTAGGAATACTTGGGTTTCTGGCTCCGTAGTGGGCAATCCATAACGGATAACTAGCAAAATCAGATGGATTACCAATTTCTGCCCAGAAACTAGGGAAGGTATAAATAATTGGTTTGATTGGTTTTTTTGTTTGTTGCAAAAGGGCTTTTTCTACCTCTGCTAACCACTGCTTCGCTGCACTAATTACGGCTTGGCTACTTACTTTGTCAGTTACCTCTACATCCAGAACTGGTGGTAAGTCTCCTGGCTCTAATTTGCCTAACGTTTTTAAGAATTCTTTCGCTTGCTGAACCGGGTCAGATGTATGGGGGTGAAAGAAATGATAAGCACCCCGAATAATACCAGCAGCTTTCGTGGTCTGCCAGTGATGAGCAAAAGCAGAATCTTTAATGCTAACTCCTTCTGTGGCTTTGACAAAGGCAAAGGTTTTACCAGAGTTTTTTACTGCTGTCCAATCTACTCTGCCGTCTTGATCGGCAACATCAATTCCTTCCATAAAGTTTTTTAACCTTTTTGATTAGTACAATACTGAACTTATCAGAGGCTTTGATTAAATTTATGCTTTTTCTGGGTATTTAAGTAAATTACAGAAATTTATTAGGGTTGAGTGTCAACAGATCGTACTGGAGTCACTCTGACCTTGCCTGTACAAGGTTTGATTTCTTCTGTAAGGGTAAGGTTTTGGGAGGTATTAGGAGGCGTGATTTCGATCTTACTAGATATTGGGCAGTTTTCCTGTGGGGAACTAACATGGTTATATGCTATCTGAAATGATGCTTGTTTTCCAGGAGCTAGAGTCACTTGTTGTCGAGGTTGCTTACTCGAAAAATAAGTGCCCTTGGAGCGAATAACTTTAATTCCCTGTAAAGGTTGATCTTTTGCATCCAGTAGTGCCAATCCTGGATAACCGTTGAGGGTGCAAGGGGATGAGCCGTTATTGGTGAAAGCGTAGGTAAGTCCAACATTCCCAACACCAGCATCTTTTGAGACTTGGCGCACTGATAATTGGCTAGTTTCACAGCGCGTCGGATTTGTGGCAATAGTGGCTTCAGGGGTAGAATTTTCTGTACTTTTTACACTCGGTGTAGGTGTTGAGGACAACACAGCTTCTTTCGTCGGCTGCTCAGTGCTTGCTGGCAAGGGTTGCGGCTGTTTTGTAACAGAGGAAGAACCGACACATCCAGTTGTCATTACAGTCAGGAGCAATAACAGACTGCTTTCCACAATTAGAATTCGCATATCTCTTTTTTGTAGTGAACTACTTACACTGATGCTTCATATACAGTATAAGTTTCCACATTAACAAGAGTTAGCGTTGCTGTGCATATACCACCTTTTGTTGATGAGAGTTTGCCAAAGTACGAAATACGCAACTACGTTGCTGTTTCTCAGGGGTTTTCAGCATTTTCCTTATAAGAATTAAATAACATACGGCTGATGTGAGTTGTAGGCTGAAACAACGCAGTCTCGTTTATAACGCTAAAGTTTACGATTAATGACATCAAGAGGGAGTTTGGAAAGGATAATATTAATTGATGCTGGTGCGGGGTAGGTTATGACTGAATCAGAATTGCTGGAGCATTATGCTGCTCTTGAGAGAGATTTCAGTGGAGTTGGTAAGCTGTTTCTAGTTGGCAAATAAAGCGATCGCGCAAGAAAGGTTAACAGCATTGGCGCTAAAAAGCACTGGTATTACTTGGCTGTAGCAATCCAAGTAAGAAAATAAGTGCTGAAGTTTCTTACTTTCGGGTTTTTGAAAGCATTTTACCCTCTGCTTTTCGGTTACGCCCAGATAGCGCTCTAAAGCTGCCAAAGTCATCCAACTTATCAAGAGTTCAACCGGAAATCTAAAATCTAAACGCCTACCTTAGTTAACTCTACTTCCCGTCGTCTGGGTACTTCATGAATCATAAAATCGTAAGCCATATCAGTACGAGGAAAAATGGCACGGGCTTCCTTGAGGAGATCCTTCAACTCCAAGGTATTTCCGGGAGCATAGCGGGGACTAAAATGACTCATAATCAGCCGATGTGCCCCAGCAGCTAAAGCCGTTTGGGCTGCCATTGTGGTTGTGGAGTGCAACCGCTGAAAAGCCATGTCTGCATCTTGATGGGCAAAGGTTGCTTCGTGAATTAATACATCAGCATCATGAGCTAATTCCACTGCACCATCACAATAAATTGTGTCTGTACAATAGGCAATCTTTCGACCAATTTCTGTAGGGCCGCACAATTGGGCACCATCAATTACCCGTCCGTCAGCAAGGGTAACAGTTTCACCGCGCTTGAGTTGACCATAAATCCGACCAGGAGGAATTTGCAACTCCTTGGCTTTTTCCACATCAAAGCGTCCTGTGCGGTCTTTTTCGGCTACGCGGTAGCCAAAAGCTGTAATGCGGTGATGTAAATTACCACAGCTAACGGTAAAGTCCTCGTCTTCATAAATGACCCCTGGACGGATGGCGTGAACTTTGATCGGGTAAGAAAAGTGTGTATAGGAGTAGCGTGAGGCGGCTTGAATGTAATCATTTAATCCAGGTGGCCCATAGATATCAATTCGTTCCACATTGCCAGCCAAGCCGCAAGTAGCAAGAAGTCCCATCAAGCCAAAGATGTGGTCGCCGTGCATGTGGGTGATAAAAATTCGGGAGAGTTGGCTGATTTTCAGTTCACTCCGTATAATTTGATGCTGAGTACCTTCGCCACAGTCGAATAACCACAGTTCTGCCCTTTGGGGTAATCTCAGGGCGACGCTGGAAACATTGCGCGATCGCGTGGGTACACCGGAACTCGTCCCTAAGAATGTTATCTGCACAGTGTTCTTTAGTCTTCCTATTGCTCAATTTGCAGCTCTATTTTCTATAGTGGCACGGTTAATGAGTAAAATACTTAGGATTTTGGGCATTGGGCATAGTTAATAACCAATAGTTATTTTTTCCCTAGCTAGTACAGACAAACAAAAATCCTGTGGTGGCACTTAAAGGCACTACAGAAGAAATTACAATAACCAAATAATTCCAAATAATTAGAAAAGAGTTGTCAGATTTACAAACTGGTTGTTTGCCGCTTATGCAATATTATCTATGAGCCGATCGCGAATTTTTTTGAGTTGGTCTTGAGTCTTAATTGGCTCTCGCGGTGCTGGCAATTCAGTATTCGGCCAGTGAGGTAAATCATTGCAGGGACATAACAACGCCGGCATACCGACGTTTCGCTTGGCTACTGGCATATTGCAACGACCACAAGGAAGCATATCCCATGCTGGTGTCAGCAGTTCAGCAATGGTTTCATGAGTACCCTCCAGGTAACAGTCACCCGATTCCGGTGAGATAATTTTCTGCCAGCACTCTTCAAATTCTTCACTATAGCGATCGCCATTTAGCACTGATAGCGGCAAAATGCTTGCCTCACCGTTGCCCGTAATCACTTTCTTACCCAACTGAAACCAGTAGGCAAGATATCCTCTAACTTCTTGTTTGGTTGCCATAAGATAATTTTAGATTTTAGATTAATTTGGATCAAGAGTTAAGAATCTTGATTCCTTACTTCTCCTTCCCCTCTGTTTGGCAACGGCGAACCAAGGATGCTGAGATTGAGAACATAACCACCAGTCACTAAATAAACAGTTTCGCTGAGTGTACTTAGCTGGCGCACTAAAGAACCGAGGCGATCGCGGAACTTCCTCCCAAGGGGATAAGCCGGGATCACACCCCAACCCACCTCTTCTGCTACAAATAGCATATCAGCAGCAACTAGATCCACCGTCTCTAATAACTCTGCAAGAATGTTTTCCCAGCTAGGTTCGTCCTGTTCTAGGAGATTAGCAACCCAAGTTCCTAAAGAATCAATTAAAAGACAGGTATAGGGTTTGGCATCGGCGAGAGTTGTAGACAGTTCCACAGGTACAGATAAAGTTACCCAGTCTTGGGGACGACGTTTTTGATGTTCTAAAATGCGTTGATGCCATTCTTGGTCATCTGGGTTATCGGTGGCTGTTGCTACGTAAACAACAGCTTTTCCTGACTGTACGGCCAGAGTTTCCGCCCATTCACTTTTACCAGATCGTGCAGGTCCTGTTACTAAGATGATTTTACCCAAAGTTGTTTACTGAGTATTTTAACAATATATCTACCGTTGCAATTTATCACCGCAGTTTTTTACCTTATTCGGAGAGAAGGCTCCCGCCATAATCGAGGATTTAAAAGGGAACAGGGAACGGGCAACAGGGAACAGGGAAATCCCCATAATTAAAATTAGGGGATTTGTACAAGGACGTATTTTTTCTTGCGCTACGCGTCCCCTTAAAAAATGTTTTTATTTCTTTCATAAATAAATTTAGGGGCTTGTACCCTAAATCTTCGGGGCTAATTCTTGCACTGTTCCCTGTTCCCTCTTCCCTGTTCCCGCCCCGAAGGGGCTTGGTCAATTCATCGGTGAGATTTTTGGTTTCAAATAACTTTTAAGGGATAAAATTAGCACCAGCATCATTGATGCTACAACTGGCAAAAGCCAAAAATCCCAACAACCCCATTTTTAATTATTCAATACCACTGGGGACAGCAAACTTTAGGATATCTTTATGAACGCAGGCTTAAAACGCATTGAAGCAACTCTACACGATTTAGGGAATCGCGGTACTGCCTCTGCCGCTGAAACAGTTGATTCGACAACAAAACGGCCTTTCTCCTTTAGAATCAGTGTCGGAGCCAACGAACCCACAGAAGGTAGACCAACTCAATCTTCTCAGCATGAGGAAGTAAAATCACAAGGACAAACTGTTGACTTGGGTGTAGATCCTGAGAGTGATTATCCTTCTGAACAAAATTTCTTTCCTCACCATGAATCTGTGCAGACCTTTCAAGCAGAAGAGAATGGTAACAGAACACCCAGCCTACCCAAGTTGAAAACTCCGAGCTTTAGTAGCCATCGTCACGGTGCTAATCCAGCATTGGCGATGAATCTATTGCAAGAAATTCAGGAAACTGTCGCTAGTTGGCAAGCAGAATTACAAAGTATTTTGAAGCAAATTCAGGATATTTACTTAGAAGGGCCAATTGTCAACGGCTGGTTAGAATCTAATCCCCAAGAACCAGAACCGGGAGGAACTGCAACACTGCGCCATGCAGAAGTTGACCGCTTAATGAACTACGTAGAAGAAATTTGCGCGAGTGGTGGGAAAGTATCTTATCAATCATCTATTACTGGCTATCGCCTCTGTGGTGTAGACGATACTGGTAAAGTCTGGTCGCGCCCATGTCCAGCAGATCAGGTTCCCAATGTTAGCATGGCGATCGCTCGTTACCAAAAGTTACGTCAACTCTTAGGGCGCAAGCAATCCTTGGAAACCCGCCTGAGTCAACTAGCCCAAACTCTTGTAGTTTTACACAGTCATATTCAACAAACGTGAAGTTTTAAAGATTATTTCCGAAGAAACTCGGTTGGTGGGTCAGTAACTTTTGGTTTAGATTAGCTCTCAGCAGTTGTGCGTTGGATTTAAGATTTTAATCTAAAATCCCAAATCTCAAATCCAAAATTAAATCTATGCCAGACACCCAAATCTCTGCCATTATCTGTACTCACAATCGAGATACCTATTTAGGGGCTGCAATTGATAGTCTTTTAGCACAGGATTTTGCTACTGACTTTGAAATTGTAATAGTTGATAATGGATCTAGCGATCGCACTCGTGAGGTTGTAGAACAAAGGGCCCACAATCCCCGCCTCAAGTATGTTTTTGAACCCACCATTGGTTTATCTGTCGCCCGTAACACGGGTGCAAAAGTAGCCAGTGGTGATATTCTTGCTTATTTAGATGACGATGCCGTTGCCAGTCAGGGCTGGCTACAAGTTTTATATTTTGCCTATTACAATAACTCTAAACTCGCGATCGCCGGAGGCAAAGTCACTCTCATCTGGCCCCCAGGAATCCAACAACCACGATGGCTATCTCCAGGGCTAGCTGCAAATTTGGGTGCATACGATTTAGGTGACAGCAACATCTACATTGAGCAACCTGGCTCAACACCCAGAGGCTTAAATTACTCTATCCGCCGCAGTTTTTTGGAAGAAATTGGCGGTTTTGATCCTCATCTCGGTCGAGTGGGGAAAAATCTATTATCTAATGAAGAACTGCAAATGACCGAGTTTGCTCTACAGCGTGGTTGGCAAGTTGCTTATCTTCCCGAAGCCTTAGTCGCTCACAATGTAGCCCCAGAACGCCTCCAACGCTCCTGGTTTTTAAACCGAGGCTGGTGGCAAGGTATTAGCGAATGCTATCGAGAACAACTCGCTGGTAAAGCTGGGTTCGCTCAATTGCAGCGAGGTAGCGAACGCTTTGTGCGCGGCTTGTATAAGGCATTGCAATATTTCTCTGATCCAGCAGAACGGTTTGACAAACTTGTTTATGCTTACGGTCAGATTGGTTACTTAAATGCTGCTATTCAGGGTCTTTTATCTACATCAAATAAGAAATAAACAAGAATGGAGAATTCAGAATGCTTTCCCATTGCAAATTCAACCACCACCGGATTGTAGACCTTCAAATCTACGATTTGGCAATGGTTTAAAATCGGCAATCATATTCCAGTCCATTCTGACTCCTAACTCCTAACTCCTAACTCCTAAATATATGCCATCTAAAATACCAGTTTCAGTACTAATTCCAGCAAAAAACGAACAAGTAAACTTGCCTACGTGCCTCGCTAGCCTTAGCAGAGCAGATGAAATATTTGTAGTAGATTCTCAAAGTACCGATAACAGTATTGAAATTGCTAAAAGTCACGGTGTAAATGTCGTGCAATTCAACTTTAATGGGCGCTGGCCCAAAAAGAAAAATTGGTCTTTAGATAATCTACCTTTTCGGAACGAATGGGTACTAATTGTAGATTGCGATGAGCGCATTACCCCAGAACTATGGGAAGAAATTGACCAAGCAATTCAAAACCAGGAATATACAGGTTATTATCTCAACCGCCGCGTGTTCTTCTTAGGCAAATGGATTCGCTATGGTGGTAAATATCCCGATTGGAATCTACGTTTATTTCAACATAAAAAAGGTCGCTACGAAAATCTAAATACAGAAGATATTCCGAATACTGGTGATAACGAAGTTCACGAACACGTGATTTTACAGGGGAAAGTTGGGTATCTTAAAAATGATATGCTCCACGAAGACTTCCGCGACCTTTACCACTGGTTAGAAAGACACAACCGTTATTCAAACTGGGAAGCCAGTGTTTATTTTAATATTCTCACAGGTAAAGATGATAGCGGTACTATTGGCGCAAATCTATTTGGTGATGCCGTGCAACGCAAGCGCTTTTTGAAAAAAGTGTGGGTACACCTGCCATTTAAACCAATTTTGCGGTTTGTTTTGTTTTATATTATTCAACGCGGTTTTTTAGATGGCAAAGCCGGATATATTTATGCACGCTTGCTAAGTCAATATGAATATCAAATTGGCGTTAAACTTTACGAATTACGTAACTGTGGTGGTCACTTAAATACTGCAACTATCCCGAAGGAGGGAGCAGGGGAGCAGGAAAGCAGAGAAGCAGAAGGAAAGTTATTGACCATTGACTCCTAAATGTACCAATTTTGAATTTTGGATTGAAGGAAAAATTTAAAATCTAAAATCTAAAATTAAATGACTAACGATCAACCTTTTGTAGATTTACGCAAATATGACCAATCTTGGTTTGACCGGGGGCGTCCAGGTTGGTATGTTTTATTCTGGTGGTTTGTACAAGCGATCGCTTTTCCCCTCACTCCTCAACCTTTAAATATTCTGCGTTGCGCTCTGCTAAGACTATTTGGCGCTCGGATCGGCAAAGGTGTATTAATTCGACCTACCGCCCGCTTTACATACCCTTGGAAAGTTACGATTGGCGACTATAGTTGGATTGGAGATAACGTAGTTTTATACAGCCTAGAGCAGATCTACATCGGTGAACATTGCGTAATTTCCCAAAAAAGTTACCTATGTACTGGTAGCCACGATTTGCGAGATCCTGCCTTTGGGTTAAAAACAGCAAGTATCGCCATTAATAATGGTGTATGGGTAGCAGCAGATTGTTTTGTTGGGCCAGGAGTGCAAATCGGGGCTAATGCCGTAATTGGCGCTCGTAGTAGTGTTTTTACTAATATGCCCTCTGGACAGGTTTGTTGGGGAAGCCCCTGTCGTCCCAAGACGGTTAGGATAAAACTTGATCTCTCCACAAACTCGTGATTTTATAGATAAACATTGTAGGGGCATACAGCTAGCTGTATGCCCCTACTTTTCTATATATATATATATTTGCTTTTGGAAAAGGAAAGTGCGATCGCCACAATCTTATAGCTAAAATTGCAAGTAGCATAGGCATATCCTGCACTACTTACAATTTGCAGTGCTATAACCCAGAGGCTATGTATTTTTTACGCACATAGCAGGTGCTTATGTTTCCAACCTATAAGCTCTACTTTCAGTAGATGAGGATAAATAAACATAACTATACTTCTGTCATTGCGTTCGCGTAGCGTCTCGTAGAGAGGAGGCACGACGTTCGCGCAGCATGTCGCAGACAATTAATCACAAGGGTTTAGGAATTTTTACATTTTGTTGCATAGCTAGGTTTATTCATACTTACCCACTTAATAGTGCCAAATATTTTATTTTAAAGGCAAACAAGTTCGATAAGTTTTAAAAGAAATTTTATAAGAGGCGATTATGAATTTAAATAACAATGAAAAAGACGTAATTTTAATAGTTGATGACAACCCAGTTAACTTACAGTTATTGATCGATTTGTTAGAGTATTACGGCTTTAAAGTTTTAGTAGCGGAAAATGGGAGAAATGCCGTTGGTATGGCAGAATATGCCTTACCTAATCTAATTTTATTAGATATATTAATGCCAGTAATCGATGGTTTTGAAACCTGTAGACTTTTGAAAGCAAATCCAGCTACTCAAGACATTCCCGTAATATTCATTACTGCCATGAATGACAAGGTGGATAAAGTCAGAGGTTTGAGTCTTGGCGCAGTAGATTACATCACTAAACCTCTAGAACATGAAGAGGTTTTAGCTAGGATAAATACGCATTTACGTTTACGAAACCTGACAAAAACACTTACAGAGCAAAATAAACGTTTAGAGATGGAAATCTTGGAGCGGCAGCAGGTAGAAGAAAAACTACGATGTCATTCAGATGCCTTAGACGAATGGAACAATAGATATCAAGCACTAATTCAAGCGAGTGGTCAGATTCTCTACGACTGGCATCTGCATACCAACGATATTCAATACGGTGGTAATGTAGAGGGAATATTAGGTTACTCTATACCTGAGATGTTAGGAGGTTTGAATCGTTGGCTAGAGTTGATTCATCCTGATGATAGAAACTTCTTTAACGAAGAAGTTAAACGTGTTTTAACCACAAAAGAACGATTCCATCTTGAATTTCGGGTATGTTGCAAAAATGGCACTTACATCACAGTTGAGGACAACGGGTATATCTTTTTAGACTCTACAGAGAAAGTTGCTCGAATGGCGGGCTTTATAATTGATATTACCGAACAACAAGCTGCGCTGCGCGAACGTAAAGAAGCAGAACAAAAAATCCGTGAGCAAGCAGCTTTGCTTGATATTACAATAGACGCGATTATCGTTCAAAATTTGGTTAACCAAATTCAATTTTGGAATAAAGGGGCTGAACGTCTCTACGGTTGGATGGCAGAAGAAGCAATAGGCAAGAATGCCAATCAGCTTTTGTATCGAAAGCAAAGTCTTTGCGAACTGAAAAATATCCAGAAAATATTAGCTGAGAGTGGTTCATGGCAAGGTGAGTTACACCAAGTCACAAAACAAAGTAAAGAGATAATTGTTGCTAGTCGCTGGACGTTAGTAAATGATGATGAAGGACAGGCTAAATCCATCCTGATTGTCAACTCCGATATTACAGAGAAAAAACAACTCGAAGCGCAGTTTCTCCGGGCCCAGCGAATGGAGAGTCTTGGCACCCTAGCAAGTGGCATCGCCCACGATCTCAACAATGCACTGACTCCCATAATGATGACAGTACAACTTTTAGAGGCAAAGCTCCCCGATGAAAAAAGTCAGCAATGGCTGACAATCATGGAAACAAATGTTAAACGTGCAGCAGATTTAGTTAAACAAGTGCTGTGGTTTTCACGCGGCTCTGTAGGTAACTTTAAAACCTTACAGGTAGGGAATATAATTTCAGAAATTGAAAATATTGTTAAGCAAACATTTTCCAGAGCGATTGAAATCCGCATTGATGTTCCTGGGCAAAACCTGTGGAATATCTTTGGCGATGCTACTCAGCTACATCAAGTACTAATGAATCTCTGTATTAATGCTCGTGATGCTATGCCTCATGGCGGTATCCTAAAGATTTATGCGAAGAATTTCTGGGTTGATAGCTACTATGCCCGGATGAATATTGATGCTAAGGTCGGTTCTTACGTGATGATTAGTATCTGTGATACAGGTACAGGAATTGCCAGAGAAATAGTAGATAGAATTTTTGAGCCATTTTTCACAACAAAGGAACTGGGTAAAGGTACAGGGCTTGGTCTTTCAACAGTGCTTGGCATTATCAAAAGCCACAGCGGTTTTGTGAATGTAGTTACTGAAGTGGGCAAAGGCACTGAGTTTCAGGTTTGCTTACCCATAACGCAGACAATCGATACAGATGAGAAACTGGCTGGAAATCAGGAATTACCAGCAGGGCATGGAGAATTGATTCTTGTTGTTGATGATGAAGATTCAATTCGAGAGTTGACTCAAACCTGGTTAGAAAAAAATGCCTATAGAGTTTTAGTAGCTAACGATGGTATTGATGCGATCGCACTATACGCAGAACATCAACAAGAAATTAGTGTGGTGTTGGTTGATATGATGATGCCATATATGGATGGGCCAACAACTATCAATGTTTTGAAAAAAATTAATCCAGACATCAAAGTTATTGGTGTTAGTGGATTAGCCTTCAATCATGAAATGATTAAAAACCTTGGCAATAGTGTCAAAACCCTTTTATCCAAGCCCTACACCTCAAGGGACTTGTTAATAAATTTACAGATGGTAATTAGCACAAAGTAGATTGGGGATTGGGGATTGGGGACTGGGGACTGGGGATTGGGGACTGGGTATGGGGATTAGGGACTGGGGATTGGGGACTGGGGACTGGGTATGGGGATTGATTATTTCTCCCTCATCTCCCTCATCTCCCTCATCTCCCTCATCTCCCTCATCTCCCTCATCTCCCTCATCATCCCTCATCTCCCTCAACCTCCTGAATCCTCAAGCAAGAGCAGTGGTAATATATTTTCATGGCTGCTCTAATCCTTGCTATTGATGAACAAACTATTGGATGAAACGCTGTCAATCAAAATTGCTGAACTGATAAACAGCAGAGCTAGTACTCCGTTTGATAATGCTTACAAAGCTGCATTGTCCACTGAAGGAGCAAGATATATTCAGGGATTTTTGGCTTTTGCTGGGAAGCCATACAGACCTGTTGAACACAGTTGGATTGAACTAGGCAACGCTTCTGATATCCGTATTATCGATCCTACATTACCGCATCTGAACAAAGATCCCCAATCACTCTGGTATTTTGCAGCACATAGTCTGACTATTAAAAAACTGAAAGCCATCATTGAAGAATCAAAAGAAGATTATCCAGAAGATGACCCATTGCCAATTTATGGCGATCCACCTTATGAATATTATGGTGATGTGATGTTGGGCGGTCAAGACTATTTGACGGCATATCAAGCCGCAGAGGCTAAGTGCAAAGAAATCAACGAACTCAACCCTGAGAGAAACTAAATTAAATAATTCATAATTACGAATTATTTAATATGATTTACCATCGCTGCCAAAGTATTCTCTATAGCCACAAATTTTGTCTCCGCGCACATCAAAAGAGACTGCTACCCGATTTTTGTAGGGCTGTCCGAATAAAGGGCCCTCGTCCCGAAACTCAAAGACAGTAGTCGTTTCATTACTTGTAACACGGTCTAGACCAGTCAGCTTCAACCCAGGACTAAAGGATTCAAAAACGTACTCGAAAAACTCCCTAGCTCGCTCTTTTCCCACATTTAAACCGTGAAATTTACCCATTGGAAACCAAAGGGTAAAATCTTCTGTGAGCATATCTAATAAAGCTTCCCACTCCCCAGTTGCCATACCGTGTGTAAGATTATCAAATGCCTGCCGAGCAACTTTTAAAGTATTTTCTGAATCTTGTGTCATTCTCACTCCCAACTAGATATAAGCTAATACTGTGTTACTTAAAATCTCACAACCACTTTGCCACAATTCTGACCACTGAGGAGATATTGTATAGCATCGGGTATGGATTCTATACCTTGAAACTGTGTTGGGTCAACGGCAACTTTAAGTTTGTCTGTGTAATAGAGGTTTAAGAGGCGATCGCTTGCCTCTGGCATATATTCTTTATAATGAGCCATGAGGAAGCCTCTCACGGAAGCTGCTTTCCAAGATAGCTGGTGATAAAGGCGTGGCTGTGTAATTTGTTCAACATTATTTGCGTATTCGGAGATAAAACCAACTACTACTAAACGTCCCCGCACTGCCAAGTTTTGAACACAAGTATCAAATACTGCTTTACCTACAGACTCAAAAATCAAATTAATCCCATTGGGGTATTCTTGCTTGAGGACTTGATTGAGGTTTTCTGTGCGATAGTTGATAATGCGATCGCACCCTAATTCTCTCAGTAATTTTGCCTTCGCCTCAGAACTACAAGTACCAATGACATGATTCCCAGCTAGCTTTGCCAATTGCACCGCAATATGACCAGTTCCCCCAGCGGCGGCTGTCACTAAAACCACTTCATTACTTTTCATCTCCCCCACTTGTTCCAGTGCCACCAAAGCTGATACACCTGTAGGCATTAGTGTTAGCAACTCTGGCGTTGCTTCCCGCACCTTCACCCCTAAGCTTGCATCAATAACCTGATATTCTCGATAGCCGCCACCACGCGCTGTAGTTACTACAGCATCACCTATTTGAAAATCTTTGACATTTTCACCGATAGCGACAACTTCCCCCACAGCTTCCACACCTAAATCGAAGGGAGGAATTAAGTTAATATATGGAAGATTACCACGACAAAGTAAAGTGTCAAAGCCACCGTTAATGCCAGCAAATTTATTTTGAATTAAAATTTCATTAACAGCAGGTTTGGAAATAGGCATTTCGACAATTTCAACAGCAGATTTAAAATCTGGATTCAGTTGTTTCGCTCTTAATTTTTTGTAAGTTTTGAAATTCATTGGTAGAAGCAATTAGGCGCAAATTATTTGAGGCTATGTTAATAAATCTAAATGTAGTGGCATGGCAAGCAAAAAAAATGTGCATTAGACGTAGGTAGGTTGGGTGGAGCGGAGCGCAACCCAACATATATCAGGATGTTGGGTGACGCAAAGCCTCCACCCAACCTACAATTTTTTTTACAACATTTTAGCCTTGCCACACCAGTAGGGTGCGTTATGCTTTCAGCTAACGCACCATCAACTCAGGTGCATTACACTAAGCTTATAAAGCTTTATTCCACTCTAATTGATGAGTTAAACCGTACTTGATAAAATCTTCTACTTTCGCTTGATCACTTTTACCAAAAACACCTAAGCTGTAAGGATTCTCTTGCATACGTTGGGTGACTTGCTCGTTCTCAAATTGGATAACTTCTTCTCTTGGTTTGTCCGGCTTAAAAAAGTCTACAACCAAAACAGTTCTATCATAATTAGTGTAATTATGCGGGCAGTGTGGATAGCTATGATCTAAAATTAGGAATTTGCCTTCATGCCAATAAAGCTGCTCATGGCAGATTTTCATAGCTACATCTCCCTCTGGTACAATCAATCCTAGATAGCCACGATTTGTATGAGGGTTGTAGTTCACGTGTAGCTTGATATCCAAGCCTGGATGGAATGTCCCAAAATACACATTTCTGATGATTTCATCATCATTAAAGTTGACTTTTTCTATTAATTTCGCCAAAGTTGGGAAATATTTCTCTCTTAAGGCAAGTGCTTTTTGTGATGCTTCTTCTGGCCCATAATCAGGATATTTTATTTGATGTACTTGAATATATTTTTCGATAAACATACCTTGAAATAAAATCCCAAAAGCACTGTATTTGGCATCACCCTTAGTTTTAATCGTTTTACTTTTAGGGCCAAGAATATCGTAAGCCAGTTTTAAATCCTCATGAGATGCCTGTTTAATAAAGTGTGTAAACTCGTCTCTAATCGCTTGCCAGTTATCTTGAAAACTTTTAAGAAAAGTAAATTCCTTTGGCTCTATATGATACTCATTAAAACTTTCCATTGTCTTTTCTCCTGAAGCTGATTTCATAAAAAACCGTTATATGATGATGGGATTTGGTCTTCGTCCCGATTCGATGTTGGAATTCCTGACTAACTCATTTTTGTGTGAGGTATACTGTGTCTGAAACTCCCGTATTAGATCAAATTATCAAAAATGTGCGGGTAGTTCGTCCCCATCAGGATGCAATCGAACTACTTGATTTAGGAATTCAGGATGGAAAATTTGCTCAGATTGCCCCTAATATTAGCCCAGACACAGGCAAAAAGGTATTTGATGGCAAAAACTTGTTGGGCTTTCCTGGGGTTGTGGATGCCCACATGCACGTTGGTATCTATCAACCCCTCAACCAAGATGCTGTGACTGAAACCAAAGCAGCTGCAATGGGAGGCGTAACTACTAGCTTAAATTACATCCGTACAGGGCAGTATTATCTTAACAAAGGCGGCTCCTACCGTGATTTTTTTCCAGAGGTGTTGGCCTTATCCGCAGGTAATTTTTTTGTAGATTATAGCTATCACATTGCACCTATAGCTAGCCAGCATATTGATGAAATACCTTTATTGTTTGAGGAACACGGTGTCTCTTCGTTTAAAATATTCATGTTTTATGGAGGCTATGGGTTACATGGTTTGTCAGACCAGCAAAACCTCTTTTTGATGATTAATAAAGAGGAACGGTACGATTTTGCCCATTTTGAATTTATTATGCGTGGTCTAACTCGCTTGATGGCAGAACATCCAGAAGCGCGAGATACTATTAGTTTGAGTTTGCACTGCGAAGTTGCAGAAATTCTCAACGCCTATACCAAAATAGTTGAAAATGATTCTAGTCTTAGTGGATTACACGCTTACAGCGCAGCGCGTCCACCTCATTCCGAAGGTTTAGCAATTTGCATTGCTTCTTATTTAGCAAATGAGACTAACTGTGCAAATATCAATTTGTTGCATCTGAGTTCGCGTAAGGCAATGGAAGCAGCTTTGACTATGCAAACTGCTTTTCCCCATATCAACTTTCGGCGAGAAGTTACTGTCGGACATTTGTTATTAGATGTCGATACCCCGAATACAATTTGGGCAAAAGTCAACCCTCCAATCCGTCCTCGTGCCGATGTAGAATACTTATGGCAAGCAGTATTGAACCATCAAGTAGATTGGATAGTTAGCGACCATGCTTGCTGTTCTGCTGAACAAAAAAGAAGTGCTAGAGACCCGAATAATATTTGGTTAGCAAAGTCTGGTTTTGGCGGTACAGAATATTTACTTTCTGGTGTATTTAGTGAAGGTAGTAAGCGAGGAATGTCTTACAACCATATCGCTAAGTTGCTATCTTGGAACCCATCGCGGCGCTTTGGTTTGTTAGAAAAAGGTGATATTGCTATTGGCTATGATGCTGATTTGGTATTAGTAGACCCCAATGAAAGCTTTGTGGTATGTGCGGCTGAGTCAGAGTCACACCAAGGTTATACACCTTTTGAAGGAATGGAGTTAACTGGAAGGGTAAAAAGTACCTTTTTACGGGGAAATTTGATTTACAACAATGGAGAGGTTCTAGGTTCACCTATTGGGCGCTATTTAAAAAGACCTTCTAGAATTTCCACATAGAAACCTTGCTGCTTCCAATAAGCTTGGGTTAAGGGCTACTGGCAACAATTTTGGTTTTCTAGACGCGATAAATCGCCGTCTCTACAAGTGTTTTGTTGCTCATTCTGAACTGTACTGGTTTATAAACTGTTGTTTATTAGTGTGGATATGACAATACTGTTCCAATCTTTGACAAATCCCTATCGACTCGGACAAAGAATAAGCAACCATCATCTGTTCTGTGCCAAGGAACAATAGAAAAACTAGAAGCATAGCTAAACCAATCTTTTACAAATCGAAAATCTCCTATATCACAGTATCCAGCCAAGCAATATGCTTCTTCATTATAAGATTGAATCATTGAATGCCTGCCATCATAATGTGGCAAGACACCAAGCAACCATACTCCACCTCCGTTACTATCTTTTCTTAGGTACTTTTTTTTAGATACTTCAAATTGAACTGTATCTGTCTTAGCCCACGGTAGTAATTTACTATCCAATGCAGGGATGAAGTCACCCAATTTAGCATCTGGATGATCGTTTATTGCATTTTGATATTTTAATGGAATCGGGCCGTTCTCCATCCAGAGTATTTCAACTTCTTCATTGCCTAGCACTTTCCAAGGGCCTACTTTCACTCCTGCGGGAATAAAGGAGTAGCTATGCTTGTTTAATTGCCACTCACCAAATTGAATTGCACCCCTGAGTATAAAAATCTCTAAATCGGCAGTAAAGAGGCCAGAAGGTGCTTCAAAATGAGGCGGTAAAACTACTTTTGAAGTGGATGCACCACAATTATTCCATGTTAGCGATCGCCTGCTACCAAATGGTACATTATCTGGCATTCCAGTCACTCGCCAACCGTGTTCTACTGGTAAGATACTTGCATCAAAAAAATGGTATTGACGAGGTAGATACTTTTCAGAGATGGCTGTACGCCTTCCTGATAGGTTCATGCGCCCTCTTCCGTCTCCACCCCAATCCTCTTTTACAGATTCTAGATGTAAAAAATCATCAGTTTGGTTTTCTTCTGCGGAATTAAAATTTATATTCTCTTCACCCACAACTTCACTTTCTCCTGTTGAATTTTAGATTGTGTTAACTGGATTTTCTTCTAAAAATTCAATTGCTAATTCAGCAAATCACCTTTTCTGTGCTACGGTTTGGAACCATTCAATTAGAGGTCTTAAGGTTCCTGGCAATGCTGACTCGCTGACAGTCACCGTATGCTGTTTACCGTTATCTTCTACTGTTAACTTATACTGAAAGCGATCGCTCTGGGGATTTGGTGAGGTAATTAGTTCAGGTAGCCTAAATAAATCAGCGACTTCCACCAATCGGGGAAGTGTCGCCGCTTCATGTGGTGGGAGAGTTTCTGTATCAACAGTTGTCTTCTTGCTGATGCCGGCAAAGCCGCCGGTGCGTTCAAATGATACTCGCATTTTTTGATCTCCGTTGTGTTATTTAGTTGAGATAAATACAAAAATTGGGAGATGATAGTTCTCACCTCCCACTTTAGCAACAAGAAACAACAGATTTATCAGTCCTGAGTACTGACTATTTACAGACGCGATTAATCGCGTCTCTACTCATCACTCTTGTACAGACGCGATTAATCGCGTCTCTACTCATCACTCTTGTACAGACGCGATTTATCGCGTCTCTCCTAACTCTAAATAACTCCTACCTTTTGCCAAGCATTCTGCACAGCTTTTTGCTCATTACTGCCATTACCGTAGAGTTCGCCAGCAATTTGAATGGTGACACTGGCTGCTTTTTTAAAATCTGCTTTGGCAGACAAGCGATCGCGTAAAGCTATATACCAGATTTTACCAGCTTTTTCCCAGGCATAGCCACCAATCTCAACAGCCGCAAGATAAAAGGCATAGTTAGGGATTCCTGAGTTGATATGTACCCCACCGTTATCATCAGTACCAGTATACTTATCTTTGACATGGGCTGGTTGGGGATCTTTACCCAATACTGGATCATTATAGGCTGTTCCTGGTGCTTTCAGAGAGCGGAGGGCAACACCTTTGATAGTCGGTACCAAAAGACCTTCACCAATCAGCCAATCTGCATTTTGTGCTGTGTGATTTTTGATCTTTTGTTTCACCAAGGAACCAAAGACATCAGAAAACGACTCATTCAATGCCCCTGGTTCGCCATAATACTGTAAACTCGCTTGATACTGGGTTACACCATGAGTTAGCTCATGCCCAATGACATCAATTGACTTGGTGAAGCGTTGAAATAGTTCTGCATCGCCATCACCATAAACCATTTGGTCGCCGTTCCAAAAGGCATTGTCATATTTAACGCCATAATGCACGGTGGAATCTAAACGCAGTCCTTTGTCATCAATGGAATTGCGATCGAATATCTCATGAAACAAGTCATAGGTAGCACCAGCCGCATCGTAAGCTTCATTCACTGCTGGGTCGCTGCTGGGGGGGTCTCCCTCACCCCGCACTAGTGTACCAGGGAGTTGCTGTCCATTTTTGGCGTCGTAGATGGTGCGGCGCTTCTCACCTGGAGAAGGCGCAAACGAGATATTACCTACGACGTTTCTTCGTCCCAAAAATTGCGCCGAAATATTTAATGTATGAAAAGCCCAAGTACGCTGTTGGGGATTGCCATTCACCACGACATTTTTAAGTATATGGGGTGGGACAATACAACAAATAGGACATCTAGAGTCAAGTGAATGCTCATCCTTGAACCGGGCTGATTTCTTTTTATTTCGAGCCATCCAAGATATTCTCCTTTTAAAACTAAGTGATTCTTACAGTGGCTTTAACTCCACTAGAGAAAAGAGCAGAAAAACAAATCCAATTGCGTGCCCCTGGTTTATTTCCTGAAGAAAATTTTCTACTTTGTATTTTTGGATAAATCTGTGGAGTACGGATAGTACCCTTATGGGTTACTTCTGATGTGGAAATATTGCATAAAAACACAAAGCAAGCTTAATTACCGGAAGTTTCAGGCGAAATCCTTGTGTGAGTTAGCCAAGACCTCCTTTACAGACCTAATGCGTTTATATATTAGTTCTTATCAAGAGAAATAATGATATTTATTGCTGTTTTGTTACTATCAAGCTGTTAATCCTATAAATACCCATTAGAAATAGGCGAATCTCAAATATGGGTATCCAAAACCGTAATTGCTCACAGCCAGCCACCAAACACCGCTAGACCATAATATTTCCAAGGTACTGCAACTGTCTTAAATCCGGCTTTGCTCAACATTTGTAAATGAGCATCCAAGGTAGCTAGCTGGTCTTGACTGGAGTAACCTTGGGTGCTAGTTGCGCCAAGCCTCGCGCGAATCTCTGTCAAACTAGTTCCTTGTTGAAGTGACCATTCCTCTCGTACTACTTTGTAAACTTCTGCTAGGACTGGTGATTCTGGTAAAGTGGGGTCTGCATTCCAAAAACAGCCGTCTTGAGTAAGGCTAGCAGCAATTTGCTCAAATAACTTCAATTTCATCTCATCTTGGAGATGGTGAATTGCTAGAGATGAGACACAAGCATCAAATTCACTACCAATATCCAAGTTTTCTGGATTATTTGCCCAGTCGCCAAAGTCTGCTTGTATGCCAGTCCAACGTTGTTGATATCCAACTGCTGTGATTTTATCTTGGGCAAATTGCAGCATTCGAGGTGAGTAATCTAGGGCAATTACTTGAACGTCTGGATAACGGTTGAGTATCTTGAGACTAAGTTCACCTGTGCCACAGCCTAATTCTAAAATACGCTGACTTGTCGAAGGTAGACAACGGCTAATTACTTCCAGGATCTCATCGTATCGTGGTAACAGTTGGCGAATACCAGTGTCAAAATCCGCAGTGTTGGTGAATACCTCACCAGGAAATAACTGTTGCATAGGGATTGGAAGTAAGAGATGCACTAATTAATAGAATAGCACTAAGATAAGCTCAAAGGTTTGTGTAGTATCGTTCCCAGTCTCCAGGCTGGGAATGCGTTCCGAAAGGTTCTAGCTCTCATCAAGCCCTTGTCTTGCAAAGACAAGCAAAACTCTGCTAAAAGTGCTACAGGTAAATGATTTGTAGATTAATAAATTCAAATGAAAACCACTGGCATTCATCATGTAGCTATTATTTGTTCTGACTACGATCGCTCCAAAAAATTCTATGTTGAAATTTTAGGCTTTTCGATTATTCAAGAGACTTTTCGCGCTGCCAGGAATTCTTATAAATTAGATTTGAAAGTTGCAGAAAATACTCAAATAGAACTATTCTCTTTTCCCAATCCTCCGCAACGATTTAGTAGTCCAGAGGCTTGTGGTTTAAGACATCTTGCTTTTAAAGTTGATGATATCGAAGAAACTGTTTTTTACTTAAACTTGCAAGGTGTAGAAACAGAAAATATCAGAATTGACGAAATTACAGGTAAAAAATTTACTTTTTTTAAAGATCCAGATAATTTGCCATTAGAGATTTATGAAAATTAGGCTTCAATATGTTAACCAGGGGATATAGACTATCTGATACCAAGACAATCATGAAACTGTTTTACGATACAATTCATGAAATCAATATTTGCGATTACACTCAAGAACAAGTCAATACTTGGGCACCCGAAAATATGGATTATGAAGTTTGGCACAAAAGATTACAAGCCAAGCTTCCCTACATTGCTGACATTAATGGTGAGATAGTTGGGTTTGCAGAATTAGAACCAGATGGTCACATTGATTGTTTTTATTGCCATAGCAAATACCAAAGAAAGGGTATTGGCTCAAAACTCTTAATTCATATAGAAAATACTGCAAAATTAGAAGGAATTAAACGGCTATATACAGAAGCGAGTATTACTGCAAAGCCATTTTTTGAAAACAAGGGATTTAGCATAGTCAGGGAACAGCAAGTAGAACTGCGGGGAGTTTGGTTTCAAAACTATGTAATGGAAAAATACCTGTGAATTTTGACAATATCTGCAAACTTTTAACTGAAAACTTCTCCAGCGACTTCGCTACTTGGTTATTAGGCTACGCCTACGCACCAGTCTAATTACGACTTCTTGTTGCCAAAATTGCTATATAAATCTTCTTCTGCACCTACACTTAACGAGGCAGAATGTCATCTAAGCGAAGTTGAATACCAGATAAAAGCAGCGAGTTAATTAATTGATTGAGTCGGTATTGTTGTTGAGTATAAGTGTCTTCAACCAATTGACAAATAGTGAATGTAGGTTGTTTGGGTTTACCAATAAATGCTATACCGCCTAATCCTCGATAATCGACAATCCAATATTCAGGGATGCCTAAAAGCGCATATTCTTCAACCTTTCTTGCATAGTCAGTTTCCCAGTTAGTGCTAACGACTTCCACCACCAATTTAATTGAACGTCCAAGAGTAATTACGGGTTCTCGCTGCCAAAGGGGTTCACGATCTAAAACGGTTTCATCAAGAACCACAATATCAGGACGACGAACTGTAGCTGTATCTGCAAAGGGGTAAATTAAACAAGTGCGAGGAATAAACCAGGGGAGTTGTTCTGCAACAAGATAGATGCCAATTTGGGTTGCAAGTTTGTCACTCACCGTTTCATGCGGGCCAGTGGGTTCCATGTCAATTAATTCTCCATCTGCTAGTTCATAGCGGGGATTGTCTTGATATTGGGAGATAAAATCTTCAAATGTGAGGGTTTTTGGGGAGATATATGTCATGAAAGTCAATCTCCTGAAGGGAAGTTGTTTTGATTATAAGTCAACTTTACGGCATAAAATTTTGTCTGTACTGGTTTAGTTGTGACTGTCTGCATTAGCAATAAATTAGTGGTGCTAGCAAATACAAAAGTAGATAATGAAGTTATGTAAAAATATTAACCATAGTGCAAATGCGCTTCATAATGCTCAGAATGCTAATAACTGATAACACCAGTTTAATTAATTCTTAGCTCTCTACGAGACGCAACAACAGTATTTGCAGATAACTGAGTCTGATGAATCCAAATAAATAATCGGTGCAGTCAACCTGCACCGATTGGACAATTTATATTTAATTGCACCGGACATTTCCCTCACGCCAATGCTGAAGCTTGGGGTTTGGCAAAAATCATTCTTCCTGCTGTGGTTTGCAAAGCACTGGTAACTACTACTCGCAGTTCACCACCCACATAATTGCTGCCTTCTTCAACGACTACCATTGTGCCGTCATCTAGGTAGCCAATACCTTGACTGGGTTCTTTGCCTTCCTTGAGAATTTTTAAATCAAGGTTGTCACCAGGTAAATAACTGGGACGCACGGCGTTCACTAAATCATTTACATTCAAAACTGGTACTTTCTGAACACTGGCAACTTTAGACAAGTTGTAGTCGTTGGTTAGCAATGTACCGCTGATTTCTTGGGCAAAGCGCACTAACTTGGCATCCACTGTGGGAATATCGTCGTAGTCAACTCCATTAATCAGGATGCGATCGGGGTAATCTTCCTTAATGCGGTTGAGAATTTCTAGTCCTCGTCTTCCTCGCACCCGTTTTTGATCTTTGCTAGCATCGGCTACTTGTTGGAGTTCTTGCAAGACAAACTGCGGTACGAGAATTTGTCCTTCTAAAAACCCTGTTTCTAGTAAGGCTTCAATACGACCATCAATAATGCAGCTAGTATCTAAAACTTTGGTATTTGCTGGTTTTAGCGTTCCTTCCACAACCATCGATTCAACGGTGTTGGGATTAATGAATCGCAATAAGCCTCGCCCGTGGGTGTCTGCCAAATTCATGCCAGTGACGGAGAGGATAATACTACCGACAACTGCCACCAATGGCTTAATAAATCCAAAATCCGCCGGGATGGGTAGTAAAAATAGTGGGGCTAGCATGAGGTTAGCTAACAATAGCCCAATCACTAACCCGATCGCACGCGTTAAAATTACTTCTAGAGGCATTTCTTTGACTTGTGCCTCCAAGCGACGATATGTCGTCTGGAAACTCAGCCCGATCGCACCACCAATAATAGCAGCAAAGACGGCAACAACTAAGCGTAAAGCTTCTAGATTCGTTACCTGATCTAGCGCCCCATTGGGTAGTAGTTCAATGCTGTAGAACCCTATTCCCGACGCTGCGAGGATAAATGAGAAAATGATAATTGCGTCAAGCATGGTTGTCTTGTTTTCCTACAACTGTGTTCACCGATCAAGTTAAGTATGTTTTATTGTATCGGTAAGATAGACTAATGAATATTGACTTACACTAAGGGTTTAGGCTGACAATATCTGCAATTATTATAACTAAAGGCTCTTATCTTAATATTTTTCATTGTTTCTTTGTAAAACGACAAAAATTTGTAAATAAACTACTCATTTTGTAAGAATTCAGAATTCAGAATTCAGAAGACCTTGATACCCAAACTTAATAAGTTTAATAAAATCAAGAAGTTATTGCACGCTTGATTTTACGATTATTCTGGCTCCTGGCTCTTGGCTCCTGAATTGTTATACCAATTTAATGTGAAGCTGCACTAAATGAGTAACTCTCTATTCTTGGCCCTCTTCTCTAACGAGACGCTACGCGTTGGCGGAGCCTCTCGTAGAGAAGGCGTACTTGGCGGTTCGTTTAATATTCTGTGCATCTTCATACAAAATTGGTATTACCTCATTTTTATTGTCTCTAATTTGCAGTTGGGTTAACTCCAAACTTTTCTCAAAATGAGTCAAAACTTTAGTATTTCTGGAATTGTGAGTTCTGCTTATCTGCATATTCCTTTTTGCAGACGGCGGTGCTTTTATTGTGATTTCCCGGTGTCTGTTGTGGGCGATCGCTTGCGGGGCGAAACATCTGGTACTATCTCCCAATATGTTGAGGTGCTATGTCAAGAAATTGCCATGACCCCAGCATTTGGTCAACCTCTGAAGACAATTTTCTTCGGTGGTGGTACTCCTTCGCTGCTATCAACAGAGCAGCTACAACGTATACTGAGAGAGCTACAAAAGCATTTTGGGATTGCTTCTGGGGCAGAGATTTCTATGGAAATTGACCCAGCCACCTTTGATTTAGCCCATATAGCAGGCTATCACAGTGCAGGCGTAAACCGGGTAAGTTTGGGTGTACAAGCCTTTCAAGAAGAATTATTGCAGAAGGCAGGGCGATCGCACTCAGTTGCAGATATTTTCGCAGCTGTGGAACTGATTCACCAAGTCGAGATTCCCCTATTTAGCTTAGACTTAATTTCTGGGTTGCCGCATCAGTCTTTGGATCAATGGCAGGATTCTCTAGAAAAAGCGGTGGCGATGTCTGGCGACAAGTCGCTTCTCTCCGAGACGCTACGCGAAGGCGCCTACGCACCCACTCACATTTCCATCTACGATCTCACTATTGAGCCAGGTACAGCCTTTGGTCGTTACTACAAACCTGGTGATACTCCAATGCCTACGGATGAAGCCACAGTCAAAATGTACCTGATGGCGCAGCAGATTTTAACTAGTGCTGGTTATGAGCATTATGAAATTTCTAATTATGCTCAACCTGGTTATCAGTGTCGGCATAATCGAGTTTATTGGGAAAATCGCCCTTATTACGGCTTTGGGATGGGTGCGGCGAGTTATGTTGAGGGAAAACGCTTCACTCGTCCGCGCAAAACGAAGGAGTATTACCAGTGGGTACAAGCTGGCGGTGTGATTGATTGTGATGTGACTCCCCCAAAGGAAGTATTGTTAGAAACGTTAATGTTGGGGTTGCGTTTAGCGGAGGGTGTGAGTTTGGCAGGGTTGGCGGAGGCGTTTGGCGAAGAGAAGGTGGAGGAAATTTGCCAGTGTTTGCAAGAATATTTTGAGAATGGTTGGGTAGAAATTGCAGAGGGAAGGTTGCGTTTGATTGATCCCCAAGGCTTTTTGTTTTCTAATGTGGTGTTGGCGGAGTTGTTTGAAAAGTTGGGGTGACGATGCATTTATGCAAAAAAATAAAGTTAGAAAAGCTGTGATTCCGGTAGCTGGTTTCGGTACTCGTTTGTTTCCAGCTACCAAGGTTGTGAAAAAAGAACTTTTCCCGATTATCGATCGAGATGGTAGGGCAAAACCTGTGATTTTAGCAATTATTGAAGAGGCAATTAGTGCTGGAATTGCAGAAGTAGGGATTGTGGTGCAGCCAGATGACAAAGAAATCTTTGAAGATTTATTGAAAAAGCCACCCAAAAAAGAACTTTTAGATAAACTTTCACCGCAAAATCAAGAATATAGCCGATATCTCGTAGATTTAGGTAGCAGAATTACCATTCTGTTACAAGAGGAGCAATTGGGCTATGGGCACGCGGTATTTTGTGCCAAAGATTGGGTGCAAGATGAGCCATTTTTGCTCATGTTGGGCGATCATATTTATGCATCTGATATTGAAAAATCTTGTGCTAGTCAAGTTTTAGATGTTTACGAAGGAGTTAATCAAAGCGTTGTTGGCTTAACTACAATGCCAGCAGAAATTATTCATAAAGCTGGGTGTGTAACAGGAGTTTGGCAAGAATTAAACTCGATTTTGTCAGTTACACAACTCTATGAGAAGCCTACTATCGAGTATGCGCGACAAAATCTGAGTGTAGAGGGAATGGCAGCAAATGAGTTTTTAGGTATATTTGGCTTATATTTACTTACTCCAAAAATTTTTGAATTTCTAGCAGAACATATCAACCAAAATTTCCGAGAACGAGGTGAATTTCAGTTAACATCCTGTCTGGCAAGATTGCGTCAGGAAGAAAAAATGACAGGATATGTTGTTAAAGGAAAGTGTTTTGATACAGGTTTGCCAGATGCTTATCGCCAAACCATGATTGATTTTAGAAATTTCTAGATAAATCTTAGTTCAAAAAGTATTGGGCGACTAGAAGTCGCTACTACACTAGCATTGTCCACCTCCGTGGACTAAGAGAATTTGAGTTACTAATAGCCATTAATTACGAATTACGTTAGCGCAGCGTTAGCAACGAAGGAGCGTCATTATGAATTATTTTGCAACGGTTGCTCGCGGATTAGAAACCCTGGCGGCTCAGGAGTTAGAGCAACTGGGTGCCCATTCCGTAGAGGCAGGATTTTGCGGTGTAGCATTTGAAGGCGATCGCACTCTGCTTTATCGCGTCAACCTCTGGGCTAGGCTACCGTTCCGCATCTTGGTGCATATCCATGAGTTTCCATGCCTTGATGCTAAGGATCTCTATCGCGGTATCCAGACCATCGATTGGCAAAACTATCTCACACCAGACATGACGCTGGCGGTGAATGTCACGGGCAAAAACGATCACCTCAACCACAGCCACTTCACATCTCTCCAAGTCAAAAATGCGATCGTTGACCAACAGAAAGAAAATCTGGGTCAGCGTTCAAATGTGGAACTTCATGACCCAGATGTGCGGGTCAATGTTCATATTGAACGCGATTTTTGTACCGTTAAACTCGATAGTTCTGGAAATAGTCTGCATCGCCGAGGCTACCGTCCTGCGGTTGGAGTAGCCCCTCTCAAGGAATCTCTAGCTGCTGCCCTCATTCAACTTTCGGGTTGGCAGCCAAACCAGATGTTCTACGATCCTCTCTGTGGATCTGGCACTTTACCTCTAGAAGCTAGCTTAAAGGCACTTAACATCGCACCAGGGCTGTTTCGTGAATCCTTTGGATTTGAAAATTGGCTCGATTTTGATCTGCCCCTTTTAGAAAAACTGCTCCAAGAAGCTAAGGACAGCCAAATAGATACCCTGCCTGCGCCTATTTGGGGAAGCGATCGCGATGAAAATATAATCGAACAAGCGATGAACAATGCTCAAAACTGCGGCGTTGATAATCATGTATGGTTTTCTCAAATGGAACTTGCTGATGTTGTCGCCCCGGCAGACAGTGGGGTTTTATTCTGCAATCCACCCTATGGCGAACGGCTGGGACGAGATAGTGATTTAGGGGCATTCTATAAACTTTTGGGCGATGTGCTGAAACAACGCTTCAAAGGCTGGACTGCATTTGTGCTAAGTGGCAACAAGGAACTGTCTCAATCCATTGGACTAAAATCATCCCAGCGAATAGCCGTGTATAACGGAACATTGCCCTGTCAGTTAATGAAATATGAGTTGTATTAAGACGGAATCCCAAAAAATAAATCCTCTTAAGCTTAGTAAACTCAACGAGGTTGTCACCAACCCCGTTGGTCTTCAAAACCGTGCTTAATAGTTTCCCATTACACGGCTCCTCAATGAATCGGCACATTGTCATGTGTACTTCACAACTGAACCATCCTCAGTTGTCTTTTCATCGTGGCAGTGTCGATGTAATAGCTGATCGAGGTACTTATGTTCATTACGACGTAGCTGAATTTCAGGAAGACCTCAAAACATTGCAGGAATCAGGTTGACGATGACACTGAGGATGTGCTGTATTGTCGGGCTTTATGGCATTGGGTATCTTAATAGGCTCAATCTGAGCCTGTGAGATTTATAACACTCTTTAAGAAATTTAACTTTAGCAAAAAAAAGCTTCAAAGCGTCTCTGAGCCTGTATTCTGGCAGCTAGCATGAAAATATTTCTAAAAAGGTGACAGTATAATCGGTGACTGACAACTTGCAATTTATTTATAGCTAAGGGGCTATTTATGTCAGACCAATTCACGTTTACCGTTACCAACGATACCGAACAAACAATTACAGAGTTGTGGGTATCTGTCGATGATGAAGAGTGGGCTTCATTTACCTTGAGTGATTCAGGGATTCCGTCGGGTGAAACAGCAACAATTGCTTGGGCTGAATATACGAATGATTCGCCCTGTGAATGGTATATCTCTGCTGTCTTTGAAGATGAATCAGAAAGTGAGTCAGCCCTATTTAACTTCTGTGAAGAGCCAGCTTTAACGTTCGGCTAAATTTCCCACTGCGATCGCCTACGGCGGGCGTGTACGCCATCGCACTTGACGTATGATTGCATATCGACATCCAGCCATAAAAACCAAAGCTCTACCTCGAAAGCATCTAGGTAGAGCTTGATTTTAGAATTAATATTGGCAATATTTCAGATTTTGCCAATATCAATTCCTCAAAATACTTAAAGCCACCGCCTCCGCTACCTTAATCCCATCGATACCAGCCGAGAGAATCCCCCCTGCGTATCCCGCGCCTTCCCCAGCCGGATAAAGACCGACTGTATTCAAACTCTGATAATCTTCTTTGCGCTTAATCCGAATCGGTGATGAGGTGCGGGTTTCTACCCCAGTCAACACGGCATCATCCATTGCAAAACCTTTAATTTGTTTGTCAAAAGCGGGAAGGGCTTCGCGGATAGCTGCGATCGCATAATCTGGTAAACTCTGACTCAAATCACCCAAATGTACTCCCGGTGTATAAGACGGCTTAACAGTACCCAATGTTGTGGAAGGGCGATGGTTGAGAAAGTCTCCCACCAACTGTCCTGGAGCTTCATAAGTTCCACCGCCCAATTCAAATGCTCGTTCTTCCAAGCGCCGTTGGAAGTCAATTCCCGCTAAGGAGTTGCCTGGATAATCTTCAGGTGTGATGCCCACAACGATCGCACTGTTGGCATTGCGCTCATTACGAGAGTATTGGCTCATTCCATTGGTGACAAGTCGCCCCGGTTCTGATGCGGCTGCAACCACCAACCCCCCCGGACACATACAGAAACTATAGACAGAACGACCATTTTCGCAGTGGTGAACCAGTTTGTAGTCAGCAGCACCTAAAAGCTTATGACCAGCTTGAGCGCCGAAACGACATTGGTCAATGAGAGTCTGGGGATGTTCGACCCGAAAACCGATGGAAAAAGGTTTCGGCTCGATGTAAACTCCGCGTTCAAATAGCATTTGAAAGGTATCACGCGCGCTGTGCCCCACCGCCAGAACTACATAATCGCTGGCGATATATTCCCCACTGGCGAGGGTGACTCCCCGCACCTGTCCATTTTCGATGTTAATATCTTTCACCCGACTTTCAAAGCGAATTTCACCGCCGAGGGATTCGATTTTGGCGCGCATACTTTGGACGATTCCCACCAGCTTGAAGGTACCGATATGAGGTTTGTTGATATATAAAATTTCCGGCGAGGCTCCTGCATTGACGAGTTCGGTTAGTACCTTGCGCCCATAATGCTGAGGATCTTTAACCTGACTGTAGAGTTTGCCATCAGAAAATGTACCCGCCCCACCTTCGCCAAACTGGGCATTAGATTCTGGGTTGAAGTCTGATTTTTTCTTCCAAAAGCCAAAGGTATCAACGGTGCGATCGCGAACTTTTTTCCCACGTTCTAAAATGATTGGACGGAACCCCATTTGTGCCAGTATCAAACCCGCAAATAAGCCACAAGGTCCAGTACCAATGATGATGGGGCGAATTGTCAAATTGCTCGGTGCTTGTGCCACTGGGCGATAACTCATGTCTGGCGTAGCCATCAGATGGGGATCTTTTTTCAGGCGCTTGAGTAGATTAGTCTCCTGAGTTGTTTCTACATCCAGAATATAAACAAGGGCGATCTCTCCTTTCTTACGGGCATCGTAGCTACGCTTGAAGATGGAATAGCCGATCAATTCTTCATCTGTGATTTGCAGCTTTTTGAGGATGGCAGTCTTGATCTCATCTTCAGGATGATCAAGCGGGAGCTTTACTTCTGTTAGTCGTAACATAGCGAGGAGAAATTCATACTGTCTATCAAAATATTAATCAAAATCAACGATTAAATTTTGGATTTTAGATTGAAGATTCAAAATTTAAAAAGGTCTGAACGCAAACAGTGTCTCGAATAATTTCCCCCGAATTTATACTCGCTTCTCGTGGAGCAAGTTACGCGAAATAAATTTAAAATCTCAAATTGCTAGGTATGGGGTCAATCTAAAATCCCAAATCAATTAACAGCCACCTCTAACATTCGTATTGTCCCAAGTCCAGTATCTATTTCTACTTCTACACCGATTGGCAAGGTAAATTTATCTTTAATATGGCCAATCATTGAACCGTACCAAGCAGGAATCCCTAAAGGAAGTATATGATCTTGCAATACTTGCATTAATGTAAATGACGGTTCATCTCCAAGACTACATTTAGTGCATTGTCCAAAGATAAAGCCAGCAATTTGATTAAGTATCCCAGCAGTTTTTAACTGCGTCAGCATTCTATCTACACGGTAAACATCCTCGCCAACTTCTTCCACAAACAGGATGCTTTTGTTCCAAGAAGGTAGGTAAGGTGAACCTAGCATCGCTGATAGCACTGATAAGTTTCCACCTACAAGTTTACCCCTCGCCTTTCCTGGTGAGATTATCTCCACCTTCACTTCGCTAGGGTTGAGATTTTGCATAGTCACAGCTTCACCATTAAATAGGATGCGCTTGAAGTAATCCACTGTAAACTGATTCCAGGTAGAGGTGGCAACTGGCCCGTGAAAAGTAATCATTTGACTACGGGCATTAATTGCTAACAATAGTGTCGTGATATCACTGTACCCGATGATAATTTTCGGATGGGAGCGGATCAGCGAGTAGTTGAGTAAAGGTAAAATGCGATTACAGCCCCAACCACCACGCATAGGAATAATCGCTTTTATGCTGCGATCGCTAAACATCAAGTTTACATCATCAGCGCGATCGGCATCTTTACCTGCTAAATAGCCGTAACGGTCTAAAATGTGCTTCCCCAGCTTGACTTTTAACCCTAACTGTGAAAATGATTGCTGCGCTGCTTCAATATCTTTGGCGTCAACGATACCCGCAGGGGAAATCAATCCTACTGTATCGCCCACTTGCAAGCGAGGCGGCTTGTGGATAGTGTTTGGAGATGGCTTACCTTGAGCAGTAAGTGTTGGTATCTGGGTAGCTAAGGTAGCAAATCCACAGCTTGTGAGAAATTCCCGACGTTTGATAGTCATAACCATTGAGTTGGGGACTAGAGATTGTTTTCCTAATACCCAGTACCCAGTTTGGCAAAGATGTAATTATAACACAATACGGTTCAGTTAAGCCCAAAACACTTGTAGAGACGGCGATTTATCGCCGTCTCTACAACCCAAGCGTATTGTAATATAAGACTCCTAGAGATCAATGTTATTACTGACTATTTAAAATTTGAATAGGAATTTCAATTTGAAATTCAGTTCCCTTACCTAATGCAGAGATACAACTGAGCTTACCCTGGTGCTTTTCGACAACAATCTGATAACTGATGGATAACCCTAAACCAGTTCCTTTACCAACAGGTTTTGTAGTGAAGAAAGGATCAAAGATATGTTCCTGAATCTCTGGATTCATACCAGAGCCATTATCTTTGATACTAATTAAAATCGTCTCTTTGTCTAAAAGTAAAGTCTTAATTTGAATAGTTGGTATCTGATTTTCAGACTGCCAAGATTGAATATTCTCCTTTAAGGTATAAATTGCGTTATTAAGAATATTCATAAAAACCTGATTCAACTGGTTTACATAACAACTAACCATTGGTAGGTTACTATAGTCCTTAACTATCTGGATCTCAGGTAATTTGTTGGGCAGTATCAACTGATGATTCAGAATCATTAATGTGTTATCTATACCTTCATGAATATCTACAGACTTCATTTTTGCTTCATCTAGTCGCGAGAAGTTCCGTAAGCCAAGAACAATTTCTGTAATTCGCTCACTACCTACTGTCATAGATGTCATTAATTTAGGTAGATCGTCACACAAGTACTCTAGATCAATAGTATTTATTTTCGCTGCTATGGTGGGATTTTCTTGAGGATATTGCTCTTGATAAACTGCAATTAAATCTAGTAAATCATTGATGTAGCGATTTGCATATCCGAGATTACCAGCAATAAAACTAATGGGATTGTTAATCTCATGGGCAACCCCTGCTACCATTTGTCCTAAACTCGACATTTTTTCACTGTGAACCAGTTGAGCTTGTGTCTTTTGTAAGTCAAGCAGAGCCTTTCTTAATGCAGCTGTTCGTTCTGTAACTTTTCGTTCTAACTCGTTGTTAGCCTTTTGCAAAGCTTCTGCGGCTCTGACGGTTTCTGTCGCAATACTGGCAATATGGGTAGCTGTTTTCAGAATTTCTAGATGATGCGGAGTTGGATGACAGGGAAATTTATGAGATATAGCAAATGTCCCTAAAACTTCACCAATTTGTGAAGTAAAAGGTGATGACCAACAAGCTCTAATATTGTAACTCAAAGCGAAATCTCGAAAATCAGCCCATAAAACATCAGTAGCAATATCATTAGCAAATACTGAATCTCCTCGATAAGCAGCAGTACCACAAGAACCACAACATTCACCAATCATCAAACCATCCACACCCTTAGCAAATTCTTCTGGTAAAGTTGGTGCTGCTCCTCCCCGCAGTTGTCGATTTTCTTGATCTACAACTAAAATTGAGCAATACGCCCCTGGTAATTCTTGCTCTAGCAAAATACAAAGATTATTAAAAATTTCATATAGGTTAACTCCAAAAGTCACTTGTTCTAAAATTTTGCTTTGGGTGTACATTAACGCTTCTGAACGTTTGCGTTCAATCGCTGTTGCTAATATATGGGTTACAGATTGCAAAAAATGAACATCATCTGAAGAAAAATCTCTTGCCTCGCTAGCATATACTTCTAGGAAACCTAAAGCTTTACTTGCACCAGGAATTAATACACTCAAACCAGTAACGCTATCTGGAGGAGAAGGGATAGTTAAATCATCTATCTCACAAGAGGGCGTGTTTAGCTTAATAATTGGCTGAGTATTCTCTAATAATTTTTGGACTTGCTGATCGGTTGTGATATTAATCTCAGTAGAGTCTGTTTCTAAAGGTGTCTCTCCAAGGCTAGCGACTTGACGTAAAGAATTACTATCTGAAAGTAGTTGCCAAATTCGACTATATTTTATATCTAGTATTTGAGCTACCAACACAACTGTATCTTGGAACAAATACGACAATTCAATCCCTGAAAGTGCCTTTTGTCCTAGTGTATTCACTGCGGCTTGATAGCTGAAACCCATTGATAAATTATCAGTTTTATACCAGTTGTTGTTTGGATCAGTTGTTTTGCTTGATGTCTCTAAATTTAAGTTCATAAACAAAGTATTATCTTATCTGTGTATCTAATACTCCCCTAAAAAAGTTTTAAATTCAACCCGATCTTAATAAATTTAAGAAAATAGAATATTTATAAATAAAAGATAAAGTAGGGGGCAAACCAAATACATTTAAATTATTAAACATATTTACCCCCTAAGTATTTTCTCGTAATGTTTTTCAAATGACCAGATGGATTCCTATATAAAATCTGTATTACCAATTACGGGCAAAAGATTGTCATATAATTGCATCGCCTGCAAACAAGTATTAATACTAGAGGCAGCTGAATTATATGCTGCAATATTTTCTTCAACAATATTTAATAATCGGCGATTATTCGCAATTTTTTCTTCAGCCTCTTGTTCTAGTGTTTTCTCTAGATAAGCACGCGCCTGTGGATATTGCTGCAAAATCTCATCTGCTTGCTGATCTGCCATTGGTAACAACTGGGTTTTGAGCGTTTGGTTGATGGTTTGACGGAAAGACTTACGAATAGTTTGGGAAACTTTGGGTTCAAAATCTAACTTCAATAACTGTCTAATTGCTGGCTCTGCTTCTATGATACTTTCAGCGTCGTAACCTTGAGAAGTTTGTAATAGAGTTTGGCGAAATTGATATATAGAAAAAGTGCCTTCATCATAAAATCTAGGACTTTCTCGCACAAAGCGATCGCACTCTACGCTAGCTGCACTCACTAAGGCTTGACTAACTTGTTTTTCTAAACTTCTCATCTCTTGTTCAATGCCGCCATCACAATCTAATAAACGATACAATTGGCGATAATATTCTGACTTACGAATCTTTTCAATCAACCGCTGAAAATAATTTGCAACTACCTGCTGAGAAGATTCAACCAAAATATCTTCTAATTGATTTGCTAAGTAATAAAATGCCTCTACTAAAATAGCAATTAAAGGTGCAGTAGCGTTGCGGGGATGGCTGATAGTTGCACGTCGATAAGCATAAGCTACAGAAAAAGTATCTAGCAATTCATCTAGACGGCGAATCATTCGTGATTGCAATTGCTTAAAATCTGCTTCAAAACTATCACAAGAATTATTAATCACATGGTTGACTTCTTCTATGATATGCTCACTGAAATCTTTGCCAATTTGTTGGAGTTGCTGATTTAGTCCTTGCAATTCTTGCGCCTTCATCGTCTCAATTTCTTGAGGCTGACTATCTAAATTGCGTTGGACACTCTGATAATGTTTCTTCAGTTTAATACAAATATCTTCCAAATCATCAGCAAGATTTTTAAATAATTGTGGACGCTTTTCTTCGGTAAGATAGCGAGTAATTGCTGTACGAAATTCCTCAGTCCCACTATCTTGAATTAGCTGTTGTATTAGTTCATTTCCCCAATCTCCCAAAATCCGCACATAATTTTGATTTGGGGTTTCAAAGCCATTCACAGAGACACGAAATTTAGTGGCAGACAGCTTTCCTGAATTTACACAGTAGTTGTTAAACGCATAGACGAATTGTGGTGTTTCTTCTTTCCCATCTAAACCTTTAATACTTTCCGCGAAAACAGAGTCTAAACCAAATCTATCTTTTTGGTTTGTCTGTTTAATCTGACTGCCGTAAAATCCTAATAATCCACTGGTTTTATAAACCTTGCTGGAATTGTAAAACTGCCCGCTAATTAAATCGTCTAATCGTTGCCGTAGTTGGGTATTGTACCAAGTCTCGTCGATGCGGTTGAAGATGTAGAAGACGCGATCGCGTACTCCCCCATTCTCTCGCATTAATTCCAAAAGTTCAGTTTCTTCTTTTGTCATCTCACCCGCCGAAGCAGGTTTTAGCACACATACCACCGCTGAAGTATCAGGATGTTGAATTTTGGCATAAGTTAGCTGTGCATCTTTTTCTACTGGCGCATCGATACCAGGTGTATCAATAATTACATTACCATCTTCTAGCAGAGGATGATGACAGTAATATTCTATCCGCTTCAATACGGCACTATTACTACCACGACGGGCATATCCAGCCGCTTCCTTGAGATTGGAAAAGTTAAATTGCTCCATTGAATATGTAGCATTATTAACCGTGTAGATGCGATCGCGGTTTGCTATATATCCCTCTAGCAACAACATCAAGGCCTTCGCCTGTTTTGCACGTTCTGATTTACTCTCACCACCTTCCTGTTGAATAATCGCTTCAGAACTTTGACGCAACAAGTTAATTACATCAGCTTGATTGATATTAGCTACTATCTTAAATCCTAATTGCTGACATAAAGAAACTGCTTGTTCCCGAATCTCTGCTTCACTTAAAAACGTCAAAACAACACGTTCTTGATCTACTTCTGCATACTCGATTTTACATTCTGTACCTGTAGCGTGTCCCTCTGCGCTGTAGAGTAATTCCCTCTCTAATAGTGCATTGATTAGCATTGATTTCCCAGCACTAAACGCACCTGCAAATACAATCTCAAACTTCGGAGAAATCGCCTTAATTAAAGAAGTTCGTACAGGTGTAATATCTTCAGAACGTAGTGTTGGTTCTTGTTGTAAAAGTTGTAATATAGATTCAACCTGCTCTTTCAAATCTTGGCACTGAAGCGGAAAATCTGACATATTCGGCATCCTGATAATACTTATCTATATCTTAGTGATATTTATTGTCTTGATGGTTCAGTAAAAATCCTGATAATTGTTATGTGGTTTAATTACTAGAGATTACTTAAACAACTAAATTAAATACATTGACTAATGAAAGTTTTTGCGATCAGATTGAAACCTCACGACGATTTAAGACAAAGCTTAAAGAATTTTGTCAAACAGAAAAACATCAAAGCAGGGTTTATATTAAGTGCTATTGGTAGCCTAGAAGAAGCAAAAATTCGCTTTGCTAATCAAGACATCAGTACAGTATTAACCGACAAATTTGAAATCATCGCCCTCAACGGTACAATAGCAACTACAGGCGTGCATTTGCATATTGCTATTTCTGATCGAGAAGGCAAAACAATCGGTGGACATCTCGACGATGGATGCATTATCTACACAACTGCTGAAATAGTTATTGGTGCAAGTGAAGAATTTACTTTTAATAGAATTTTTGACCAAGAAACAGGTTATCAAGAACTAGAAGTTATACCTGATTATTCATCATAAGAGATCCAGCAGTTTTCTTTTGTATGAAGTACAAAGCTACAGGTTTGGAGGCAGGAGGTAGAAACTGTTTACCAAGCCCCTTCGGGGCGGGAACTCTTAACAGGGAACAGAAAAAAAATTAGCCCCGAATACAGGGTTTAAAGCCCCTAAATTTATTTATGAAAAGAGATAAAAATATTTGAAACGAGATGGCGTCAGCCACGATGTTTCAATGTGTCCTTGTACAAATCCCCTGATTTTAATTATGGGGATTTCCCTGTTGCCTGTTGCCCGTTCCCTGTTCCCTTTTAAATCTGATTTGAAGTCCTACATTTTGTACCTCATTTACTTGCAAATTGCTGTAATTTTTTGGGCATTTATAATCCAAATATAACCATTTCGACGAAGTATCTTGAGTACGTCTTAGAGGATGTTTGAAAAGTTTTAGGCGACTAGAAGTCGCTACTACACAAAACTTAGTCCACCTCCGTGGACTAATACAAAATCAAGGGTTTTTAACCCACGTAGGTGGGTAAAGTCTCGTGTAGCCGCGACTTCTAGTCGCCAGGACAAGTAATAATTTAGACTTTTCAAACAACCTCTTAAGATGGAGAGATTGGCAATTATGAAAAATATTTCAACTATTTGTCATTTCTGTGACAATAGTATGTCTTTCTTTTTAAGATTTGTAAAATTGTAATTTTACAGCTTATATCAATCTTAAGTCAGATGTATGGTATATTCAGAGCAAGTTAGGTTATTAGTTAAAGTAAAGTTCTTAGTTGATCAATTTAGGATGACTTAAACAAGAAAAACATATAAGACGCTAAGGTTTTTTGGCTGCATTTAAAATACCTGATTAAATTGGCTATTGTAAAATAACTAATTTAATAATCAATAGCAACCATTTTTTGTATTTATAAATGCCATTTTGGATATATATCAACTAAGATTATGGCTATTTTTAGTGAATTTTGATATTTGGGAAAAATAATTAGCGATGCTTGCTCTGTCTCTAAATAACCAAAATTTACCATACCCTGACCCTCTACACCCTATCATTGTCCACTTTGTAATTGCAATGGTGCTTTTTTCTTTTGTGTGCGATGTTCTGGGCTATTTCACACGCAATGTGCGTTTGTTTGAGGTGAGTTTCTGGAATATGTTTGTGGCCTCAGCAGCTATCTTTATAGCAGTGATTGTTGGTCAGTTTGAAGCAGGTCTGGCGAACATCTATCCAGCAGTTCAACCAACATTAAATTTTCATACGGTCATGGGTTGGTCGCTGGCAGCTATTGTCGTTGGCATTACAGCTTGGCGTTTCGTGATTCGCAATAGCAGTCCACGAAAAGTACCGCCTGCTTATTTGGGTGCTGCAACGTTTTTAGTCTGCTTAGTATGCTTGCAAGTCTATCTAGGAAGCAAGCTAGTTTGGGTGTATGGGTTACACATCGAGCCAGTTGTGCAAGCTATGAAGCAGGGAGTTTCGCCATGAACTGGCAACTTATTGACCAGTTGAGATTAAGACTAAATGCTAACGGATTACCTTATGAGATTCCCATACATCCGCAACTGGTACATTTAACATTGGGCTTGTTCATTATTGCCATCATTTTTGATATTGCCGGAGTGCTTTTTGCTTTAGAAAAACCAATCTTCAAATTTTTGGGTCTAGCTACCTTACGTTCTGGTTTCTTTGATGTCGGCTGGTATAACCTCATAGGAGCAGCTTTTATTACCTTTTTCACCGTTGCAGCTGGTTTTTTTGAGCTATTGCTAGCAAATCCACCAGTCGTTCAAAAGAGCGTTTGGGGGTTAACTGCTGGTTGGACAATGCTTTTGCATGGTTTGGGTGGCATTTTGCTGTTGGGAGCGATCGCAGCCATGACAATATGGAGAGGTTTGCAACGCTATCGCTGGCGTAAGGATGCTTCTAGGCAAGTGCAGTGGAGTTACTTGTTAGCAGGTATGGGAATATTGGCAATATTATTCGTTCATGGAACTTTGGGGGCGCAATTGGGAGAAGAGTTTGGAATTCACGTTACTGCTGCGAAGTTACTCCAAGAAGGTAGAAACCCAAATTTACTACTCAAATAATCAAGCGGGAAGTACTCTTAGATGAAATTATTATGTTTAGTTTTTGGGAATATGTACTAATAGCCTTTTATGTAGCAGTGCTAATGATTGGCAGTCGGTGGATTGGACAACAGGCGTTTTCTTGGATGCCTCCTCAAGCAACAGCAGAAGCACAACGGGTAGATGATTTATTTAGCTTTTTAGTCTCAATTGGAGCATTTATCTTGCTGGGGCTGATTGGTGTGATGGTGTATGCGATCGCCTTTCATCGTGCCCCCCCGGAAGACTACACCGAGGGACACCCTTCTAGAGGTGATGGGAGGCTAGAAATATTGTGGACAGCTACCCCGACTCTGTTAGTAATATGGATTGCCTTGCAAAGCTTTAATATTTATCAGCAATTAAATATTCTGGGTTTAAACCAAATAGTGCATTTGCACACACCCCTAGAATCTGCGCCCGCCTACGCTGCGAACGTCAGCGATATTCCCAAACCTGCGTCTGAAACAATTGATGTTTTCGTTAGGCAATGGGATTGGTCTTTTCGCTATCCAAATAACCTTACCACTAAGGAATTACACTTGCCACTCAATCGCAGCACTCGCTTAAAGATGCAGGCAGAGAAAGTAATCCACGGCTTTTACATTCCTGAGTTTCGTTTAAAGCAAGATATTGTTCCAGGGCGCAACATTGATATTGTGATTACACCGATTCGCTCAGGTAAATATCGACTGAAAGATTCTCAATTCAGTGGTGCTTATTTTGCCTTGATGGAGGCAGATGTATACGTTGAATCCCTTGATAAGTATAATCAGTGGCTCGCGCAAACAGTCTCTAGCGAAACTACAAACACTACAAACCAGGCAGTTGCCGAAAATATCCAACCACCAAAGACATTATTTAAAAGCGGCTGGTACACAGTCACACCTGCTCAACCGGCTGTAGCGAATCAAAGGAAGATAGATAATGACACATGATATGAGTGAAGCTATAGCCAAAGATAGAGAACCTGAGAATAACTGGCGGGAATATTTCAGCTTCAGCACCGACCATAAGGTAATCGGTGTTCAGTACATGGTGATGACCTTCATTTTCTTTCTTCTCGGCGGGCTGTTGGCGATGATCATCCGGGCTGAGTTGCTTACCCCGGAAGCAAATTTAGTTGACCGCCCCCTCTACAATGGTTTATTCACCATGCACGGGACAATCATGATTTTCCTGTGGATTATTCCCTTCAATGCAGGTCTTTCTAACTACCTAGTACCGCTGATGGTTGGAGCGCGGGATATGGCTTTTCCCCTGCTCAATGCCATCTCTTTTTGGATTCTACCACCAGCCGGTCTTCTACTACTGTCTAGTTTCTTACTACCAAACGGGACTGCACAAGCTGGCTGGTGGTCTTATCCACCAGTTAGTCTGCAAGTTCCAGCCGGTCAGTTGATTAACGGTCAATTTATTTGGATAGTTAGCCTAGTATTAATCGGCATCTCCTCAATTATGGGGGCGATCAACTTTGTTACTACTATCTTTTGGATGCGATCGCCAGGGATGACATTTTTCCGAATGCCGGTTTTTGTGTGGTCAGTTTTTAGCGCCCAGTTGTTGCAGCTGATTAACTTACCTTCTTTGACGGGTGCATTAATACTGCTATTGCTTGACCTCTCCTTCGGTACACAATTTTTTAAACCTGAAGGAAGTGGCGATCCGATCATCTACCAACATTTATTTTGGTTCTATTCTCACCCCGCAGTGTATATCATGGCGCTACCAGCCTTCGGTATTATTGCGGAAATTCTGCCAGCCTTTGCTCGCAATCCTCTATTTGGCTATCGGTCAGTGGCGATCGCAACTTTAGGTATCGCTGGGATTAGCATCTTCGTTTGGGTGCATCACATGTTCACCAGCGCAACCCCTGGCTGGATGCGGATGACCTTCATGGCCACCTCAATGTTAGTTGCCATACCCACAGGTGTGAAGGCATTCGCTTGGACTGCCACCATCTGGAGGAGCAAATTGCACCTAGAGACACCAATGTTATTTGCGATGGGAGGTGCAGCGATGTTTATTTTTGGCGGTGTCACTGGTGTAATGCTTGCTGCCACGCCATTTGATATCCATGTCAATAATACTTATTTTGTCGTCGGTCACTTCCACTACATCGTTTTTAATACCATCACGATGGCTATCTTTGCCGGAATTTACTTCTGGTTTCCCAAAATAACTGGAAGGATGTACGCCGAGGGTTGGGGTAAACTGCATTTCTGGTTAACCTTTATTCCTGCCAATATCACCTTTTTTTCCATGCACCCATTAGGTTTGCAAGGAATGCTACGCCGAATTTCCTCTTACGATCCCCAGTATCAGGGATGGAACGTCATCGCTAGCCTGGGATCGTTCTTGCTGGGAGCATCCACGCTACCATTTATTGCTAACATCGTTGGTTCCTGGCTATATGGAGCGAGAGCAGTTGATAATCCCTGGCACGCTACAGGATTGGAATGGACAACTTCTTCACCACCTCCGCGAGATAACTTTGAAGAGATTCCTATTGTCAACAGACCTCCTTACGACTACGGCGATCCAAAATACTCATTCGTGGAAAATTCTAATGATGGTGAGTCTGACTAGGGATTGGGGATTGGGGAATGGGGACTGGGGACTAGGGATTAGGAAGGAGATATAGTTATAAATTTTTAAATCTCTAATCCTAATTCCCAATGCCCAATGCCCCATGCCCCATGCCCAATTCCCAATTCCCATGCCCAATTCCCAATTCCCAAAATCATGCAACATCGCACCATCCATATAGATGAAAGTCCGATCCGTTTTGATCAGTGGCGGCGACGCTTACCGAATTGGTTACAACGCTTTTTGCCGAGTGGTGGCGGGAGTCATGAAGATCATCATGGCAAAGGAATGTTTGGGTTTACTGTGTTCCTCTTGTCAGAAAGTATCATTTTTTTGAGTTTTATCTTTACTTATGTTGCTCTGAGACTGAATACTACTAACTGGCTACCACCCGGTATTTCTGGGCCAAAATTGTCTACATTCGTGATTATTAATACGGTAGTATTGCTTTCTAGTAGCTTTGTAATTCAAGCAGCAGAAAATGCCCTCAAACGTAATCAACTCAGTAAATTTCGCGGACTATGGCTGATCACGAGCGCAATGGGAATCTACTTCCTAATTGGTCTATTAATTGAGTGGAAAAATCTCGATTTCAAACTCACTACAGGATTAGTTGGTTCCACATTCTACTTGCTGACAGGTTTCCACGGTTTACACGTTTTGGCTGGTGTTGTGCTTCAGATAATTATGCTGATTCGCTCATTCATTCCCGGCAATTATCATAAGACTCACTTCGGTGCAAGTGCGACTACTCTATTTTGGCACTTTGTTGATGTAGTTTGGGTCTTCCTATTCTCGCTTCTTTACCTTTGGCGAGCATAAAAAGTTCAGTTAAACAAGTATTTTTAGGAGTAATTTTATGAATTTATTCATCCAAGAACTACCAACCTCAGAACTCGCCCCAAAAGCAGTTCAAGAAACTCCCGCACCAGGTAAAGATCCACTCATTGCACAAGGTTTACAAAAAGAGCAATACATTGGCATTATTGGGCTAGCGATCGCTCTAATTGCCGCTGTAGGATTTTTTAGTCGCAGAGTCGAATATGCTATTGGTTTCGCTTTATTCCTCAGCATCTTTTTAATTGCGTTATTTTTATTCATATAGCTAGCGAATTAATGAGTAAAAATGTCTCGTTCCCAGTCGGAGACCGGGCTACAATCCTCTTGGGAATTATCTTTCAGCTTTTGTTAAGAAAGATGTGACTAATGGATAGGTCTATAGTGAAAGCTTTAAATCGTGACTTTTGTACCATCAAATTTGGTAAACGTGAAACCTTCAAATTTTTCGCGGAAAGTTAGTTTCTCGTCTTTCAGGATACCAATGGCGATGTAAGTATTTAATGCTAATACTCAAGCTCTCATGGCATGGTTATTACACTTCCGTAGTCTTAATCAGTCCGATAGCTTGTTGCCAAGATTCAAGAGTCGCTATATTAGCTGCACTTTCTTCCAGTCAGACTGCAAAGTCCGCTAAGTCTATCTATTTACCGTATTTTGGATGTTAAATCAGACTTTCTCACAAACGGTGATGAAAATCGTTTGACTTAATAAAATAACATAAATCTTTTACAAAAGGCAAAAAATGATGATATTCAAGAGATTTAGAACGTGGAGTTTATTGATTGGATTAGCACTATTGACGTTTGTATTTGTCGCTTGTGCTTCTGGTAATAAAACTACTTCACAAGTACCAGAAAAAGTAACCATTGCTTATCAACCTGGAATTAATTACGCTAATCTACTTATTGTCAAGCAGCAGCAAATTTTAGAAAAACAATTTCCCAAGACACAATTTGAGTGGCAAGAATTATCGAATGGTGCAGCTATTAGAGATGGAGTTATCGCTAATCAAATACAAGCTGGTGCAAGTGGTATTGGGGCATTTCTTGTAGGTTGGGATAAAGGCGTGGGCTGGAAAACATTAGCTTCACTTAACTATAGTGAGTTTTGGTTAATAACGAAAAATCCCAACATCAAAAGTCTCAAAGATATCAAGCCAGGAATGAAAATTGGTTTACCATCTCTAGATGGGATACAAGCACTTGTAATACGAAAGGTGGCGCAAAAAGAATTAGGAAATCCCACCGTACTCGATCAAAACTTGCAAGTGATTTCTCACCCGCTAGGTTTGCAATCGCTGTTAACTGGCCAAATTGATGCACATTTTACAACGCCACCTTTTCAATTTCAGGAAGTTGAAAAAGGTGGTAGGGTAATTATTAAAAGCTCTGATATTTTTGGCAAGACTAGCGCAGCTAGTGTATTTATGACTGAAAAATTCTACAATCAATATCCTGAGTTTGGTAAAGCTTTGTATACCGCAATTGCCAATGCTACTAAACTCGTGAATGAAAAACCTGATGAAGCAGCCAAAATTCTCTCAGAAATAGATGGCGGAAAAGTCTCACAGGAACAATATAAAAAGTGGCTTACGAATAAAGCAGTGGCTTATGGAATTGAGCCAAGAGCATTCCTCCAATATGGAGCATTTATGCATGAAATTGGCATATTAAACAAGCAGCCTAAATCAATTGATGAATTAATTTTACCGCCGCTTAAAGGTGCTGGGGGAGATTAACTTAATGATTAATTTAGAGTCTTTGATAATAGCTACTGCGAAGGTAAGAATATCAGCACTAATAAGTTTGTCGAAGTTGCTAGTTTATCTAGAAAGTTTACTCGGCAATTATTCCCGACGTGAGGCTTTTAGAGTATGAAATTTGTGAGTCGAACAACAGCAAATTCCGAGAAGTTTGAGAAGTTATATGCTGATCTCAAAGCCAGTAGTACTTTCAGGCGCGGAGTAATTTTTTGTAGCTTATTGATTTTTTGGCAATTGTATGTATGGATTGCCCAAGTTCCTGCCTTGCTGATTCCTGGCCCAATAGCAGTTTTAGAAGTACTGTGGCACGACTTATTGAGTCAAAAACTGCTGCAAGCAACACTCAGTACTTTGTCTGTGTTATGTATCGGTATGGTCTTGGGTGTGATTGTGGGTACGGCTTTAGCAGCTTTCGCCAAAGTTTCTCGTTTTGGTCAAGATTTGCTAATTGTGATGAGTTCAATGCTGAATCCTTTACCTGCGATCGCTATTTTACCCCTAGTGATGATTTGGTTTGGGTTCACTTCTGTTTCTATTATCATAGTTACTGCCCATGCAACAACTTGGCCGATTGCCCTGAATACAGAAATGGGACTCAGTACTATCAACCCAACGGTTCTGATGGTGGGTAAAAACCTTGGTCTAGATGGTTTCAAATTAATTCGAGAAATCATGATCCCTGCTGCATTACCTCACATCTTAACAGGCTTAAGAACTGCTTGGGCTTTTGGTTGGCGTACCGTGATTGCCGCTGAATTAATGTTTGGTTCTGGAGGTGCTACCAGCGGTTTAGGATGGCAGATTAATAACAGTCGCTACTTCCTACAAACCGATCGCGTATTTGCCGGATTAGTGGTAATTGCAATTTTGGGTTTGGCTGTCAATTATCTTTTTCGATTAATTGAAATCAACACAGTGCAAAAATGGGGTATGAAACGTAGTTAAACAGTTGATGGAATTAGGCGATTGCCTCTACAAAACATCTAAAGCTTTGCATAAGTTCGTAACTTTTTTAAACGCAGAGGAACACAGAGGTAAACGCAGAGGTACGCAGAGTTTTGCCAAAGTTAATTCGCTATGAATTAATGAAATAATGATTCAATTCTATACTCTTTTTTGGGTGGGCTGTACTTAGTCTTTATTGGATTGTGGAAATAACCCCAACTGGGCGTAAATTGGATCTACTATTTTTCCTATTTTTGGCAGTTGTCTACTAAAGAAGTATGCTCCGAAAATACAACAGATACCACCAAACATTAAAGCATTGCTAACACCAAAATACCCTGCCAATGCTCCAGACATATCGTAAGTTCCAACGATCTAACAAAACTCCTACTAAAGGAGTAATAACTAAGCCCATCGCTTGATTTGTAAATCCAGCTACACCAACTAATACGGCCGAATTAGTTAGTTGATAAACTAGCCATACTAAAGCAATTTGAGTCATCCAAGACCCAAAAAAAGATAAACTTTCGCCAATAACAAAAGTCTCCTAATTGCTTACCTGGTTTCTCGTTCCCATTGTTGCTATGGGAACAAGGAAAGCCATTGCAAGGTGACTCATAAAATCTCTTGTTTTTCTCAGCGCTCTCCGCGTCTCTGCGGTTTAGAAGCAATTTATATAACCGCAGAGGCACAGAGAACACAGAGATAACCCGCATTTCTCACAAGCTTGAAATGCTCTTGAGCAGAGGAGAGTTCAATGTGCCAAGTTCAATCCCCTCTGCCCCTCTGCTCAAGAGCACAAGGTTTTGAGAGATGTGGTGAGAAATCCGGGATAAGAGCTTTTCAGATGACGTGAAAAGTAAGAATTTAGTATGGGTGAAATTATAGCCAAGCGCGATCGTATTGAACAGGCCAGAGTTTATCGTGTCCTAGCTGTTTGGCTGCCAGATGTGGCCAGTAAGGATTGCGGAGGAGTTCACGTCCTAACAGCACTATATCAGCTACTTCTGTACGAATAATTTCGTCAGCTTGTTCAGGGGATGTAATTAAGCCCACGGCTCCTGTATGAATATTAGCTTCGCGGCGGATGCGTTCGGCAAACTGAGTCTGATAACCAGGTTTAATTGGTATATGAACGCCTGGTATAGTACCGCCTGAGGAAGTATCGATGAGATCAACTCCTAGAGATTTGAGTTTGTCGCTCAAAGCGATACTTTGCTCGATGTCCCAGCCATTGTTTACCCAATCGGTGGCGGAGATGCGTACCCAGAGTGGATGTGTCTGGGGCCAAACTTCTCGGACTGCTTGAACTACTTCTCTGAGGAGACGAGTCCGGTTTTCAAAGCTACCACCATAATCATCTTGACGGTGGTTAGAAAGAGGTGAGAGAAATTGGTGCAGTAGATAACCGTGGGCAGCATGAATTTCCACTACCTTGAAACCAGCTTGTAGAGAACGTTTGGCAGCTTGGGCAAAGGCATCAATAACTTCTTGAATTCCCTCAAGGCTGAGGGCTTCTGGAACTGGGCTATCTTGGCTAAAAGCGATCGCACTACTCGAAATTACGGGCCGCCAACCTTCCTGAGATTCATCTAGTGCTTTTCCTCCCTTACTCGGTTTGGCAGTGCTGGCCTTTCTACCTGCGTGAGCAAGTTGAATACCCGCAACAGCACCAAAGTTATGAATTAATGCCACGGTCTTAGCTAAACTTTCTATATGTGAATCTGACCAAATTCCCAAATCTTGCGGGCTAATGCGTCCACGCGGCTCCACAGCTGCCGCTTCTGTGATCACTATACCAGCACCGCCAACTGCGCGAGAGGCTAGATGAATAAAGTGCCAATCGTTAGCATATCCATTTGTACTGGAATATTGACACATCGGTGAAACGGCGATGCGGTTGCGAAAGGTAACTTCACGAATTTTGAATGGTTCAAATAGATGTGCCATTGATATTGATTCCTTCTCTTGCTAGGTAAAAGGGATTGGGGATTAGGGACTGGGGATTAGGGACTGGGGACTGGGGACTGGGGATTAGGGACTGGGGGCTAGGATTTTACTTGTAAGAATTATGTAAGGGACTTTGACTCGAATGGCACTAAGTTAAGACACAGCCCTTGGACTGACTGGTTCCCAGAGGCTCCGCCTCCAGTGGCTTGACCAGAGGCAGCAGCCCTCTGGGAATACATTCCCAGTCTGAAGACTGGGAACCAGGTGACACAAGCCTTTCGGCTTTTCTTAGTCCCATTCGATTTTGACCCCTCCCAAGTTTTGAAATAATTTCCCAGTCCCCAGTCCCCAGTCCCCAATCCCCAATCCCCAATCCCCAGTCCCCAGTCTCCATGACCAGTTAAACTGCTGTAGATTTTCTCTTCCGTACACTGAAATGAGCGATAAACGCCACTGTCAACAAAAATAATCCCAAGGCGCAAACGCCGTTCCATTGCCACAATCCCCAGACATAAGTGCCAAGAAAAGAGCCAAGTGCGCCGCCAGTGTAGTTTGTAACCATGTATACCGTATTCAAACGGCTCTCAGCATTTGGAACTAAGTTGTAGACGCGGATTTGATTTGAAACATAACCAGTATGCATTCCCAAGTCAAGAATAAGCACCCCTAATATAAGACCCATCAAATGAGTTCCACCAGCTATCCAAAGGATGACAAAAGCTGATAGAGATAGCACAACAGCTACTCCAATTAACATTCTGGGGCCGCGCTTATCTGCTACTCGTCCAACAATTGGGGTGGTAAAAACGCCAATTAAGCCAACTAAGCCAAATAAACCTGCAACTCGACTGTCGTAATTATACGCGGGAGATTCTAGTATAAAAACTAGAGTTACCCACGCAGCATTAAAGGCTGCAAATACTAGTGCAACATTCAGCGCCGCTTCACGTAATACAGGCTGTTCACGAACTAGTTGCATAAGACTCTGCATTAGTTGCTGGTATGACAGGCTAGACGAAGGCTTACTTACAGGTATCCGCCCTTGGATGACAAAAGCTAAGACAAGCATTACACCTGCTGAGATGCCATATACGGCTCGCCAACCCAGATATTCCCCAATTATCCCACTGACTGAACGGGCGAGAAGAACGCTGAGGATCATACCACTGAGTAGGGTTCCAATAACTTTACCCCGCTCTGAAGGCTGTGTTAGTTGGGCGACTAGTGGAATAACTAGATGTGCTACTATACTACAGAAACCAAGTACGAAACTTGATACAGAAAGCCAAGCCATATTCAGTAGACCGAAAACTTTTGCGATCGCTAAAAAATAGTAGTATATGACACCATTTTTAGGAGAATGGAAAAAAGCTGCTCCGTAGCTATAAAT
>NZ_JBALDZ010000214.1:0-9418 GCF_036917155.1 Nostoc sp. | reverse complement strand
ACCGCGCTAACCTGGGTATGGAAGTAATGCACGAGCGTAACGCTCACAACTTCCCTCTAGATTTGGCGGCTGGTGATGTTGCTCCTGTAGCTCTTACCGCTCCTGCTATCAACGGTTAATTCTCTAGTTTCGCTAAATTAAAAAGCGCTCTCCTGATTAGGAGGGCGCTTTTTGTTTAAATATTCGTACTTTTAAAATGCAGATTTGGATGATTTAACAAAGTACCGTGGGTTTAAGTCCCCCGGTTCAATAACCGGTAAGTTTTGGGTCGGGGTCTAAATCCCCGTCACAAAACTTACTTGCGACTTGCGACTTGCGACTTGCGACTTGTTTTAACGCAGTTTTTACACAGCTTCCATAATAAACGCTATACCAGAGAGATGGAAGTAACCGAAAAATGTCATCATTATAGTTAAGATAAAAATATTTTGGAGACAAGACAACGGTTTACGCACGCCCTTTAGCACGGTTAATTGAGCAATTGCAACGCCTACCGGGAGTTGGTCCCAAATCCGCCCAAAGACTGGCTTTGCATATTTTGAAGCGACCAGAAGCAGAAGTAGAAGCTTTGGCACAAGCTTTAATTGAGGCAAAAAAACAGATAGGCTTGTGTTCTGTTTGCTTCCACTTATCTGCTGAACCTGTTTGTGAAATTTGCCGCAATGCCAATCGTGACAACAACACTATCTGTGTTGTGGCAGATCCTCGTGATGTGATTGCGCTGGAAAAAACCCGCGAATACAAGGGTAAGTATCACGTTTTGGGCGGGGTGATTTCGCCAATTGATGGAATTGGCCCAGAGCAGTTGACTATACTGGCTTTACAGCGCCGGGTGAGTCAGCAAAAGCCGCAAGAAGTAATTCTCGCAATTAGTCCGAGTGTCGAAGGGGAGACAACAACCCTATATATCGGTCAACTACTTAAACCATTTACGAAGGTAACGCGGATTGCTTTTGGTTTACCTGTGGGTGGCGATTTAGAGTACGCAGATGAAGTAACTTTGGCGAGGGCGTTGGAAGGACGCCGGGAATTAGAATGAACCTTCTGATAGTGTATTTTTTATAACCCAATACGGTTTGGTTCAGCCTAAAATCCAATGAACAGAAATAGAGTTTTAGTCATGATTTTGCCCTAGTAAATCTGCAATTGAGGTGAGTAATTCAGTTGGTTGTACTGGTTTGGCAATGTGTTTCTGAAAACCAGCTGCTAAGACTCGATCGCGATCGCTTTCTCCAGCATAGGCGGTAAGAGCGATCACTGGAATTTCCCCACCCTTCTCTTTGGGCATGGCTCTGAGCAGCTTAATTAGGCTGTAGCCATCTATTTCTGGCATTCCTAAATCACTGATTAATAAATTAGGTGCAGTCTGTGCTATAATGCCTATCGCCTCATTTACAGATGCCGCAGCAGTTATCAATGCCCCATTCTGTTGTAGCAAGAAGTGCAGAAACTCCCGTGTGTCAACATCATCATCAACAATCAATATTCGTAGTCCACGGAGAAGTGATGAGTTTAATTTCTCCCCTACTTCCCTTACTCCCACTGCTCCCTCAGTTTCCTTCATCACGGGCAGTCTAATAGTAAAAACTGCTCCCTGTCCAATTCCTGGACTAGTTGCTGTTGCGGTACCACCATGCAACTCTACTAAGTGATGAACTATGGCCAATCCCAATCCCAGTCCCCCAAATTTCCTGGTTGTGCTGCTATCAGCTTGACGAAAATATTCAAATACGTGGGGTAGAAATTCAGGGGAAATACCTTGACCTGTGTCTTTAACTTGAATTAGTGCTGAGTCGGAAGTAAATTCACGACTCAATGATAGGCTAACTTCCACTGAACCACGAGAGGGAGTAAACTTGACTGCGTTCGAGAGTAAATTCCCTACAACTTGCTGTAAGCGATTATAGTCGCCTAACACTTTACCAACATTGGGGTCAACCTGTACTTGAATCTGGATAGATTTGGTTTCGGCGATTAACCTGACTGTCTCCAATGCAGCATCAATTACAGCTACCAGGTTAACAGTGGCAAAAGTCAGGTTCAACTTACCGCGAATAATTCGAGATACATCTAGCAACTCATCAATTAATTGAATCTGCAATTGAGCATTTCTTTCGATGGTTTCTAAAGCACGATTGGTAGTAGCTTCATCAAATTTGCGGCTTTTGAGTAGCGATGACCAGCCTAAAATCGGGTTAAGGGGCGATCGCAATTCATGAGAAAGAATGGCGAGAAACTCATCTTTATTTCGGTTTGCCTGTTTGAGTTCCTCTGCTTGTTGCCTGAGTGCCTTTTCTAATTGCTTCCTGGGGGTTAGGTCAAGAATAAAACAGATCCAAGACGCGGGATCTCGCTCCACTAAGGCACCACCAATTAATATAGGAATACGGCAACCATCCTTGCGAATGTATTCTTTTTCAAAGGGAGTACATATCCCAACCGTTAAAAGTTGTTCTAGTCCTTGCCGATCAAGAGCGTGATATTCAGGTGGGGTCATGTTTTGTCTGCGTAATTTACCCGCTAATAGTTCCTCTCGCGTATAACCCACCATTTCTAAAAAAGCTTCGTTCGCCTCAGTAATGTAATCAGGAGTGGCGAACATAATACCAATAATGTTGGAATCAACTAACCGCCTTAATTGAGTTTCGCGCTGGCGCAAATCATTTTCTACCTGTTTGCGCTGGGTAATATCCTGAGTAGTACCCATCATCCGTACTGCCTGACCCTGGGCATCATAAAAGACTCGACCTTTAGCAGCAATCCAATGAATACTACCATCAGACCAAAGGATGCGGTATTCTATGTCACAGTCAACCTTTTCTTCAATAGAGTGGGCAATCGCTTCATGAATGCATTGGCGATCTTCTGGATGTACACAGTTGAGGAAAATCTCAAAGCTGATTTCGGCTTCTAAGAACATTCCAAACAGCTGCTTACATTTCTCTGTCCAAATTACCTCGTTGGTGGTGATATTCCAAAACCACATACCCAGTTCAGCAGCATTAGTAGCCAACCGAATCCGTTCTTCACTCTCACGCAGATTTGTTTCAATTTGCTGGCGTTCCTGTAGCGCCGCTTGCTGTTCGGTAATATCAGTACTAGCACCAACTACCCTAACTACCTGACCATTTGCATCCCGGACTGCAAACCCTTGGTCTTCCACCCACAAATAGCGGCCATCTTGGTGACGCACTCGATACTCAATGCGATAACGGTTTCCATTGGCCATACTAGCGATGAATTGGTCGTTAACTCTTTGTTGGTCATCGGGGTGGATACGTTCTTGCCACCACTCGAAGGTAGGTTCAGTTTCTTGTTGTGTGTAGCCAAAAACCTGGGTTAGACCCTGAGTTCTTTCCACAGTATTTCTCCCAATCTCCCAGTCATAGATTAGGCAATTAACCGCCGCCGCTGCTAACTCAAACCTTTCATTACTTTGTCGTAGGGAAATTTCTATATGTCGTCGCTCTGTAATATCAAAAGCGATCCCCAAAAGATATTGCGGCAATCCATCAGCAGTTCTACTGTGCAAAGTGTCATAGCTACAAAACCAGCGCCATTCTCCATTGGCGTGTCGAATCCGGTATTCAAAGCTGAGGACTTCACCTTGACGAACAGAATTAAATTTTTCAAGATAGCTAGGGAGTCGAGCCAAATCTTCAGGGTGTAGAAGCTGGGTAAAATCCTTTCCCATTGCCTGGATTTCGGCTGGTGTATAGCCCCAGCTTTGAGCAATTTCATAATTGACGTAAGAATTTCGCTGCTCAATTAGATCATAAATGTAGAGTATCCCTGCAAGAGTGCCAGCAATTTGTTGAAACAGACGGTGACTATCCCAAAGTATCTGAAATTCATCTGTATCAACTCGTTGAGTATCTGGTTCACAATTAGCATTCTGCTCAAGCTGGGCGTCCTTAGATTCCGTAATATCTGAAAAAGTTGTGACGATCGCATAGAGATTGCTTCCTTCTGCTTGAAACAGAGGTTGAGAGGAAAACAATAGCCAGGCTAGCTCACCATTTGGTTTATAAAAGCCACACACCACATTTAAACAAGGTTTACCTGTACTTTGGGTAACACTTATAGGGTGAGTTTCACTGAGTAAAGGAGTGCCATCTTCATGAATAAATTGCCACTTGGGATCGAGCAAATTTTGTCCCACAAGTTTTTCTGCGGTTAGTCCCAAAATGCGATCGCCAGCGGCATTACAAGCCTGGATAGTGCCATCAGCCAACTGAAGCACCATTCCCTCTTCTCCACTGGCGACTAGTGAATAATTGGTTTTTTTACTAACTTGCCGATGCATCAGCTTGTCATTAGCCAGCTGGTTCTGGGACTTTTCCGCGTCTGGCATTAGAGTTAATCTAAGATTCAGCGGCTCATACTTACATAAATTTTAGGGCAATTTCTTCCACCTTGAGGCTGAAGCTGCGATCGCTACTCCTATCACTAATTTATTTGCTGCACTCTTAGCAGACAAGGGAACAACGAGAAAAAAGAACTCTGTTAACGAAACAGTGCTGAGTGATTTTAATTATCATGCACTAAGTACTCAGAACTCAGCACGGGCTAAACGCCGCGCTACCGCTAACAGCACTCTTAAATCTTATAGACTTAGGGAACTTACGCAGAAAATTAAACTCAGAACTCACACTCAGCACTCAGCAATCTTAAATCAGCACTCCGAAATCAACCCCCAACATGAATACCAGGTCGCATTTGGGGATTCTTTTCAGCACGGCGGAGGACTTCACGGGTAACTACAGCAATGTCACCTTCACCAAACAAGATAAAACGCAGTAAGTATTGTATGGGATTTCCCTCAACCCAGCCGAAGTAAGCATGGGGAATCTTACCTGTTTGGTCACGAATATAGAGTAGTAAAGCTGCGATCGCATTCGGTACTGCTGCACTCTCAGCCCGAAGAATGCGATAATCACCAACTTGCACCCCTTTGACTACGATCGCATCCGCAAATTCCGAAGCATCTGATACATGAACCTCTAGAAACAGAATTGGATCGTTGGGTGGAATATGGTTGTCCTCGCGCACCTCTTTCTCTTTCATAAAATACTCTAGGACATCGCCTGTGTTCAAGCGGTTTGCAATTAGCCGTATTGCTCCCTGGCTCTCTTCGGCAAGGAATTGGGCAGCAAGTTCGTCAACTTCGATTCGTTCTGCTCGCAGTTCCGTTGAACGCCAAACACGAGAAACTAGGGAGGTAAAAATGATCGCACCGATGAAAAACCCAGCGATCCTAATCCCTTCTGGTCTTTCGATGATATTGACAATGGTGGTATATAAAAATAACAGTGTAATGATTCCAAAAACGAGTTTGGCCCGCTTCTGTCTATGACGGTGAGCGGATAGGGTGACGGCAAAGGCGGCTGAGGTGATTAACACAAGTACACCAGTTGCGTAAGCCCCACCTTGGGCTTCTACACTTGCTCTAAAGATAATTGTGACAACAAAAGCGATCGCTGTGTAGACTAACACCAAAGGTCGCGTTGCTCGTGCCCAATTGGGTGCCATACCATAGCGTGGTAGGTAGCGAGGCACAATATTCAACAGCCCTGCCATTGCAGACGCACCGGCAAACCACAAAATAGAAATAGTACTTAAATCGTAAATAGTGCCAAAGGCATTGCCTAAATGAAGATGTGCTAAATAAGCAAGGGCCCGTCCGTTGGCTTTGCCTCCAGATGCAAACTCTGCGGTTGGAATCAGTAAAGTAGTTATAAAGCTGGTGGTAAGCAAAAAGAAGCTCATAATCAGCGCAGCAGTGGTAAGCAGCTTGCGTGTATTCCGAATCCGCCCTTTGGGATGCTGTGGAGTGCTGTTATTGCTGCCTTTTACCAGGGGCATAACGGTAACACCAGTCTCAAAACCTGACAATCCCAGTGCTAGTTTGGGGAATATAAGCAGAGAGATACCAATTAATATTAAAGGGTTGGAATGGTGTGCAAAAAGTGCAGTTTGCCAGTTCGCGATCGCTTCTGGGTGAGCTAGAATCTGATACAGACCGACGCTAACGACAATAAAGTTTAACAGCAGATAAGCTGCCACTAAAACTACTGCAATTCCAATGGCTTCTCGGAAACCTCTCAAGAAAACTGCACCTAGTAATGCAACTAATATTAGAGTAACTGCGATCGTCTGATTGTGAAGCCAAGTTGGCGTTAGCGGATTTTCGATGATATGGGCAGTAGCATCAGCAGCTGACAAAGTAATGGTAATAATAAAGTCAGTTGCCACAAAGCCAAGTAAGCACAGCACAAGTAATTTACCTTGCCACCAGGGGAGCAAACGCTCTAACATTGCGATCGACCCTTCACCATGAGGGCTTTCAGCAGCAATGCGCCGATAGATTGGCAATGCTCCAAAGAGCGTCAGCAAAACCAGAATTAGGGTAGCTATAGGAGAAAGAGCGCCAGCCGCCAGTGCTGCAATCCCAGGTTGATAACCAAGGGTCGAGAAATAATCTACACCAGTCAAGCACATTACCTGCCACCAAGAATGCTGGCGATGTGGTTCTTCTTTGCGGTAAGGTCCTTCTTTCTCTCGTCGTCGGTCTTCTTCAAGCAACCAGCGAATTAACTGGCTACCGAGCCGTTTTGTTGAAACAATTGAATTAGCCATCAAATACGGTTGTGTTGCAAAAGTCGGCTTTGTGATTTTTTAAGCCTTCGTAGTTTATTTAAATTTTTAACTACAAAGATATAGCACTATATATTGTAGGTTAAGCATCCTATCCGATTTATAAAATATATAGTAGCTGCTCGTAGTCGTCTAGCGTATCAAGAGAAATTGCAACTCCTGGTATGGGAAGAGTCAATACTGTATCCGTATATTTTCGGCTTAACGCTTTCGCACTCTCAGCATTTTCAAGCCGTATCAGTTCTAAAATAAGGGCGATGCTAAATCAGGTGGGTACATAATTAACAAGTCTGCACTAAAAGATTGTAGCGGCGATCGCTTTTCAGCAAGAGCGCCTTCCACGAGGTAATATTATCTATTTTTTAAGCACTAGGTATTATGGGGCGATCGCCTTTCTGAAACCTCACCCATGACTGTTGCAAATCAGCAGGAGCAGGATTCTTGCCATCATAAACAACAATCACATTAGTTAGTGGGCGTCCGGCGGGGACTAAAATTTTACCATTAGCAGCAAAGGCTTTCGATGCACCACCATCTAAGTTCATCGCTTCGTGACAGCCGATCGCTTTCATCACCTGCGCTTCTTGCTGTAAAGTTAGACCACTATCAAAATTTATCAAAAATAGCTTTTTACCATCAGCAGGAAACCCGATCGCAGTTCGTGCGCCGGTACCTAAAACATGAGGATCTTTAAATCCCTCAATATCCGGCTTCAGCCAAATTTGTCCCTGTCTCAACAGTCGAGGCCCGCAGGTGATAGACAACCAATGTTGATTCCATTGCGGTTTACCATCAACCCGTGCTGTCAACATTTCTGGTTTGTTGCCAACTCGTAACCCCAGAGTAGTACCAAAATTTTCCCACTGGCTGTATTTGAGGAATCTCCCTGCCGCTACCATATTACCCATCACTGTTTTCTGGGAATTCTTGGCAAAAAAAGTACCATTAGCAACGACAGCAGCACGATGACGAGCCACTAGGTTATTAAATTCTTCATCACCACTAGTTTTTTGATTAGTATTAGCCAAAGTTGCATTATTCGCTAAACCAATAGTAATGAAAGTTTTGGGGTCAGTGAGGTCAATAATAGTTTGATAAAAAGAAAAACCATTTACCTTACCCCTCTTCACTTGTACAGTTTGGGCGGCTGCGGGAAGTGCCAATGTTAATCCTTGTGCCAAGACAGCACCTCCTAAAAACAAAAAAGACCGCCGGCAGATTTTGGAACTTGGCATAATCAACCCTTCAATATATCGTTTTTATTAGGATGCCCAAATTCTTGGATAATTTTGCCCAGCAAACACTCATGTTATGGGGAGCAGAGGAGAAGTTGCAGTAAGTTTTTCCCCTCCGCACCTCTGCCTCTTGTGCCCCATGCCCCATGACTAATAACCACACCTTTACGGACGGAGACCACTACCATCACGAAGATTAAAATCTCTTAACCTTTCGTTACACTAAAGACATCGAGAAGGAAGAAAGCAAACCTCTCGAAGCTGAAATCAAAGGTGAACGACATGAATGGCACAATTCGCGTTGGTAATCTCTTCGGAATTCCCTTCTATATCCATCCGTCATGGTTTTTAGTTCTGGGTTTGGTAACTTGGAGCTATAGTAGTGGACTGGCGGCGCAATTTCCCCAATTATCTGCGGGATTAGCTTTGCTACTAGGATTGATGACAGCGCTGATGTTATTTGCCTCTGTCGTCGCCCATGAATTAGGCCACAGTTTCGTTGCCATTGGTCAGGGAATCGATGTCAAATCCATCACACTGTTTATATTTGGCGGTTTGGCTAGCTTAGAAAAAGAGTCGAAAACTCCAGGTGAAGCTTTTTGGGTAGCGATCGCTGGGCCAATGGTAAGTTTACTACTATGCGGTATCGTTACAGCGATTGGTGTTACTACTGCTGTATCAGGCCCATTAGCTGCAATTCTTGGTGTTCTAGCTTCTGTTAACTTGGCATTAGCCCTATTTAACCTGATTCCTGGCTTGCCCTTAGATGGCGGAAATATACTGAAAGCCATCGTTTGGAAAATTACAGGTAATCCTTATAAAGGTGTAACCTTTGCTAGCCGAGTCGGTCAAATCTTTGGTTGGGTAGCAATTCTTTCAGGTGTACTTCCCCTACTATTATTTGGCAACTCCGGTAACTTCTGGAACTTGTTAATTGGCTTCTTCTTGTTGCAAAATGCTGGTAATTCGGCTCAATTTGCCAGAGTGCAAGAAAAACTCACAGGTTTGACAGCCGAAGATGCCGTAACTCATGATAGCCCGATTGTATCTGCTAGTCTTACCCTGAGAGAGTTTGCTGATGAGCGAGTCATCAGTGGGCAAAACTGGCATCGGTTCTTAGTAACAGATGATGATGGACAATTAGTAGGTGCGATCGCAATTGATAATTTACGAACCATCCCCACAGCACTGTGGTCAGAAACTCAAGTCAAAGAAGTTATGCGACCAATTGCCGAGTCTACCACAGTCCAATCCGATCAACCTCTGCTGGAAGTTATGCAGTTACTCGAACAACAAAAATTATCTGTGCTTCCCGTAGTTCGTGAAAATGGTGTCCTAGTTGGAATCTTAGAAAAAGCTGCAATTATCCAGCTACTTCAAAGCCGAACCCAACCTAATCCTGCATAGTTGTCTGCTATATAAATACTAGACTTGTCTAGACATTTACTTCTTACTTCAACGGGAGCATGGGAGCAGTTATCCCTCAGTAAGCTTTCACGATGAAGCCAACCGTGATAAATTAATTG
>NZ_JBALDZ010000213.1:0-88424 GCF_036917155.1 Nostoc sp. | reverse complement strand
CACTCCACATTCAATTTCACTTTATGCGCGAATCTAGTCGCCCCAAACCCTTGTAACTACGTTGTCCAAATTTCATCTTATGTGCAAACCCACAGATGTGCTAACCGCAGTCGTATTTGGGAAAAGTGTTGCAGATATTCTGCAATTTGGGGTAAGTCTGCTTCTTCCACAACCCTTGCTGTTTTTTCATCCACAGCCTGAAAGATGCCCCAACCTTCAAATTTACTAGGCTTTGGACTGAAGGTGTAGATCATCCCGGCTACTCGTGTGCGAACTCGTCCACCCTTGACACAGGGCGCAAGGAATTGGGTGGTATATAACTGTGCTTCTGCGATCGCAATTTGGTTGATTAGCTTAAATATGTTAGTCATAACTAATACCAATTTTAAAAAATAAGGCTGCCAATGCAACCCTAGAAACCGTTATGAAATCTCACTTTCTTAATTACGAATGAATATAATTCTGCGTGCAAGTTGGTGGAGCATTGCGTGTTCTCAGTTACTAGAGGGACTCCGCTGGTGAGTTGTTACACACTCTTTTAAGGATGGCTACTTTTAAGCCTGCCTCCCAGGTTCTTCGCACTCCCCGTTCACACACGCCCACTGTATTTGACAGTGTACCGTTCCTCTCGTACTAGTATGTAGGCTCCAAGAGTTGGGGCACGCAGGATATTAATATAATACAATATACTACATAAATTTGGAACCAACCGATTAGGAGTAATAGGATATATGAAAACCATTGCCTACCATGCATAAATGATAGGCAATGGCACATTCTAACCTCATTTATCCTCTCTTACAGGCAACGGCATATCCAGAATCTCCATCAGCAGATCTAGACGAGAAGGGCGCGTCAGGAGTGGGACGATGTTCGGCAAACTGTAGTAGTCACCCGCGAAAGTGAACGTATCTACAGGTGCTTGCTGCTGCTTCAGTTGACTCTCTACCCAGTTGTAATGAGTACCCACACGGACAATCACCACATTGGGCATGATCGCCAACTCCCGGCAGTAGTTCTTGTAAACTTCACCGAAGTAAGGAGCCGCATTTTCGCCCTCATCCGTCACCAAGATGATTTGGTCAACCACCTGCTTTTTCCGCCGCATTGCTTCCAATGCACAACCGATACTAGTACCACCACCTGCATTGATGTACTGGAAGGCGCGCTCCCAGTCGGTCAACTCCTTACCCTTTGCTGTAACAGGATAGGGAATTGTGTCAAAGGCGTAGACAAACAGTTCTGCCTGAGTGATACCAGAGATTAGGGCAGCGAGTTGCAAACCCGTCGCGATCGCATTTTCCATTGAACCAGACTTATCCACCAGTAAAGCGGTTGGACGTGCGATCGCACCACGCCGTTTCACCTGCTCGTTTGTCACCTTTTCCAGTTGGGCAACGGTGTCTGCGTCAAAATCTCCTGCGTCTGTGGCAATCTGGGCTTTGAATGCTGAGACACGCCCACTCTTAGACGCTAACTCCAGCTTGGAATCAATCAGCTTCTTAACTTGTGGGTGATCCATTGCACCTCTAGTCTGGAGAGACTTGAGGTTGTTGATCGCTTCTTGAGGAGTCATGCTGTTGATTAACGCCACCAATACAACTGGTGTAAGTTGCTTGATGGTACCAATGGCGATCGTGTAAGGAATGTTGAACTCCACAATTAGCCGTGCCTGTTCGGCGGCACTTTCAGCTTTAGCAAGCTGCTTCAGCACATTTGCTAAGGAACCCTCTGGAGGAGTATCGCCAAACAGAATCGCATTTGCCCGCTCATTTGGCTTGATGTGCAGCGAAGCATACAAGTGCTTCATTGCCTTACGACCTCGTAGCGCAGCGCGATCAAATAGAGCCGGATTGCTCTCCCGCACCTTTAAATAACGCCGCACCGCAGTGCGAGCCGAACGAGGCAATTTATTCTGCTGTTGCTTCATGAAGTCAACTACACGAGCTACCTGATAAGGTGGAAACTCTTGCAGCATCATAAATCCAGCATCTCGGTGTTCAGTCAAATTGCTGGTTAACAAATGAGCAACAAACACTTCCTTGTGGTCACGGACATCACCATGACGCTGATACCAAACTGCCAGGTGTCCGTAAAAGATGGGATCGAGTTCAATAATTAACTGATGAATTTCTGCGACTTGCTCAAGTTTACGGTGAGGAGTTGTCAGCAAACTGTTGAGCATTTCCAAACGCAGGTCACGTTCTGCGGTATTCATTATGAACCTCCTCTAAGAATTTTGGATTTTAGATTTTGGATTTTGGATTGCAACCTAAAATCCAAAATTGCAGGAGGCAGATGTTGCATGCGGGGCGATCAAGTCACCGCGCAAGTTGTGGAAGCATTGGATATAACTTATGCAGAGTTATGTAAGCTTCCGCGATTGGGGCGCGGCAACAACTGCCAAGTAAAAGGGACTGGGGATTAGGGATTGGGGAGTGGGTAATGAGCGGAAAATTATCGAATTTGCTCTTACTCCCTAAAAATAGTAAGCTAATGAGCATTTAAGTTGCATAACACCAGGGCTGAAGCCCTTACTACAAGCGAATCAGTCTGGAAAAATGAATGACGATTAGCTTAGCTGCGTAAGCTGCCATCATATCTGCCGCTATTGCGACAGCACTTTTTGAAAGCAGCGGCCAGAACCGCAAGGACAAAGGTCATTGTTACCAAGCTTTTCTTGTAGTTCCTTGTTGCCATGAACAAAGCGATTGCCACGTTTGACAGCTTTTTCAGATGGGTAGCCACGACGACGTTTACTTGATAGTTCAAAAGCAGAAATCGTCGAAATCTTCAGGCTCGATGTTGAAATCATTAATCTTCTTCATCGTTCTCACCTCCATATTGAAATAAAATAAGATCACCTCATGCAAGTCGAAAAAGCTGTTGATTCACACACGGGATTTGAACCCGTAGTTGCTTGAGCTTTATTCAAGTGCCTTACCATTCGGCTAGTATGTAAGCTTTTTCAGTTAGGGCACGAGGTGAGAATTTTAGTTTTGAGAAAGTTGATTTAAAATAAATCGAATTTCCTTCTTACTACACTGCTGTTTACTAACAGCGTAAATCATTCGACCTCTATACATTGCAGCAGAACGATGAATTATACCTTTGACAACATCCGTCACATAATGAGTTGGTGGCGGTGGAAAATCTTCAAAGGTAATTAAATACCAAATCTCGTTTAGTTTGTGGTATTGATGATAGTTATCAATGATGACAATATCAGTTTGTTCCGGCTTTTGCTTTTGCTTTCGAGGTACTTTCTCGGCTCCACAAAGAATTCCCGTTTCAGGATGGATATAGAAGCGATCACGATGGTTTGTATCTAGCTGACTTCGATATCCTCGATAAGGCTTGCTATAAAAACCACCATCAATTATTTCTACATACCGTTCAACGTAGCCCCACACATGATCGATAACATGCTTTCCTGCCATTGTGTTGGGATCTAATCGTTGACATAGTTTGCTGTAAACGTCATTCCAAGGCTGTCCGACTTGCGATCGCAAAAACCGACGCAGGGGGCCAAGATGATCTGAAAGATGCTTGGATTTATTTATTGGTTTAATCAGGTAGGGATTCAACAACCCATCCTGAATTGCGTCCTGGGTGATTTTGTATAATTGCTTCTTAAAGCCAGTCACCTTTTTGAGGCTAATTCTCATCCCACCGCGAGGACGCTCAATCACTATCTCGCTCAAACGATGTTCGCTCATATATCACGTTATTTAAATGCAGTTGTACTAATTGAGTTGTGATTAAACATGAGTTAGCTAACATCATTGAACTCATCTCTGTATTGAATAAAGGTTATATACAAATACAATTCAAATAATTGAAATTCCGCACAAGTTAGCAAAGCAGTTTTCACAATTGCCTATACCAATTTGGCTACGCTCCCATCAAAGGGAGCGGCAGGAATCGAACCTGCGATCCGTTGCCGGATAGTGTGTGTAGGCTTTACAAGTTAGGGCGCGGAATTAAGTCTTAAGTCTTAAATCATTCCGTACAAGTTCAAGAAGCTTTTTACAGCTTACGGCCGCTCTTACCAACTATTGGCAGTGGGCACGCACGCTAAATCTGCGAGAGATTTAGAAATCATGCTTCGCTTATTCGATCGCTCGAACTTTACTACCTTAGGGCCGTTATGAATGTGTATGTATGCTTCTTCTGTCGGGGCACGGAAGACTAAATACTTTAACCATAGACAGCTTCAGGGCGGATAATCAAATCACCACTGGGGCGGCGATCGATTATGTAAGCAGAAAGGCGATCGCTATTCACATCTAAATGGCGAGCGACCCGCTCTTTCACTGCTACATCATTCATCCCTGCTGCAATTCCTAGTTGTGTCTCTGGGAGATCAACAGAACGTCCTTCAAATCGAATATGAACCATTGCAATCACCTCTTTTTAATTACGAATTTGTATTAGTGGATCTGATCGGGATTGAACCGATACCCTCCCTGTGAGAGTTACACTCACACCTCGCGCAAGTCGAAAAAGCTGTGGTAACACCGCAGGAATTGAACCTGCAACTTATCGTTTTAGAGACGATCGCTCTACCATTGAGCAAGTATGTAAGCTTTTTCTGTCAGGGCACAAGTGACATCCGGGATCTCTACCATTAGAGCTACAGACCCAAGTTTGAATAACACCGATGTACTCAACTTCAATTGAAGTAGTGTCTAGTGGTCTATCGCATTAATTATGATAGGTGAATCAAATTTCAATTTCTCTTCTTTCCTTCTTCCTTTGCGCTCTTTGCGTCCTTCTCCCAAGGGGAGACGCTGCGCGAATGCGGTTCGTTCTCTTATCCCTCAAATTTAATGCGATACACCACTAGTGGTCTGTCCCATTAATTTTGTTGGGCTGCTAGATCCCCGACTTCTTGAAGAAGTCGGGGATCTGAACACCACTAACCTCTCAAAACTTTTGGGACAGACCTAGTGGAGCCGTCGGGAATCGTAGGCTTTGCCTTCCCGTAGGGTACCCGAATCCTGCAACCGTCCGTTTGTTGGTTTCGGAGCAGTCGAACCCCAATCGCGGCCCCAAAAGTAGGCACTACCGAAAGAAGTTGCGAAACTAATCCCCAAAAAGTAGCATCTATGCAATTGTCACAGTTCCGAGAGGTTTTAGTTTTGCCTTTGAGGAGGCTTTTATGAAGAAGAATTCAGCTATTCTGGAGCCAGAATTCAGAATTGAATTCGCAAACGTTAAAGCGGATGAATATTGGTTTAAAACCTCGTCCCTCTCTACGAGACGCTAAAAGCGAACGTGGGCGAAAACAACGCTCGAAACTTTTTCCTCATTTAAACTCCATCCCTTCATAGGTGGAGTATTCTGACCGGAGGCGGAGCGTCTCCGGCTCCGCTCCTGTATTCTGACTCCAGCAGGACTTTTTATGTTCATATTACATTTGTAATATAAGACTTACATAATGTCAAGAGGATACTACAAATTTTTTAGTAGGACTTAGATGCTGTTTGAAAAGTATTAGGCGAATATAATTTGCTACTACACAAACCAAGTCCGCCTCCGTGGAAAGCATGAAAAATCAAGGATTTTTAACCCACGGAGGTGGGTAAAGTCTCGTGTAGCGGCGATTTCTAATCGCCAAGGCATTGAAAACCAAGCTAATTTTTTACATTTGCTGAATTAACTGCGGTTTTTTTGAGTCTTTCTATCCGGCGTTGGAGAACATCTGCACGTCCTGAATCCCCAAGGAAAATATAGCCTACTCTTGCTTGGCTATAATGTTCCAATGCTTGCTTAGGGTAATTAATCGCTGCATATATTTGCCCTAAACTATACTGAGCTAGTGTCCAATCTTCTATATCTTCTAATCCCTGAACTGAGTCGATCGCTTTGAGATAATTGGCTTGTGCTAGATGGACAAGCCCAATTTGCCAGTAGAGATCCCCTAGATTACGGTAAATTAGAGGGTATTGCTTTCCTTGTTGAATCAAAGATTCTAAAAGTGCGATCGCTTCACCAGTTAAACTATAGGTTTTGTAGGTATTAGCAGGCAATTTATAGGCTGAAATAACAGATTCAGGTAAAACATAGTTACCATAGAAACTCGCCAAACTTAAAGCAGAAGCTTCGTTACTCCAAGGAATGGGAGAAATTTTGGCAACTTGCGCTTTTACCAAAGATGCTTCAGATTGACGTAGAATCACAAACTCTAGGTTAGAAGCCTTTTGCTCACTATTGGGGGCAATATCCTCCTGAGAAGATTTTCCCGTATTGGTGCGTACAATCAGAGAATAAGGTAGTCCACCTTCTAAAGGCTTACCAGCATAAATTACCTGATTTGCCTTGGTTTTGGTTTTCCACATTAAGCCTTTTATCCCTGTTACCTCAACACTGTATTCTGTAACTCCAGATACAGGGTTCCAGCGGAGTAGGGGAGTAGCACTCAGCAATAGAGCATGACGGGGAGTAATTAGATAGGGAATAGAAGCATCAACTCCACCCAATGTTTCCGCAGCTTGAGAACCTCTGGACTCTGCATTTGCCCAGTTAATACAAAGGGAACCCATACCTGATACTACCCCTGCTCTTACCACTACAGGGTTACTCACTCCGGGACATTGGAGATCAACTCTAACTCCAATGTCTGGAAAAATTTGATCGCCTTGATATAACTCCGTTGCAGGGCGAACAGGGAGCCAATCCGTTCGTTTTTCGCGTTGGACTCTCACCTTACCTTTGCCAGCAATAGATTGGATGCGGGCAGTTTGGGCAATTGCAGATAATGGCAGGGTGATGATTGCCAATGCTAGTGCCAAGACTGTGAATTTTGGCATTTTTCTGTTACGCATCATTTATCTGTCTCCTGGGGTGTTAAGCGCTTTTGAGCGATCGCAGCCCATTCATCTTGTTCAGGAATAGTAATATTGGCATACTGATTGCAAGTTTTCCATTGTGCCAACGCGCCTTTTTTATCTTTCTGAGCTTCCATAACTTGTGCTAAGAGGCAATGAGGAGCAGCAATTTCATAATTTTCTAGCTTTGTAGGAGATTTTAAGTCGATTGTTTGTAATAAATTTGCTTCTGCATCTGGGTAGTTTCCTTGCTTGAATCTTGCCCAACCAAGATTTTTGAGAACTGCATATTTAGTTTTCGTATCCAAGGGTTGTTTTTTATCTGTATCTAATGCTTTGAGTAATAAAGAAACCGCAGCAGTATATTCTTTTTTCATAATGTTGAGTCGTGCCAAATTATTGGTAGCCGCAGGAATACCTCCTTGGATAGCTAGTTGATATTGGGGACGAGCTTGATCTATAAGTTGTAAGTCTTCGTAAAGTAAACCTAATTGGAAATGTGCTTGAGCATCATCGCCATTGAGTTGAATAGCTCGTTTAAATTGTGATTCAGCACTACTCCAATCACCGTTTCTACGGCTTTCAATTCCGGGATTTGTATAAAAGTTTGTGCCAATTTGTGGTAAAGATTGGCGAAGACTAAAGAAGATACATACTACTATCAGAGAACTGAATGCACCTAGCTCATGCCAATACTTTTCTGGGATATTAATAGCTTTGAGAAAGCTTTTGAGGGCTTCTTGTCCAGCTTTTGTCAGTGCGCCGCCTGCTACTAAAAGGGTGAGGACGCTTTGGGCGCTGACTGTAAAGGCTCCAAAGGAATCGGGGCCACCTGTGAGAAAGCGGGGGGCAATATCACCCATTAAGCCGAGGGAAACAGTGAGGAAGTTAACAGAAACAGCACTCCATAGCCAATCAAGGCGATCGCTCCACGGTGTTGTGGGAGCTTTGAGAAACCACCACCAATAGGTTTCTTTGGGGCTAAAGCTGGCTCGCCAATCAGCAGATTGAGTAAAAGGTGCGATCGCTCCTGCTTGTTTTCTCAATGTTTCATCAAGGTGGCTAAGTTTTTCTAAGCTTTCGCCAGAGGGAGGGGCTAATTCTGGTGAGGTTTTGATGATTTCTAGTAAAGCTTGTAGGCGATCGCGCGTAGTCAGCACTTCCAATACAAGAGCAGGAATAGATTGATTCTCAGCGACAGTTATATTTACAGGTGTTATTGAGGATACCACATCTGATGAATTACCTGTATTTGGTGTCTTAGCTTCTACAGTGGAATGTAACAGGGTACCAGCAGGCTGTTCGGTATTCTCAGATTTAGGCGGAGTGACAGCAGATGGTGTTGCTGGCTTTGTCGCTTGCCCCAATCTTTGTAAAACAGTAGCATACTGTTCAATTGCCTGTTTTAGGGTTGTTGCTGAAATGTTGGATTGGAACATAATCTACAATCCATTGCCAATGAGAATAAATGGTGCCCAGTAGTAGGGATGGCTGAGATTGCGAGAAATGGGTGCAGATTGTCCGCTATTTCCTGGTGTCAATCTCACACTGCTTCGGTCTTTGGTATCGCTGTTTTGCTGATTACCTGCAATCATGGTGAGTTGTGCTTGGCGTAGGGCTTCTGTTTTGGTTATCTTGCCAGTGGCGAGATTTTGATACAAATATCGCATTAATTGGCTGGTGCTGGCATCATTGACCAGCCACAGAGAAGCAATCACAGATTTAGCGCCACTGGTAAGAAAATAGTAGCTCAGACCAGATACCTCAATGCCTTCTTTAAAAGACCTTCTTTATCTTCTCCACCCCGTGCCGTTTCACAAGCAGATAGCACCACCAGATGAATTCCGCCTAAATCAGTTAAGTTTTTCACTTCGGGAATCTTAAACTGATTACCGTCTCCCAAAAGTAGAAAAGAATCTTCTGGGTTTTGAGAGATAAATTGAGCATGGGTAGCAATATGCAAAATCCGATAATCAATCAGATACTTAAAAGCATCTTTGGTAAAATCTTTATTAATTAAAGGCAAACCTGGATAAATACCATTGGCATTGGTCTGACTGCGGATAATGCCATTAATTTCATCTTTAACGTTGGGGAGTGATTTGAAGTCGCCAACCTGCTCAGATACCCCTAAAGCCAGTACGGGATCGTTTTCAATTTTTGGTGAAAGGCGATCGCTCGTGTCGGTTAACCCCGCAGTCAAAATAATAGAGGTATTAAAGGATTCAATTAAATATTTTTTGCCGTCGAACAGTGCAGCCATTGGGATGTAGCGGGTGGAACGGTCAAGAGAAAACACCAAATTCTGAATATGATTACTGTCTAACTCGGCTCGTAACGGTGCAACTAACCACTGATAAAGTTTTTGGCTGACTTTTTGTAACTCTTTGACATCCCCTGGTTGTTCCAGCAATTGCCGAAACTCCACAACTGTTGTAGCTAATTCTTTGCGTCCTACTGGTACAACTTTGCTGTTAAAAACAACCCCCTGTTTTCCGGCTTGAGTTCCCCAAACCAGCCAGAGTTTATCTTCCAGCACCAAGGGATAAATTAACACCGTCTTGGGTTGGGATTGAACTACTTTTTGTGCTGCAACTGTGAGTTCTTCTTGCTGAATCTGAGCCGGATCTCTTTGGCGTTCTTGCTTTGCTAAAGCTCTGAGTTTATCTGCTTGTTTATTGAATTCTGTATTAGCTTGATCCCGTAGGGATCGCAGTTGATCGCGTTTTGAGCAATAGGGGGGTTGACGTTCGCATTCAGTCAGTTGTAAACCTAGATACACCACATTATTATAAGGCGGAACTACACGCGATTCCACCGGAGTTAGCGGACTTCCCTGAGTTTCGCCACCTGCTCTAGTATCTCTGGTGTAGTCCCGCAATTCCTGAATTTTTAATAGTTCCAAGACTTGTTGGGCTTCAAGAACTCGTCCTTGGGAGAGCAACAAGTCAGCTAAACTGCGATAGGTATCTGCCACAGTTTGAGTGTAGGACTCTTGTTGCTCACGGGGCAATGTGCGAATGTCTTTGCGGATGCTCTCTTGCACATTGACTGATTGCTTGTAGAAGACAATGGCTAATTCTGGTTGCTGTTGTTTCTCTAATGACGAGCCAATATTATTGAGAGCCTTACCCTCGCCTTGGCGGTCTTTGATTTCTCGGGCGATCGCTAACCATTGCTGTTCATACTCAATAGCTTTGGCATAGTTGCCCAAAGATAGGTAAGCAACTCCCAGACCGCCCAGAGCCTTACCCTTGCTTTGGCGGTCTTTGATTTGTTGATAGAGTTTTAGTGCTTGTTGCCAAGACTGAAGCGCTGCCTCAAATTTACTTGTATTAAACTGTTGAATTCCTTGCTGCAAGAGCCTATCTGCTTCTGTCTTTTGGTTTTGGCTGGTCTGTGCTTGTGCTGTAATAGAGAGAAGTTCACCGGGAATCGGCACAAGTGAGGGAATAAGCGTCAGCAGCAGTTGCAATGTGAATAAGCCAACCAGCTTGAGTCTGAAAGACATTGCCGTTAATATCAGGGAAATTACTGATAATTTTACCCCCAGTATATCTTAGGCAGGCTTTAATATGCCTTACACTGTTGCTCAGACAGTTCCTGATCTACAACCCATTACCAATTAAAATAAATGATGCCCAGTAGTAAGGGTGACTGAGATTAAGAGAAATGGGTGCAGATTGTCCGCTATTTCCTGGTGTTAATTTCACACTACTTCGGTCTTTGCTGTCGCTGCTTTGATTCTTACCTGTAATCATGGCAATCTGAGCCTCGCGGATAGCTTCAACTTTGGTTATTTTTCCTGATTTGAGCCGCGCATATAAAATATCCATCAAAGTTTGAGTACCACCATCATTGACTTCCCACAGAGAAGCAATCGAAGCTCTAACTCCTGTACGCTGGAGTTGGTAGCCAAACCCCAGTATTTCCAAACCATTACCCAGTTCTTCACCCAGCGCAGTTTGGCAAGCACTCAATACCACTAGGGCAACATTAGGCAACTTCCACTCTTCAATTTCTTTGAGGTTAATTCGATTACCGTCACCCATGAGGATAAAAGAATCTTCCGGCGCACCTTTAACGAAAACAGCATGAGTTGCCATGTGAACAATGCTGTAGTTTTTTATTTGGGATAAGATGGCATCTCGGTTAAAAGCTTTGTCAAAAAGTTTAGTAGTGTTAGGAATTGCTGCACCTAATCCCTCAACTTCGGTCTTGGCGAAGCGCAATCCTTGGAAGTCGTATGTTTGCCCTGCTACCTGAACACTGTAGCGACCTTGTGTAAATGCTCCTGCCAAAACACGAGGAGCGTTAATAGATTCCGGCTCAAGTTTAGTCAGTGCAAGGGCGGTGAGGTAGTTGATTTGATAGCGTTCCGTCAGCCATTGCTTACCGTCGTAGAGTGCAGCCAAGGGAATGTAGCGCATTTGTCCGTCAGGTGCATAGATGATTGATTGTACGTCTGCCTGTTGGAGATCACTTTCTATTGGCTTAATCAATTGGTTATAAAGCTTTTGGGCAGTTTCTTTAACCTCAGAATTTGGATCTTGTAAATCTTGACGGAAAGTTTGAATTGTTTTTTCTAATTCCGTCCGCTTGATTGCCACAGAACGACGGATTGGTGGTTTACCTGGGGGTAGTAATACCAATTCCAAGCGATCGTCCAAAACCAAGGTATAGAATAGGGCGATACGTTTTCCTAACCGATTTAATCGGATTTGCAGGTCTTTATAAGCAGATAAAGTAAGATTTTGTTGTGGGGCAGTCTGTTGTATTTGTTGGGATAAAGCTACCACAGCAGAACTTTTGAGAAACTCGCTCATCTTTTGGTTAGTTTGCGCCTGGATTTTTTCAATTTCTTGAATGCGCTGCTGTTGAGTAGGAGTGCGAGTTTGCAGTTGGCGGAGGTCGGCTAATTCAGCACCAAGGCGGATAGCTGGAGTTTGAATAGTTGTGTAATCCTGTAAGATTTTCTGCTCTTGTGGGAATAACTCAATTCCCTTTACAGTTCTCTCTTTGCCTTGTACGTTGCGTAAGTAGTCCTGTAGTTCTTGAACTTTAAGCAAATCTAGGACTTGCAAAGCTTCCATTACCCGATTCTTTTGAAGTAGGAGTGATGCTAGACCGCGATAGCTGTCAGCAGCAATATTTTTAGTGTAGGATGCCTGCTGTTCGCGGGATAACTTTCGTAAGTCCTGACGGATATCTTCTCGCACATTCACCGATTGTTTGTAGAAGAGAATGGCTAATTCTGATTGGTTCTGTTTTTCTAGTGTTGAGCCAATGTCAGTTAGAGTAATCCCTTCGCCTTCGTGATCGCCAATATCGCGAAAAATAGTCACAGACTGTTGATAAAACTCTATGGCTCTGGCATATTGCCCCAGGTTATTGTAAGCTTCGCCCAGACCCATCAGCGAGTGGGCTTGGCCATTGCGATCGCCGAGATCGCGAAAAATAGCCAGAGACTGTTGATCGAACTCTATGGCTTTGGCATATTGCCCCAGCTTATTGTAAGCATTGCCCAGATTATTCAGCGAGTTGGCTTGGCCATTATGATCGTCGATATCGCGTTTAATAGCCAGAGACTGTTGATATAACTCTATGGCTTGGGCATATTGCCCCAAGTCCTTGAAAGTATTGCCCAGATTATTCAGCGAGACGGATTCGCCACTGCGATTGCCAACATCGCGAAAAATAGCCAGAGACTGTTGATATAACTCTATGGTTTTGGCATATTGCCCCAGGGAACTGTAAGTAATGCCCAGACCTATCAGCGACTTGGCTTGGCCATCGCGATCGCCGAGATCACGAAAAATAGCTAAAGACTGTTGATAGAACTCTATGTCTTTGGCATATTGCCCCAAGTCCTTGAAAGCATTGCCCAGATCCATCAGCGAGTCGGCTTGGCCATTGCGATCGCCGAGATCGCGAAAAATAGCCAAAGACTGTTGAAGGAACTCTATGGCTTTGACATATTGCCCCAGGTAAAAGTAAGCATTGCCCAGACCCATCAGCGACTTGGCTTGGCCATTGCGATTGCCGAGATCGCGAAAAATAGCCAGAGACTGTTGAAGGAACTCTATGACTTTCGCATATTGCCCCAGGTAAAAGTAAGGATTGCTCAAAGATATCAGCGAGTTGGCTTGGCCATCGCGATTGCCGAGATCGCGAAAAATAGCCAGAGACTGTTGATATAACTCTATGGCTTTGGCGTATTGCCCCAGATGATTGTAAGCAAGGCCCAGATTATTCAGCGAGTTGCCTTGACCATTGCGATCGCCGAGATCGCGAAAAATAGCCAGAGACTGTTGATATAACTCTATGGCTTTGGCATATTGCCCCAGGGAACTGTAAGCATTGCCCAGATCCATCAGCGAGTCGGCTTGGCCATTGTGATCGCCGAGATCGCGAAAAATAGCCAAAGACTGTGGATATAACTCTATGGCTTTGGCGTATTGCCCCAGCTGTTTGTAAGCAAGGCCCAGATCCATCAGCGAGTTGGCTTGGCCATTGCGATTGCCGAGATCGCGAAAAATAGCCAGAGACTGTTGATATAACTCTATGGCTTTGGCGTATTGCCCCAGCTGATTGTAAGCAAGGCCCAGATTATTCAGCGAGTTGGCTTGGCCATTGCGATTTTTAAGTTCTTGATAAATTGCTAACGCCTTTTGCCAAGACTGGATAGCCGCTTGATATTGACTAATATTAAATTGTTGATTTCCTTGCTGTAACAGCCTGTCAGCCTCTGCTGTTTGGTCTTGGCTTGTCTGTGCTTGTACTGAAGTAGAGAGAAAATAATAGGGAATCGGCAGCAGTGAGGAAATAAGCACCAACATCGGCGGCATGAGCAACCTTAGCAATCTCAGTCGCAAGGACATTAGAATTTAAACTGGTGGAATTACTAAAGATTTTGTTCTGAGCATAACGCAGATATTATCAGAGTTATCATCAGGTTTAGATTCGGCATTAATTCTTTACTTTACAATCAACGATCGCAAATGTAATAGATAACGCCGCCATCTGTTGAACATCAAACTGGCGAATATCTGTTTTTGTTTCACCGCGAGTTTCGCTAGCCAGATCATCTAGTAAACTAGCGATCGCCTCTTCTGCTTTTTCAGCTACTTGACTACCACTTCTTTTTTCACTCCTTTGTTCCATTATCAATGCCTGTAGCGGTTTCAAAGCTTTGTCAATTGGTGCTGTACTCGCCACAATCAACACCTCTACAATCCCCAAGGGTTTACCAAAAGTCATCTTTTCTCCTGTTTTCATTTCTGCCTCACTTGGGATTTGAAGTGTCTGCCCTGCCGAAACCAGTGCAGCATTCTTGCCATCACTCAAGGGAAACAAAATATCAATATCCCCATCAGGACTAAAGATTAATACTCCAATATGCAAGTCACGGCTTTCTCGATTTTCAACAGAGATTTGTACGGGTTTGTCAACCTCAATTTGAGCAATCAACTGAGTTTTAGATTTTACCGTTGGCGAAATTCTTGGAGATAAGCTCTTACCCCCACGCACTGTAAACGACTCTGCCAGCAAAGACTTAGTGTTAGCACCTGCAAGACTAGCAACAACGTTTAACCGAGATGAAGTGGTATTGAGTGTGAGTTTTATCAGTCGGGCTGCTAACAATAACTTGAATTTCGTCTGTAGGCGATTGACTGCTTCATTAATCTTTTCATCTGCTACGCCAAATGAGCCAGGAATCGGCTCAAATCCCACCGAGAATAAGCCAATACTATTTACAGGTGGTAAATCTGCGATGGCGATCGCTCTTTTCTCCAAATCTTGGCGGTAGGCTGGTAGCATTCTACCCAAGATGTAATGTACTTCCTGCTCTAGTAAAGGTACTACTTCAATTCGTGAGAGCGATCGCAATGCCTGTTTTGCAGCTTCACTGTTGAGTGATTTATCTAACCCAATCCGTAATTTGAGATTGCTAGGAATTGCCCGGATTTGTTCTTGTAAGGCGGTTCCCGGAGTAATTTTGACCGTTGAATTAGTTTGAAGTAAGCCAGTTGCATTCAGGCGATCGCGTGACTCAATTTTTACAGTCCCTTGTGCTTGTCCGCGATCGTCCACAACAGTAAAGATTGCCCCCTTACCCAAGGCTTCCAAAACTTGAGGTTCTGCACCAGTTAGCAGCAGTTTCACAGCATTTCCTGTGACTTCTGTAATTACTGCCTCTGCTGCTGGTTTCTGCATCGGGGCAAAATACATCGGTTGCTGATCGTCAGTGCTACCGGACTTTACCTCAATATCCGGATTCTGCACACGCGAATTCTGCACCGTTTTCAGAAATTGCTCAGTTTTCGCGGCAGCAGCTATAACTACTTTACCCATCGCCTGATTACTCGTTTGCTGCCAAAGCTGTCGAGTCAACGAATATGTAAACACACCTGCATGAACATCGGTAGCAAATGCTGCATCAGCCGCTTGCTGATTGCGCTGGGCGGCGAAAATAGCTGCACCGTTAACAATATTTTTTCTACGTTGCTCAATCCATTCTGCCTGAGACAGCTTCAAGTCAGTCAGCCAGCGTTGCTGATATGCTAATTCTTCTTGACTAGCTGCCAATTGTGTGATTTTATCGTCGCCTCGCAATTCTACATGACCTGGGCGCGACCTGATAATCAAATTCCCCCGCACGCCACCGCCAGAGTAGCAACTATCCAGAATGAATGTCACATTTTTAGTTTTGCGCCCAAGTGCTTCCCGCAGCAGAAAGATTGTACCTGCTGTAATATCATTAACTTCCCCACCTTTTTGGGGATAGCCATCAGGTAAATCTGCGTCAACTGGGACAATGGTTCCGTTGAGCTTATCTGTGAATACTTGATTCGGGTCAATCACATTCGAGCCATGTCCTGAGTAGTGAAAGACTACTACATCATCTGGGGACTTGACCCATTGAATTAGGTGCTGCTCAAATTTATCTAGAATATTTTGACGCTTTGCTTGGCCATCGCTCAACACTAGAACATCATCTGGATGAAACCCAAAGCGATGAATCAACAGTTCTCGCTGAAGATACACATCATTTACTGCCCCTTTTAACTGATACCACAATCCTTGTGTCTTTAAGTCTTGGGCACTAGTTCCAGGGTAGTCATTAATGCCCACCAACAGCGATCGTTTCCGGCGTGTATCCTGTGCGAGAACCTTGCCGTAATTCCAAGCCGCTTGCTGCATACCCAGTTGATTGATACCCAGAACTGTTAGGGATGCACCGAGCGATTGTAGAAACTGACGACGCTTAATGGAAGACATACTTCACTTTCTCAAACCTGAATTAAGGATTAAGCGGTATCTCAAAATACAGATAATATGCTCTTTAGTCTGCAACCTGGTAATGCATTAGGTAAAATCTTCAGTAATCTCCCCAATTGTAACTGTAATGTCCCTGCACCTCAGATTAGTTAGCTGGATCACGCCACCTCTGCTACTGGTGCTTTTTCCCTACCTGCTGCCCATTCACAGTTACATACTCTCTACTTCAGCACAAGCACAGACTAGCCAAGGCCCCAAAGCAGAAGCAGACAAACTTTTACAACAAGGAATTCAACAGCTTAATACAAGTCAATTTGGGGCAGCGCTTCAGTCTTGGCAACAAGCGCTCAAACTCTATCAACAAATCAAAGACCGCCAAAGCGAGGGTAAAGCTCTGGGGAATCTGGGACTTGCTTACCTGTCTTTGGGCAACTATGCCAAAGCCATTGAGTATCAACAGCAACTATTAGCGATCGCCAGAGAAATCAAAGACCGCCAAAGCGAGGGTAAGGCTCTGGGGAATCTGGGACTTGCTTACCTGTCTTTGGGCAACTATGCCAAAGCCATTGAGTATCAACAGCAACTATTAGCGATCGCCAGAGAAATCAAAGACCGCCAAAGCGAGGGTAAGGCTCTGGGGAATCTGGGACTTGCTTACCTTTATTTGGGCAACTATGCCAAAGCCATTGAGTATCAACAGCAACTATTAGCGATCGCCCGAGAAATCAAAGACCGCGAAAGCGAGGGTATGGCTCTGGGGAATCTGGGACTTGCTTACCTGTCTTTGGGCAACTATGCCAAAGCTATTGAGTATCAACAGCAATGGTTAGCGATCGCCCGAGAAATCAAAGACCGCGAAAGCGAGGGTAAGGCTCTGGGGAGTCTGGGACTTGCTTACCTGTCTTTGGGCAACTATGCCAAAGCTATTGAGTATCAACAGCAATGGTTAGCGATCGCCAGAGAAATCAAAGACCGCGAAAGCGAGGGTAAGGCTCTGGGGAATTTAGGACTTGTTTACTTTTATTTGGGTAACTATGCCAAAGCCATTGAGTATCAACAGCAATGGTTAGTGATCGCGCGAGAAATCAAAGACCGCAAAAGCGAGGGAGCTGCTCTGGGCAATCTGGGACTTGCTAACCTATATTTGGGCAACTATGCCAAAGCCATTGAGTATCAACAGCAACTATTAGCGATCGCGCGAGAAATCAAAGACCGCGAAAGCGAGGGTAAGGCTTTGGGCAATCTGGGAGTTGCTAACCTATATTTGGGCAACTATGCCAAAGCCATTGAGTATGAACAACAACTATTAGCAATAGCCCGAGAAATCAAAGACCGCCAAAGCGAGGGTATTGCTCTCAATAATATTGCCCGGTCACTAGAAAAACAGCAGCAATCAGAATTAGCCATTGTCTTTTACAAGCAATCAGTCAATGTGCGAGAGAGCATCCGCAACGACATTCGCACATTACCCCGTGAGCAACAAGAGTCCTACACCCAAACCGTAGCAGATACCTATCGCCGTTTAGCTGACCTGCTGCTCTCTCAAGGAAGACTACTAGAAGCTCAACAAGTTCTCGAACTCCTGAAAATTCAAGAATTGCGCGACTTTACCCGCAATGCTAGAGCAGGTGGCGAAACCTCTGGAATTGCTTTAGCCCGCATCGAAGAAGAAATCCTCAACAAATATGGCACCCTCATCGTCTTTGGACAACAGGTTTATGAATGCGAGCAGAAAAAATGTAGCACCCTCAGCCAACTACGAGATCAACTTGATGTCTTAACCCAAAAATTCCAGCAAGACACTAATGCCTTTCGTAAAACCCTGCAAGACCGACTTGCCAAAGACCCCGCACTCCTTGAACCCGAACAACTCCGCAGTACTGCTGCCAAAATTGTCACGACTGAACCAGGTACAGTCCTAATTTATCCCCTGGTTTTGAAAGACAAAATTCGGATTTTACTGGCTAGTAGAGCCGGAGAAAAGGGCGTGGTTTTCCGCAGCTTTGAAACACCTGTAAACCAACTGCAACTCTGGAAAACGGTAAACCAATTTAGAACCCAACTGTCCAGCCCTGAAGATTTGAGAGAGGTCAAAACCACAAGTAAACAATTATATAACTGGCTGCTCCAACCTTTGGAGAAAGAGATTAAAGATAAAAATATCCATCATTTAGTATTTTCCCTTGACCGTTCCACCCGCTACATTCCAATGGCAGCCTTGTTCGATGGGCAACAATATTTAATAGAGCGTTATAGCGTTTCCACAATTCTGAATGCAGGCTTAACAGATGTCAAAGAGCGCTTACCACACAACAAGCAAGAGATTCGCGTCTTAGCAATGGGAGTCTCTAAAGCCTTTCCTGGGTTTAATGCTTTATCAAATGTCCCCAATGAATTAGCCACAATCATTCAGCAGTCGGGAAAAGCACAACAAGGCATTTTCCCCGGCTCAGAGTTCCTCAATGAAAAATTTACTTTTAGCTCTTTGCGCGACAATCTCACAGGTAATAAGATATTGCACCTAGCTACCCACGGTAAATTTGAATCTGGTCGTCCAGAAAATTCTTACCTCCTTTCTGGTAGCGGTGAGCCATTAACCATTGATAAAATTCAAACATTAGGCAACTATATGTCAGATACCCATTTAGTAGTGCTTTCCGCCTGCGAAACTGCTTTGGGTGGAGTAGATGCTGATGGCTTGGAAATGTCTGGTATGAGTTTTTACTTTCTTACTAATGGCGCTAAATCTGTTATTGCCTCGCTTTGGCTGGTCAACGATGCTAGCACCAGCCAATTAATGCAGCAATTTTACCAGAATCTTTCTACAGGTCAGATGACCAAAACAGAAGCTCTGCGCCAAGCGCAACTCGCTATGCTCAAAAGCAATAGCCAAGGCAGCGACAGCAACCGGAGTAGCGTTAATTATAAATTGGGACATGGTGAACAATCTATTTCCCGTAATCTTAGCCACCCCTACTACTGGGCACCATTTATCCTCATTGGCAATGGATGGTAGAGCCAACTGCTAGCAGGAATCACTCTAGTTTTAAAGTCTCTAAAGCAGTTGCGATTCTAACAACAAACTCTTCTCTGGGTTCACTCAAGTCAGCCAATATGTTTACATCTACAACTGATACGAAGCCGTCAAAGCCACCGCCAACGCATCCGCAGCATCATCCGGCTTAGGAATCTCATCTAAATCTAACTCCCGCGCCACCGCTTCTTGCACTTCCGACTTATCGGCATTGCCATAGCCCGTTAAAGCTTGTTTAATTTGAGCAGGAGTAAACTCTACGTAGGGAAGACGACGCTGCCCCAACACTAAAATAACTATACCCCGCGCTTGTGCAACCAGGATTGTACTTGACATCCGATAGAAGAATAGTTTCTCGATCGCAACCAAATCTGGTTGAAATTCCTCCATTACGGTGTGTAAGTCATCGAATAAGGTACATAGGCGCTGTCCCATTTCTACATCTGCTGACGTTTTAATTACTCCAAAATCCAGCATATTTACTGTAGTCTCTGGTATTTTATTGGGATTTTGTGTGCAGCTAATTGCCCCAAATCCTAAAATTGCCAATCCTGGATCTAATCCTAAAATTCGTTTTTCCATTAAATTTACTTTTACCAAGCCAGGATATTTTTTAGAGTACTTTTCAAGTAATTAAACTACACCACTTTTTACTTCGTCTCTCAGTTGGGGTCTAAATACCCGAAAAATGCTCTCACTAGGAATACTGGCAATCTTGACCACTTATTCTTAGTCTAATGGGATTGACAAATATAATAGTTTCACGCCTATGGTTTTAAACCAAGTGGTGTACGTTTTCTGTTAATTATTGTTTGTAGCACTGCTCCGAATCAGGTATGTCAATTGGTTTTTTGAGACAAGCCCTCAACGCCCTGCAAAAGCAGTCGCGCTCTCGTACTTCCTATCGGGTTAACCAGTGGTTCAAATGGTTATCCCCTGGACTATCGGTAAAACGTTGGTTGTTGATTAGTGTTGGGGGTGTACTGCTGGCAAGTTTGGGGTTAGCTATCTGGATTAAGCTGACCCCAATTTTTTTGATGATTGAGTTGATTAAGGATTTCCTGGGAGTAATCACCAACATCTTACCTAACTATCTCAGTGGCCCTTTGGTGCTGCTTGGTGGCTTGCTGTTAGTGCTTTGGGGACAAACTCGCACCGTAAGCTCAATTACTAAGGTACTGAGAGCAGAAGGGGGAGAGGAACTCATTGATGTCTTGCTGGCCCATCGTCGATTGTACCGAGGCCCGAAAATAGTGGTAATTGGTGGTGGTACGGGACTTTCTACATTGTTGAGGGGGTTGAAAACCTACAGCGCTAATATTACTGCAATTGTCACTGTCGCCGATGATGGCGGATCTTCTGGACGGTTGCGCCAAGAATTTGGAGTGCTACCACCGGGGGATATTCGCAATTGTTTAGCTGCACTAGCCGATGAAGAAAAGTTATTAACAGAATTGTTTCAATACCGTTTTCGGGCTGGAGATGGGTTAACGGGTCACAGTTTTGGCAATTTGTTTTTAACGGCTATGAGTGATATTACTGGAGATTTAGAACAAGCAGTTGCAGCTAGTTCTAAAGTACTAGCGGTGCGGGGACAAGTACTACCAGCAACTCTCAGTGATGTTCGCCTCTGGGCAGAATTAGCCGATGGCCGCCGTATTGATGGGGAGTCTAGCATTCCCAAAGCTGGGGGCAAAATTGTCAAAATTGGCTGCATTCCGGCTAATCCTCCGGCGGTGCCAGCAGCAATTAAGGCACTTAAAGAAGCTGATTACATTATTATTGGCCCAGGTAGCCTTTATACAAGTTTGATTCCTAATTTATTAGTACCAGAAATTGCCGATGCGATCGCTCAAACAGATGCCCCCCGTATTTATATCTGCAATATAATGACTCAACCAGGAGAAACTGAAGGTTACACTGTTGCCGACCATATCAGAGCAATTGATGCTGCTTGTGGGGAAAGACGGCTATTCGATGCTGTACTAATACACAAAAAATCCCCCTCAGAGCAATCACTCATCCGCTACGCCCAACAAAACTCCCATCCCGTTTTTCTGGATAGAGAAGCTGTAACTCAGCTAGGGCGAAGGATTGTTCCAGCTAATGTTTTATATGAAGATGAAACGGGTTTTGTACGTCACAATCCGCAGAAACTAGCACGAGTGTTATTGCGGTGGTACGGTAGAGGTCAGCCCCTTCGGGGAATTCAAAATTCAAAATGACGCTCTCTACGAGACGCTGCGCGTAGCAAGATCCCCGCAGGGGTACGCGGACTCGCTCATAGCGTTGCCATGCCGAAGGCGTTGCCTCTCGTTCGCGCAGCGTCTCCGACAGGAGAAGAGAAGGCTTTACACTGCGCTAACAAAATTCAAAATTAAGGAAGATGACTAATAGACATCTGGTGAAAATGAATGTAGAGACGTAGCACTGCTACGTCTCTACAAGGATTCTGGATAACGCATATTTAATTTCTGGAGATGTCTAATGACTAAATTATGAAAATTTTTCTTACAGATGCAGAAGCGACGTTAAGCTTAGGTATTAATCTTGGTGAATCCTTGACCCCTGGCAGTGTAATTTTACTAGAAGGTGATTTAGGCGCTGGCAAAACTACCCTAGTTCAAGGTATTGGCAGAGGTTTGGGAATTGTTGAACCTATTGTCAGTCCCACTTTCACACTGATTAATGAGTACACGGAAGGACGCCTCCCCCTTTACCACCTGGATTTATATCGCTTAGAACCACAAGAAGTTGCAGCCCTGAATTTAGAAAGTTACTGGGAAGGTGTTGAATTCATACCAGGAATTGTGGCAATTGAATGGGCTGAACGATTACCCTACAAGCCAGATAGTTATCTGAGTGTGAGTTTGACCTATGGAGATGAGGGTACTCGTCAAGTCGAACTCGTACCATTCAATTATGATATTAGCAAAGTCATGACTGTGATTTAAGCTTATCTCCCGACTCCAATATGAGTAATTTCACTTTTTTTGCTCGCAAGATAAACCAGGAGTCAGAATACAGAATGTGCTACGCCCCGCTGCGCTAACAGAATTCAGAATACTCTACCCATAAAGGGATAGAGTTTTAAGGCGAGAATATTTAATACTAGTTTCGCCCACGATTCCACTCGGTTTGAACCAATATTCATTACCCACTCGTACAGAATTAATACTGAATTCTGAATTCTGACTCCTGAATTCTTCTTATAAAAAATTTCTGCAAATAGTCGAGAGTGAAATTTACACTCCTCCCAATACTGCGTAGGTTTTGGAATTTCTTGGTTGAGGCAAGCTGTTCAATAGCCGGGGGAGAAATGGAGGCTGGCGTTGAGTTTTGCTTCCCCTGCAACGCCAGCCTCCCCTGCTTATCCGAGCAGTATTGACTCCTCCTATCTGCCACTACCACGTTCACCACTGTCAGTTACTAACATTGTTATCTCAACTAAAAAATCTCAAGTTGACTTTTCTTCAATCGAAAATTGGCAGTCAGCAAAACTGACGCCAGTTACTATAAGTTTGGAAAAGTTCGTAACGCACTGGCTCTCTTTCAAAAGGGAGACTACCTTTCCCTTCATAACCTTAAAAAGGGAGTCAATCCAAGCAGAGATATCTTATCCGAATAGTATTGAACCTACAGGATTCTTAACTGAACGGGATATATATTCAGGATTTGGCATCTAATAGCTTTATTGCTGTAATAAGCAGTTAAAAGCTGATTTAGATGGGTGTACGAATCAAGCAAGCGTAAATAAACTGTTGTTGGGTTAAATGAGAGTTTTTACAGAATTTAGTCAGTTTTGTTGAACCAGATTAGTTCCTGACTGTCATTCAAAGAAGCAATCTGAATTCATTTAGCAACGAAATCTAGTAGAGAAAAATTAAACAATAATCAAATTCTGTATACATCGCTTAAATTCCCTTACACTTAGTATTCCCAAGTTAAGTTGACAATCTATACATAAAAGAGACTAATTTTTAATTTTTTAAATTAGTTTTAACACTTATAACTAGCAATAATTTTTTATATTCACATCTGTAATTAGCACTGATTTCAAGAAAATATTAACTAAAACATCTCGTATTTCTACGATAAGTTCTGTAGAAATACGAGATGTTTTATCCTAAATTATTTGAGGTTAATATACCTACGTGGATGCACTGTGGTCTGTCAAGTTGAAATTCTTGATGGTCAACAAGTTTGTAGTAAAAACTTGACTACGAAACCTCAAAGCTAGCTTGACAAAGTACTAGTTATCTCTAATAAAAGAGGCGATCGCATTTTTTATCGGAGAACCGGAGTCGTCTCTGGTATAGTACGTAAGACCTCGATCAAGAAATGCAGAGGTAGTATCTATTAACTGCTGAAGAATCTCGGAATTAGTATTATCTATTTCTTCAGTAACTTTTTCTCCTGTAAATCGGTTTGTTCGATCTTCTGGAGGTAATACAATACGAGGATCTCTATAAGTCTCTTCTGGCTTAGGTTTAAATGTCTCATTTAAATCAAACTGAAGACGTAAGTAACGTTTAGAATCATATCCACCCATAATTTGTCGGCAAATCGTACTACCAATCTCAGATGTAGGTTCCATAAAGATGTTAGTAAGATTTTTTACCCAGTCTAAACCTCTCCAGTTTTTTATTTGCTCATATTGATATGGTTCACCAGTTTGACCTGTGCCAATAGAAAGGATAGAAATATCTTCCAATCGCAGATTATCCAGTTTATATTGTTCCTTGATTTCTCGAGGGACTGAAGACTGACTGACCCTCATAACTAGACTCAAAGCTGCCAGAGAAGGGTTATTAGCTGAAACTCCTCCGTCAATGTGTGGGAATTCCCAATCACCAAATTTTTGTTTATCTACAGGTTCTAATTTATATGGTGGGAAAAAAGTGGGTGCTGAAGCAGAAGCGGTACATATTTCCCATAAATAACAGTCATCGTACCATCGATCTCCTAAGTCGGGATGACAATTTGTAAAAAAGGTTGTGTTGCGATATAAGGTATCGTAAGCAAGAATCAAGATAATGGGTTTTTCAATATCCTTGATTCTTGTATAAGAATATGCATCTTTGAGGACGTTAGTAATTCCCTCATGAGAATATTTCGATGCTGAAAAGACCTCAAGAATTGATCTGATGATAGACGGAAAGTTTTTATAGCGCTCTTTTCTATCCGGTGGGAATATATCTTTACCCCGATCTCTATACAGTTGAATTAGTTCATCACTAGTCTTTCCGACAGCAATTCCTCCTGTTAGTATTGAACCAGTAGAAGTGCCAGCAATTAGGTCAAAATATTCGTGTAAAAACTCTCCTTTACCCTGATTTCTAATTTCTTGTTCTACTTGTTGAAGGATTCGTGCTGCAACGATTCCACGAACACCACCGCCGTCTAAAGTCAAAATTCTGAAGGACATGGCAATTCTCCTTGATTATTTCTATAGTTATGTTTCCGGGCATAGTTTCTGGGGAATACATTAGGGAGCATCTCACTTTTGTAAAAAGCCCTAGCGAATGGAATTCGCAGCTACACGAGACTTTACCCACCTACGCGGGTTTCCAATTTCTTAAGTCCGCGTAGGCGGACTTAGTTTGTATAGCCGCGATTTCTAATCGCCAGGTATATTTGCAAAACTGAGATGCTCCCAATACATTACCTGGATTAAATGAGATTAATTGCAAGATAATCTCATTTTGTTTACTTCTATCCGACTGAAAGAATACCTAAGCTTTTTTTACGAACCGCCTTCTCTGCGAGAGGCTGACGCCTACGCGCAGCGTCTCGTAAGAGTTGGACGCCAAGTAGGGGAAAGAAAAATAAATAGGTAATCTTAGATAGTGGAAAGAGAGTAGTTATTGAAGATTTGACTTGAAACACTTATAAATAAATTCAGGGTTTCAAGTTGCAATTTTTGATACAGGGACAAGTCAATACCCTTTGGTTAAAAGGGTAAAGGGGGAAAACAAGGATTTTCGCCTTTTGGTTTTAACCAAACCGCATTGGTTTAGTCTTGACTCTGGATAGATGAAAATCTTGCCAGTTCAAGTATGACTTTGATGTAAAATTATTTGTCTACTACGTAAGCTTAAATAAATATTTGCTATAAGAAAGTTAAAGCTTGACCCCGCACTTGCGTATTTACCTGTCCTTTGTCATAAACTATTTCACCGCCGACAATGGTGGTTTTAGCCCAGCCGGTGAGGTTCCAACCTTCAAAGGGACTCCAATGGCATTTGGTTAAAAGTTCTTTGCGCTGCACTGGGCGGTATGTATTTAAATCTACAAGTACTAAATCGGCATCATAACCAGGTGCGATCGCTCCTTTATTCGGAATACCATAAGCTACAGCTACAGCTTTAGACATCCAGTTCACAACTTGGGCTACAGTACACTTTCCTTGCATCGCCGCAGTTAACATCAAAGCGAGGGAAGTTTCTACCCCAGGCATTCCCGAAGGACTATTAGGATATTCTTGAGCTTTTTCTTCTAAGGTGTGCGGTGCGTGATCTGTGGCGATGAAATCAATCACGCCATCGCGCAAAGCTTGCCAGAGAACTTCGTTATCATGGGGCGATCGCAAAGGTGGATTCATTTGTGCTAAAGTACCAATCTCCTTATAGGCGCTAGTATTCAACAACAAATGTTGTGGTGTCACCTCCGCTGTCACCCAACTTGGTTTCTCTTGACGCAGCAAATCTGCTTCCAGCGCTGTTGATAGATGGAGAATATGCAGCCGACGTTGATATTTTTGAGAAAGTTTTAATGCTAGTTGGGTTGCCAGCAACGCCGCTCGATCGTCTTGAATTTGCGAGTGAATGGCTGGATCGTGAATATTGGCAAATTCTTGGCGGCGTTGGTTAATTCTAGCTTGGTCTTCGGCATGAACAGCAATCAAGCGAGTGCCTTTCGCAAATATCGCCTCTAATGCTGTTTCACCATCAATTAGCAACTGACCATGCATCGACCCCATGAAAATCTTAATTCCCGGTGTTGGCTTTGCTAAAAGCAAATCTGGTAGATTCTCTGCTGTTGCCCCAATAAAAAAGCCATAATTAACTAAAGACTTGTGTGAGGCACGTTCTAGCTTGTCGTCTAAAGCCTGCTGTGTGGTTGTCAGAGGGCGCGTATTGGGCATTTCTAAAAATGTTGTAACTCCCCCTTTCGCACAGGCACAACTGGCGGTAAATAAATCTTCCTTGTGTTCTAGTCCAGGTTCCCGGAAATGCACCTGCGGATCGATAACTCCTGGCAACAAAGTTAAGCCTTCTGCGTCAACTTCAGTGATTAGTGCCGTTTGGGGTATTTCTGGCGCAACTTCGACTATTTGGCGATCGCGCGTCAACACATCCCCAACCATCAGTTCACCATTGGGTAAGATGATGCGAGCGCGGCGAATTAGTAAACTTTTTGGAGATGACATAAGGATAACCAAGTTTAGATAGGAGGCTATGTATTACAGAGAACCATGCTTTTAGGTTAAACTTATTCGCGATCGGAGTAACAAATTTTTGCGGCGCTTTAAAAAAAAGTTTATTTTTAACAAGAGAGGCAGCAAAGTTTAAGTCCCACACCAAAATCTCCGATTTAGTGGACTGAAATTAGATGGGGTTGAATGCGAGAGCATCTCCAAGAGTTGCCTCTTTTAAATTTAAACCTCCTTCCTCCTGCCTCCTTCACAATCTAAAATTGGTAGTCAAGATGTAAACATGACTAGGAAATTTTTAATTTCCCGTTAAGATTAACAGATAAAGTCTCACTAGGCGAGTTAATTACCTACATCTTTCGTTAAGTTAAGTAATTTCATGCATAATCAAGTGTCTGATAACAACTCTAGTCAACAACCTGATAATTCCTGGATCGCAGAGCTAGGTAGAACAATTGTATTGAGCATTGTTCTAGCTCTGGGAATTCGTACCTTTGTTGCTGAAGCACGCTGGATTCCTTCTGGATCAATGGAACCGACTCTGCATGGTACACCAAACCAGTGGGAAGCAGACAAAATTATTGTCGATAAGTTGAAGTATAGATTTGCTGACCCGCAACGGGGCGACATAGTAGTATTTTCACCGACAAAAGAGCTACAAAAAGAACAATATCAAGATGCTTTTATTAAACGTATAATTGCCTTACCTGGAGAAAAAATACAACTTAAGGATGGCAAAGTTTATATCAACAATAAGCCTCTCCCAGAAGGTAATTACCTCAGTTCTGGGCAGACCACAGTCATTGATGTTTGCCAATCAGGGCCACAGCCGCCTTTTTTAGCAAAACCCCAGACCATACCAGCTGATTCATATTTAGTACTAGGTGATAATCGCAACAGTAGTTACGACAGCCGTTGTTGGGGTGTTGTCCCCCGCCAGAATATTATTGGACGCGCTGTAGTTCGCTTCTGGCCTCTAAATCATGTTGGCGGAATCGATAAATCGCCAGTATATCCATAATTTAGAATTCAGAATTCAGAAGTCAGAATCCAGAAGTCAGAACAAGAAAGTGGGGAAGCAGCTAAATCGTCCCTTGAGCTTTCCACAGAAAAGATTTAGCAAGATTTTAGATTGGAGACTCCTAAATCACCAATCTTTAATCCAAAATCCAAATTGCCCTGGAAGCGCAACAAAGGGGCGACCTAAAATCCAAAATTGCTATGACGCCTTACCTAGCAAAGATTTTACTGTATCCAGTTAAGTCATTAGATGGTGTTGAAGTTGAGAACGCTAGAGTTCTTGCCAGTGGGGCACTACAATATGACCGAGAGTTTGCCATTATTGACGAACGGGGTAGATTTGTCAATGGTAAACGTCATCCTAAAATCCATTTACTAAGGGCACAATTTGAACTCTTAAATAGAACTATTTCGTTGCAAATCCCCGGTGGCGACTCGCAACAAATTTTTCATCTAGATGAAGAACGGCAAATATTAGAAGCAACTTTGAGTGATTTTTTTGAGTTTTCTGTCACATTGGGACAAAATTTTCTGATGGGTTTTCCTGATGATACAAACTCACTTGGCCCAACGGTAATTAGTACGGCAACGTTGACAGAAGTAGCTTCTTGGTTTGCCGGTTTAAGTGTAGATGAAATGCGCCGTCGGATGCGTGCCAATATCGAGATTAGTGGTGTACCAGCATTTTGGGAAGATCAGTTATTTAGTGAACAAGGTGATTTAGTCTCCTTTCGAGTGGGAGATGTACACTTTTTCGGGGTTAACCCATGTCAGCGTTGTATAGTTCCAACACGCGATTCATACTTAGGAGAAGCTTACCCAAACTTTCAAAAAATCTTTGCAACCCAACGACAAGCAACTCTACCAAATTGGGTTGCTTCAGCGCCTTTTAATCACTTTTATAGATTGAGTGTCAACACCCAATTACCCTCATCGTCAGCCGGAAAAATTTTACAAATTGGCGATGAGGCGAATTATGTTGACATACTTCCACAACAAAGTTAACATTTCTTAGAAATAAAAGATACAAAGTAAATTTTTTTGGATTTTTTTGTTTTTACTGTGTATTTGCATGACAATTTTAAAATTGTTGTAGTTAAAAATAAGGTTTTGATACCGGAAAATCAAGACATCAGCAATTAAAAATTCAATTTAGAATTGGGTGCTAATGGCGACCTGAATTTTAGAATGGCATACTGGAATCGGTTAAATTTCAGTTAATCTCAGAACATCTGTTGACACATTGCCAGATAAAAATGAGCAAAATTCCGGTGCGATCGCGTACCCGAACAACCTCGGCAGTCGCAAAGTTTGAAAATTAGGCGTTGGAGGAACTCAGGCAGTTAAACAAGTATAAATCTTTTGTGCTTTTTTATACTTAAAATGCTAAAATATCTTATGAGTAAATTGATATTATGCCGTAATTATGCTGAGATAAAATGTCGTTTATATGGCATGAATACCCCTAATATATGCTGGGTAAGAATTAAACAACAATGTTATCCAAACTTCAGCCCGTCAAATCTATTAATTGCTTAGTTGGCAAAGTTTATGCCAAGATGCCCCTGCGGTATGTTTTGATTATGCCCTTCATACTACAAATTTGTGGGGCGGTGGGACTTGTAGGCTATCTTTCATATCAAAACGGTCAAAAAGCGGTAAAGGAGCTTGCTGCTCAATTAGAAAATGAAATCTGCGATCGCATTGAACAGCATCTTGATAGCTATTTAACAACCCCAAAGCAAATCAATCAAATCAACTTAGATGCAGTTGAGCTAGGTTTGCTCAACCTTTCGGACTTTAAAACCACCGGCAATTACTTTTGGAAACAAATGCAGGTTTTCAATGTTGGCTACAACAGTTTTGCCAACCCCAAAGGTGAATTTATCGGTGTTGAACGTCTAGATAATGGCAAGCTCTTAATTAATGAAGTTAGCGAAAAGAATGGTATAGGCAAACTTTATGTTTATCCTACAGACAACCAAGGAAATCGCCGCCATTTGCAGGAAGTCAAAAATTACGATCCTCGCCTAGAAGCTTGGTATACAGATCCAGTCAAGATCGGCAACCGAGTTTGGAGTCAAATTTATCAATGGGAAGATAAACCAGAAATTTTATCCATATCTTCCAGCTATCCTGTTTACGATAAAAATCGCAAATTTGTTGGGGTGATTAGTGTTGATTTACTCTTATCACAAATTGGTAGATTTTTAGCCAACTTAAAAATCAAAGAGTCAGGTAAAACTTTTATTTTAGAGCGTTCTGGGTATATAGTAGCTTCTTCTACAAGTGAGCCACCATATACCATCATTAATGGTAAAGGAAAACGGCTATCAGCATTAAATAGTCAAAATTCTTTAATTAGACTCACAACACAGTCTTTAATTAAACGTTTTGGCAATCTTGGGTTTATTGGGGGGAAGCACCAGCTAAGTTTTACCGCTGATGGAATGCGTTATTTTGTGCAGGTAAAAAGCTGGAAGGATGAACTGGGTTTAGATTGGCTAATTGTGGCGGTGATTCCCGAAGGTGAATTTATGGAGGGAATTAACGCTAACACCCATATCACTATTTTGCTGTGCATAGTTGCTTTTTTAGTAGCTACAAGAATTGGGATTTTGACTGCTCGCTGGGTAATTAAGCCGATTTTACAATTAAACGCATCAGCGAAGAAAATTGCTCAAGGTGAATGGGAGCAAACACCAGAAATTCAGCGTTCTGATGAACTGGGGGAACTAGCAAAGTCATTTGAAACTATGGCAAAGCAACTCGAAACATCCTTTAGTGCTTTGTCAGCAAAGAATGCCGAGATGCAAGTCTTAAATGAGGCCCTATGTCACAGCCAGACTCGGCTAACTCAATTTTTAGAAGCCATGCCGGTAGGTGTATTTATTATCGATGCGGAAGGTGAACCTTATTATATAAATCAAATTGGGCAGCAAATTCTTGGTCAAGGAACGCTAGCAGAAGTTAATACCGAAGAGTTATCAGAGGTATATCAAGCTTACCTTGCTGGGACAGATCAACTTTACCCTTGCGATCGCTTACCAATTTCGCGAGCATTGCTTGGGGAAAGCACCAGAATTGACGATATGGAAATTCGCCGTTGTGGCAAGATTACTCCCATTGAGGTTTTAGGAAAGCCAATTTATGATGAATCGGGGAATCTAGCTTTTGCGATCACTACATTTTTTGATATCACCCAACGCAAGCAAACAGAAAAATTATTAGCAGAATACAATCGCAACTTAGAGGCTCAAGTAAAAAAACGTACTGAAGAGTTTCAACAAGTGATTGAGCAACTGCAAACCACCCAAGAAGAACTGATTGAATCGCAAAAAATTGCTGCACAAGAGCAACAAGCAGCTGTTAGAGAAGCCGCGCGAAGCGCCGCAGCCAACCTCGCCAAAAGTGAATTCCTGGCTAACATGAGCCACGAACTGCGTACCCCACTCAACGCCATTCTGGGTTTTACCCAAGTTATGAGTCGAGATTATTCATTATCTGGCGAACATCAAGAAAACTTGGCAATTATTAATCGAGCTGGCGAACATCTACTCAACTTAATTAACGACATTCTAGAAATGTCCAAAATCGAAGCTGGCAGAATCACATTAAATCGCAGCAGCTTTGACTTAATTCATCTGTTGAAGAATCTAGAAGAAATGTTGCACTTGCGTGCTGCATCTAAAAATTTAGAATTACTGTTTAAATATACACAAGATATTCCTAAGTACATAGAAACGGATGAAAATAAACTGTGTCAAGTCTTGATCAATCTCTTAGGAAATGCCATCAAATTTACTGATTCGGGGAGCGTGACATTAAGGGTGAGACTGGGGGCTGGGGACTGGGGATCGGGGACTGGGGATCGGGGACTGGGGAGTAGGAAGCAGGAAGCAGGGGTAGAAGAATTAATAACCAATCCCCAATCCCCAGTCCCCAGTCCCCAATCCCCAATCCCCACTCCCCACTCCTTAATCTTCGAGATCCAAGATACTGGCTGTGGTATTGCACCCCAAGAAATTGACTTATTGTTTGAGGCTTTTGAGCAAACTGAAATCGGCAGAAAATCGCAACAAGGGACGGGATTAGGTTTGGCGATTAGCCGCAAATATGTACAACTGATGGGGGGAGATATTACTGTCAGCAGTATACCTGGTGTCGGTAGTACATTTGCCTTTAATATTCAGATTGCTCTAACTTGCCCCAGAGAAATCCCGACAAATCAAATTAAATCCAAAATTATAGCTTTAACCCTTAGTGAGAAAGCATACCGTATCTTAGTAGTTGATGACTCCAAAGAAAGTCGTCTGCTGCTAGTTAAAATTCTCACATCTCTAGGCTTTGAAGTCCGGGAAGCTACAGATGGTCGTGAAGCGATCGCAAATTGGGAATCTTGGCAACCACACTTGATTTTTATGGATATGCGAATGCCAGTTATGGACGGTTATGAAGCCACAAGAATGATTAAAGCTAGAGAAATCGGGCATGGGGCAAATATGTTGCGGAGGTTCCCAAAATTCAAACAACTGGCATCATCGGGAAGCCATTACCTGACGGGAGGGTTAACCGATTTAGGCAACTCCGAGACGATCAAAGTTGTACGCAAACCGTCTCTCGCAGGAGAAGCAACTAGTGTATCCGCGTTCGTGAAATTGATGCCAACAGCCTTGGCTTCTCCTTACAACTTCTCTGAAGCAACGCCAAATCGCTCCAATACACGCACGATCATTATTGCCTTAACTGCTAGCGCCTTTGAGGAGGAACGACAGAAAATTTTATCCATTGGCTGCGATGATTTTATTCGCAAGCCATTCACACAGGAAGTATTATTGGAAAAACTGAGCCAACATCTGGGTTTAAAGTATACCAACCAAGTAGAAACCACAAACACAGTGTTTGGCGATCAATCTACACAGGTGTTTGTCAGTGCTGCCGAACTCCTGAGACATTTATCACAAATGTCACCTGAGTGGCTCCAACAAATCCACTACGCCGCAGCCAGCTGTAGCGATGAACTGATTTTAGAGTTACTCAAGCAAATTCCATCAGATAATGGTCAAGTTTTCCAAGTTCTTAGGGATTTAGCAAATAACTACCAGTTTGAGAAAATCATGGAATTGACTAGAACCAACGTAGAATGAATTACGAGCATTTAGACCCTGATAAAAAAGATATTTTGATCATTGATGATATGGCGGATAACCTCCGAGTTTTATCCTCCATATTGACAAGGGAAGGGTATAACGTTCGTAAAGCCTTAAACTGGCAAATGGCACTGACAGCAACTCAAACAGTATTACCGGATTTGATTCTACTCGATATTATGATGCCAGAAGTAGATGGCTATGAAATTTGTCAGACCTTTAAAGCTTGGGAACTAACAGCCGATATTCCGGTGATTTTCATTAGTGCTTTAGATGATGTTTTTGATAAAGTTAAAGCCTTTAGGGTGGGTGGTGTAGACTACATTACCAAACCTTTTGAGTTTCAAGAAGTTTTAGTACGCGTGCAAAATCAACTGGCATTGAGATCGGCGCGGTTAGAAATATTGAAACTAAATGTCGAACTAGAACATCGGGTAAAACAGCGGACTAGTGAGCTAGAAAAAACTCTCCAAAAACTTCAACAAGAAATCCATTCCCGCCAGAAATTGCAAAGTCAATTGCTAGATATAGCATTGCATGATTCACTGACTGGATTACCAAACCGAGTTTTATTTATTAGGCGACTAGAAAATGCTCTTAATCGGGCGAAGCAAGAATCTAGTTATCAGTTTGCAGTACTTTTTTTGGACTGCGATCGCTTCAAAGTTGTCAATGATTCTCTCGGTCATTTGGTGGGAGATGAATTGCTGATAGGCATCGCCCGCCGCCTGCAAGCATGTTTGATTCCTATTGATACTCTAGCACGATTGGGCGGTGATGAATTTGGCATCCTCCTAGAAAATATCACAGATATCAATATAGCAATCCAAGTTGCCGAACAGATTTTGCAACAGCTATCCCTTGCTTTTAAACTGTCAAGATATGAAGTATTTATGAATGCCAGTATTGGCATTAGTTGGGGTAATAAAGATTACGATCGCCCAGAATATTTATTGCGAGATGCTGATACGGCAATGTATCGGGCTAAGGCTCAAGGAAGAGGTAAATATCACGTCTTCAATCCAGCAATGCATCAGGAGGCTATTCAGCTTTTAGAGTTAGAAAATGACCTACGAAGGGCTGTTGAAAGGCAAGAATTCCTCGTTTATTATCAGCCAATTGTTTCTCTGAATACAGGTATAATTTCTGGATTTGAAGCCTTGGTGCGCTGGCGACATCCGATTCGTGGTTTAGTTTCTCCCACAGAATTTATTCCTGTGGCTGAAGAAACGGGTTTGATTAATGCCATCAATACTTGGGTATTACAGTCAGCTTGTCATCAATTAAGCATCTGGCAACATTTTCCAGTGACACCAGAACCTCTAACTATGAGTGTCAATTTGAGTGCTAGATTATTTTTACAGCCGAATTTTGTAGAACAAATTGACCGAATAATTTATGAAAATAAAATAAATCCGGCATACTTAGAATTAGAAATTACCGAGAGTGTAATTATGGAAAATAGTCATGCAATTAAAATAATTCTGCAACAACTCAAGCAGCGAAAAATTAAGTTAATTATGGATGACTTTGGTACAGGATATTCATCTCTAAGTTACCTGCACAGCTTTCCTTTTAATGCACTTAAAATAGATCAGTCTTTCGTCAAACGTATGCAGGAGAATAAAGAAAATATGGGGTTAGTACCAGCAATGATTGGTATTGCTAACTCAATGGGGATGAGTGCGATCGCAGAAGGTGTCGAAACAGAAGAACAGTTAGTGCAATTGAGAAGTTTAAATTGTAATTTTGCTCAAGGATATCTGTTTTCTCAACCCATAGAACAACAATTAGTTCTGAAGTTGCTCGCCGCAGCACCTCAATGGTAGATATTAAATGATCGGGGATAAGTAAGCTAATCGTCATTCATTTTTCCAGACTGATTCGCTTGTAGTAAGGGCTTCAGCCCTGGTGTTATGCAACTTAAATGCTCATTAGCTTAGGAGGCAAACTCCATGAATCAATTCAAAATTCAAAATGACGCTCTCTACGAGACGCTACGCGAAGGGAGAAGACTCGCTCTAAGCGTACTCCTACGGAGAAGCAAGCTACGCGTAGCGTGTCGCAGACAAGCCATGCCGAAGGCGTTGCCTCTCGTTCGCGCAGCGTCTCCGACAGGAGAAGAGAAGGCTTTACGCTGCGCTAACAAAATTCAAAATTCAATTCAGCCACCTACAAGGGGTGGGGTTTCTACCTACCTTGGGAGACAAGGATTCTTTCTCTACGAGACGCTACCGCGAACGCGCCACTTGCGGGTGTTAGCGTAGCGGGACGAAGTACGGTTTTAAACCTTCACTTTTTTCATAAATAAATTTAAAGATTTTAAACAAGTACACCTTGTCTTAAAAAGTTGCTCCCCTTAGGTAAAGCTCATAACTGGCTAATAGCTTTTATAGTCGGTAAAACTCTCCAGTCACCGTGGGAGTTAAACTATAAATATAAGTATTTTGGTGAAATTGGTCAATAAATTTTAGGGTGATTTCAAATAAGCATTTACTATCCTTAATAATTATACGCATAGCTTCTGATAATAATGCATTTTAATCAAACTAACAATTACAAAAGAAATATTTTGGTGGTAGATGATACGCCAGATAATTTACGGCTTTTATCGGCGATGTTGACTGCACAAGGTTTTGAAGTTCGCAAAGCCTTAAACGGTAAAATGGCACTGACTGCCTGTCAAATGGTTTTGCCTGATGTAATTTTGCTGGATATCAACATGCCAGGTATGGATGGCTATGAAGTTTGTCAACAACTGAAAGCTGACGATAAAACTTGTGAAGTTCCAGTAATTTTTATTAGCGCCCTGGATGATGTTGTAGATAAGGTAAAAGCTTTTGATGTTGGTGGTGTAGATTATATTGCCAAACCGTTTCATGGGGCAGAGGTGGTGTTGCGAATTGAAAACCAGATTAATTTACGTTTGCTCCAAGTTAAACTACAAGAAAAAAACTTTTTACTCCAACAGGCTTTAGATAATTTGCAAGCCTCTCAAGTTCAACAAATTCAAAACGAAAAGATGGTGGCTTTGGGACAGTTAGTAGCTGGGCTGGCTCATGAGATTAATAATCCGATCAGTTTCATTTATGGGAATCTCCAATATGCTGGTCAATATGTAGAAGACCTAGTAAATATGATCGAGGTCTATCAACAGGAATATCCCAAACCCACACCAAAAATTCAGGAAATAGCCAAAGATATAGACCTGAATTTTATGATTAAGGATCTACAAAACCTGATAGGTGCAATGTATAGAGGCTCCGATCGGATTCGGGAAATTGTACTGGCGCTACAACACTTCTCTCGGCATGATGAAGCAGAGATGAAGCGGGTAAATATCCATGAAGACATTGAAAATACTTTGGTGATGTTACAACATCGGCTCAGAGAAACAGCCGATCGTTCGGCAATTATTATAGTCAAAGATTATGGTAATTTGCCCCTAGTAACTTGTTATGCGAGTGAACTAAATCAAGTATTTATGCATTTGTTGAATAATGCTATTGATGCAATAGAAGAGGGAGTGGAAAATAAATCTTCTACTCCCTACTCCCTACTTTATACTCCCAAAATTCGGATTCATACAGAGGTGACAGACTTAAATATGGTCAAAATTGCGATCGCAGATAATGGTCTTGGTATTGAAGAATCATTGCGATCGCGTTTATTTGACCCATTTTTTACCACAAAACCTGTGGGTAAAGGTAGTGGGCTAGGATTATCCATTAGCTATCAGATTATCGTCCAAAAACACCGAGGAAATATTACCTGTAACTCATCTGTTGGCAAAGGAGCAGAATTTGCGATCGAAATTCCCATAGAGCAACCTGAGATTTCTTAAAGGGACTGGGGATTGGGGATTGGCGACAAGGGGACAAGGAGAATAACCTATGCCCAATCCCTAATCCCAGTCCCTAATCCCAATCCCCAATCCCTAATCCCCAGTCCCCAGTCCCCGATAAAATCTAATTAATCAACAATTCTGGTGCTACTAATCCTTTTTGGATAGCTAAAACTGCGGCTTGAGTGCGATCGCGTACTTCTAGTTTCTGTAAAATAGCATGAACGTGAACCCTTACTGTACCAGGGGCAATGTAGAGAATTTCAGCAATTTCTTGATTGCTTTTGCCAGCTGCTACTAGTGCCAAAATTTCTTGTTCGCGCTTCGTTAAGGGATTTTCTAAGGATTCCTCAGTTTTTCCTGACTGCATCGCCATTGAATTGCCCTCAAAAGCGGCTCTAATTTCTGTTGTTGCCGTTTGATCCCACCAAGAAGCGCCCGCTGCAACCGATCGCACCGCCAATATCAGAGACTCAGCAGGAATACCTTTTAAACAATAACCTTGGGCCCCAGCGGCAATTAACCGCGAAATCAGGGGCTTTTCAGAACGAGATGTTAAAACGAGAATTGGTAAATTTGGGTGCTTCTGCTTGATTTGGCGACAAGCCTCAATCCCGCCAATTCCTGGTAAACCTATATCCAGTAAGACCAAATCCAGAGGATAGCGATTTGCTAATTCTACAGCTTGTTCCCCATCTTCTGCTTCTGCGACAATCTCCAAACTGGTTTCTTGTTGCAACCGCATCCGCAGACCAAGCCGAAATAATTCATCATCTTCAACGAGTAAGATTTTTGTCATTAGTAATTGGGCATTGGGGATTGGGGATTGGGGATTGGGGATTGGGATTGGGATTGGGATTGGGATTGGGATTGGGATTGGGATTGGGATTAGGGATTGGGATTAGGGATTGGGCATAGGTTATTCTCCTTTTCCCCTTGTCCCCAGTCCCCAGTCCCCAGTCCCCAGTCCCCAATCCCAATCCCCCTCAACTCCCCGGTGGTGGGCAAGCAGGAAGTCGGAAACCAAAAAGTGCGCCACGTGGTGAGCGATTCTCTGCCCAAATTGTACCCCCATGAGCAGCTATAATTTGCCTGGTCAAATAAAGTCCTAGTCCAGAACCGGAGACGTGGCGATCGCTATTTCCTTGATAAAACCTCTCAAATAAGTGGGGTAATTCTTTTTCGGTAATGCCGGAACCAGTATCGAGTATTTTTACCACTTGATCGCTAGAATAACCTTCAAATACTACTTCCACTTTACCGCCACGAGGGGTATGGTTAATGCCATTACTCAGAAGATTGGTGAAGACTCGCCCAAGTTGTAAAGAATCGCCATTTACCCAGAGAAAACTCCGAAAATCTGATTCACCATAGTGCAGAGAAATATAAACCTGACGTGTTCTCGCTAGTTCACTCAGGGTAGCAATGATCTCCTCTGCTACTGTCACCAAGTTAACGGGTGATATTTGTAGTTTCAGCCCTTCGGCATCATTGCGGTAGACATCTAAAAGAGTTTGGACTAATTGCAGTGTACTCCGATGACTACGAGCCATTGTTTGTAAGACTTTTGCTTGCATAGGCGTAATTTCACCAAATTGCTCATTTTGAAAATATTTCAGCGTTTCAATTGCTCCTAATAGGGGTGTTTTCAAATCATGCGTTAGGGTAGAGACAAAATCTTCACGCATAATCGCTAGTTGTTCTTGAGAGCGTAATTGTGCTTGGGTATAAGCGATCGCTTCTTCATTCCGGTGGTTGCGATCGCTTAACCAACCTGTTACTATCAACGCCAGTACTGCAATCAACCTATTTGCCAACGTTGGGAGAGCAATTATTTCTCCTCCTGGGACAAACAAATTCAACAGTGTTAATCCTGTAGCAGCAAGAGTTATACCCAAAACTGCTCCCCGATTCAATCGGGAATCTGCTAACAAAATTGTCCCCGTGTAGAGGTAGCCAAATACGTACTCAGAGGGTGTCAAATATTCCAGCACTATAACGATCGCAAAGGCGATCGCTATTAGACCATAAGTCTCCCCACGCTCATTGATAGCTTCTTTTATAGTCAATAATCGACTTAACATCTATTAATTTTTAATTTTTAATTCCGCCTTACGGTACTAGTTTGATTCAGGCTGCGGGAGTTCCAGAAATTGCCAAATTACCCATATAGCAAAGGTTGGTGCGCCAATTGTCGCTGCTATTAATAATGGCTCTAGTCCATTTAATAAGGTAACGATGGGAAACAAATATAGCACGTCTTCAATATCAAACCCGGCGAAATTTGGTTGATGGTTAGCCTCTTTACCTGAACGCTGTTCCATTTGGTTTCGCAAATGAAAGATGCAGGCAACAGATACGCCAGAGACTATCCCCATCAGCAATGCCCACCAACCAAATCTTCCTTCCCTAAGACCATATCCAATACACACAAACAAAAGAATATGGATGATGGCGTCACTAGCAAGGTCATACTGATGTCCCCATTTGCTGCTTTTTCCACTCAAACGGGCTAATTCACCGTCTGTATGATCTAGAAAGTTAGATAAAGCAAACAGCGCTGCTCCAATGTTAGCCCAGATGACATTGCTAACTGCGTAGGTGTAGCCTGTTGTAGACATCGCGATGGCAGCCGCTAACCCAGTTACAAGTCTGACTGTGGTGAGATGATTAGGGTTTACCCAACTATCTTTTAAAGGTTTAATTAGCCTGTAAGCAAGTTGAGCATCCCAAGGCTTTGTGGTCATAGATAAACTTAGATTTGATCTGGTCTTGAAATATCATAGCGGTTCTCATTTGGATGCAACACACCGTAGGAACGCTTGAAAATTACTGCTCGAAAATGAAAAGGATACAGGGCAACTAAATTTATTTATAGAGATCATTAATTTTTAATTCGGAGCGCAGCGACGCGACTGGTGCTGAAACTACACTTTTCGCCTCTAACGCAGCTGCAACCCGTAAAATTAATGCTTCATTATATGGTGCTGCAATCAATTGCACACCTGAAGGTAAGGCATTTTGGCGCTCAATTGGTACTGATAAAACAGGTAAACCAATGAAAGATAATGGTTGAGTAAATAGCCCTAAATGAGGACGGACAAGAATTTCTTCGCCATCCAAAATCATGGTTTGTTGACCAATTAGTGGTGCTGAAATTGGTGTGGTTGGGGCAAGAATTACATCGACATTTTGAAAAACTTCCCGCACACGATCGCGATACCATTGTCTAAATCGTTGTGCTTGGAGATACCAGCTACTCGGAATTAACGCCCCAGCTAAAAAGCGATCGCGTGTCGCTGGATCAAAATCTTGAGGACGACATTGCAACTGATGCAAATGCAGATTTGCACCCTCGCTTGCTGTAATCACAAAGGCTGCTGCACGGGCGAGGTGCGTTTCTGGTATAGTTACGTATTCAGTGACATTTAAAGCATCAGCTACCTTTTGGACTGCTGCTAAAGCTTCGGGTTCTGCACCTTTAACAAAGTAATCAGCGGCAATGGCAATTCTGATATCAGAGATATCTTGTTTAAGTTGTGGTAAAACCAATTCAGGCGGACGCTTTGTACAAACTGGATCGCGATCGTCTTCTCCCTGAAGCACATCAAACACCGTAGCGATATCTTGCACCGAACGCGCAAAAGGGCCAATGTGGTCAAAACTGCTAGAAAATAAAGCTACCCCAGCACGAGATAACCTTCCGTAAGTCGGCTTAAAACCAAAAACGCCACACAACGCCGCCGGAACCCGAATTGAACCATTAGTATCAGAACCCAATGTCAATGGTACTAACCCAGCCGCAACCGCCGCCGCCGAACCACCCGATGAACCACCAGCAACTCGCTGTAAATCATGGGGGTTGTGAGTAGCACCGTAATGGGAGTTTTCCGTGACAAATCCATAAGCGTACTCATCCATATTCAAGGCGCCAACTAGCACAGCACCCGCTTGTTTCAGCTTCGCTACTGCTGCTGCATCAAGGCTTGCGACTGGATTTTCTGCATTGATTTTCGATCCCGCCAGAGTTGTTAAACCAGCAATATCAAAGAGATTTTTCACCGCAAAAGGTACACCACCAAGTATTCCAGGATGATTACCTTGGGCAATTTCTCTATCAATACGTGCTGCATCCCTGAAAGCTGTCTCAGCAGTCACAGCCGTAAAACAGTTGAGTTGATTATCCCCTGCTGCGATTCGTGCTAACGCCGCCTTAGTAACTTCCACAGCGCTAACTTTGCCTTCACGCACAGCAGCAGCTATTGATACAGCATCATTCATGGTTCAAAAACTGGTACAACTTCAACATCCTCTGGTAAAGGGAAAGAATTTATAAGACTAGCGATCGCTCTAATTCTCTCAAAATTTGCCACCACCCCATCACGATACTGATCTGTGATCTCTAAATCCAACAATAACCCCATTTGATCGACATACTCACCCACATTAAAACTCATACCTTCCATCTCTCCCCCTCTGCGTCCTTGGCGGTAGCCTGCGGCAAGCCGAAACGTCTACGTTATTCTAAACTTATAACTTCTTGCGACAACTGAAATGCGATTAATCTTATACAGTAAACCCGGCTGTCATTTATGTGAAGGCTTGCAAGAAAAGCTAGAACAAATCCAAAATCTCAGTTTCGAGTTGGAAGTTAGAGATATTACAACTCGTGAAGATTGGTTTGCTGCATATCAGTATGAAGTGCCGGTACTTTATTTATCGAACCGCCATCGCGCAGCGTCTCGCAGAGAAGACGCCAAGGACGCGGAGGGGAGTGAGAAATTATTGCCACGTCTTTCTCCTCGTGCTAGTGTGCAACAGTTGGAGCAAATGTTGCGTAAATATTTAGCCAATTAGAAAAAAATAATGCAGAATAAGCGCAAGCTCAAGAATGTGACGAGGTTCACAAAATGAAATTGCGGGAATTACTAACAGCGGTAGACAGTGTTGAGCAATTGCCTAGCCATCCGACTTTAGAGGATGTGGAAGTTAGGGGTTTAAAGACGAATTCCCATGCTTGTCGTGTGGGAGATTTATTTATTGGGATGCCAGGAACGCGGGTTGATGGTGGGGAATTTTGGCAAAGTGCGATCGCATCGGGGGCTGTTGCTGCGATCGTCTCTCCCGAAGCGGCACAAAAAAATCCTCCCACAAATGAGGCTGTAGTTATCAGTGCCAGTAACATAACTCAAGCTTGTGCCCAAATAGCCAGTGCTTTTTACGGTTATCCGGGACGCAAACTTAAGCTGGTAGGCGTGACTGGTACAAATGGTAAAACTACAACTACTCATCTAATCGAATTTCTGCTCATCAAAGCTAATTTAGCGACAGCTTTGATAGGAACTCTCTACACTCGTTGGGCAGGTTTTGAGCAAACTGCTGCCCACACTACACCCTTTGCAGTGGAATTGCAACAGCAGCTAGCAGAGGCCGTAAATGCTGGTAGTGATTTCGGGGTGATGGAAGTAAGTTCTCACGCCTTGGCTCAAGGTAGAGTATTGGGGTGTGAATTTGAAGTAGGGGTGTTTAGTAATCTTACTCAAGACCATCTCGACTATCACAGCGACATGGAAGATTACTTTGCTGCCAAAGCCTTGTTATTTAGTCCGAATTATCTCAAGGGACGGGCAATAATTAATGCTGATGATACTTATGGCAAACGGTTAATTGCTTCGTTAGATTCCCAACGAGTTTGGAGTTACAGCGTCAACGACAATAGCGCCGATTTATGGATGAGTGATTTAAATTACCAGCCCAATGGTGTTAGTGGGACATTACATACACCAAAAGGTGATGTGGCTTTTCGATCGCCCCTAGTCGGACAATATAATTTAGAAAATCTTCTCGCAGCCGTAGGAGCGGTTTTACACTTAGGGCTAGATTTACAGTTAGTGACATCTGTAATACCTGAGTTTCCCGGAGTTCCCGGACGGATGGAACGGATACAAATTAATACCAAGCAAGATATTAGCGTGATTGTGGATTATGCCCACACACCCGATAGCCTAGAAAATTTGCTGAAAGCAGCACGTCCGTTTATACCGGGTAAGGTAATTTGTGTGTTTGGTTGTGGAGGCGATCGCGATCGCACTAAGCGCCCAAAAATGGGTAAAATTGCCGCTGAGTTAGCTGATGTGGCAGTGGTGACATCAGATAATCCCCGAACTGAAGATCCAGAAAGGATTTTGCAAGATATTTTGGCAGGAATAGCTGACACAGTGCAGCCAACTGTAATTTGCGATCGAGCGATCGCAATTCGTACCGCTATTTTACAAGCACAACCCGGTGATGGGGTATTGCTTGCTGGTAAAGGTCACGAAGATTATCAAATTCTCGGCACCGAAAAAATCCATTTTGACGACCGAGAACACGCACGCAATGCTTTACACGAAAGACTGAAAATATAACAATTTGAGCATGGGGCATTGGGCATTGGGCATTAATAATTCTTCTTCCCCTGCTCCCCCTGCCCCCCTGCCCCCTTGTAAGTGGAATTTTTTATAGTTAATGTTTCTTTCCGTGGGGATTTTGTAAAAAATGCACACATAAAGGTGAAAATCGAAGACAGAATTATTTCTTGCTTCATCATTTTTGTGCTTGACTCATGAATGTTTCTCTAGCTAAGGATCTGTCTGTTTATCAACTGGTGATGGGAGTGCAAGCGCCTCCTAAACCATTGTCCCTCAGTCCTGCTACTCTGCTATCACTAGTGAGAGCGCAAATTGATTTACTAATTGAGGAGCAAATTGCAGCTACTTTATGGGTGAAGCTACCACCAGAAAAAATTTGGCAATCAGAATTAGCGCGTTATCAATCTTCGGTAGGTGCGTCTAGTCTCATCTATACTTGCCAGATTCAGGAGAGGGGTAGAGAGGGAGATGGGGGAGATGGGGAAGATGAGGGAGAGGGAAGAGTAAATACCTCCTCATCTCCCTCATCCCCCAATCATGTCCCCGTTCATCTACCACCAGATAGCCAACTGCGACGAGAAAACTTTCTGATGGTGTTATCACCCCAGTTTTGCAGTTTAATTTTGGCTCATCGACCACTGAAAAAAACCAAAAATCGGACATCGGGGAAGGTAAAAACTAATAAAAACCGGCCGTTGCTGATTATAAATACTGTTGAGGGGAGAGTAATTCAGCAAGTATTTGATGGTATCCAACAAGCAATTACGCCAGAATCATCCCCAATTTTACCTGCTAGTTTTATTTGCCCATCTGTCCCCCAAGCCTTACTCATGAATCAATTGTTCGCAAAACAACTCCTGCGGCAAGATGAGATTAATCGTCAAATCATTAAAATACGCACTACTAAATTGCAGTTACAAAATCAAGAACTGCACAACAAAGAGCAACTCAAAGATGAATACCTGAAAAATGTGTGTCAGGAATTGCGTACACCCCTAACGCACATGAAGACAGCACTTTCATTATTGAATTCCCCTAATCTCAAGCCCCCCCAGCGACAACGTTATTTACAGATGTTAAATACCCAGTGCGATCAGCAAAATTCCCTGATTACTGGTTTGTTGGAATTGGTGCAGCTAGAACACAATTTAGAAGGGACTACTTTGGAGTCGGTGCGCCTCTCAGAGATTGTACCTGGAGTAGTCAGTACCTATCAACCTCTAGCCCAAGAAAAAGGGATTATGTTAGCCTACACCGTACCTACTGAACTCCCATCTGTTTGGTGCGTGAGTGGTGGGCTGAGGCAAATTGTGATTAATTTACTGCACAACAGCATCAAGTTTACTTCTCATGGAGGAGAAGTATGGGTGCGTGCCCGTACTCAAGGCAATTATGTCCAATTAGAATTCCGAGATACAGGTATCGGTATTGCCGAAAACGAAATTCCCAAAATCTTTGATCGGTTTTATCGTGTGCGTACAGCAGCAACAGAAGATTATGGTGGTGCTGGGTTGGGATTAACAATCGTACAGCAATTACTGCTGCGCTGTGGCGGATCTATTTCTGTAAAAAGTAAATTATATGAAGGTTCTACCTTTACGGTACAACTGGCAAGTGTTGGCAATATCCCAAAAGCGATCGCTACAGAAAATGAGTTATAACCCAATACAGTTCAGAATGAGCAACAAAACACTTGTAGAGACGGCGATTTATCGCGTCTCGAAAACTTGAGAGTGATGAGTGATGAGTGATGAGTGATGAGTGATGAGTTCTGAGTGCTGAGTTATTATTCTCCCCCCAGTCCCCAATCCCCAATCCCCAGTCCCCAACCATTGGTGAAACAAATCTTTTCACAAAATGCTTGATTCTTCTAGCTGCCTGTGATAACTTACTTTTTACTTCTTTAAAATACTGCAAATTTATCGAAATACCGTAGTTTATGGGTTTCGTTAACCTAGTTTTAGGAATTTGCAGTTAAGAATCAATAGCGAATCTATCTATTACACACTATTACAGACAATACATTGCGAACCAACAAACTAGAAATTAATCTCTAAGCCAGGGCAACCTTATGAGCAAAATACGTGCTGTGATTGTTGATCCCAATGTGCCGGGGCGTTTGGCACTGAGCGAAGTGACTGCACCAAAGCCAGCCCCAGATGAAGCTCTAGTGCGGGTAGCAGCGATTTCCCTGAATCGGGGAGAGGTAAAACGTTCAACCACTGCTGAGGCTGGTTGGCAGCCTGGTTGGGACTTGGCAGGTGTCGTGGAAATCCCCGCCGCCGATGGATCGGGGCCTTCTCAAGGGGCGCGTGTAGTAGGCTTGCGCCGCGCCGGTGCTTGGGCAGAACTCGTATCTGTTCCCAGCAACGCCTTAGCAGAAGTGCCACCATCGGTATCTTTTGCTCAAGCTGCCACACTGCCTGTAGCAGGTTTAACTGCATACCATGCAGTCTTAAAAGGTGGTTCACTTTTGGGTCGGACAGTTCTGGTTACAGGCGCATCCGGAGGCGTAGGTTACTTCGCTATTCAATTGGCGCAACTGTCAGGCGCGCAAGTTGTGGCACATATTCGTCAAGCTGGCTATGAAACTCTAGTTAGAGAAGCAGGAGCGCAATCGGTGGTGATTGGCGAAGACCTTTCACCCGCCAGCGATTACGGCCCCTACGATCTAATTGTAGAGTCAGTAGGTGGCAAGACTTTGGGGGTAGCCCTTGGCTTACTGGCACAGGATGGAAAAACTGTCCTGTATGGAGTATCTGGGGGATCTGAAGTGACATTCAACGCGGCTCAATTTTTTGGGACTGGTAGCGTGAGCCTGTATGGTTTACGTCTGTTCGATGAATTGAGATTTGAATCAGCATCAGTCGGTTTAAAACGGCTTTTAAGTCTAGTAGAAGCAGGTAAGTTACATCCTCACATCAATTTAGAAGCTTCTTGGACAGAAATAGCTGATGTAGCCCAACAACTACTCGATAGACGTTTTCCTGGCAAAGCTGTGTTGCACATTTCAAACTAAGAGCAGATGGCATGAGGGATAGTACTGACTTCTGGTTCAAACTAGATCAGCTTGTAGCCATTAGTAATGTCAAGATAGATCGCCCAAAAGGGACATCACATCCACGTTATCCATCCTTTGTTTATCCGTTGGACTATGGATACTTGGAAAACACTCGCTCTGGAGATGGAGCCGATATTGATGTCTGGATAGGTAGTTTGTCTAGTAAAAAAGTCACCGCCATCATTTGTAGTGTTGACTTGGAAAAACGGGATGCAGAAATCAAAATACTTCTGGGCTGCACTTCTGAGGAAAATCAAGCCATCTTGGACATCCAGAATACAGGCTCTCAATCAGCAATATTATTGGTTCGCAAATAAATTACTTACATTTTTGAGGGTAAGTTTGTATGAGCTTAGAACTAAAACTATCAGGTAAAACAGCGATCGTTACTGGAGGAAGTGCGGGAATTGGATTAGCTACTGCCAAAGCACTTTATAGTGAGGGTGTGAATGTGGCGATCGCAGCCCGCAATCAAGAACGCTTAGATCGGGCTGTAGCTGAAATCCAATCTTTACCCACCCCAGGCGCAAAAGTTATTGCCATCAGCGCCGATTTGACTAAAGTAGAAGATATTGAGAAAGTTGTCTCAACCACATTAGCCCAGTTTAATCAGATTGATATCTTGATTAACAATGCCGGATCAGCCCGTGCTGGGTCTTTTCTAGAATCCACTGATGATTTATTTTTGGATGCTTGGAACTTAAAATTATTGGGCTATATCCGCTTAGTTAGAGCCGTCGTTCCCCATCAAAAAAGTCGCGGTGATGGGCGGATTGTCAATATAGTTGGTGGTGCAGGACGGACACCTCGTCCTAACTTCCTAGCTGGTGGTACAAGCAATGCTGCTTTGCTGAACTTCACAAAGGGCATTTCTAAAGAGCTAGCCGAGTACAAGATTCGCATTAACGCTATCTCCCCTGGTGCTACAGCTACCGAGCGGGCCGAGACTTTAGCGCGGCAAAATGCCCAAGCGCAAGGCATCACCGTCGAGGAAGTGAAGGCACAAAACATCCAAAGTATTCCTTTAAAAAGAATTGCCCAGCCAGAAGAAATTGCCGCGCTGGCGTTATTTTTGGTGTCTGATCTTGCTGCATCAATTACAGGAACAGAGATTATCGTTGATGGCGGATCTACCCCTGGTGTTTAACAGTAGAGACGCGACGAATCAGACGCGATTCATCGCGTCTCTACATTTTATGAAAGGGAGTAGGGAGTGGGGAAACTAAGCCGCCCACAAGGGGGAGCCACTGCAGTGGACGGGTTTCCCGGCAGAAAGCAAGTGGCATCGGGGTTTCAACCTACCTTGGGATACAAGGATTTTTTCTCGTGCGAACGCTACGCGCTGCGCCACTTGCAGGCGTTAGCGCAGCGCGTAGCGGGACGTTCGCGGTAGCGTCTCTAAGAGTTGTACGGCTTTAAACCTCAATTTCGGGGCTAATTTCTTCCCCTACTCCCTACTCCCTACTCCCTACTCCCGCCCCGAAGGGGTAGTAAAAACATAAACTTCTTGGAGATAAAAACATGGGTTCTCAATACTTTGATATCAAACCAGTTGCAGGACGTATCGGTGCTGAAATTATTGGTGTTAATCTGAGTTCTAACCTCAGCGATGACATCATCAGTGATATTCGCAAGACTCTAGTCAAATACAAAGTGATCTTTTTCCGTGGCCAGCAACAACTCGATGCTGATGGACAGGTTGCTTTCGCTCGTCGTTTTGGTGAAGTCACTACAGCCCACCCAACTGTACCATCGCTGCCAGAAAATCCAGAAGTCTTAGACCTGAATTATGGGCGCACCACTTCCCGCGCCAATAGCTGGCATACTGATGTAACATTTGTAGACCGTCCTCCTCTCGGCTCTATCTTACGAGCGCTTGACATTCCCCCATCTGGTGGCGATACAATCTGGGCAAACTCCGTGACTGCATACCAAGATTTACCTATCCATTTGCGTAATCTTGCAGACCAACTTTGGGCAGTACATAGCAACAAATACGACTATGCAACTGGATTCGACCTACCAGAAGATGTCAAGGCTTACCGGGCTGTCTTCACCTCCACTGTATACGAGACTCTGCACCCAGTTGTACGCATCCATCCCGAATCTGGAGAGCGGGGGCTATTCATCGGCGGATTTGTGCGCCAGTTCCGTGGCTTATCAACAACTGAATCCGATGATATTCTGCGGCTGTTGCAAGCATATATTACACGTCCTGAAAACACAGTCCGGTGGCGTTGGCAAGTTGGTGACGTAGCCTTTTGGGACAATCGGGCTACTCAACATTATGCGATCGCAGATTACGGCGATCAGCCCCGCCACGTTCAACGAGTGACAATTGTCGGCGACCTCCCAGTGGGCATTGATGGTAAACAAAGTGAGGCGATCAAAGGAGACGCTTCTGAGTACAATCGGCGTGAGGCGGTAACTGCGTAATAGGGACTCGCGTAAAAATCAAATACCAGCTAGACAATCTCTATGAAAGGGAGTAGGGAGTAGGGAATGGGGAAACAAATCAGGCTTAACATCGGGCGGGGTTTCAACCTACCTTGGGATACAAGGATTTTTTCTCGTGCGAACGCTACCGCGAACGCGCCACTTGCAGGCGTTAGCGCGTAGCAGGACGTTCGCGGTAGCGTCTCTAAGAGTTGTACGGCTTCAAACCTCAATTTCGGGGCTAATTTTTTCCCCTACTCCCTACTCCCTACTCCCGCCCCGAAGGGGCTGTATCTTAACTTAGTGCCATTCGCAACAAGACCAGAGTCTTAATAACTAACATTTTCTTGTTCCAAACAAGAGAACAAAAAAGTATAAGTACGCCCTCGCAAATACAAACATGAGTACAAAAAAACAACTTAAACTCGGAGCATTTTTACCCGGTAGTGGTCATCACGTCGCAGCATGGCGACATCCCAACACCCCGGCTGATGGAGGTTTAAACTTCCAACATTACAAGCAGCTGGCACAAACTGCTGAACGGGGTAAATTTGATATGCTTTTCCTCGCATAAGGGTATCAAGGAGAAATTTGAGCGACTGCACCGTGTTCAGGTCTATCAGTTCCCCATTTGTGTTTAGTTTTTTACCAATAAAGGGGATAGTTACGGAACTGAGGGGCGATCGCATCAAGCCTTACGTCTTTCTTGCCAATCGACATAGAAAAAGAGAATTGCTTGCATCATATAGCCAATAGCCCAAGGCGCACCAGTTCCCCAGCCGAAATTAACAACTGTATCTGCAACAGTCCAACGATAACTGTGCATCAACCCAACCCAAGAAATGACAGCAGCGATCGCAGACCAATAGGCAGCTTGGCGAAACTTGCGCTCAATAATGTAAACTGTAATACCAGCTAAAATCATGGCGGAAAAAATAAACCCTTGCTCTAGAGCAAAAGCCCCATCAATATACGTATCACTCAACTTAAACTGCTCAATCAAGCTTGGTGTGAAAGGTTTTTCCGGCGTGCCCAAGCCTGCTGCCCGAAGTGCATTTTTCGTAATTAGCGCACCCCAACCAGCAATACCCGGCAATAGACCAACAACCACAGCAGGTGCATGGTGCGACGGGGTAGCTGTAAAGCTTTGAGCGACAATCACAATCCCAATCCACAACACAATTGCCATTCCAGCTTCAATCGGCACAAAGTAAGCCAGCATTGCCACTGTTCCACTTAGGCAAAGCAAGCTCATAATTATACCATTGAGTATAGAGTAACCAACTCTCGCTCCCATCGCTTTCCAGCCAGGATGACCAATATAAATAGTAGTCGGGAAACAGGAACCACAAATAGCAGCAACCAATGTACCAATACCATTTACCCTCAGACAAGGAGCCACAGGATAAGTATCACCCGCAGCTGAGGCACTTTCTAAATTCTGGAGACTGCCAACAAGATTAAATAATCCCATTGGTAGAATGATACTGAAATATTCAACCAAGACCGAACGACTGCTCCACAATTTTCCTAGCCACAAAGAAGGGAGATAAAGCCTAATTGGTTCCAGGGTAGCGATCAACTTGGCATGATCCCAACTGGCTAAACCTGTTACCCAAGCAAGGGCAATTCCCAACATCACTGCCAACAAGCCGCCAGGTATGGCAAATCGCACTCGCCCAAAATAAGTCAGCAGAATTACACCAAGAGGCACCAAGCCGACTACGGGATTGGCGTATGTACGAAATAGAAAACCAATGGCGATAAAAGTGATTGCAATACCGCCCAAAGTGGAAAGCAATGCTGCACGGGGAGCGAGGCGACGGAGTGGCTCTCCCAACCATGCCCCGACAAATTCTATCAAACCAGAACCAAAGCAAGCCACCAACCCTGCTTGCCAAGCTAATTCAGCAGCTTGTTCCACAGATGCACCACTAGAAATTGCCGCCAATTTTACAGGCAGCATCACCAGAAAAATATAGGCAAAAAGGCTGATGGTGTTAATCCCATAAGGCAAAGCAGTAATATCGTCTCTCTGCTCACGTTTTCCTTGCAATGCGGCTAGCCTTGCGTAATAGAAATTACCAACAACTAAACTGATTGCAACTCCTGGCAAAATCCGCCCATAAACTAACGACTCAGGAAAGCCTAGCACTCCTTGGCACAAATTCACAATCAATAAAATTTGAATAAAATTATCAAGCGCCAGCCCAAATAAACCATCAATATCTCTGCGAACGAACCAACGCGGTACTCTGGTTGTAGCGATTTCCATTGTTTTACTTTTGCGTTGCCAATTGTTTGGCAATGGTCTTGCCGCTATTAGAATACCAGCAATCGTATTACAGGTGATAAGCAAATGACACCTATTGCCGTTGTCAGGTGTAGGTAGTTGACCAAGCCCCTTCGGGGCGGGAACAGGGAAGAGGGAACAGGGAACAGTGCAAGAATTAGCCCCGAAGATTTAGGGTACAAGCCCCTAAATTTATTTATGAAAGAAATAAAAACATTTTTTAAGGGGACGCGTAGCGCAAGAAAAAATACGTCCTTGTACAAATCCCCTAATTTTAATTATGGGGATTTCCCTGTTCCCTGTTGCCCGTTCCCTGTTCCCTTTTAATGCGTTGCGGTTAAAATTGTGGCTTCTTATATTGTGACAACAGAGCTAGCAACATGAATGAAGCTATTGTGGAGAACTGGCATCATTTTAACTGCGATCGCTGGAGCTACCATCATCGCTATCTTGATTTTCCAAAAAACTAACCAGCCATCCATCGCGCTTACCGAAGAATTGCTTAAAAGTGGCTTGGCTAAAACTAGCGTAACAACAATCGATCATGATGATAAAAAGATATGTGAGAAATTGAGAAAGGGTGATTTTAATGGTTCTTCAGTACGTATTATGCTGAACTTTTAATTAAAGTCCGTCACTTGCCTTGAAAATCAAGTCTTACAGGGAGTTATAGCTTCAATTTCAAAAATCTTACCTCAAGCGCTAAGAGTGACGGCTGTTATTATTGCCCAGCAAGGGTTTTAAGGTAATTTACAGACGTATTTAGCATAACAAGTACTGAAGAGCCATTTTAATTATGTAACGCATCTACTCAAAGTCGCAGATATTGTCTTTTATTATAATATTGTTTTATTTAATGTCTTAACTCTTAATCTAAATAAATTCTGGCACAAATGAGCGAAATCCTTCTTGTAGTAGATATGCAAAACGGTTTTATGCCTGAGAAATGCAGACATATTATTCCTACTGTCATTAAACTAATTGAGCGTTTTTTAGCGACTGGTAAACTCGTTAAATTCACAAGATTTATCAATACTGCTGACAGTAATTATGTCAAACTAATTCATTGGTCAAGGTTGATATATGAACCAGAGACGAGCATTATTGATGAACTTCAGCCATATATAAATAATATCTTTGATAAACCTTATTACTCTGCATTTACGGAAAATTTTTCGAGTTTTATTTTTCTTAATCAAATCAGTAAAATATATCTTTGTGGAGTTGCAACCGATAGCTGCATTTTAAAAACAGCAATTGACTCTTTTGAGCGTGGTATTGAACCAGTAATTATCGAAGATGCTTGTTTTAGTCACGGTGGTCAGCAAGCACATGATGCGGGTATTTTTTTGCTGAAACGTAATATAGGAAAAAACCAAATTAAGATGACTGATGAGATTCTTGAGAAGATGTCATAACCCGCATTTCTCACAAGCTTGAAATGCAGAGGTGCAAGGGAGCAGGGGAGCAAGGGAGCAGGGGAGCAGAGGAGAGTTCAATGTGCCAAGTTCAATCCCCTCTGCCCCTCTGCACAAGGTTTTGAGAGATGTGGTGAGAAATGCGGGATAAGCTGTTCCACATCTAATTTACATTTTGAAGGTGGATGTCTCTAAGTTCTATGTTGTGTTTGTTCTTACTCCCAATCCTCAATCACCAGTCCACTGACGCGACCAAATTCTCTGGTGTTGTGGGTGACTAATATTAAGTTATGTGTCAAAGCAATCGCAGCTATTTGGAAATCATTAGGGCCTATTGGAGTACCTTTTGCGAATAATTCTGCACGAATTCTACCGTAAGTGAGGGCAGTAACATCATCGAAGGGTAGTGAAACAAACAAATTGAGAAACTGGTGTTGTCGAGCTAAAGTAATTTGGGGATTATTGCTTTTCATCGTACCATAAAACAACTCTGCCTTTACCAGTGAACAGACAGCAATCTCTTCTACATTTGTTGACTGTAAGCGTTCTTGAATTGCCAGTGACCTACCATTGAGATAACGAGCGCAAACATTGGTATCTAATAAATACCTCACACAATAGACATCTCCAGAAATTAAATATGCGTTATCCAGAATCCTTGTAGAGACGTAGCAGTGCTACGTCTCTACATTCATTTTCACCAGATGTCTAATTTCTTCCCTTGTCTCAAAATCACCTTCAGAATCAATAACAATTGGATCGTCTTGACAACTGCCGTAAGTTTGTTCAAAAAATCCTGCTGGCCATCCCAATTCTTCTGGTGTTTTTGGGGGTGCTGATGGTTCTAGCTGTTGATAGGTTACTGTCACTTCTATTTCTTTGTCCCTTATCCCCAGTGGAATTTCTAAATGTAATATCCCATCACACCCTACGTGAGAACGCAATTTGATGCTTTGCATTACTGTTTTCTCCTACTTGCCGATTCATTTGGAATTATCTAGCACATCATGAAGTTAAGAGCTAGACTGGTAAGTTTGCATCAATCTCAATCAAGGTAACTTTGGCATTTTCAACTACCGTATTTCCCAGCAGCGTGTCCTGCATGGCTTCAAATTTAGACTCTGCTCTCCCAATCCGTTCATAATGTAAAATCACATGATAATGCTTTTGTATTGGTTCTCCAGACTCAGAAAGCTCTACTGCGAGCCAATCTTGGTTTTGACCCGACTCGGCAATTTGACGATATTTACTGGCTAACTTTTCTAATGCAATAGCTATAGCGTGTTCTTTGGTTTGACCACAGCAACGAATTTCATCTGTGGGCTGGTCAAGAGAAGACGATAATTGACAAACATACTGGTCATTATCACCAGCCTGCACGTTAATTGTAATTGTTCCAGTGATTGAAGTCATACCCAGCTTGTCAAAGAACCGATGACCTTTGGATTTTAACAGGAATGTATGGGTCTTAGTAATTTAGGGGGTATTTATAACTCTTGCATAAATATTTTGTGGTACGATTAAGGGCAAAATTCAACATTTCTGCTTTGCTCCTTAACTTCACTCGTTGAAGTATGTACAGATAAATTACATTAAGGAGGCAGTCCCGATAAAACGAGTTTCAAAAGCCTTGGATGAAAGAATGACTGGGGACTGGGGACTGGGGACTGGTTTTTACTCAGCACGGGCTAAACGCCCCGCTATCCATGTACAGCACTCTGCACAGTCAGGAGGCATGAGGAATCCCCATAAATTTGTTTTCTCAAGACGATCACTGATTTTTAATTTGTTTAGATGTAGCTTCCATAAAATCCAGAAAAACTTTTATGAGTTTGTGGATTCCTTCGCTACCTCCTGCGATTAAACCTCCCGTCAGCAATGCATCTAAACAACGGAAGATAACTACTTGTATGGGATTATCTAAATCAATAACTACAAGTGGTTCAATTGAACGAATACCGATTGCACTAATTAAAAGACCGAATAACAGAGATGTCCATAGAGCAATTGTTCGCGTATCAGATTTATAGGCTGTTCTTTGACGCTCTTTTTCATTTATACCATCCATTTGCGGCTTGAATATTTTTAATGAGTCTTGTTGATTTTGTGTAAAATTTTGAATTATTTGCTGTTCTAAACTCATTCCTTCAGGCGGTAGTCCACTGATTTGATTTGATTCCAAAGAAGGAAACTGTTTTTGTTGGACTTCCATAAGTCTTATCTTCTCAGATACTAGAGCCTTTTCTTGCTGAATGTTAATATCTAATTGTTCGACAAATGAACCACGCCAAGTAGTTAGAAAAACTTCTAAAGAGCGTTCTAATAACAAAGAAATAAATAATTGTAAGGTAAGTAGCTGGATAATATCATTAACCCCAAATTGTTTTAAAACAAATGGTTTAGATGATAACCAAGTGGAAAAAGTTACTACTAGAAAACTAATAATAATTAACACAATAAATAGAGGAGATTCTGGAGAAAGCTTTCGCAACGTATCTATACTCCTGTTTCGCGTCACAATATCTAACACAGCCTAGAGGCATGGCAAGCAAAAAAATTGTGCATTAGACGTAGGTTGGGTGGAGCGGAGCGCAACCCAACAGATATCAGGATGTTGGGTTACGCAAAGCCTCCACCCAACCTACAATTTTTTTGCAACTACACCTGCTGAGTAACTTAACAACGTTAATTTGATAGAACAGTAAATAATTTATTACCCAACTCTTTTTTCTAGGAGTGTGATGGCTACGTCACGCACCCCCGCTTTCCTCTCGAAAAGATGCCTTGAGGAAAGGGAGACGACTAGAACAAGCAGCAACTAAAAACCCCTCCAAGCTTGGAGGGGTTAAAGTAATTTTTGCTAATGGGATGGTGATTCGGGGGACAAAGCAGCTTTTCTTTGCCTATGAAACATTTTCTTGTCAAAGCAATGAGATGAGAGTACAGCATTTCATAAATCCGTTACGAACCTCTATAACTCTATACTTAGTTAGCTAAATCACTATTATTATCAAGTGATGTCAGTTGCGATTCGACAGCGTTTAGATAACCTATATCATTCAGAGCTTGTGCTGGTAACTTTTTAGCGTTGACAGCAGCCTTAACCACATCTAGTGCAGTCAGGCTTCCTTTTTGGTATTGAAATAACAAAGCACTACCGCTAGGAATTCCCTGTGCTTTCAAATTACCTTGATAAGCTAGAAATGCAGTATCAAAGGGTTTGAGGTAGCTGACGTTTGTAGAATGAGTGGATAAATTGTTAGAGTTGATAACTATAGGTTCGCCAGCATTGTTAGTAGGTATTTGAGCGCCACCGATTCCAGGCAATAAAGCAATAGAAGCAACAATGAATACAGAATCTAGCAAGGTGGAGAGTTTCATAGGATTATCCTTAGTTATAGTAAAGTGCAATTAGTATTCTTGAGTAATAGAGTCTTATTTTTTATCGGTCTCAACTTCCTGCACTCAGTTCACCTGAACGGTTGATTTGTTCCTCACCCATTCGGGTGATTTAATTGAGATAACTAAAAGCCTGATTATGCGAATAACCGGGCTTTTTTCTAACTACTAGACATCTCCGAAAATGAATGTAGAGACGTAGCACTGCTACGTCTCTACAAGGATTCTGTATAACGCATATTTAATTTCTGGAGATGTCTACTCGATACTTTCGAGAGTTTTAAGAACCTCTGCCGCTGACTGATATCGTTGAGTGAAGTCAAAATGTACCATTCTATTTAAAATCATAACTAACTCGTTTGTCGCGTCAGTTAGTTCGCGCCAATGTTGCCAAATCTGTTGATTGGCATCAGTTCCACATTGGATAATTATTTCACCAGTATTTGTGTCTCTACGAAATTCTCTGGGATCTACTCCAGTTAAAGCTTGTATTCCCATAATTCCCAAGGCATAAATATCGCTATTGAGTTTTGGCAACCCGCTCATTTGTTCAGAAGGTGCATAACTAGGAGTGCCAATTGAAATTGTCTGAGCTTCTTGCTGCTGAGGTTGAATCTGTTTAACAGCACCAAAGTCAATTAAAACAATGTGTTGATCTGATTCTCGCCTAATCAAGTTACTAGGTTTGATATCTCGATGAATTACACCATAGCTGTGAACAAAAACCAGTACGTGTAAAACTTCTTTGAGCATCTCCACAACCTCAGCTTGTTTGAGTCGCTTCCCAGAGGTTAGCTCATTATCCATAGCATGTCCTCGAACAAATTCTTGCACTAGAGAAAATTGGTGATTTTCTTCAAAAAAAGCTAGCAGTTGGGGAATTTGTGGGTGCTTACCTAGAGTTTCTAAAATTTCTGCCTCAGCATCGAATAAGCGTCTGACGACATTTAAATATTCTGCATCTTGGCGGGGAGGTCGCAACTGTTTAACCACGCACTCCGGATTCCCCGGACGCTGGATATCGTTAGCGACATAAGTATTGCTAAATCCTCCAGAACCCAAGCGTTCAGTAATTTGATAACGGTTGTTTAGTAGCGTGCCTAGTGCAATGTCTTGCCCGATGGAATCAGCAATTACCGTTGGTGCTTCATTTGAAGCGTCGCCGCGCTGCCGTAAAAGACCTTGCAATTCCACAATTAATTGTTGGTGTTCTTGAACCCGTTTGGTAATTTCTTTTTGCTCTTGCTTGGTTTGATAAGAACTATAGGCAAGGACACTCCCGGCAGTAAATACTAACCCCAATGCGGGAGGTATGACTGGGAACCATCCAGCTTGGGTAAAAATGACAAAATTAGCTCCAAATAAGACTGCAAGGGCTGTTGCTGCTGCTAATCCTAAGCCTAGTGGATGTTGAATTCGCCATACCAGCAACCCACCAACTACAGTCCATCCCCATATCCAAAGGATTTTACCCCACTCAGGCAAAAACCAAAATAGAGGCTGTTTGTTAAGAACAGCACTGAGAATTTGACTAACGCTATGGGCATGAATTTCAATTCCTGCCATCTTGCCGGAATTATCTGACTTACCACTAGCAAAGGGCGTATTAAAAATATCATTTAAACTATTGGCTGTTGAACCAATCAAAATAATACGGTCTTTTACCAAATCTGGTTTAACTTGATTTGCAAGTACTTCTGTAATAGTTACTTGTTGGGCGACCTGATGACCAGAACGGTAATTAAGCAGGATTTGGTAGCCATTTGTATCCGCTTTTTGATAACCGCCAGCAGTACTTTGCAGGGGTTTAAAGACAGTATTACGTAGTCGTAGTTCCTTTTTGGGAGTAAATTCTAGCTGGATACCTCCGACTTCTAAATATTTGAGTGCTAGTTGTAAGCTAAAAGAATAAGTACTTTGACAAGAATCGGACTTCTCTGCACTTACTAATAATAGGTTGCGGCGAATTGTCGCGTCAGTATCTTCTACAACATCATTAAATCCGACTCGCTCCGCTTCCACGCCCTTTGGTGGTGCGATTCCCGGATTGTTAGAACCAGAATGTTTACAAATAGGAATGATGATATCACTCTGTTGTAGGCGTTGTAGTAGTTTTTCATGACCTGGCTGTACTGGTAAGTCACGAAAAATATCTAGACCAATGGCTCGCGGTTGATATTCTTCAAGTTTGCCTAACAGCCGGTCTAGAAGTTCACTAGATAGGGGCCAGTTCCATTTTTGGATATCTTTTTCAGTTAAAGCAACAATCAACAGACGAGAGTCTGGCCCGGGGTCGGCACGTAATTGCATCATTTGGTCGTAGACTTTCATTTCCAGAGGCTCGAAAACCCCCAGTTTTTGAATGCCTACTAGTAAAATTGTAGCGATCGCACTTGAAAGAATAACTGGCTGTCTCAATAAACTTTTAAAATTTACAACCATTTTTTTAAATAAGTTTTACTTTAAAATATACGTATATTTTGAGATTAATTTTCATTATTGAAATTATTCTATGCAATTTGCAACTTTTCAAAAACTATAGTAATTATATTTTACTTACAAACACCAAAATGCTCAGATCCCCGACTTCTTTAAGAAGTCGGGGATCTTTGTGTTCATAACTTATTTAGAATTGCTATATGTGTTTAAGATAATGCACGATCGCTTCTGCTGTTGGCAAATTAGTTGCCAGTAGAACTTGATTAATATTGCATAATCTCAGCAGTGCTTCTTCATTTGCTTGACCAGGTTGGGGTTGCAGCAAATCTCTCAGGAAAATAACTGCTAAAATTTCTCCTGCTCCAACCAATGAAGCAATTGTTTGATATCCTCCAGAAGTTGGTGCGGGGGTTTGTTGACTAATAGTTATTCCTGCCTGTTGATGTAAGACTTCGCTAACAGATGGCCATGTAATTATAAAGCTCTGTGAGAAAAATTCTTGATGCTGAGAAACAAATTCAGCAAGTTCTGATTTCTTGCTTTCATGAGCGATGAGTACTATATTTCTTTCAATGATTGTTTGAGGAGGCTCACTTACATTTGCTTCTTCTAGAGTTTCTTCTGGGGTTTCATCAGGTTGAGTCACTTCTATTTCAGAAATTTCTTCAATAGTTTGATTGATATTTTCAGTGACTCCACTTTCTCTTGTTTCCAAAGATTGAATATCAGCAAATTCAGATACTTCACTTACTTGTGCAGAAACATCATCAACATCTACACTGACTTCTTCAGTATTTGTATTAGTCAAATCAATATATTGATTGCTAAAAACTGCCGCGATGTTATCATCAGATGCGGTTGATACTTCAGAAACTTCGCTGATTGTTTCATCGACAGCCGGACTAGGTTCTACTTCATCAACATCTGCGCTATCTGCTGTTGTAATTGGCGTATCTAAATCTACTGCTTCATCAGTGATATGTGTAACTTGGCTCAATGTTTCTTGCGGCTCAATGTCCGTGTCTTCAGCAACATCTGTACTTTCTACGACTGGCGTATCCAAATCTGCTATTTCATCATGAGTAGCCTCTGGAACGGCGCTCTCCTCTTCAGATATTTGATGAAAAATATCACGCGGCTGTACGAAGGTGACTTCTGCTTCCAGTACTGCTTCTAACTCTGCGTACTCATCGCTGCTAGCTTCTGGAACGGCCCTCTGTGGAGGAACTTCGTTGAAAATATCACGCGGCTGTACGAAGGTGACTTCTGCTTCTAGTGCTGCTTCTAACTCTGCATACTCATCGCTGCTAGCTTCTGGAATCGGACTTGTATCACGTCGCTGTACGAAAGTAGATTCTGTGGCCAGTGCTGCTTCAAAGTCTACAGCCTCATCGTGGTTAGCTTCTGAAAAGACAATTTCCTCTTCAGGAGTTTCAATGATGTTTTCAGGTGCAGCGATCGCATCATCAGCTAAAGTAGAAGAAACTTCTGAAGCTTCACTGAACTCTGGAAGTTCTACTTCTTCAACATCTGCGCTGGCTTCTGGTGCAACTAATGTTCGCAAATCCACAATTTCATCACGAACATCGTATGAAACTTCGCTGATTGCTTCTGGTGGCTGAATGATGTTTTCAGGGGCGACTATCTCAATAACCGGGATGACATCATCACTTTGAGTAGAAACAACTGCTGAGATTTCGCTAATTTCCGGGGAAGGAGGATTAATTTCAGGGGTTTCGACTTCTTTGACTACCTCTGGGGGTGGATTAACAACATTGGCAGTGCTGACATTTTCAGGCGATCGCGGCCGAGAAAACAGTGAAGGGTCTATAATTCTAAAGACTGTCTCTGGTTGCTCATAGGCGGGAGCAACTGCTTCCAAAATCAAAACGTAATCTGCAATCCGAATCACATCTCCATCACTCAAAGAATATGGTCGATCTTTTTCAGCTTGTTTTCCATTAAATATTGAGCCATTTCTACTACCAAGGTCAGAGAAGTAGTAATTTCCACCTTTAACAAAAAACTTAGCATGTACCCGACTGATATCAGGGCTGTCTAGGAGTAAATCAGAATCAGGAGAACGACCTATTAGCCATTCTCCTCTCGTTGTCGTTTCGATGGTAAGGTCAACTTCATTGACTTCACTTAGATTTGGTGAGTAGCTAACTTTTACTTTCATATTAATTTTTGGTTAATTTTATTGATTTCTGCCACCCAGCGCTGACGGGTAGTATGTTCTAAATTTAAAATATCATCTTGTGACCAGTGAAAATGATAAGCAATAAAAGCTACCTCCTCATATAAAGTATCAGAGGGGTAGCTTACGACTCCCCCGCTAGTTCTAGCTCCACTGAAAATTGAGTATTGCAGTGGGGACATTGTGTCGAAATATGTACATTACCTTGCTGATTGATTCGATTATAAAATTCTCGGAGATAGGCAATGTCATGTAAAAGAAGTTCTTCGAGTAAATCAGGACTAACAGAGTTGAAACTGCCCAAGCGAGTAATAACCCGTGCAAGCATCACCAAAACGCCATAAGCTGGATTTTCCTGAACTTTGCGCTCTTGTTGCACCAAAATTTCATCTTTGGCGGTGGCTAAACGCATCACCCCATGACGATGTACTCGGTGTTCACTATCACTCAATCCTCTAGGAAGAGTGAAGGCAAATTCTGTACAGAGAGTATCTTTCTTACGGCGCATAAGTCTTTTGGGGACTGGGGAAGGTGGGGCCCCCTCTGGGGATAAGGGGTAATGGGGATTGGGGAAGGTGGGGCCCCACCTTCCCCAATCCCCAACTTAATTATGAAGAAGTGCTTCGGGAGAATTTACTGTATCTTCTGGTATGGAAGTTTCGCTCTCCAATCCATTGATTCGACGGTAAAAATCTTGGAGATAATTTAAATCTTGGGAAAAAAAGTTTTCCACGATTGCAGGGGTCACTTCTGATAAAGCACCCAAGTGGGTAATCACTCGCGCCAAGATAATAATCGTGGCATAAACGGGATTAGCTTTAACGCGTGGGTCACGCAAGGGTGCAATCTCGTCTATCGCCGTTGACAACCGCATTACACCTTTGCGGTGGAGGTTGCCTTCAGAGTCTAGATACCCCTTTGGCAGTATAAATTCAAACTCTGTGGGAAACATAATCCTCCTAATTACTTCACGCGTTTAAATTCCTCAAACGCAACCTCCACTTCCTCAATTTCGATGTCATGGCTGCGGGCGTTAACATCGGCAATCTTGTAACTTGCAGGCCAAGCACCGGCTAATTCAAATCTAGCGACTTCTTCATTTGCCTGATTATAAATAGACAAAGCAACAAGTCTACGTTGCTCAGACCAATTACCCTTTTCGACTTTTTCAAACCACTTCCAAAAATCCATAGAGTTGGTAGTACCTCTACGCAAAGTGAGATTACCACTCTTGGAATTGCTAGGAAGCTTAGTCCTCACCACCTGACCTTTTGACTGCCCTTTTTTACCCCAGGTTTGAGAAGTAACTTCACAAATTTCAATTACCTCTTGGGTTCTTTTGAAGCCTTGACACTCCAAAAAGAAACAATTGGCATCCTTTTGACCTTCTAGTGTCAGTTCTAAATAGAACCGATGGGCTGTTAGAACTTCTGGAATTTGGCTTGCGGATTGTACCACTGTTAATTACTACAAATGCTAATTATTTAATTCGTTTAATTCCTTCGTGAACCAATTCAACAGTCTCATTTGCCATATCGCCACCAGAAGCAGTTAAGGTAGGCCCAGTGTACTTACAGGGATAGCAATTGACGATGTTCCAGCGTGCTTTTTCAGAGCCTTGTTGGTCGTAAGCAACCACTGAACCAGTCTTACGATTCTGTGCCCACTTCCGAGGATCACCCATGTCTTCGTTACAATCTTGATACCATTTATAAAGGTCTATATCATCAGTAGCGATGACTTTGACTGTGATGTTAGTAAATTTAACAACAGTCGGTGTAGCTTGACGCATTATTTTTGCGCCCTTAGATGAGCCGTGGACTTCTTGTGCTGGCGTATTCTCAACGCCTAGACCGCTAATTTCTTTGATGAATTTATCAGTAATTCCATCAGCCTCAAAGTAAAATTTACAAGAGGTTAAAAATTCGCCTGCCATACTTTTAGACTCCTTTTTGTGTGTAATTAATTTGGGAATGGGGAGTGGGGAATGGGGAATGGGGAATGGGGAATGGGGATTGAGAACTGAGTGAAGAGGAGAAGTCTTTCCCCCTACTCCCTACTCCCCACTCCCTACGCTTCGTTCTATTCGCTATCTTCAATACCATTCCATTGGCTGATGCGGAAAACAACAAACTCAGCCGGTCTGACTGGGCAAACACCGACTTCGATGTACAAACGTCCTAAAATTCTGGTTTCTGGTGGGTTCAATTCTTCATCACACTTCACATAGAATGCTTGGGCTGGAGATGCACCAAACAAAGCACCTTCACGCCAGATGCGTTCTAAGAAATTACTGACGGTGCGGGTGACACGTGCCCATAAATCTTGGTCGTTCGGTTCAAAAACTACCCACTGAGTCCCTAATTCTAGGGATTTTTCGATATAGCTAATTAGTCTACGCACACTGATGTAACGCCACTCTGTTTTATCTGGCTCAACTAAAGTGCGTGCCCCCCAAATGCGGATACCTCGGTTGGGGAAGTTGCGAATACAATTTATTCCCAGTGGATTTAATAGTTCTTGTTCGCGGAAGTTGGTGTCATAGCCCAAACCAATTACGCCTCTGGGAACTTCATTTGCAGGGGCTTTGTAAACTCCTCTGGTTTCGTCGGTGCGGGCCCAAACGCCCATCACATGACCGCAAGGAGGTACTAAAATTGGATTACCGCGATCGCGTGGATTCGGTACTTTAATCCAAGGATAATAAAGGGCCGCAAACATCGAACGACGGTTAAATCTATTCAACCATTCCACCACTTGCTGGGGTTTGACGGCATCCGGTGGCGCATCAAGTACAACCATCCGGTTGGGCGGATTGGGAATGTCGCCACTGGCAGAACCCTCGCACATACTAATCATCAGTTCGATAATGCCGTGGACTTGATCTAAATTAAGTACCTGCTCTTGATAAGCCCGCATCACATCAGGACAGGCTAGCATTGTGATTTCATCAACTTCAAAGATACCGCGTACCCCAGTGCGATCGTCTCGAACGCCTTCTAAATTTTGCGAAAATCTATCGGGTGTGGCGGCGACAATGGGCGGTGCTAGTTCATATTGACCATTAACGGGGCGACGAGCTAAAGGCTGTCCACTTTGAGTGATGTCTTCTACAGTGACATACATGGAATTTCTCAATGCCGCTAGCGCATAAGTTGCTGTTTGACCAGCAGGCTCGCGGTTCATTGTCAAGTTATCGTATTGCTCTAAAAGTTCATCTCCCCGACGAATTTGGATGGTGAAATATTCGCCTGTATTTGGAGGCGCTTCTCCTTCAGTACCTTCGGGTAAGGCGCGGGGCGAACCATCAATAATTACAAGATTTACTAATCCGCCTGATGCTTGCTCAGGGCGCAAAGTAAAGCGGAGGGCTGGACGATTACCTCTAGAGTTGATTCTGAGGGTAGCCGGTTCTGGAGTTGCCGGTCTGGGTGCGCCTGGTAACTGAGTCCCGATGCTGGTTATCCAGCATCGGCCGCCACCATTCATAAAGTAACCGTAGACTGAAAAGGGTAAATAGGCGTTGAAGTCGGTGAAGCCGTCAGAGTTAGGACGCGCAAAGTAGTTTAAAAATTGCGTCCAAGTGGTTACTAGCATGGGCTTGTATAACTCAGCCCCACCGCGAACGTCTTCAGTAAAGCCAACAAATCCGGCAACTGCCGTGCTAACACCTTCAATTGGTCGGCTACCCCGGTCAATTTCTTCAATATAGACACCGGGAGCAAAGTAATCAAGTCTAGCCATGAAAGTCTCTCCAAGTCAGTAAAAATCTAATTATTCAGGAGTTAGAAATATTTCTTTGAAAGTATGACTTTGGTTATCTACCAAGGCATTGACGTTTTGGGGTAAATAGCCAGGATGATTCAGAGTCAAAACATAATTACCTAAATGAAGGTCTTCAAAGAAGAACAACCCTTCTTTAGTGGTTAATATGGATTTTTCAGTTCCCCTCACAGCTACTTCTGTCGCTACCAACGGTAAATTTGTCACCGCACTTTTGACAATACCCGCGATCGCAACTCGCCTCGTTAATACTAGACTGTCACTATCGCGAGATAATTGATTTCGCAAATTGAAAATTCGCTCCCAAACCAAAGGCACTGGAGTAGGTTGTGGCTCGAAGGGTATTGTAACTGTCAAATATAAGGCTGAACGCAATGGCACATTGAGAGCGCTCCACAAAGAGCCAATCTCAATTGGCGGCTCTAGGGCAACTGTCATGTTCAAATTACCATAGCCCCGTAATTCAGGAACCAAAAACTCCTCTTCCAAGGTGCGATGGCGCAACAGCACAGTCAAAGCCTCACTAATAAAGTGATGCTCACCTAAAGCTGTTCTATCCCAGGCTGTTAATAGCAGCGAAACATCAAACCAAGCGGGTGCCCAATTTACAGTAGCAGGTTGTAGAGCGCGTGTTAGCTTGCGTTCAACTTGCCTGCCAGAATGTTGTACCTGCTTACTCTCACGTATATCAAAAATGTATAAATTGAGAGTCGGGCCTGCTCCCTCTTCCCTGCGATTACCAGGATGGCTAAAGTCAATTTGCTCTGTACTGGTAAGCGAGGTTCCTCCAGCTAGAATTTCGGCTAAAGTTTGAAGAACGAAGATAAGCATGAAGGTATTCTGCTGGTAGCTAATCCAGATGCCTATAGAGTATATGTATCAGTCTTCTAAAGTTAATTAGACTTTTGTCGATATTTTTCGATGGGGCATTGGGCATTGGGCATTGGGGAAAGAATTCTTATAACTCCTAACTCCAAACTCCAAACTCCAAACTCCAAACTCCTAACTCCAAACTCCTAACTCCAAACTCCAAACTCCAAACTCCAAACTTCAAACTCCTAACTCCAAACTCCAAACTCCTAACTCCAAACTCCTAACTCCAAACTCCAAACTCCAAACTCCAAACTCCAAACTCCAAACTCCTAACTCCTAACTCCTAACTCCTAACTCCTAACTCCTAACTCCTAACTCCTAACTCCCCATCTTCTCAAAATGATGATTGAGAGGACTGGAGAATATTAGCTTTTCAAGAATCCGAAAAGTAGCAACTTCAGTTTGTAGATTAGTCTTGAGGAGTTCTTGATTGGACGCATAACATTTTTTCTTGTGGAGTAGACCGAAAAGCCTGCCCTAGAGCGCCAGTCCAATTTTCATAGATGAATAAGTTCGTAGTCAGGACTTTAGTCTTTGGTTTGAGTGCTTCAGCGCTCTCTACGAACAGATTCATCCAAGCATTGTAAACAATAGTTAGTATATCCCTATATATACTTAGTAGAATTAAATGCGGTTTTGAATGTAAACTTAATAATTCTTTGTATTAATTAGTTACAAAGATAACTTAACAAAAAAATAAACATTCCTGAGACTGCATAATTTTATACTGGTCAGCAGAATAGTAAAAACATTTGGTTGCAAAAAGCGAGTGAAGCTATGACACTAGGCTTTTCTGTACAAAAACTAGACAATAGCTCTAATTATTTGAATTCCTCAGATATTCAGAGTTTTTGTCAGCTTGAGTCTGAGCAATTAACTAGTCAATATCCAATTTTTTTCGCTCGGATTGTCTATCACGATTCATTCTTGAGAGCTAATCAGGAGGTTATAAATTATGGTCAAGACCAAGCTCCTTTTCCTCCAAAAACTTTAGCTTACTTGCGTTCAGAAGCATGGCTTACAGACTTCCCCACCACTTTTACTTTACATAAATTTACACTGAAGAATTTTTCATTCATTTCTTATATTTGTCCTATATCCTATAGAAATCAAAAGCCTGAATACATTCAAATCATTACTCATGAACCTCTATCCTCAAGTTTACAACTATACGTAAAACGCTCGGCTACACTCCTAAGCAAGTATGTAGATATTTACTTGGACTATGGAAGACAAAAAATTGAAATTCAACTTTTAGAAGATATCCTGCATCGAGTAGGGCATCAATTGCGTAACTCTCTAGGACTCATCGGATTATATGCACATAATCTATGCTTGGGTTTGGAGGATAGCCCTTGGCAAGAGCAAGCAACCATAATTGGCGAAAGCATACAAGATTTAGATACTAATTTAAATGAACTGATTGATTGTGGTCAAAGTGCAAAATTAAGGGTATCACTTCAAGATTTAAAAAGTTTGGTAGTTGAAAGTATCACAAATTTACAACCGCTAATTAATCAAAAAAAACTTAAAATATCAATTCCCGATACATCAACAACACTGAAGATAGATAGATTACAAATGAAACAAGTTTTTGATAATATTCTCAGTAATGCCGTTCATTTCAGCCCTAATTCAGGAACTATTAGCTGTAGTTGGCAAATTTTTCAAGATGAAGTATTAATTAAAATTTCCGACCAAGGCCCAGGATTGTCTCAAGAAGATTTACAAAAAGTATTTACCCCATTTTATTCTCGGCGGAAAGGAGGCACAGGACTAGGTTTAACTATTGCTAAAAAAATTATTCTGGATCATCAAGGAAGTATCTGGGCACAAGTTTTGTCAGAAAATGGGGCGCAGTTTTCTATGATTTTACCTCGACCAAGGAATGGATAAATAATTCGTAATTCGTAATTCGTAATTAAAGATATGACTAATGATAAGAAAAAACTTTCAGTTTTGCTGGTAGATGACGAAGAACGATTTCGTCAAGGGTTGCGTACTCTTCTGAATTTTTATAGTATTAATTCTGCGTTACCTGTAGAAGTGATGGGTGATGCTGATTCTGTCGATCAGGTTTTAAAGTTTACAACCCAGAAGTGTCCAGATTTAATTTTGCTGGATATGCAATTGAAAGGATGTGATGGAATTACAGTTTTGGCACGTCTTAAGGAAACTGCTTACACTGGCAAAGTTTTAGTATTGTCGGCTCATCAAGAAGATGACTGGATTTTTAGAGCGATGCAGGCGGGAGCCGCAGGTTATGTGTTTAAAAATCGTTTAGCAACCCAATTATGTGAAGCTATTGACACTGTAACTCGGTCGGAAATTTATCTACCTTCAGAAGTTGCTAGTCGATTTTTCCGATTTTTTCAGGCTTACTCAGATTCTTGTGTCAAAGCCTGTCATGAAGTGCATTTAACCGAAAGAGAGCAAGAAGTTTTATACTGGTTAACTCAAGGTGCTTCTAATGAAGAAATCGCTAAACATTTATATGTAACAGTTGCTACTGTTAAAGCGCATCTCACCAGTATTTTTGAAAAATTGAAGGTTACTAGTCGGACTCAAGCGATTGTGGCTGCCCTCAAGTTAGGATTAGTTCACGCTTGAGCGCGATGGAAGTAATCGGCGCAATTCACGAAACTCTTTGTATATGCCTTCATTTGAATCTTTTTATCAAGAATACCCCTGCTCGTACAATTCTCCCTTAAATTGCGATCGCCCTTTCCAAACGGCACAGCAAATCAAGGGCGCTAAGTTTTGCTTGGAATGTGGTTTTCCAGCAACTTTACCGCAGGAGGCTGAGATTAAAGGAAGTCAGGGGACTTATCAAATAGCTAGTTTTGTGGGTGTACGGGGTTTAGGCCGCTTATACTCAGGTGTTCAACTCAAGGACAAACAACCTGTCATCATCAAAGAATACCTGCTACCCAATCGTTCTTTTAATGAAAGCGAGACTCAAAAGCGGAAAGAGACTTTCAAACGGGTGGGTGGGGTAAGTTTAGCCGATAGTCGAATTCAAAATTTCCGTCTTGTAGAAACTAAAGAAGCGATCGCAGATGAAAAAGGAGAACGCTGCTATCTTATTACTCAAGGGATAGAATCATCCCAAACTTTAGGTAAGTATCTCATAGAAAAGGGAGCAATGACACCTCCCGATGTGCGTGAAGTGCTTAATCAAGGTTTACAAACTCTCCAGTTTCTCCACACCCAAAAGCTGCGTTTCCCCTCCAATCAAACACAACTGGGTATAACTCACGGAAATATCAATTTAGATAGTACCTTAATTAAGGTAGAAAACAATCAAAAGTTTTCTATATATTTTTGTGATTTAGCTATCTGGGAAAATTTATTTATTCCACCAATTATTCCTCAACCCGCTCCCGTCAGACCTGAGCAAGATTTAGAATCATTAGGGTTACTAGCCTTTTATTTATGGGTGGGGCGGACAACTAATTTGTTATCTAACCAGCCTCTCAACCCTAGAGATAATCAACAATGGCCAGATACCGATAGTCATTTAAAGCAGTTTATTTATCGTTTAATTGGTCTGGAAACTCCTTTCGAGAATGCGGAAGCGGCTCGTCAAGCACTGCTAAAACTTCCTAAAGAAGATCGTGGCAAAAATTCAGTAGGTTCGTCGCCAGCTTCTCAAAAAATAGAAAAACCTTTGCCAATGCCCTTAATTCTGCTAGGCATTCTCGCTTTATTACTACTTGGCGGCGGAATTTGGTATTGGCTTTGGGGCAAGAAAACAGATAGTCCTAATCAATATATAGAATGGTCTAGACTTGTGCGGAATTTCTCAGAAGTTCCCAACGTTCCTTCGGGACAATTTACTTACACAGGAGAAAAAGACAGTACATGGAGTTATGTTTTAACGCAATCTGTAGACAACACTCGTTTAGGAGATTTATTGACTAAACCAAAGTCAGATGCAACAGCAACATTTGATTATAAATCTGTTTTATCCTCTAATATAAATAATTCGGTTAAAAGTATCGAAGAAGTCCAAACAAACAAAAAAGATTTTGCAATTACTAGTTTGGTAGACAACATCACAGATAAACTTGCTAAAAAACAAGTTGCCGATGATGGTTTACTTGTGTTCGTAGCATTTAATAAAAGAGATTCAAATCTTGCTAATGCTCTTGGGGGACAAATCAATATTGAACAATTGCGTCAAATTTACACAGGCAAAATTACTAATTGGCAGCAGATTAATGCCAAACTTCCAAATCTACCTGTGAAAGCTTTTGCCCCAACTGAACCGGAAGCAATCAGTAAATTTCAAGAAATAGTTCTGAAAAATGCCCCTCAAGATGAAGCTTTATTTGCAGCAAAAGTTACTAAACTTGATACCACAAAAACCCAAAATCTGATCCGCAGTGAGACTTTAGAGGGTCGAACCACTGGTATTATTAGTTTTGGGATTATCAGTAAAACTTCTACTCAATGTACAGGCTATCCGCTAGCGATCGCAGATAGCAAAAAGTCAGCTATTCAACCTTTGTTTCAAAGACGGGATCGCCGCTCAATAAATCCTTCAGATGACTTATGTCAGCATGATGATTATTATGTTGATGTCACAACTTTCCAAAGCTACCCCCTGGGATACCCTATTTTTGTAGTGTACCCTAAAGACAGCAACCGCCTGCCCGGTGGTTCTACATTTGCCCAGATGCTAACTACTCGTCAGGGTCAGTGTTTACTTAGTAAAGTAGGTCTTGTAGCCTTACAACCCATGCCTGATGATATAAATTCCTATGCCTGCAAATCGGTGCCCTAATCCCAGTTGCGAATATTTTAACCGCGCCCTGCCCAACAATGCTAAGGTTTGTCCCTGGTGTTCCACCCCTGTGGGTAATGTAGTTTCCCCTACACCACAACCGCCGATTCAACCACAGCCCAATCAACAACAACCCAGTCAACAACCGCCTAGTCAGTATCAGCGGCCAGCAACAGAGCAACCTAATTACCAAGCTCCCCAACAAACCCCCGTTGATTATTCAACAGTCTATCAGCCACGGGTGTCTTATCCACCAACACCGCCTGTTTATACCCCTCCACCTCAAAGAGCGCCTGTCTTAAAGCTAGTTCATAGCACAGGAAGAGAATTTAACCTTGTTGGAGAAGGAGGTTATATTGGTCGTCGTAGTCAGAGTCCAGGAATAGCGCCGCCAGAAATTGACTTGACCGGCATTCCCAGTGAAGGAATAGTCTCTCGTCGTCATGCACGAGTCGATTGGGACTGGTCGCAAAACTCATACATGATTGTTGACATGAGTACAAATGGCATTTATTTAAACAACAATCCTCTAACACCTGGGATGCAATATCGCCTGTTGAACGGTGACTCAGTGCGATTTGGTCAGGATAACCTAGTCAACTTCACCGTATATACTGTGTAGCAAAAACCTTATTTGATAATTGACTAATGACCAATGACCAATGACTAAATGAGCAATGTATTTCGGCAATTCCTGCAAAAAGTCGGCGGCGGAAACCACACAGGCGAGAATTTAACTCGCGCCCAAGCAGCCACCGCAACTAAAATGATGCTGTTGGGTGAAGCTACACCAGCTCAAATCGGAGCATTTTTGATTGCTCATCGAATCAAGCGGCCCACAGGGGAAGAATTAGCCGGAATGTTGGATGCTTATGAGGAACTGGGGCCAAAACTGCAACCAATAGCCTCAGAGCGACCAGCGATCGCTCTTGGCATCCCCTATGATGGCAGAACCCGCACAGCACCAATTAGTCCCGTAACAGCTTTACTACTCGCCGCAGTAGGACAACCAGTAATCATGCACGGTGGCGATCGCTTACCAACTAAATACGGCTTACCCCTGATAGATATTTGGCAAGGTTTAGGAGTCGATTGGACTACCCTACCACTAACAAAAACCCAGCAGGTATTTGAGCAAACGGGAATCGGCTTTATTTATCTACCTCAGCATTTTCCCTTAACTACAAGTATTTGGGAGTACCGCGACCAACTTGGCAAACGTCCGCCCTTAGCGACAATGGAGCTAATTTGGTGTCCTTATGCTGGCGATGCCCACGTCATTGCTGGGTTTGTCCATCCGCCAACAGAAGGAATGTTTAAAATAGCTCTAGGACTGCGAGGAGTAACAAAATTTACATTAGTGAAAGGATTGGAAGGTAGTTGCGACTTACCGCGCGATCGCACTGCAATTATCAGCTTATCTTCATCCATAGCATCCCAAGAGGTAGAACGATTGCACCTCGTACCGCGTGATTACGGCTTTACTACCAAAAACGTACCCCTTGGAACTACTGAAGAACTGGTGGCGGATATTCAAGAGGTTTTGGCAGGTAAACCAGGTGAATTGATGCAAACAGCCTTGTGGAATGGTGGATTTTATCTATGGCGGAGTGGTATTTGTCCAGATATGTCAGAGGGTTTAGCTAAAGCAGAAGAATTATTAACCAATGGTGTAGTAGCAGCTAAACTCCAAGAACTCAACCAGATAGTAAATTCAGTATCAGCAGCATTTATACCAGTGTAAACAGTTCAGCTAAAATAATTCGTAATTGGTAATTAATTACGAATTATTTCGTCCCCGAATTCTCCAAAATAGATTTTTGTTGCAACCAATCCTGACCCACTTGGATACTGATATCTGAGCCAAGGTTGCCAGTACTTTCCACGCGCACTTCGCCAAATCCCAAAGTGTTGCGAATTGATTCGGCACTGTCACCATCTCCTTGTTGGGCGACAACGTGAGTTACCTCTAGAGGTTCCCCCCATGCCTTGGCAATATAAATGTTGCGATATCCAGATTTTTCCAAGGCTGTAATTAATGGTTGGAGGTTAGAGCGATCGCCACCTGTACTATCTTGAATTGCTATACGCAAAGAACGGGGGTTAGCCGTAGTTCCTAGCTGTTGTTGTTCTGACTCTAAACCAAAGTGTTGAGCCATTAATTTCGTAATACCATCTTTGTTAGGCAACCAATAGCTAGCATCAAACTCACCTTTCTCGCTAAAGCGACCAGGCAGCATTAACATTTGCATATTAGAGCGATTTGTCCGCACTCCAAAACCCATCAACGCCACTAACTCTTCAACCGTCAAGTTAGTATCAATGTGGTCTTTCACTACATCGAGAACTTTAGGTAATTGAGTAACAGTAGTCGGGTTGAGTGTTTGATCCATCAAAGCTCGGATGACCATTTGCTGCCGCTGAATCCGACCAATATCACCGAGTTCGTCATGGCGAAAACGCAGCAATTGTAATGCTTGATCGCCGTTGAGGTGCTGTTTACCCGCCTTCAAATTGATGTACAAATGCTGAGAATCATCTTGGTACTTCATATTTTTGGGGACGTAAACTGTTACGCCACCCAAAGCATCAATCAGCTTGGCAACTCCCAAAACGTTAATTCGGATATAGCGATCAATTCCTGCCCCACCCAAGAGATTACTGACGGTTCTGGCAGTTAAAGCTGGCCCACCGTCAACATTGGCAGCATTAATTTTTTTCACTCCATACCCCTCTATTTGTGTGCGGGTATCTCTGGGAATGGAGAGCATAATTATTTTTTTCGTCTCTGGATCAAATTTGAGCAAGAGCATGACATCAGAAAGACCATCAAAGGAGTTTACTTGGGGCAGGTATTTGAGGTTTTTGGTTTCTGGGGGAGGGTTTTGGATATCAGGGGGAAGTACACTCATCCCCATCACCAAGAGATTTACTGGGCGAGTTAATTCTGAAAATCGTAGTACACCTCCAGAAATGCGATCGCTATCAAAAGCCGCCTCATCCTTTGGACTTAACTGGGCTTGTTGCAAAGGCGTGCTAGTCAAAGATACCGCCAAAAGCGCCCCCGCAGTTGCAGACACCATTGCAATACCACTCATCCCTACCCAAAACCATAACCAACGTCCTGATGTCGAGTTCTGGGAAATTTTTTTATTGGACTTTGAGGCTTTTCCCGACTGGTTTTCTTCCGCCGAACTTCTTTGAATGGTCACAGACTTCCTCACACTTACTCACTAATCAAATTTGGTAAATTTGCAGACTAAAAACATCCAAACAAATCAACCCATAATAGCTAACTCTTAATTATCAGTGCTAACTTTTTTAATGTAGTGTCAACCACAACACTTGTAGCAGCATTTCTCCTTCTTTTGGGCCAATCTAGAGATGTTTTACTGAAGTATGGCAATAATAAACTGGATTTGACTAGATAGGTGGATAAATCAACTGTAATTTTTTAGGAAATAAGTAAAAACACTGATAATTTGTCACCCAAAAAAATTAAGATAAATACTTGCCAAGCACTCGTTCTGCTAAATTACTAAACCCTGGCAAACGACCAGATTTGCCCTGCATCAGGCGCAAAATCAACCAGACACTTACTAAAAAGTAACCCGACGTGAGAAAGCTATTCAGGATAAATAGACGTAGCGGAAAATAATCTGAAGTTGCTGCTCCGGTAGTTAATAATAAATAACCCAACAGCCAAGTAAGTGCCAAAGTAACAGACAGACGACTAATAGCAAGTTGTTCCCGACTACCCTGGCCCCGATAGAGAGTCCACAAAGACGGAAAAAAGCCGATTATCGGAATTAAATATAAAAGCAACTGTGTTTTGGGTATTGGGCATTGGGGACTGGGGACTGGGTACTGGGGACTGGGGACTGGGGACTGGGGATTGGGAGGAGACAAAGGAGAGACTTCTTCAATAATTTTTCCTTGTCCCCCTTGTCCCCCTTGTCCCCAGTCCCCAGTCGCCATTCCCCAGTCCCCAGTACCCATTCCCCAGTCCCCAGTCTCTTTCGATTTAAAATTATCCATTGGGGTTAGTCTAACTCCTAAACTAGAAGGATGAATAAGACTCATATAGTTAGAGATAATAAGCTGTAAAGAAAAATTTCATTTAGTTCTATTCCGCAATCAGCTCAAAATGCAGACACGTAAGCTACTCGACTGGTGGCAAACATTCACTCCAATAGCGCGAATCGGGGCGATCGCGCTATTCGCTCCGCTGCTGGTTATCAATGGTTGGGCAATTTCGGTATTTTTTAATTATTTCCATTCTCTCATAGTCATTTTAGTCGGAGCCTCAGTACTCGCATTTCTGCTCAACTACCCCGTAAGCTGGATGGAGCATCATGGTGCTAGGCGAGAGCAAGTTGCTATTTTAGTATTTCTCTTGGCTTTATCGATTTTATTGGCGTTAGGTGTGACACTTTTCCCCCTGGCACTTACCCAAGCTCAACAACTGGTGGCTCGTTTGCCAGAGTTAATCGACTCTGGACGCTCTCAGTTAATGATCTTAAACGAAAAAGCTGAGACTTATGGCTTACCGATCAACCTCGATGCTCTCGTGGTGCAAATTAACGATCGCGTTAAAGGACAATTACAAGCGATCGCGGGACAAGTTTTAAATCTAGCTGTACTTACAGTCACTAGCCTGCTAGATATTCTGTTGACGATAGTTTTGACCTTCTATCTTTTACAGCATGGGAGTGAACTCTGGGAAAGTTTAGTGGAATGGCTACCGAATAAATTCCGCGATCCTTTCTCTAAAACAGTCCGCCTCAGCTTCCAAAATTTCTTCATCACCCAGTTGATTTTATCTACCTGTATGGCATCAGCCCTCATTCCTACCTTTTTGTGGCTGAAAGTGCCCTTTGGGCTGCTATTCGGATTAACTATTGGTCTAATGGCTCTCGTCCCCTTTGGCGGTTCTGTAGGCATCGCTCTGACTACACTATTGGTAGCTTTGCAAGATTTCTCAATGGGTGTGAGAGTTTTGATCGCAGCGGTAATTGTACAGCAAATTCTCGAAAACTTGATTGCCCCCCGAATTTTAGGCAGCTTTACTGGTTTAAATCCAGTTTGGATTTTAATTTCGGTCTTGACGGGGGCAAGAATTGGCGGACTATTGGGTGTAATTGTGGCAGTACCTACTGCTGTTGTGATTAAGACTGCTTTAAGTGCCTTGCGTCTTGGTAGCGAGACAAACGACAACGCCACTGGGGAAATAACTGTACCCGCCGCCGCAAACGAGTCCCCGAAAACTGACCCTAAAAACACTTTGAGCATTTCTGAAGCGACATCACCTTAAGGCAATACGGTTCGGTTAAGGTTTTTTGATGAAAATTCTAGATCACAAAGACGCGATAAATCGCCGTCTCTTGCCTTACCCGAACAGTATTGCACCTTAAGGAGGCAGAAGGCCTCCTGCTTCCTCATTGCGGATCAATAATGGAACCCATAAACAAAAGACTTCCCGTCTGATTATCCCTAATGGCACAGAAGAAGGGACGATCAACAATCATCCGGAATGGTTCTGGTTCTTGTCTCAAAGATGTTGCTACTATTCCCACTGAAGTCGCCGCAGCCGCTTCGGTGCCTTCTTCGTTCACCTCGACAAAAGTTTTATGTTTAACTTGGCTAATGGCAAAATTTTTACCCATACCGGAAAAATTAGCTTTGTTGCTGAAAGCCTCTTCCATGCCTAAACTTTTTAAAGCATCATTGAGAGTAACTTCATAGTCTGTTTTGAAGCGGGGTAGGCGGATAAACCCTTTTTGTTTGTTGAACTGAGTCATCCATTTTTCCCAGTTTTCAATATTCAAGTTCTCATAGAAGGTTTTGAGGTTAGAATTCTGTTTAGGCAGGAATATATAAAAGCTGAATTTACCATCTTTGCCATAAGGTAAACTAATTGCCTGAAATTGTTCGCTTTCATAATATCTATAATCACCCTTCTGCGACATCATTGGGTGTTGTTTTCGCCTGCCAGATGTGATGTAAAAAGGGTATTGGGCAGTTTCTTTTTTGTCAAACTCATTACTCCAATTACCTTTAAAATATATAGCATTAATCAGAAACAACACTTGATTGGGTTCAATTTTTTCAACTATTTTATTAATTTTGCCGTTAGTATTTTCTTTTACCCAGTTATTGATAATATTAGATGCGGCGGCATCTTGAAAGTTTAAATTGCTGACCTTGGCTTGATAGAACTCCTGGGTTCTCTTGAGGAAGTCTGGCGCAAAGCTAACATCTTGATTTGCCCACAGTGAGTTAGCGATCTTTAGTTGGACTTTCGCATCCGAATTGTCTAAAAGCTGCTTTAATGCCGCCGCATAAGAAGAGTTGATTTCTGGTAGATTCATCCCCTGTAATTCTAGGGTTTTTGCCATTGCTTGTTGAGTCGAACCGCTAGCGCCGTTGTAGGTCATAGCAAGAGCGATCGCCACACTCGAAGGTGAGATAACAATATTATTCCCACCCCGATCATTTTTCAGAACTTCTGAAAACAGTCTGAAGCCAAACTTATTGCTAGGCTCAACTATTTTTGTATCAATGTTGACTGTTTTTTTTTGCAATGGAGTTTCAGGCTGAGGCAAACTAGATTGGGCTAGGGCACTTTTATTACTATCGACTTGAGAACACCCTAATACACTGAATAGAACAACACTTGCCGCTGCTAGAGCATAACGTCTGCCAAGACTAACGCCGTAACGTCTTTGCAGGAAATTTTCTTTTGCATCACTAAATTTTTGTCGATTCATTCTGCTACCTCACTTGCCAAAGATTCCCGATCTGTGCTCATGGTTGACGCAGAAACTGTGTCAATGATTAACTATTGCATTTGCTCCAATAGAAAAATAGACTGTTACAGAAACGGTAACAGCAAGTTAGTGGCTCAGAGGAATTAAACACAACTTGTGAGAGTTGTTAATTCCTAATTGAGGCGGCTATGCAGACGAGTTCTGAAAAATTTTGATTTTTAGGAATTTTCCTATCTATCAATAAACGTATTGTAAGCTACGTAATCAAAAAATAACCAATTCTGTTGGGTTGTTATAGATAAAATAAAGTTTTTCGGTTGCACGAAATACAGAACTTTCATAGGGACGCACGGCTGTACACCCCTATAAGGGATTGTGGTTCAAATAAATAAAAGTTGTGCTGCCCTGTTTCAATTGATCGGCACGCTCCACCAAGCTAAACTATAGGGTTGAGTCGCTTCATTGAGCTTTTGACGAAACTGGACGCGGATTTTGTAATTGCCAGCAGCAGCAACTGGGCAGAAAATATGTTCTATACTATCGACTTGGCTGATTGAGGAGCAAACAGCACCAGCATCTGAATTCTGAGCATCAGCTTTGACTAAGTATAGGTCGAGATTATTCAAACCGCGATCGCGAAAATTCTCGCCCACATCATATTGCTGGTTTTTATTTTTATCGTTGAGTTCCACTAATCGATCCCAACTCAGGGTGACAGCAACAAAACTCCCCTGCTTTAGTGGTTTGGCTAATATATAGTCAACAGATGCTCCAACATCAACTGTGCGATAATCCCAACCAATCGCTGGCACCGTAGCTGATGGCTGCCATTGACCAGCACTAAATTGCTGGTAAGCGCGAAATGCGTTCAAATGACCCGCTCCCATTTGGGCATCTAAGGGAATCTTGGGATCTTTATAAGCATCAGAATCTAGCCAGTTTTGATTTTGTTTATCAATTAGCGTCCTAGTCATTCCCAAACGCAAGCCATCACCACTATCTTGGATTTTGTCTGCTGAATTCAGCAATACAGCTTTCATGACTTGATGATGTCGAGCATCGATACTCCAGTGGGGTTGTTTTGTCCGAATCTGTCGGTCAGCAAGTTCTTGTAACAGAGCAACTGTAGCCGTAACTTGAGGCGCTGCAAAACTCGTACCCGTAACCTTGTTAAATTTGCCATCTGGATTGAGCAAAGGAATGTTATTTCCAGGAGCAACTAAACTAATAGCACTACGCCCACCAAGATTAAATTCCCTTCCCGCTAGCTTGCCACTCACTCCTTGGTTAGCACTCGCCAGATTAGCCACGTCTACTTTGTTAAAAACCCCCCCTCGGCGGGATGAAAAAGCGACGTTCACTCCGTTAAAATTATCTGTAGGAATAGGAATACCACCTTTACCCTGATTGCCTGCGATCGCATACAGAACATCATGAACGCGACTAGACCAGTCAACACATAAAGTTAGTAAAGCATTACCGTCTAAAGTAGCCTCCGGTCGAGGATCGCGGCTCAGAGGTTCACCAAAGCTAAAGTTAATAGCACGGACATCGCCACCATTTTGTAGCGCTATGTGCTGTGCCGATAAGCACTCTTCTGGCTGACCCATGCTTTTAGTCGAACCCACCGCCGACGAATACAGTCGCGCTCCCGGAGCAACTCCTGGCAAAGCTTTATTTTGACTCACCATCACACCAGCCACGTTGTAGGCGTGGGGGTCAACACCGCTATTAGACTTAGCTGGCCCATTACGTAAGAATACTGCTGCTAAAGAGATGGCGCGGTTTTTAGACACCGCCTTATCCCACCCAAACATTCCCGGTCGGCCAATTTCCACTTGACCAATAGCAATCTTACGACCGGTTAAATTATAAGGAGCTTGGTGTAGCTTCAGAGCATCAATACCGTTAGTTCCTAGTGCAGATTCTAAAGCTGAAGCAATAACAGGCGCACTCAGACAAGAAGCACTTAATCCCCAAATTATCCAGGTTAGTTTTTTAGTCATTTGTTATTAGTCATTGGGCATTGGGCATTGGGCATTGGCCATTGGTTATTGGTCATTGGTCATTGGTCATTAGTTAGGAGTTAGGAGTTATTATTCTCCCTCATCTCCCTCATCTCCCTCATCTCCCCACTCCCCAAAAAAGCCAGGATCAAAATTATGAGTCTTGCTCAATGTTTTGTTACAATGCTTACAGACGAGGACGCTTAAAAACCCACTAGCCATGACCCAAAACCTATCTCAAAAGCCCATTGTAATTTCTCCATCTATCCTATCAGCCGATTTTAGTCGTCTGGGTGACGAAATTCGCGCCGTAGACGCAGCTGGAGCGGATTGGATTCATGTTGATGTCATGGACGGTCGTTTTGTACCTAATATTACGATCGGCCCTCTGATTGTGGAGGCGATTCGTCCGATTACGACCAAGACACTGGATGTCCACTTGATGATTGTAGAGCCAGAAAAGTATGTAGAGGGATTTGCTAAGGCGGGTGCTGATATTATCTCCGTACACTGCGAACATAATGCTTCTCCACACCTACACCGCACCTTAGGGCAAATTAAAGAGCTTGGTAAGAAAGCTGGAGTTGTACTTAATCCTGGTACCCCTCTAGAGCTAATTGAATACGTTCTAGATTTGTGCGATTTAGTACTAATTATGAGCGTCAACCCTGGTTTTGGCGGTCAAAGCTTTATCCCTGGTGTGTTACCCAAAATCCGCAAGTTGCGTCAAATGTGTGATGAACGTGGTCTTGACCCTTGGATTGAAGTGGATGGGGGACTCAAGGCAAATAATACCTGGCAAGTTTTGGAAGCGGGAGCCAATGCGATCGTCGCCGGTTCAGCTGTATTTAACACTAAGGATTATGCTGAAGCTATTACAGCAATTCGCAACAGCAAGCGTCCTACCCCAGAATTAGCTAAGGTTTAATTCATTTTTGGATTAAACATTCTCCACAAACAATAAGGTGGGCAAATTGCCCACCTTATTTTATTTACACAAAAAAACTGGAAGCTATTCAAGTTTTGAACTTCCAGTAAGTACTATATAAATTGAAAATTTAGAAACTACAGATAATCCAGGTTGGGAGGACTAGGATTACAATAGTCGAAAGAGAAGCGTATGAGATACTAGTTCTACCAGCCACCAAAATAATTTCACCGTAACTTTTCTATTTCCGTTCCTGGTATTGATGTTAAGCGTTTGCTTTATTAACTAAAGCAACACCAACCACAGGATAGTAAGTTTTATAAGCATTACCTGCGCCGTCTGCAGTCGGTGAAGGCTGTATAAAATTTGGATTGGGGGAATCCACCTCCCCAAATTCTCTTTGCTCGGATAGACTTTCTCAGAAAAAGAACCACCAGTAGCAACGGTTGAATCATTAGTCTTGGTGTAGGAGTTATTTACTCCAGAAAATACTGACTACTTTTGTAATCAGGTTGATTTATTTCATAGTCAGAACTAATCATTGATTTTATTTTTTAAAATTAACTTGCTTGCCAATCACCTCTATTTTGGTTTAAGTTGTAGTTGTTATTAGTTTACCAATACTGTCAGTATATATTTGCCATTTTGGCATATTTTTACAAAAAATTATCAAATTAATCACTGTTATAGAACAATACGGTTCAGTTAAGGCTAAAATCCTTTTTTTAACGTAGACGCGGAGCGGCTTGCCGCAGGCTACCGCAAAGGACGCAAAGGACGCAAAGGACGCAAAGGAAGAGAAGGAAGAGAAGCTTAACTGAACTGTATTGTGTTATAGAAAACCTGCCATGCTATAAATTTCAAATTAGCATCGCAGGCTTTCAGACGCTCAAGCAACTCTAGAACAGAATCTATTGATTCCAATGACTTTTTAATTGAATCCACAAGATTTCAAGGAAATGTCTTGAGATTTTTCTGGTTTTAATGGTGATTTACTTGATTGATGTTCGTTAATTTTCTGTGTCAATCTCTGATCTAAGCTACCAGCACGGATTTCTGTCTTTTGTTTTCCAACGACTTCCAGATAAGCTAGGTCTTTAATTTTGCTTAAGCAGCTTGATGACATATTATTATCAGACCTGGAATCATTAGCATTTTTCAGCATTTTGAGATTTTCACTCTGCTGTTGTTTTGTCCTGTTGGCTTGAGAGTTTTCTTTGAGTAATCGATTGTAGGTGCGATATGGAATGTAATGGAGAGGATTATAACCACCAAATCGCAGCATTAAAACACATGCCCAGGAATACTTTCCAGCCAGAATTGCTTCAACTACTTTGTCAAATTGTTGAGCTTTCACTGTCTTATCTAAGTTGTTACTAATACCAGCAATGTCTTGGTTCATCATAGTGTTTAGTTATCTTGGATGAAGTGAACTAGTTTAATTTCTGCGATTGTTGATGTTTCAATTGAGGTGTACAAACTGCATTAGCCTTTTTGCAGCTGTTGAATCGCTTCTGGGAAATTATCAGCAATAGAGCGGTGTTAGATGTTGACGAAGGATAAAAATCTATCAACAGCCGCGTACATAACTTTCCCAAACTCTGATTGGCTCCCGCAGCTTTGAGCGGTAAAGAACTCGGCTGAAATTTCTCTGCGCTGTTGAGCAGAATTTTAGTGATTTTGGCTGATAACTCCCCTAATAAACTAGTTTTGGCAAGAGCTAGCTTGTAGTAGGGATACAAATTATATAGATTCATTTCTGAACTGTCCCCTTGGCTTGAGGTTTCGACTGCATTTGACCTGATGATTCTTTCCATGAACTTACCTTTGATTAAAAACAATCAAGTTGTTAATCAAGTTTGTTGGCTGCTCAGTCCTAATTATCCAGATTTCCTCCGATGAATGGAGGAAACTTTGCTTATAGCTTGTTAGTAAGTGAAAGGTAAAAATTTATCTTTTGTCTTGTCAGATGACTTCTAGGACAAAAGTTTTGGCGTGGCTCTTTATAGATACAGTTTTGTATTTATAAACTTTCTCAACTCCTAATTCAATAAATTTTCTCTGCTCATGCGCTTGTATTTCTTACTACTGTTGAATTAGGCATTTTCCGGGAAGTTTGCATATTTTTTTAGGCTAGTGGAGAAAATTTATTTATCTTTGGGCTGTAACAATGACATTCGTATTTATACTATTTTTGTCGCTAATGTCATCTATTAAGCTAGCAGATTTATAGGTTAAATTTACTGAATGTATTCCTATACTTACTTGTGTATTGTGCAACTTTTAGTTTCGTCCCTCCCTGCTAATTTTTGAGGGGTCTTACCCCTCACCCGACATCAATTTAAAACCTTTATTATTGTCGAGTCACTAGAAGATATTACCATTAACTATGATGTAAAACAACTTAGAAAAATATTAGTAAATAGAAGATGAAAACTTTCCAGGCATAGGATTTAGCATGTTTCTTTAATAGGTTAAGTTAGATACTTGTAATTATTAGCTTTGTAGTTTTTGATTTCCAAAAACTACAGCTTCAGATTATCTCAATGAAATCGCTGTAAACTAACCATGAATATTTCATGATTATCAGCTAGGAATCATATATAGCCCAGCTGTGAAATAAAATTACTGGTTAGCAGTAATATAGATAGTTTGGATAAGCATCAACTGAGTAAAGCAAAACATCTGTAAATGAATGCTTTTACTCAAAAAGATGTAGCAGCCTAAGTCAGTACAGAATTAGATAATCTAATAATAGAGATAAAGCTAGTTAATACGGAATAACATTAAGTAAGTTCAGCAGGAATTTATATGTGTATTAATATCTAACAGATTTATAAAGTTGAGATTATAAATAAATGTAGTGGGAGTTGGGCTAAATGGTAGTAAAAGCCACCAATTACTATAAGTTTGTGATGAGTGCCTTACTCAACAAGAATACCTCGGTCTAAGGAATCCGATTTGATTCGGAGAACTTACTTGCGTAGAAAGAGAACTCTTAACTGGGAACAGAATAGAAGCGAATAGATGTATACTGAGTTTTCTCACGCAATCAAATACGATTCCTATATAAGACTCTGTTGTTAAGGCAACGGGCATTTTAGGTAAAAGAACCAGCTAGATTCAAACTCTGGATACGAAAGCAGATAGCTGGAGCAGAAATCAATGTGCGATCGCCTCTAACTTTCCAGACAACTACATAATGGATTTCTTCTTGCCAATTAGCCATCCACGGGTTATAATGTGAATCCAGCTTAGTAAAACTCCGCCTAACTAATAGCGCTTCATATCCCAAAGTTTGGGCTAATTCTGCTAAACCCTGGAGAAATGCGCCTGTATCTAAGTTACGCAAATTGTAGAGGTTTAAGCGTATGTCGCAGTATTGGTTAATCATTGCCAAATACGCAACACCACTATTTGAATGAACTTTGCTGTTGAATGCATGAGTAGGTACTTCATAAACCTAGCTTTTGATTGTGAACGTAGTCGAGGAAATATTAGCAATATTTATAGCTAGAGCTAGTAATATTTGCATTCTATGAAACAGTAATCTTGAATTCTCAATCCTTCAACTCTTACCATTACTGAAATTTTCCTTCACTCCCGGAAACACTCGGAAAATAAAATCATAAATAAATAGACATCGACCGAATTTAAATCAATACGCTTGGGTTAAGGGCTACTGGCAACAATTTTGGGTTTTCGAGACGCGATAAATCGGCATCTCTACAAGACGCGATAAATCGCCGTCTCTACAAGTGTTTTGTTGCTCATTCTGAACTGTATTGAAATTGAAATATGCGTTATCGAGAGACGTAGCTTTTTCACCAAATAAGCTGTTACACATTTAACTTACATCATTAGGGCGCTCATGTTGCCCGCCCCACAATCATATTGGAAAAAGATTAGTGCAAATTAAAGGCGCAACAGCTTATGACTGTTCGTAGGGGCGTACAGTTGTCCACCCCTACGTGTGTTGTGTCAAAACGAGAACCGTTTTGATAGCCAATCAATTAAGAACTAAGTAAATTCCCCAAATCGCCATTGGCCGTAAGTAAGTGCTAGCGCGGAAAGTACCTGCTGCGGTGATCGCTTCAGGTGTGCGAAATTGCAGACCATTATCATAAATTTGCTGCACTACAGCTTGTGTCAACTTCAATGCTTCATCCTTCATTCCCGTTTGTACGAGAAAAGCCGCCAGCCCAAAGTTTATTCCCGTCCAAACTTCTAAGGGATGAGTCGCTTGGGGATTTTCTGGTGAACCGTCAGGACGAACACCATTAGCAGCACCAAATTCACCATTGCAGAACTTCAAAAAGCAAGCATCATAAACAGTTTTCAGGGCAGAAAGGGCGCGATCGCTCGGTACAATATCAGGTAAGTCCAGCAGACGGGCGTAGAATTGTCCGCACAATTGATCTGCCATTACCACATCAGAACCACTTTCACTATCGAGTTGGTAATACTTTCCATTCCACAGTTTTTCGTCGTAGATAGGGCGAGATTGTTTTAACCAAGCTTCATAGATGGATTTTTGCGCCGCCAACTCTTTTGTGTTAACTATCTGGTAAGTTAATAAAATATTGCTGATTGCGATCGCAGCCTCTAACGCTGCTAACCACAATCCACCACAATAGGCGCTGACACCCTGTAACCGCCAATCATCAAAGGTTTGGTCAGGCGCACCAGAATTTTCGGGAATCCCATCGCCATCAAGGTCAAAGGTTTTTAGGTAGTCAAGGGTTTGAACGATCGCAGGCCAGCAATCTGCTAAGAATTCTACATCGTCAGCACCCGTGAGCAGAAAATCACGGTATACTTGCAAGACAAAATCACTACCCAAATCTTTCCACAAGTTGCAGTCTTGATAGCTGGTGTAGTTGGTTTTCTGCCAAACGTGTTCATTGGGTGCGCCTAAATCGTGGGGTGTTGCACCTGCAACTTTGCGAACGGCGATCGGGCTTTCGGCTTTAATTGTCATGTAATAGCCAATGATTCGGGGAGTATCATCACCTTGAGGAATTGCCCGTGCAAATGCCCGAATTACTGACTTTTCTAATTCTGGAAACAGCATCAATAAGGCAAAAGAGCCATATAGCCGCACATCTAGACTTTCATACCAGCGGTAATCTAAGCACTCCAGCACTGCAAACTGACCGATGGGGTCAAGTTCCGATGCTGCACTCCAGAGAGTACCACCACTGGTGAGGTTGTAAAGCTCATTAAATAGAGCCATTTTGAACCAGTCTGGTAAATCTTGACCGTCGAGGATGGGTTTTTGCCAACTTTGAATTTGCGATCGCCAGTTTTGGTATTCTTGTAACGCAGTGGATGCGATCGCCCAAGCATTATTTCCACTTTTATCAAAAAAGTCCGTATATCTGCGGTAATAGTTAACTCCAGCCGCAAATTCTGTGATGGGTAAATCCCAAGCGAGGACAAAGGGGATTTCGAGAGTTTCGCCTGGTTGGAGAGTAAAACGAAGTGCCATCGCAGCCCCTAACTGTGTATTATTTGCTGCTGGAGTGGTATCAAGATAATTGGGCAAAGAGCCGTCTTCAGCAAAACTTTGCCACACCTCCTCACCCGTTCCTTCCGGATTCCATCGGCTGTAGTGAAATATTTCTACTTGGGGATGCTTCAGCGTCGCAATGCTCCAGGTTCCATCACCTTCTTGTAATGGTTCATCACTAGCAACCCGACCTAAAACACAGCCAAACTGTTGTGTATTTTCAACTATTTGGTTATAGTTTCCTTGACTTTCGCCCCAACGTGGTTGGTATTCGTAAACCGGACTACCATCATCGCGTACCCGCACTTGAGGAGATTTGAGAGCGTTTGTAAACCAGCCCACCATATTTTCCCAAGTGAACATGATACTGAGAGTAATTGGTGCATCTGTGGGGTTGTGGGCATTCCAGAGGAATATTGCCACAGGGTAGCTAGTTTCTTGGTAATTACCTGCCCAAATTGGGGAAAATTGCTCACAAGTCAACTGTGCTTGAAATACATTTTCATACACAAACCAACTACGCGGGTATAGCGCGTGATAATTACCTGTATTAGATTCTTGCCCCTCTGCTCCTCTGCTCCTCTGCCCCTCTGCTTTCTTGTCGGCTGGATACCACTGCCAAGCTTTGAGAGTACCATCATCGGGTGCTTGGGTAGATAAAGCGTAGGCTTGGGAAGATGTACCATTGGACTCAAACACACTGAATTGACAAGCGGGAACATTTTTGAAAGTATGCTCACCACCGTCGATGTGCCACAGGTTAAAATCTCCCCGTGAAGAACGGCCGATGCAACCTGCACCAAAGCCACCTAAAGGCATACCATGCCAAGGGCCATCATCGATATTACTTGCGTAGCGGACGGTATAAGGTTTGTCCCAGCCTAAACCGATGGGACGGCTCCAAGTGCAAGAGGGAATTTTCGGAGAAAGTTGATTTGTCATCGCCTAATGTTACAGCGTGCAGTTACGTCCATGAAGACTAGCGCGATGTGTGATTTTTCTCAAGTGAAATGCGGTACTGGCATAACAATAAACAATTCTGCTATCCTACAATACAAATTTGTAGTTGAAAACGTGGCGATCGCTCACCCTAGCGAAAAAGAGACGTAGCATTGCTACGTCTCTAAAAGGGTTCTGGATAACGCATATTTAATTTCACCAGATGTCTAAAGATTTGACCTTAGCGCAAAGCCCTGTCAGTGACTAATATTTGTAAATTAGCGAGAGCGAGATTGTAATTCACAATAGCTGTAACTCGATTACCTTCTGCTGTTGTCAGGGCACTTTCAGCAGCAATCACATCTGTTTGAGTGTTCACACCAGCTTGGTAGCTCAACCTTGCTATATCCAGAGCTTCCTTAGCTTCACTTAAAGCCAGAGTAGAAGTTTGCACATTCTTTAAATTGGATTGTAATTGAAAGTAGTACTGTTCTACATTAAAGCGAATTTGGTCGCGCTGGCTAGCAAATTGAGTCTCTGCGATCGCAATATTCGCTTTCGATTGATCTGCACTTGCTCTGGCTGCGCCCCCATCAAACAAAGTTAGACTTGCTTGAACTCCTGCTGAATAGCCATCAGTAACGCTGATGCCATCATTAAACCGATCTAGCAAATTGTAGGCACTTACCACACTAATTTGCGGCCCTAGCTGTGAAAGTGCCTGTCGTCGCTGTTGCTCGTAAATATTACGTTGTGCTAAATATTGTTGCAATTCTGGACGATTTTGAAACGCTTGGATAATAGTTTCTTCCATTGTTGGCTGCCAAAGACCTGCTAAGTCTACAGGATCTCCGGCGGTGATATTAACTGACTGTGACAAACTTAACGTAGTTGCAAGCTGACGACGGGCAATTTGCTGCTGTGAGATAGCATTAGTCAGGGTTTGTTGGGCATTTGCTAAATTTACCTGAGCTTGCAGCACATCAAAGTGCGTACCCACTCCAGCTTCTTCTCTGGCTTGAGTATCCCGGAAACTAGCCTGGGCACTGTCCACAGTAGACTGACTAATTCTTACTTGTTCATCTGCTTGTTGCAAATTGTAGTATTGAGTCGCGGCATTCAACCTAGCTGTCAAATACTGAGTTTCAACATTAAATTGATTCACAAGTACTTGTTCTTCAGCTGCTTGGATTATTGATTGTCGATTCCCCGACGTATAGAGATTATAATTCAGTTGTGCTGAAGCATTAAAAGAAGTGCTAGCTGGGGATGAACTGCTAGTAAAACCATTACCACTATTAGTCACATTACTGCTGATTCCCAGAGTCGGAAATAAGGCAGCTTGAGACTGACGTAGGGCTGAACGACTGCCTTCTAGCTGTAATATGGCTACCTGTAAGTCTCGATTGTTGCGCTGTGCTAGTTCCAAAGCTTGTGCCAAACTGATTGATACAGTTTTCTGAATCTTCACTTCTTCCGGTTTGGTAGGAAATTGGAGAGGATTGGGATTGGGGTTGAGGTAATCGGGAACTTGTACAGAGCTTGAGGTATTCTGTGGTTTTGGGGGAGTTATTGCACCTGCTAAAGTTGGAAAAAGAATAGCGATGCCTGATGGTAAGGCTACCGCCAACGCTACGCTAACCCAGGTAGAATGCACGAATAATAAGCTGAAATTCATAATCTAGATATGGTCATTAATCGGGTTTCTTTGAGGATAAAATCAAAAGTTTTCATCTTGATTGACCTACAGAGGTTTGAATTTTAACTTCCTCCTCAAAAGGTTGATCTTAACAAATTAGCCTACAATCAAACCATCCTGAACTCGAATAATCCTTCTGGTTTGAGCAGCAATATCTGGCTCATGAGTAACAATCACAATAGTGATCCCCTGGTCATTCAGTTCAGTCAGCAAACTCATCACCTCATGGGAAGTTTCAGTATCTAAAGCTCCTGTTGGCTCATCTGCCAAAACTAATGCAGGTCGGTTGACCAAAGCACGAGCGATCGCTACCCGTTGTTGTTGTCCGCCAGAGAGTTGACTGGGACGGTTACTTATGCGTCCCCCTAGTCCTACCTTTTCTAAGGCTTCTAATGCCCTTTCCCGGCGTTTTGGCTTGGGCAAGTTGGCGTAAACCATTGGTAACATCACGTTTTCTAACGCCGTCGCCCGCGCCAATAGGTTAAATTGTTGGAAAACAAAACCAATCCTTTGGTTGCGGATATAGGCTAATTCATCATCATCAAAAGTCGTCAGGTTTCTGCCTTCAAAAATATAGTCTCCAGTTGTGGGACGATCCAAACATCCCAAAATATTCATGAGCGTGGACTTACCAGAACCTGACGCACCCATAATCGAGACGTATTCCCCTTCCTCGATAGAGAGTTGAATTCCCTTCAGTATTGGAACACTAACTTCTCCCAAGTGGTAAGTTTTAGTAATAGATTCCATCCAAATCATTGTTGGCATAAGGGTTAAAAGTTAGGAGTTAGGAGTTAGGAGTTAGGAGTTAGGAGTTAGGAGTTAGGAGTTAGGAGTTAGGAGTTAGGAGTTAGGAGTTAGGAGTTAGGAG
>NZ_JBALDZ010000212.1:0-10099 GCF_036917155.1 Nostoc sp. | reverse complement strand
GTAGATGCTGGTTTATCATAGTCTGCTTTTACACTTTTACACTCAACCGTATTATCTCGTACTCTTTTTCAAAAATCAAATAGGAGTCCTATATTTTTACTATAATCATAAAAACAACCATTTTTTAGTAAAGTCTGATGCTCAATTTATAATCTAAGAATAAGTTTTAAATTATCGACCACAAGATTAAATTACAAAATAAGGTGGCTGCTTCTTTTGAAAGAAGTTATGCTGTCTAAAGGTTTAGTTTTTTTAATGAGCATAATGCTAGAGAAAAAGATTATTGATATACTTATTTAAAATAGCGTTATATTTGTAAATAAACTAGAATATAAATAGTAATATTTGCTATGTAAAAAACAGATAGATTCCATATAGACGTATCCTAATATTTATTTTGGATAGTTAAAACATTATTAGAATAGTCTCACCAACAGAAATAATTTAAATACCTGCCTGGAATAATGTTGAACCGTTTGAGGATTGGAACCAAGATTGGAATAAGTTTTGCCTTGAGTTTGGCAACTCTGACCACCATTGGTCTAATCTCCTACCAAAGCACCCATGAGCTAATTGAAACTTCGCGTAAAGAAAGCCATACTTACCAAGTGTTAAGTCAGCTTGAAAACCTCAACTTGCAACTGACAAATGCTGAAACTGGACAACGCGGTTACATTATCACTGGAGAACAGCGCTATTTAGAACCTTATAACGCTGCTATTCAAGTAATAAATCAAAAAGTTAAGGAAATTCAAAGGTTAACGGCAGATAACCCCAACCAACAAAATCGGCTTGACATTTTACAGCCACTACTAACTGAGAGAATGGCTGTAATGAAAAATGTCATAGAACTACGGCAAACCCAAGGCTTAGAAGCTTCTCAAAAAGCTGTTCTGACAGACCAGGGTAAGCAACTGATGGATAATATCCAGAAAGTTATCCAGGCGATGAAAGCTGAAGAGAATATGCTGCTGAAACAGCGCTCTGAGAAGGCGCAAGCAGCAGGCCGGCAAACACTTGCCAGCATTGTCTATAGTATTCCCTTATTTTCTTTGCTCTTAGCTTTAATCGGATTCACCCTGACCAGACATATCTCAGCACCGCTGAAGCAAGTTTCTGATTTAGCAGAAAAAATGGCGGATGGGGATCTATCGGTAAGTTTACCAGATAGCGATCGCCTGGATGAAGTTGGTGTGTTGACACGCACCTTCAATCAGATGATTGTTAATCTGCGAAACACAACTCAAAAAAATGACGAGCAAAACTGGCTAAAATCTAACTTAGCCGAATTTACCCAGATGCTTCAAGGGCAGCGAAATCTGGAAAGCGTGGCTCGGATGATCTTGTCAAATTTAGCACCACTAGTTGGGGCATCGCAGGGCGTTTTTTATGCGATGGACTCCATAGATGACCAGCCTGTGCTGAAGTTGTTGAGTAGTTATGCTTATAAAGAGCGGAAAAACCTCGCAAATCAGTTTCGCTTAGGTGAAGGATTGGTGGGACAATGCGCCCTAGAAAAACAAAGAATCCTCCTCACAGAAGTTCCTCATGACTATATCCGCATCAATTCTGGCTTGGGAGAAGCACCACCGCTCAATATTATTGTTTTACCGATACTATTTGAAGCAGAGGTAAATGCTGTAATTGAACTTGCCTCTTTTGGGCCTTTTAACCAGTTGCACCTGAAATTTCTAGAGCAATTGAGTGAAATTCTTGGTGTATTTTTAAATAACATTGCCTCACAAGTGCAAACCCAGCAACTACTGGAAGAGTCTGTTGCTTTAACAGAAGAACTACAAACCCAGCAAGAAGAACTACAGCAAAGCAATCAACGCCTAGAAGAACAGGCGCACGAGTTAGAGGAATCACAATTTCTGGTCAAGCAGTCTAACGAAGAATTACAACAATTAAATGAGGAGCTAGAAGAAAAGGCAGAATTATTAGAAGCCCAAAATCAAGAAGTTGCCCGCAAGAATCAGGAAGTTGAAGGGGCGAGGCAGTCTTTGGAAGAAAAAGCTGAACAATTGGCATTGTCTTCCAAATATAAGTCAGAATTTCTCGCGAATATGTCCCACGAGTTAAGGACACCGCTAAATAGCCTGTTAATTTTGGCAAGGCTGCTAGCAGATAACTCTCTTAACAATTTAACTGACAAACAGGTAGAATACAGCCGGACTATTTACTCAGCTGGAAATGATTTGCTGGAGTTGATTAATGACATTCTAGATTTAGCAAAAATTGAGTCGGGTACTATGTCGCTCGATATTGAGCAAATTGCTATAGCAGATTTGGAAACATCTCTAGAGCATACTTTCCGGCAAGTTGCCCACAATAAAGAACTCAGTTTTACTATTGAACTGGATGAGAAGTTACCCCCAACAATCTATAACGACTCCAAACGCCTGCAACAAGTGCTGAAAAATCTCCTGGCTAACGCTTTTAAGTTTACAGAACAGGGAAGTGTGAAGTTACAAATAGCCCAAGTTGATAATTCCATGATTGCTTTTGCCGTCAGCGATACAGGTATAGGTATTCCAGCCGAGAAGCAGAAAATTGTTTTCGAGGCATTTCAGCAGGCAGATGGCACCACCAGCCGCAAGTACGGCGGGACTGGCTTAGGCTTATCAATCAGTCGTGAATTGGCTCAACTGTTGGGAGGGAGAATTGAAATAGTTAGCGAACCAGGGCAAGGAAGCACCTTTACCCTTTTCTTGCCCAGGCGACAGGAAAAGAATAGTCAAAATACTCTCACCACACCACCCCCTGAGCCAACTACTTCTATCCGCACAGCATCGACCATAAAAGAAGTACCAATGGTGGAAAAAAGACCTGCGCTGATAGATACATCCTCATCCGCGAAAGTACTTACCATCCTCCCTAGCGAAATTCCAGATGATCGGGAAATAATTCAACCGGGTGATCGCACCTTGCTAATTATTGAGGATGACGATAAATTCGCCCGTATCTTACTAGATATGGCTCGTCAGCAGGGCTTTAAAACTATTGTTGCTTTACACAGTAAACAAGGTCTAGCACTAGCAGAACAGTTTAAACCCAATGCAATTATGCTAGATATCCACATGCCAGAGATGGATGGCTGGACGGTGCTGGATCGTTTGAAGCATAAACCAGATACCAGACATATACCAGTACATATAATTTCTGTTGATGAAAGACAGCAACGGGGATTAAATCTAGGAGCGATTACCTATCTACAAAAACCTGTGTCTCCAGAAGCGCTAACTCAGGTATTGACTGAGATTAAAGGCTTTATTGAGCGTCAGGTAAAAAGTCTCCTGATCGTTGAGGATGACCCGGTACAAGCTCAAAGTATTATCGAACTGATTGGTAATGGGGATGTCCAGAGTACAGCAGTGAGTACGGGAGCAGAAGCCCTCTCGATTTTGCGATCGCATCATTTTGATTGTATGGTACTGGATCTCGGTCTGCCCGATATGAGCGGGTTTGCACTCATTGAACAGATCAAGCTTGAACCCAGGCTGTTGAAACTGCCAATCATTGTGTATACAGGCAAAGAACTCAGCCGACAAGAAGAAACCCAATTGCGGGGACTAGCAGAGACAATTATCATTAAAAATGTGCGATCGCCAGAGCGATTGTTAGATGAAACTGCCCTATTCTTGCATCGAGTGCAGGCAAATTTGCCCCCACCAAAGCGGCAAATACTAGAGCAACTACATCAAAACGATCCGGTGCTGGCTAATCGGAAAATTTTGATTGTAGATGATGACCTGCGAAATATTTTTGCCCTGACCAGCTTTTTAGAAAGCTATCAAATGCAAGTCCTCTTTGCCGAAAATGGTAGAGATGGCATAGAGAAGCTGCAAACAAATCCTGACATTAATATAGTTTTGATGGATATCATGATGCCGGAAATGGATGGTTACGAAACCACCCGCGCCATCCGCCAGCAACAACAGTTTCGCTCACTACCAATCATTGCTTTAACTGCCAAAGCTATGCCAGGTGACAAAGAAAAATGCATCGAAGCAGGAGCTTCTGACTACATCACTAAACCTGTAGATACTGAGCAATTGCTTTCACTACTGCGAGTTTGGCTGTATCGGTGAGAGAGTAGGGGCAATAGGTTCGGATAAGCATTTTTTATTCCTGAAAAAACCCAACTACTTATCTTGGAGGATAATACTGAGGATTCATCACTGGAGATTGATAACCGTTTGTCGGTACAGTACTTCCCATGCCGTTGGGTATAGGGGTGACAACAGGAGGCTGATAAATGCTCATGGGCACGGTTCCTGTTGTACCGTTGGGTAAAGCCGGATTAAAAATCTGGGGCTGATAACCATTTGCGGGTACTGTATTTAAAGTAGTATTGGGTGTGACAGGATTTTGGCTAAACTCTTGGTAGGCAGCACGAGAAATTGAGCTGATAAGTTTTTCGGCGCGAGGATCGTTTTCTGGGCGTTTTACCATAACGGAGGCGATGTAGCGCTTGCCAGTTGGAACAACGATTAAACCTGTATCTGCCAACATTGTGCCGATATCGCCCGTTTTGTGGTATACTCTAGCGCCTGTTCCCAAACCCGATGGTAGCAGAGTGTCTTTCTCGGTGCGACGCAAGATATCTAGCATGAGATCGCGTGATGGCACACTCACTAAATTTCCCTGACTCACAATTGCCATCAGATTCCCTAGTTCTTTGGGACTAGTAGTGTTTGTCCCTTGCAAATCTGGTAGTTGATTGCGAATTACCGTGGTTGTCAATCCCCAAGTGCGGAAACGCTGGTTTAAAGCGTCCATTCCTCCCAGTCGGGCAATCAGCATATTTGTCGCCGTGTTGTCGCTGATTGTAATCATTTTAGTGACGACTTCCAAAGCGGCGTACTGGGTTCCTGGTGGTTTGTATTGCAGAGTTCCCGAACCGCCAGCTACCAGATCCTGTTGCATGGTCAGCATTTCATCCAGGCGAATTTTCCCCGCGTCCACATCCTGGAAAAAGGCAATCAAAATCGGTACTTTTATCGTGCTAGCTGCCGGAAAACTGGTAGAGCCATTGACATCTACATAATTACCAGTATCCAAATCTACTAAGAAAACTCCGGGTGTGAGATTTGGGATAGTGGCCGCCAAATTTTGCACGGCATTTTTCAACGAGGTAATTTCTTGAGATAAGTATAGACTTGAAGACGCAGCAGGGGGAGTTTGGGTAGGTTGTGGCTGCGATCGCACCACATTAATATTAGATTGCGGCGTAGTTGTGCTGATGCGATTCGCTGGGTCTAATACTGACAACACCGTACCAACAATGGCACCCATCCCCACACCTACAATCAACAACCGCACAACATATAATATGGTTTTCGCCATTGGCTTTAACCGGGTTTTCCGCGATGAGCGTCTGCCTGTTTTTGGCTTTTCCATCCGCACTGTTTTAACCATCACAGCACCCGGTCGGAAGGGAGGAATTTTCCCCTTGACACTAGGTATTGGTTTGACTGCTGCTGGCATAACTAACCCCGATTTTACCCTACGTGTAGTACCAGGGATTGGGGGAGGACTGATTTGATTTTTTGAGCGTGTTAGCGCTCCTTCTCGCCCATTTGTAGTTTGCGGCTGGCTGTTAGCTTTGACTTTCTTCCTTACCACTTTTTGAACTTTTTGTGGCGGCTGGCGGCGATTTAAGGGTTGACGCCGCGAGAAAGCTGTTAGTTCGTCACTTGACTCTGACACAGTTACTCCTTGTGACCCACTTGACTGTTTTCTTGCAGACTCCTGACCCAAAACTTAATCTTTAAGCAATATTAATACTCAAATTCTACTTTGCCACTAAGTAACATTTTTGTGTTTAGTTTAAGCGATATTAAATATTTTGGGGGGATGATTGCGTATATATTAAACGAATAATTACAAGTTTTCACCATCCCTCTGACTTTTCAGGGCCCATTCTACTTGCTGCAAAATTCCTCGCAGCATGGCAACTTCCCCAGTCTTCAGATGAGCGCGATTATATAGTTGGCGAAATTTTCCCATGCGACTCGCGGCTGTATGGGGATACACATAACCAATTTTCAGTAATAGTGATTCTAATTGCTGGTAGTATCCTTCCACAGCATCTAAGGTTGCGAGTTCCGTTTCAGGTAAGGTTTGGCTATCAGGTTGCTGGGCAGATTGTGACAATTCATAACAACAGATTGCTACAGCAGTAGCCAAATTCAGGGCGACATAATCTTGACTTGTGGGAATGCCAACAAACCGCTGTGCATAATTTAATTCTTCATTGCTTAATCCCCGGTCTTCTCTGCCAAAAATCAGGGCTGCGGGTTTTTCTGGTTCCTCCAGTAACCAGGGTAGTGCAGTGCGGGGATTTTCTAAGGGTGTTTCCCAACTGCGAACGCGACCAGTGGTAGCGATCGCCCGTACACATCCATGCAATGCTTCTGGTAAGGTAGCCACTAATACCGCAGATTCTAAAATTTCTTGAGCGTGAACAGCCATCATCAAAGCTTCCGTCGATAGCGGATCGCATTGGGGGTTCACTAATACTAAATTATATAGACCGAAATTTTTCATTACTCTGGCGATCGCGCCGATATTTATCGGCCCAGCTGGTTCTACCAACACAATTCTTAATCCAGCCAAGCCCATTTTTTGCCTCCTGCGATCGCACCAGTACTTACAGGCTAATTTTCAGCATTGTGGTTCTGGTGAAGAGTTTCCTTGAAATCATTTTAGCGGTGTAAGTGAATGCCTGCGTCAGGTCTGAATAGTTCAGCGCAATCTTTGCCGTTCAGCTAGTCGTTCGTCGCTATTTATTTGTAGTAATCTAATTGTTGTACGTCCTATAGGCGTTAATCCCACTAGATTCAGTTCTGAAAAGGTGAAGTGTTCAGCCCATTTCTGGGTGCGTGGGTTAAAGAGAAAACTAAAAGCCCCTGTTTCTGGATCAAAAGATCCTAAGTCAGTGCCTTTATGACGATTACATCGCCAGCAGGTGAGGGCTAAATTATCAGCATTTGTTGCGCCGCCGTGCTTTTGGGCAATAACATGATCAATCTCATGGGAAAAAAAAGCAACTCCTGCGGGTAACTGGCAATATTCACATTTGTAGTTTGCGCGTTCTTCTACGAGTCGGCGAAGAACAACCGGAATATAGGTTACACTCACGGTCAGCTGGTCAAATAAGATAAGTTACCTGCTTTAATCATCACAACTAAGTGTTCAATACGTTCATATTCATCTAGTTCTTTCAACTCCGTGGGTGTGAGTTCACCTGCGTTACTGCGTGTTAGCAAGGTACGCAACCGTTCTTGCATTTCGGGAGTAGGTTTAAATTCAGCAATTTGTTCAGGAGTGGGGCTGCTGGCCAAAAAATCTAGAATATATCGGTAAACTTGTGCTGGTACAGCTGGTTGTTGAAGACTCAATGCAAGCAGTTCAGGTAAGCGATCGCCTACTTGTGCTAGTTGTTGAGATAATTCCTCTGATACTTCTAGGGTGATTCTTGGCATAAGGATTGCATTGGCAATTTACTATTATTAATGATATATCTCGAAATTTTTCATTACTCTAGCGATCGCGCCAATATTTATCAGACCAGCTGGTTCTACCAACACAATTCTTAATCCAGCCAAGCCCATTTTGTGCCTCCTGCGATCGCCATTAGGAAATATTCTGTACAAATAACAAGCTAATCAAAGTTATACATCGTCACAAAACTCTGTGCCCAATCAATGTTGCTTGCTTTACTGTAGTAATATCAACGTTGTAACATCATTTGATTTCATGAAACAATGCCACGGTCAGCCCAAATAAAAAGCTCCAGGAAACGTTGGTTTCCGAAGATTCTCAAAAGAACTTTAATTGTGCTGTTAGTGCTAGGGCTATTGTTAGTGGGATTTGCTACCTACACTGTACGCCAATCCTTTCCGCAAGAGAGTGGCACAATTCAATTACCTGAACTGAAAGCTGAAGTCAGCGTCCAGCGTGATAAATGGGGAATTTCCCATATTTATGCTGCCAACTCCCACGATTTATTTATGGCGCAAGGTTATATCCACGCCCAAGACCGTTTTTGGCAAATGGATTTTTGGCGACACATTGGTTCTGGGCGACTCTCAGAAATGTTTGGTTCTTCTCAAGTTGACACTGATAAATATCTGCGGACAATGGGTTGGGCGAGGGTGGCGCAGCAAGAAATTCAGGAAATTAATGCAGAGGTCAGAAACCCCACTTAGGTGTACAAATTCCCTCTATATGGTATGAGCTTGGTCTGCACTGCACACCCAAGAGTGCAGAGTGTCCCTACAACGTTTCTGGCTTTTCCTTTGCGGGAATGATTGGAGTAATTATCGGCCATAGCGATCGCATTGCCTGGGGTGTTACCAATGTACAATCTGATGTGATGGATTTATACATTGAGAAAATCAACCCAAATAACCCCAATCAGTATGAGGTAAATGGCAAATGGGTTGATATGCAGCTTGTGCAAGAGACGATTCAAGTAGCCGGAAGTCAGCCGATTGTCCAAACGGTACGCTATACCCGACATGGGCCGATTCTCTCTGATGTTTCGCCCAATCTGAAGCAATTCCAGCCCAGTCAGCCGCTAGAAGTACCGCAAAATTACGCCGTAGCTTTGCGTTGGACAGCCCTAGCACCTTCCAAACTAGCGTATGCCATTCCTCAAATCAATCGCGCCCAAAACTGGCAGGAATTCCGCACTGCTGCCAGCAATTATGATGTCCCGGCTCAAAATTTGGTCTATGCTGACATTGATAGCAACATTGGCTACCAAATGCCTGGTAAATTCCCCATCCGCGCTCAGGGAGATGGGCGTTATCCCGTTCCTGGTTGGACGGATGCTTATGAGTGGCAAGGCTATATTGACTTTGAGAAATTGCCCAAAAGTTTTAATCCACCCCAAGGTTATATTGCTACTGCCAATAATTTAGTTAACCGTGAATATCCTTATTTAATTACTAGAGATTGGGTTTATGGCTACCGAGCAAAGCGGATTGTTGAAATGATTTCACAACAAACGCAGCCGATTTCCCTGAAGGATGTGCAGCAGATACAGGGAGACGATCGCAATTTAAATGCCCAAACACTAGTACCACTACTACAATCTATCACTGTTAATACCCCACGCTTGCAAGCAGCCCAAAAACTACTGCGAGATTGGAATTTGCAGTTAGGAATGACATCGCCTGCCGCTGCTTTATTTGAAGTATTCTGGAAACACTTGCTAGCAAATACATTTCACGATCAGTTACCTGAAAAGTACTTTCCTGATGGAGGCGATCGCTGGTATGCTGTGGTAGCAAATTTGGTCAAACAACCCAATAGTGCTTGGTGGGACAACCGCAACACCCGAAAAGTCGAGAACCGTGACCAAATTTTCCAGCAATCCTTTATAGAAGCCCTGGATGAACTAGAACGAATTCAAAGCAAAGAACCGAAAAACTGGAATTGGGGTAAGCTGCATACCATTACTTTTCGGAATGCCACCTTGGGTAAATCTGGGGTTGCACCGATTGAAGCTTTATTTAATCGTGGTGCATTTGCGACATCTGGTAACGGCGAAACAGTGAATGCTAACCGCTGGAGAGCAAATAAATCCTTTGAGGTGACAGATATTCCTTCACTGCGAATGATTGTAGATTTGGGAAATTTGGATAACTCAGTAGCAATTCACACCCCTGGACAATCAGGACATGCTTTCCATAGCCACTACAACGATATGGTTGAGCCTTGGCGCAAGATTGAATACCACCAGATGTTATGGGAATCAAAGAATGTTACAGCAAACACGACTGACACACTGAGTTTAATTCCCAAATTGCTAGAGTAAAGGGTTTGGTACTGCAATATAGCAATCCTATTTGAGTTATGAAAATTATCGAACCGTCTTCTCTACAAAAAAGAACTCATAGTTGTAGAAGCCGAGATGTTAGCACAATTGGAACAGAAAACCAGGTTAAATTTAAAAGTTTTATTCTGTAAGGATTTTCCTGAAGAGTGTAGTAACCCAAGTTGCGGGTTATCGACTGATCTGTGCTTGTTACCACTCAATTGATGCGATCGCGTGCATCGGTACGTTGGCGCTACGCGCCAACGT
>NZ_JBALDZ010000211.1:0-34964 GCF_036917155.1 Nostoc sp. | reverse complement strand
AATTTAGGGGCTTTAAACCCTGTATTCGGGGCTAATTTTTTTTCTGTTCCCTGTTAAGAGTTCCCTGTTCCCGCCCCGAAGGGGCTTGGTAAAAATCTTGAGATTATTGAGTAGTGTTTCAAGAACATTACTCAATACGGTTCAGTTAATAAAGATTGTAGGTTGGGTGAAGCAAAGTGCAACCCAACAAAGCTATGAAAATGTTGGGTTTCGTTCCTTAGTTATTCACCCTCACTTACTTAGCTGCATTTTTAATATCACCAATCAATTCATCAATCCTTGATTGAGTAGTGTTCCAAGAACACATAAAACGTACTCCTCCCACACCAATAAATGTGTAAAACTGCCAATTCTTGGCTTTTAAACTGTGAATGACTTCTTCAGGTAATTTCACAAATACGGCATTGGCTTCTCTAGGAAACATCAAATTAACGCCTTCTATGTTTAATAGTTGATTTTCTAAATATTCAGCAGATTGATTAGCATGTCTAGCATTTTTTAGCCAAGCACCAGTTTCTAATAAACCCAACCAGGGAGCAGAAATAAACCGCATTTTTGAGGCTAACTGACCTGCTTGCTTGCATCGATAATCAAAATCCTCTGCTAGCGCTTTATTGAAGAAGAGAATCGCTTCACCTAATGCCATTCCATTCTTTGTACCACAAAAACACAATACATCCACTCCAGCTTTCCAGGTAATTTCAGCAGGACTTCTATTCATAGCGGCAACCGCATTTGCAAAACGAGCGCCATCCATGTGAATCTTTAAGTTATATTTATTCGCAACTTCTTTAATGCTTAAAAGTTCTTCAATAGAATATAAAGTTCCTAATTCAGTTGCTTGTGTAATGCTAATAACTTTAGGTTTTGGATAATGAATATCAGTACGTTTAGTAACAATTGACTCTATAGACTCTGATGTTAATTTGCCATATTTACCTTGAGCTAGTAGCAGTTTAGAGCCATTAGAAGCAAATTCAGGTGCGCCACATTCATCTGTTTCTATGTGAGATGTCTCATGACAAATGACGCTGTGATATGACTGACAAAGAGCAGCTAAAGATAAAGAATTTGCGGCTGTACCGTTAAAGGTAAAAAATACTTCACAATCAATTTCAAAGAGTTTCCGAAAATAATCTGATGCTTTTTGAGTCCATTCATCATTTCCATAAGCTGGAACACTACCTTGATTTGCCCTAATCATATATTCTAGTGCTTCAGGACAAATACCAGAGGAATTATCACTTGCGAACTGTTCTAGTTGGCTACTCATAATTTCAACGTTTTATTTCTAACAGCAATTATTACAATAATAATGAATAATTTAGACTTTGCCAACTCTAATATTGACGTCAATTCTATTAAACTCTCATTTTATATAATCAATCTGACAAATACACTATTTTAGATTTTAAATTGGGAATTTCTTCTGTATATCCTTTATGTCAATCTAGTTTAATATACTCTCTTTTGAGCCTGAGATTTAAATAAATAAATTTAGTTAGCAGTAATTATTTTTATAGCTATATTTAATCATTTATAAAAACTGTGGAAACACATATTTTGACTTACTTGAAGAATTTAGAAGACTAGATATATTAATACAAAATTAAGATTTATTCAATTTTTAATTTTTAATTGGAGCATACCCCTTTGGGGATCTTGCTAGGCGCGGCATCTCGTAGAGAAGCGACTTGACTTTGCTGATGTCTATAGAAAACTGGAATCTTATTTTCACATCACTGAGACGTTTAATTACTACGGTGTATTTGTCAGCCTTGTGTTGAGCTATTTTGTGACGTTAAACATCACTAATAACTAAATATTATGCTAAAAAAATAAAGTTTGCTAATCAGAATGCTAATCATGTACTTATAATGTAAGATACAAAGCCCTACCAATAACTATGACATCAGTATTGTGCAGATTTGTCCTTTCTTAGTTCTCAGTAGTCATTTGTTTATTTTCTACTGACCAATGACCAATGACCAATGACTAATAACTAATGAGTGAACCATTGATTGAACTGAAAGGTGTTTCTAAGTCCTTTGGTAGCCATAAAGTTCTAGATAATGTAGACTTGACCATTTACCGAGGAGAAGCACTGGGGATTATTGGCCCATCGGGGACTGGAAAATCAACAATTTTACGGGTAATGGCGGGGTTACTTAGTCCCGATGAAGGAGAAATTTATGTCCAAGGGGTGCGGCGAGACGGTTTGATTGAGGATGGTGGCCAGGAGGTTGGCATTGGTATGGTGTTTCAGCAGGCGGCGCTATTTGATTCGCTAACGGTGGAGGAGAATGTAGGATTTCTACTTTATCAAAATTCCAAGTTGCGGCGATCGCGCATCCGAGATTTGGTAGAAGAAAAACTGGAGATGGTAGGTTTGCCAGCAATAGGCCACCTTTACCCAGCCGAACTTTCTGGGGGAATGCGAAAACGGGTAAGTTTTGCCCGTGCAATTATGTCTAACCCCGATAGTCCCGCCGAAGGGCCAGAAGTTCTACTGTACGACGAACCAACAGCCGGACTCGATCCCATTGCCTCAACAGTAATCGAAGATTTAATCCGCCATTTGCAATGTTTACATGGAGTTTGTAGTACTTATGCCGTTGTTACCCACCAAGATAGTACTATCCGCCGTACAGCTGATAGACTTATATTTCTCTATGAAGGTAGAGTGCAGTGGCAGGGTACAGTTAGTGAAATATACAACACAGACAATCCTTTGATCAAACAATTTATCAGTGGAAGTGTTCAAGGCCCGATTAAAGTCGCCGGCTAGAAACTTAAAAGTGAAAAGTGAGGAGTAATAAGTGAGGAGTGAGGAGTGAGAAGTGAGAAGTTAAATTCAACTCCTAACTCCTAAATCCTAAATCCTAATTAGTTGTTGGTTGTTGGTGGAGGCAAAAAAATGCGAGGTCTTATGACAAGCCGCTTCGCTTCTGTGCGAACATTTAGAGAAGGTTCTGTAGGGTTACTACTCCTGCTAGGACTAGGGGTATTTGGATTACTCTTCCTGTGGTTAAATAGATTTACTGCTGCTGGCCGTTCATACAAAGTTATTGTAGAATTTGCCAACGCTGGCGGAATGCAAAAGGGAGCAGCAGTCCGCTATCGTGGCGTTAAGGTAGGAACTATTTCTCAGGTTCGACCAGGGCCAAATGCCATTGATGTAGAGATTGAAATTGCCCAAACTGACCTAGTTATCCCCCAGAATGTAGTGGTGGAAGCTAATCAAAGCGGATTAATTAGTGAAAGTATTATCGACATCACACCAAAAGCAACCTTACCTGCTGGGGTTGTGCTTGCTAAACCCCTAGATAAAAATTGTGATAACAGTCTCATAGTTTGTAATGGCTCTCGGTTAAAAGGTCAGGTTGGCATCAGTGTTGATCAACTAATTCGCAGTTCAACTGACCTCGCTGCTGCATACAATAACCCAAAATTTTATAGAAATGTCAATCGGGTTCTAGAAAGTACCACAGGTGCAGCATCCAGTTTTACAGAATTAAGCCAGGATCTCCGAGGTTTGACCAAAAGCTTACGAGAACAACTTACTATTTTTTCAGCCACGGCTAATTCAGTGCAACGGGCGACAAACCAACTTAATACATCCGCCAATCAAACAGTAAATAAATTCGGTGCAACTGCAACTCAAGCTAATCATTTGCTGAAGAACCTAGATAATTTGTTGACAACAAATCGTTCGACGTTGGTTGGTGCTTTGAACAATATTACCGAAACCAGCAACCAACTGCGTGTTACAGTCAGTAGCTTATCACCATCTGTCAATCGATTGACTCAAGGAGAATTACTCAACAATTTAGAAACTCTTTCAGCAAATGCAGCCCAAGCCTCAGCTAATTTACGCGATGCTTCTAAAACCTTAAACGATCCCAAAAATACGGTGTTGCTGCAACAAACTTTAGATTCAGCACGAGTAACCTTTGAAAATACCCAAAAAATTACATCTGATTTAGATGAATTGACAGGAGATCCTACTTTCCGCAAAAATCTGTTGCAATTGGTGAATGGTCTAAGTCATTTAGTATCTTCTACACAACAGATGCAGCAACAAGTACAAGTTGCTACTACTCTAGATTCGGTAAAAGCTGCGGTGAACAAACCAAATAATCTAATTCCTACCCCAGCACCAATCCAACAGGGGATGTCTAATGACAAGTCGCTACCCGTCTACGTAATTAATCCCTCACCGACTAATTTTGCAAGTAGTGACATCAACCTTCAACCAACTCCCAGTCCGTCTATCCCTAACTCATCCCAAGAAGACCTGTTGAAGCAGCTGCGGGAGTATGGCAAGCAACGGGAACAACTGGAGACGGGGAAAGAGGAAATACAGGTTGACAATTTTAAGTAAGATATTTTACTTTAAAATGAGTGTGTTGAAGCTAATCGACACCACTCGCTAGAACCTTGAAAACCGCATAACTTCATTAACTGGTGTCGATTGTTTGCACAGTAAGGGTTTCAGGCTGCAAAATCCATTACTTATTGAGAATTAGTTGATGGTTATTGACAATTTACAAAGTGGTGTCGATTTGGGTATCTCAAACCCTTGCTCAGTAAGGTTTCCAGAAGGTAACTCTTTACATAACCACTTCCCCTAACGGGGATGGAAACGCTTCTTTCAGCTTTTCTTCGTTTCCGATTCTAACCTTTACATAACCACCTCCCCTAACGGGGATCGAAATGAAACAGAAGCCCCAATACTGTTCGGTTAAGGCAAGAGACGCGATAAATCGCCGTCTCTACAATAATCATTCCTTTGTAGAGACGGCGATTTATCGCGTCTTTGGAATTTAGAATTTTAATCAAAAAACCTTAACCGAACCGTATTGACAGAAGCCCGACCCTATACCCCACAAAAAAGAATCAATTAACTGAAAGCCTTATCTAATAAGTGCTTTGGCTATTGAGTACATTATTAATAGATATTAATAGATACGGTATTTCGGATGAGATACTAATACATGAAGTATTTATTTAAAGTTAATTAAAGAGCCAAAAGCCATCAATAAATTATCATTTGAACAAGGGTAAATCCTACTGATAACTCTTTGACTTTAAAATTTTAATGCACTGAATCCCTAACTCTGGCTATTTCTACAGAAGTTTGTCATTCAGTGAAGGACAAAACTTACAAAGCTAGATCAGGAGCAATTACTAATTCGTAATTCGTAATTAAGAGGGTCAGAAGCTCACACTGATTGAACTAAAAATTATGTTAGCGAGTTTGCAAGCGTCATTATAAATTACAAATTACTTTGATGACTGACTCCTGAATTCTGCTCTTCTATTCACACTGAGAGGCGGGGACAAAAATCAAATTATGAACAAAACCTTTGCAACTATCGACGGGAATGAAGCTGTTGCCCGTGTTGCTTACAAACTAAATGAAGTGATTGCCATTTATCCCATCACCCCCTCTTCAGCGATGGGTGAATGGGCAGATGCTTGGTCAGCAGAAGGTCGTCCCAATCTCTGGGGTACTATTCCCAGCGTCGTGCAAATGCAGAGCGAAGGTGGAGCGGCTGGTGCTGTACATGGGGCATTGCAAACAGGTTCCCTAAGTACCACCTTCACCGCATCTCAGGGATTATTGTTGATGATCCCTAACTTCTATAAAATTGCTGGTGAACTAACTAGCGCTGTAGTTCACGTTGCGGCTCGTTCTTTGGCTACCCATGCTCTATCAATTTTTGGCGACCATAGCGATGTGATGGCAGCTCGTGCTACTGGTTTCGCGCTGCTGTGTTCGGCTTCGGTGCAAGAAAGTCAAGATTTTGCTCTCATAGCTCATGCTGCTACCCTAGAGACGCGAGTCTCGTTTATGCACTTCTTTGACGGTTTCCGCACTTCACATGAAGTACAGAAAGTCAAATTGCTTTCAGATGGAGATTTGCGATCGCTCATCCACGATCATCTCATACTTGCCCACCGTAGCCGTGCCCTCACCCCAGATCGTCCAGTCTTGCGGGGAACTGCCCAAAACCCTGATGTCTACTTCCAAGGACGAGAAAGTGCTAACCCTTACTACAACGCTTGTCCAGAAATTGTCCAGCGGATCATGGATGAATTTGGAGAACGCACGGGAAGGCATTATAAAATTTATGAATATTACGGTGCAAAGGATGCCGATCGCGTGATTGTTCTCATGGGTTCAGGCTGTGAAACCGTCCATGAAACAGTAGATTACCTAAACGCCCGTGGTGAAAAACTTGGTGTAGTCAAAGTGCGACTTTACCGCCCCTTTGATGTCCAGAGGTTTGTTGCAGTATTACCAACTAGTGTAAAAGCGATCGCAGTTCTCGACCGCACCAAAGAAGCAGGTAGTGCTGGTGAGCCTTTGTATTTAGATATTGTGGCTGCTATTCATGAAGCGTGGGGAGATAAGAGAGCAGGGGAAGATGAGGGAGCAGGGGGAGATGAGGAAGTAATGGGAGCAACATCCCCCTCATCCCCCAAAATCATCGGTGGTCGTTACGGTCTTTCTTCCAAAGAATTTACGCCGGCAATGGTGAAGGGCATTTTTGACAATCTTGCCCAAGCTAAACCAAAAAATCACTTTACTATCGGAATTAATGACGACGTTAGTCATACTTCTCTCAGCTTTGACCCCAAATTCTCCACAGAATCGGATAATGTTGTCAGAGCAATGTTTTATGGATTAGGTGCGGATGGCACAGTTGGTGCTAACAAAAACTCCATCAAGATTATTGGTGAAGAAACCGACAACTATGCCCAAGGCTACTTTGTCTTTGACTCCAAAAAATCCGGCTCAATGACCGTCTCTCACCTCCGCTTCGGTAAAGAGCCAATTCGCTCTACTTACCTAATTGACCAAGCCAACTTTATTGGTTGTCATCACTGGGGATTTCTGGAACGCATAGATATTTTGAAAGCTGCTATTCCTGGGGCGACTTTGCTGCTTAATAGTCCATACAATGCAGATACCGTCTGGGAATATCTGCCGCTGGAGGTGAAGCAACAAATTATTGACAAGCATTTGAAGTTATACACAATCAATGCTAGCCAGGTTGCCCGTGAAAGTGGCATGGGTGGACGTATTAACACCATTATGCAGGTATGCTTCTTTGCCTTAGCTGGTGTCTTACCCCAAGAAGAAGCAATCGCTAAAATCAAACAAGCCATTGAAAAGACTTACGGAAAAAAAGGCGCAGAAGTTGTCCGCATGAACTTGCAAGCTGTAGACAACACCTTAGACAACTTACATAAAGTAGATGTCCCCCAAACAATTCTCACTCCTAACTCCTCACTCCTAACTCCTCACTCCTCACTTAATTCCGCTCCCGAATTTGTGCGAGAAGTTCTGGGCAAAATCATGATTTGGGAAGGTGATGATTTACCTGTCAGCACACTACCTGTTGATGGCACTTTTCCCGTCGGTACTGCCAAATGGGAAAAACGTAATGTTGCTGAAGAGATACCTGTGTGGGAGCCGGATGTTTGCGTACAATGTGGTAAGTGCGTCATGGTTTGTCCCCACAGTGCCATCCGTGCCAAAGCTTATCAAGCTGATGAGTTAGTCAATGCACCAGGAACCTTCAAATCAACTAGTGCAAAAGATAAAGACTTTGCTAATCAAAAATTTACCATTCAAGTTGCCCCAGAAGATTGCACAGGATGCACTATTTGTGTAAATGTTTGCCCTGCTAAAAATAAATCTGAGCCATCGCTGAAAGCAATTAACATGGCACAGCAGTTGCCTTTACAAGAACAAGAGCGGAAAAATTGGGATTTCTTTTTGAGTTTACCCAATCCTGATAGGCGATCGCTAAAATTAAACCAGATTCGCCAACAACAACTGCAAGAACCATTATTTGAATTCTCTGGTGCTTGTGCAGGTTGTGGTGAAACACCTTATTTAAAATTATTAACACAACTGTTTGGCGATCGCGCCGTCATCGCCAATGCTACAGGTTGTTCTTCAATCTATGGTGGCAATCTCCCCACAACACCCTGGACAACCAACGCCCAAGGACGCGGCCCCGCATGGTCTAATAATCTATTTGAGGACAATGCCGAATTTGGTTTTGGTTTCCGTCTCTCCCTTGACAAACAAGCCGAGTTTGCAGCCGAATTGTTGCAACAATTGGGAAGTGGGGAATTGGGAATACCTCACGAGTTGGTACAGTCTATTCTCAATGCCAAACAAAACACTGAGGCTGATATTTGGGAACAACGAGAACGGGTAGCGCTGTTGAAACAAAAGCTAGATGAACTGTTAGACCACTCCCATACCCAATCCCCCATGCCCCATGCCCAAATTCAAAATCTCAAATCTCTTGCAGACTACTTAGTGAAAAAAAGCGTCTGGATTGTTGGTGGTGACGGTTGGGCTTATGATATCGATTTTGGCGGTATCGATCATGTGATTGCTAGTGGTCGGAATGTCAATATTTTGGTAATGGATACAGAAGTGTATTCTAATACAGGCGGACAATCTTCCAAAGCTACGCCAAAAGCCGCAGTTGCTAAATATGCCGCCAGTGGTAAGCCCGCACCAAAAAAAGACTTAGGAATGATTGCCATGACCTACGGAAATGTCTACGTAGCGAGTGTAGCCCTTGGTGCGAGAGATGAACATACCCTCAAGGCATTTCTGGAAGCAGAGGCTTATGATGGGCCATCACTGATTATTGCTTACAGCCATTGCATCGCCCACGGCATTAATATGACCACAGGAATGAATCATCAGAAAACTCTGGTAGAATCAGGTCGTTGGTTGCTGTATCGGCATAATCCAGAGTTGCTCAAACAGGGTAAAAATCCCTTGCAATTGGATATGCGATCGCCTACGCAATCTGTAGAACATTCGATGTATCAAGAAAATCGCTTCAAGATGCTGACCAAGAGCAAACCCGACGTTGCCAAGCACTTATTAGAACAAGCCCAAGCTGAGGTAGATGCCCGTTGGCAGATGTACCAATACTTGGCAAAGCGCGACACTCTCTGAACGTCAGCCCTAGTTTTAGTGATAAACATCGCGATTTTCGTTACTAAGTAAGTCGGCACAAAAAAACCAAACTATGACTTAGACCGCTATGTATATAAGCTGGCGGCACGCACTGCATCAATAAGTTCAGATGGATATGGCGATCGCACTTTAACAGATGAGATGCTATAAACTTCCCGTTATTCCAGCAGTCTAAAAATACAGTCATTGCATACTACTGTAAACTTATCGGATTAATGTACAGTATTGGCAACTCTAATCGATTCGGTGAGCTTGTAGAGATTTTGCTCCCACCATATCAGCATCAAGATCAGGTAAAAAACTATGGCCAGACCGCAAATTGGAAAGTACTCAATATCCAGGCGTGATTTACTTTACAGTTTTTATGGCTTATTGTCTTTTACTGCCTTAGTCAGTTGTGGAACAAACAACGGCAGCACAGGCAATAGCAGTGCAAATAACAGCAGTACAACCTTGAGTACTAATGCCAACAATAAAGGCAGTACCAAGCTCATTCGACTTGGCTACCAAGTTTCCGGGGATCTAACCCACGAAAAAGGCACGATCGAAAAACGGTTGGCTCCTCAAGGAATAGGGAGTAGGAAATTAATTCCCTACTCCCAACTCGCTTTCTAAGTACAATATCTCATTAATTCTCTGCGTGCCTCTGCGCTTACCTCTGTGCCCCTCTGCGTTTAAATTTCAACCCTCAATTCGCCACGATTTTACGCAAAGCTTTACTAAGCTTCAATAACTACCCGTAAATTGCCCCGTTTTTTCGCAACGCGACAAGCAGTCGTAGTCCCAGAACGCTCGAATTCCAAATCGAGGATAGTGGGGCCGACTCGCAAATTATGAAATGACAGGCGATTAATCGATTCTGGCAAAGCGGGGTCGATGATTCGCAAGCAGTTATTTTGAGCATCAGGCACCAAGTTGACCATCATTTGCAGTAGTTGGAAAATACTACCGGTAGCCCAAGCTTGGGGAGTGCAGGCAACTGGATACTGCACAGGGGTATTATCACCGTTCCGCTCGTAGCCACAGAAGAGTTCTGGAGGACGTTGGTAGGGTTGTTGCTCAGTCATATCAAATAAACCTTGGAATATTTCTAAGGCTTGATCGATAAGACCGAGCGATCGCAATCCCATTGCAATCAGAGCGTTATCATGGGGCCAAACCGAACCAGTGTGATAACCCATTGGATTGTAAGCGGGTGACAAACTACTCAGAGTCCGAATTCCCCAACCATTAAACATATCTGGTGCCCGCAACCGTTCTGCTACACTATGAGCCTTTTCGTGTGTGAAAAGTCCCAAATGTAGACAATGACCGGGGTTTGAGGTAATACTATCTACTGGCTTGCCATCTCCATCCAAAGCCAGAGCGCAGAAATCCTGATTTTCCACCCAAAAATCTCGATTAAAACGAACCTTAAGATTTCTGGCCTCTTCTTGCCAACGATCTGCCAAATCAAGCCGCTTCTTCATCCTAGCTATTTCAGCTAGGCGCATTTTTGCGGCATAGACGTAAGCTTGCACCTCAGAGAGGGAAATTGGCCCATTGGCTAATTCTCCCTTGTGGTCTACAATACAATCGCCAGAATCTTTCCAACCTTGGTTAACAAGACCGCGTTTGGATTTACGGAAGTAACTGAGGTAGCTGGTTTCTTTGCTATTGCGATCGATCCACTCCATTGCTGCGAGAGCATTGGGCCAAAGTTGCTCTAGGAGTTCTTGATCGTGAGTCCAAGCGTAATGTTCGGCGTAGAGCATCAGCCATAAGGGAGTCGCATCAACTGTACCGTAGTAGGGCGTATGGGGAATTTCTTGACAACGAGCCATTTCTCCCAAACGTAACTCGTGCAAAATCTTACCCGGTTCTTCTTCCCGCCATTCGTCATCGATTTTCCCTTGGTATGTCGCCAGTAATATCAGGGTTTCCTTGGCAATTTCCGAGTTTAACATCAGAGTTTGAGAAGCTGTAACCAGCGAATCTCGCCCAAATAGTGTTGAAAACCACGGCACTCCGGCGGAAACAGTCTTATACTTCCCAAAAGACTGGCGCAACAAATACATATCTTGTTCAGCCCGCTCAATCACTCGATTGAAGGTGCTTTTATCTGAGCTAATGCGGGTAATTTGTTGTACCCAGTTTTGCTCCTCCATCAACTCAGCAGCTTTCGCCTGTCCTAAGGTAGTAGCGGCGCTGACGGTTGAACTAGACTGGTTGTTTTTCAACATATTCACTCGGTAGCCCAGCTTTTGAGTTTCGTGAGAAGCCAACTCTAGCTGCCAAACCGCAGTGTAACCCTTGAAAGAGTCTGGTTGTCGATGCTGGAATAGAATCCGGGATTCCATCACCGAGCCATCCAGACCTTGATAGGCGAGGGTTAAGGATTCTTCCCTAAAGGCTGATGGCTCTTTAGCTACAGGCGCAACACCATCGACCTGAGAAAATGTTCCTTCCTCAGTCGTTGGTTCTACTAGGCGTAAAAGCCGGCCTCGTTTTTCTCTGTCATAGCCCCGGACTTCAAATAAATCAACAAAATCTGCATCAAAGCTGATGCTTAGTTCAAAACTGACAGTGGTTGTGCTGTAGTTAGATACTTCTATTTCTTCAAACAGTGCGCCATTCAGCACAATTTCTCGGCGAATTCCGATAGTCTCGGCTTTCAGGCGTTCGTCGATTCTGGGGGTAGTACACAAAACTGAGAGTGAAAACCCTTTCTCAGCAGTACTACTGAGAAGTACAGGCGATCGCCCTTCAATTTGCAACTCCAAGCGATTGAGAAATCTCGTATCACAACAAAACAATCCCATACTAGGATTGCCATCGTTGAGGGAACAGCCAGAAATATTCCCGATAGTATCTGTGACAAAAAATAAATCATCATCTTTAACCGTCAGTGTCGGTTGCGATCTTTCAGCCACAACACAAGGCCACTCCGGGATAGGTAATTGTTCGGCAGGAATAAAAGTTTTTCCATCCAGGAAAATTTTTTCCGGGGTCATGAGTGTATCCGGTGTCATTAGTCAAAGTTCCGTGTATGGGTCTATTTTTGAGTAGAAGTCTCTTACCCAAGAGGCAAAGGGGCAGAGGGGAAAGAAGAAATACCCTCTTGCTTTGAGACAGAGCAACTAAATTTATTTAGATCGAAAAAAGAAAGATTTGTGTCGAGATACACAGTGCAAACAAATAACAGCGTATCCTGGAGAGACACAAGGGGTGGAAGTCCAGTCAGTTATCTCACTCTGCTTTTACAGCCTTTTTCAAGTAATTGAACTATAGCGTTTTCTAATCATATAAAGTACATCATAGCCCTCTCCTCGTTTGCGCTACGGTGTACACACAAGTCTGGAGTAGTTTACAAATCTGGTTTTTACCCCACCCTAACCCTCCCCTTTACAAGGGGAGGGAACTGGATTTCCGGCTTCCCCCCAATACATCGGGGGGATTGAGGGGGGTAATTTGACTTGTGTGTACGCCGTAGCCTCGTTTGCGGGGAGGGGGTTTTTGTACCTCTACTCAGGCGAGAACTGCCATATACTACTCCTCACTCCCTAATTCCCCGTCTTAGTCGTGGACTATGCAATCAATGATCCTTAAAACCATACAATAATTAGTATTTTAGTATCATAGCTTCTGAAAGATTTTGCCTATGCAGGCACATAGCAAAGTTGGTCAAGAATGTATATTGGGCGTAGTAGTAGTCTGTCAATAAATAATTGATGGATAAATCCCCTGTAGAGACGGCGATTTATCGCGTCTCTCTAACCGTCAAAATGAATTTGACAGACTAGTAGGTTGTCAATCAACCAATTAAGTTGTATGTACCCCTCCTAGTTGGTAACGAAGTGTTGCGCCTGCTTTGGCGAAAAGCGCTTTTTAGCGTTCTTTACATATTGCAACTGTCTATTTAACTTGAGAGTCCCTTGGAATTTGTACAATGCAGCTGTGACGTGGATCTGATCGAGGTTGAGCGTTTAACAATAATTCATGAGCATTTCGACTTCTGTGCTGAGTGATCTGCTAAAGTCCCTACCCTACTTGCGGCCCCAGCTATATTTTAAGGCTTCATTAACGGCGCTCTCCCACGCGATGGAAGATCAAGTTTTGGCTGGGACTTTAGTCCAACCCCTTGTAATTGCTAGTTTTCAGCGAGAGCGATTCTACCGCCAAGAAGCTCATCGCTACCAGCGACTTGCCTTGCGGAGTAATCAAATATATGTATTATCTGCTCCAGAAACGGATTTCACCAACAGTTCGGAACACTACGAAAAAGTGGCTTTTGAGCCAACGGATGGCTTAAGTCACGAGTGGCATTTGGTAGTGATTGCTGACAATTACGCTACTTGTCTGGTTTGCCGGGAAAACCTTAGTTCTATTGCCAAAAACAAGCAGCTACCAGAACTAAGCCCTAATCTGGATATCGACACAGCGCGAAGATTTGAGGGAATTTGGACATCGGAAAGGGGAGCTAGCCTCAAAGCAGCCGAATTGCTGTTAGACAGAATTTTGGTTTACAGACCAGAACTAGTAAGTAAAATTGAGGAGGCACGTCAGAGGTTTGGCATCGGGCAGCCACGAAACTACTCTGGAGCAGAACAGGTTAATGAATATGCCTGTGACATTGATACAGATCCCTTTGTGCAGCGCTTGGTAACTTATTTGCAAGCTAGTCAGTACAAATTGCACAAAGCCTACCGTTCCATTGCTGCCCAAGCACGAAAAGAGCGATTAGTCAACTCAATTAGTACTGCCATTCGGCGATCGCTCGATCCTCACGAAGTTCTCCAGGTGGCGGCACAAGAATTAGGACAACACCTAGAAGCTTGTCGCTGTTTAATTTACCGCGCTCAAGCCACAGATCGCCAAGCCATAATTGAACACGAGTTTTTGACTGCTGGTGTTTTATCTGTGTCTGGGCAAACCTGGGAGTTAGAGAAAAATTCCCTATTTCGGGACATCGTGGAACAAGGTGAAGGCGTTTGTGTGAGCGATACGTTAAGCGATCCTCGCGTTACCAAATCGCCAGGACTTTCCACGATCGCTAAAAAGTTTGCCATTCGTTCTTGGTTGATGGAACCAGTATTTTATCAGGGGCGATTATTGGGCATTGTGGAGTTACATTACTGCCGAATGCCACCGCATGAGTGCCAACCAGGGGAATTGGATTTGGTAGAAGCGATCGCTACCCAAGTCGGAGCCGCTCTCATTCAAGCGGAAGCTTACGCTAACCTAGAAGAACTTAACCAACAGCTAGAAGCCCTAGACCGCACCCGCAGCAACCTTATAGCGATCACTGGACATGAACTGCGTACCCCCCTATCTACAATTCAAGTCTGCCTAGAAAGTCTTGCTAGTGAGCCGGATATGCCCTTGGAGTTGCAGCAGATCATGCTCAACACTGCTCTTTCCGACTCAGAGCGGATGCGAAAACTGGTACAAGATTTTCTCACACTTTCCAACCTGGAAAGCGGTCGAGTGCAATGGCATCCAGAATCACTCAGCTTACAAGAGTGTATAGATTTATCACTCAGCCGAAATCGCACGCGTTCCTCAACGGAAAAGCCGCCTCAAATTAAAACTCAAATTGCCGAAAACCTACCTCTGGTTAGAGCCGATGGTGATTGGCTAGTAGAAGTACTGGCAAAACTCATGGACAATGCTTGTAAATTTACACCACCCCAAGGAGAAATCACCATTAAAGCGATTTACAACAGTCGTCAAATGGTCGAGGTAACTGTGGCTGACACTGGGCGCGGCATTGAACCGAATCGTTTAGAAATAGTTTTTGACCGCTTTTATCAGGAAGAGGGAGCGCTGCGCCGTACCACTGGCGGCACTGGACTTGGTTTAGCAATTTGCCGTCAAATTGTTAATGGCTGGGGTGGAGAAATTTGGGCAGAGTCAACTGGCAAAGACCAGGGTAGTCAGTTTCACTTCACCATCCCGATTGTTCAGAATAGCCAAGAGGAAAAGCGGACAAAAGTTAAGAGTAGATAGGAATGGGGCATGGGGAATGGGGCATTGGGGAGCCAGTGCGTTGGGCGGGCAATGCCCGACTTGAAGCAACTGGCGTCATGGGTATTAATTTTTAACAAATGACAAAGGACTAATGACTAATGACTAAAAACTGTTACAGTCTATAACGCGATCGCAATATGATCGTGGTTGCGGTGTTAGGATTCCCTAAAAACGTTGAGAGAATCAGACTCTATGACAGAAAAACTCTCTGGACAAACCCCGCTATTTGCTGGCAGCACTGGTGGCTTGCTCAGAAAAGCGGAAGTGGAAGAAAAGTACGCTATCACTTGGACTAGCCCGAAAGAGCAAGTATTTGAATTACCTACAGGTGGTGCTGCTACTGCTCGGAAAGGCGAAAACCTGCTGTATTTAGCCCGCAAAGAACAAGGCATCGCTTTAGGTGGTCAACTCCGCAAACTCAAAATCACAGACTACAAAATTTATCGGATTTTGCCCAGCGGAGAAACTACTTTAATTCACCCAGCCGATGGTGTCTTCCCTGAAAAGGTGAATGCAGGTCGTGAAAAAGTGCGTTATGTACCTCGCAGCATTGGGCAAAACCCCAATCCAGCACAACTCAAGTTCAGTGGTAAAGCTACCCACGACGCATAGGGACTAGGCATTGGGGAGCAGAGGAGCAGAGGAGCAGGGGGAAGTTACAGCAAGTCTTTCCCCTCTGCCCCCCATCCCCTCTGCCTCTTGTGCCCCATGCCCAATGCCCCATGCCCAATGCCCCATCCTAAACAATTTATGGTATTTCCCGATTTCTCCGAATTTTCTCAGCTAGCTCTACAAGGCAACTTCGTCCCGGTATATCAAGAATGGGTAGCGGATTTAGATACGCCCGTATCTGCTTGGTATAAAGTCTGTGCAGGTCAGCCCTATAGCTTTTTGTTGGAATCCATAGAAGGCGGAGAAAAGCTGGGGCGCTATAGTTTAGTGGGTTGCGATCCGGTGTGGGTTTTGGAAGCCAGGGGCGATCGCACCACCCAGAAAAACCGCGACGGTTCGCAGGTGGTTTTTGCAGGCGACCCTTTTACAGCTTTAGCCGAATGTTTAGCACCTTATCATCCAGTGAAATTACCACAGCTACCGCCAGGAATTGGCGGTTTGTTTGGGTTTTGGGGCTATGAATTGATTAACTGGATTGAGCCGCGTGTGCCCATTTATCCACAAGATGAGCGAAATATCCCTGATGGGTTGTGGATGCAGGTAGACCACCTATTGATTTTTGACCAGGTGAAGCGGAAAATTTGGGCGATCGCTTATGCTGATTTACGTGACCCGAATGTAGATTTACAGGCAGCATATCAACAAGCGAGCGATCGCGTCACCCAAATGCTCGAAAAGCTGTCTCTACCCCTATCGCCGGAAAAAACTAAATTAGAATGGAAACCGCCAGGGAGTAGAGAGGCAGAGGAGCAGGGGAGCGGGGAAGCAGAGGAGTATAAGAGTAATTTTACCCGCCCTGATTTTTGTGCCAGCGTCCAAAAGGCGAAAGATCATATTCAAGCAGGCGATATTTTCCAAGTAGTAATTTCTCAGCGACTATCAACAACATACACAGGCGACCCCTTTGCCCTTTACCGTTCTCTACGCCAGATAAATCCTTCGCCTTACATGGCTTACTTTAACTTCCAAGATTGGCAAATCATCGGTTCCAGCCCCGAAGTGATGGTGAAAGCCGAAATAGATTTAGATGGTGGAGTCATAGCAACGGTACGGCCAATTGCTGGCACACGTCCACGGGGCAAAACCACGAAGGAAGATGCAGCATTTGCTGAGGATTTACTACAAGACCCCAAGGAAGTTGCTGAACACGTCATGCTTGTGGATTTAGGGCGGAATGATTTGGGGCGTGTTTGTCAAAGTGGTAGCGTCAAAGTCGATGAATTAATGGTAGTTGAGCGCTACTCCCATGTGATGCACATTGTCAGCAATGTTGTGGGTAAATTAGCAGTTGGTAAAACAGCATGGGATTTACTGAAAGCTTCCTTCCCAGCAGGTACGGTCAGCGGCGCACCCAAGATTAGGGCGATGGAAATTATTCATGAATTAGAGTCTAGTCGCCGGGGCGTTTATTCCGGTGTGTATGGATATTACGATTTTGAAGGACAATTAAATACTGCGATCGCAATTCGTACAATGGTGGTGCATGATAATACGGTAAGCGTACAAGCTGGAGCGGGTTTGGTGGCTGACTCTGAGCCAGAGAAAGAATATGAAGAGACGCTAAATAAAGCTAGAGGTCTATTAGAGGCGATTCGTTCGTTGCGTTGAACTGGGCATTGGGCATTGGGCAAAACAGTTCCGAGTTCCGAGTGCTGAGTAAAGAAATGAGATTCCCCACTCAGCACTCAGCACTCTTGAGGGGCATTGAAAAGAGGCAGAGGAGCGGGGGGGGAAACTCTTCTCCCTTGCTTCTCCCTCATCTCCCTCATCTCCCCAATCCCTTCTAGCACCTATATATTTACCTTCGCATACAATTAATTGCACACTGGTTTTTGTTATTCAATTGTAAAACTGGACTTGATATAAGTACAGTGACAGTTCGATCTGCTGTATGAGAATCCAGTCCAGACTTTAAAAGTTGATATATCAATAATCTTCTATTTTGAATTACATAGGTTTTACTTTGAACTGCAAGATGTTTGGAAACAATTTGTGCTACTTCTAAACCCACGTATCCACAATACCGTGACAAATTAGGAAGCTTTATAAATCCAATTAACATCGAACTTTTTCCAAGGCTAAACAGAGTTTTATAGAGTTATTAAAAAGTGTAAAGAAGTCCTGGTATCCAAATCCAAGACCTCCGTTAAATTTACCACACACTAGTAATGAACAAACTTGTTCATCCCAATTGGCTAAAGTATGTTGCCCAAAGAATTCCAGTTACTCCAATGGCAATTAAAAGGTTAGTGAAAAATCTGCCGAACTCAATTTCTTGTCCTAGTCCCTTATCGTCTTGACCTGCTGTAAAAAACAATGACCAAGCTTGATTTGCATTGATAGTCTCAAAGTTGTTGAAATCAGGTCTAAAAACAACCGGTCCAATTAAATCCTTTTTAGGATAATCAAAATCAGTTTTCATAAGTTTGCCTCTAAATTGGTTTATTCGTCAAGTGAAGAAAATTCATAAATCTCAAAATGTCTTCCCTAAAGGCTGGTTAGCCATCCAACCAAACCGTGTCCGGTGAGAACTTCTAAAGCAATGAGTGAGACAAAGCCAATCATTGCCAAACGACCATTGAGTTTTTCGGCATATTTGGTAAAGCCTGCTCGTGGGGTTTCATCAACATAAACCTTTGGTTCGATCGCAAATCTGTTAAGTTGACCTCGTTCGTTAATGGTAAAACCTTTACTTGTCATCTTTTATTCTTTGTTTATGTCATTCCATGAACTAATATTAATGATTGTAAATATTTTTTGCAACCACTTGACTTGGTAATAGAAGTAGTGAGAGCCGTACAAAGTAAGTACGGTATTTCAGATTTGTACGAGAAGCGATCGCTTTTGGAAGTGAATACACACAAAAGCACCAATTACGTTTAATTTTACTTAAATAAAAATTATCATTTATATAAGCAGAAATTATCAATATATAACTGAGAAAGTATTGCTTATTTGTAACGGACTTGTTATGTTTCTTTACATAAAGATACAAAAGCAACATCAATGGGTTAAACCACCGTTAATCAAGGCTTTCTAACTATGCAGTTGAGCCTGCAATGTGCTTTGCCGAGTATCTAAACTCAACGGCAACAACATCGCTATGCATTTAGTACAGCTATGTCTACGATGGGCTGTTCACTGATGCAAAAACTGCTGAGTGCCTTGATTAACAGCTAAATGCCTTATCTTTGCACATTTGATTTTTCACATTCGGTAGAACTGTAATTTTCTTTTGGGAATTTCTGCTATGTCTTTTACCATCCAGTCTGCTCAAAGTATTTTTCCCGGCACCCTAACTGCTGACGTTGTTCCAACCGTTGTTGAATCATTCTCTAAGCTCAATGCTGAAGATCAACTAGCATTACTTTGGTTTGCCTATACCGAGATGGGTAGAAGTATTACCGTTGCTGCTCCTGGGGCAGCTAACATGATCCTCGCACAAGGCTTACTTGAACAAATTAAGCAGATGCCTTTTGAGGCTCAAACACAAGTCATGTACGATTTGGCTAACCGTGCTGACACTCCTCTCTGTCGTTCCTATGCATCCTTCACCGTAAACATCAAATTGGGCTTCTGGTATCAGTTAGGAGAATGGATGGCCCAGGGAATCGTTGCTCCAATCCCAGAAGGTTACAAGCTTTCTGCCAAAGCTGCTGATGTGTTGCAAGCCATCCGCAGTGCAGATTCCGGTCAACAAATCACAATCCTACGCAATACCGTAATTAGCATGGGATTTGACCCGAACGCTCCTGGTAGTTACAAAAAAGTCTCGGAGCCTGTGTCTCCTCCGACTGCACCAGCGTTTCGGACTAAAGTCACCATTGAGGGCATCAACAATACTACGGTGTTGGGCTATATCAACAACATGAATGCCAATGACTTTGATGCTGCGGTTTCTCTGTTTCGTTCTGAAGGTGCTTTGCAACCTCCCTTTGAAAGACCCATTGTTGGTCAGGACGCAATTCGCGCCTATATGCGTGAAGAATGCCAGGGATTGAAGATGATCCCAGAGCGCGGTGTATCTGAGCCTGTGGAAGATGGCTATACCCAAGTTAAAGTCACAGGTAAAGTCCAAACCCCTTGGTTCGGTGCCAGCGTGGGGATGAATATTGCATGGCGGTTTTTGCTAGACCCCCAAGGCAAAATCTTCTTTGTCGCGATTGACTTGCTGGCTTCTCCAAAAGAACTGCTGAACCTAGTACGTAAATAGAGGGCTAGATTAGTGCTTAAGCGTGGATGAGTGAGGCATTTTGCCACGCTTAAGCAAAAGAAACTGATAACGGCTTCTTTTGCGATCGCAATGAATAATATCTGTTGAAAGCTTCGGTTTAGCTTATCCTAAATCTAGAGGCGTTAATGAACTAATAAGACTATGAGTATTGTCATCTCAGATAAAGTCTTACAGACAATTCAGATGTCTGACACAGAATTGCTTCAGGAAATTGCAATCATGCTCTTTGAACAAGAGCGTTTTACACTGGGACAGGCAAGTAATTTTGCTCTGATGAATCAACTTGAGTTTCAGAGGTTACTCGCTAGTCGCAAAATTTCTCTGCACTACGATATAGCTGAACTAAGGGAGGATGTAAAAAGTTTGGCAGCTAATGATTGGCGATGATTGTTGTCAGCAATACATCACCTATCAGCAACCTCGCTGCTATTGGACAGTTAGCTCTGTTGCAGCAACTCTATGGTCAGGTGATTATTCCATCGGCAGTTTATCAGGAAATTCTTGACTCTGGTGCCACAGATCCAGGTACACTAGCAATTAAAGCTCTAAATTGGATTCAAACTATACCAGTTACAAATCTTGTTCTACTTCAGACTTTACAAATTAACTTAGATCCGGGTGAAGCTGAAGCGATCGCCCTTGCTGTCGAGTTAAATGCTGATCGGCTGATTATCGATGAACGAAGAGGTAGAAATGAGGCAATTCAAGCTGGTTTGCGAATCACTGGACTACTGGGCATTTTGCTAGCAGCTAAACAGCAAGGGTTTGTGCCGCAGGTGCAGCAGATATTAGATGATTTGATTGCTAACGGCTTTTGGATTCGTGAACAAATACTCTATTTTTTAAATCATCTGGAATCTGACGCTTTACATAACTCAATCTATCTTTATCCTCATCAAAATCAATCAGTAAAGCAATCATTCTGTGTGGATATTGTCGCATTGTAGAGGCATAATCATTCGTGAATGTATCCACAACATTTTGCCAACCACGAGCTTCTGGTAGGACTTGGATAGCACGACTATTGAGGCTTATATCCAGAATAAATTCGTTTGCAATCTGACGATTAGCATCGTCTTCAGGCAACACCAGAATGTGCGGTTTATGCTTATTGATGCTCATAGTTCTATATCGCCACGAATCAAGGCATCTACAACCCACATTCCGCACTTCAATTTGAAGTGCGGAATGTGGGCTGTAATATTTAGGCTATTTCTACAACCAAAACTGGCGATCGCCTTCCACTGTACCTGCGGTAAGGTGTGCTAACGCGCTATAACCAGTTCGCTACAATCAAGTTAATTCCTAAGCACCCCTGTTCTGCATGACTCGCCAAGAACTTGAACATCAGCTTCTCAATCTATCGCTTGCCGACAAAGCAGAGATTATTCAAAGCTTAACCAAAAACCTTAGCATGAGCGGTAAAGGAATCACTAAAACCCCTGGTGTGTGTGGTGGGGAAGCGTGTATTGCCGGAACCCGAATTGCCGTTTGGCTTTTAGTTGAAGCACAACAGCTGGGCATCCGTGAAGCCCAACTTTTGCAGGACTATCCTCATATCACCGCTGCCGATCTCGTTAATGCTTGGGCGTATGCTGATGCCCATCCCGAAGAAATTGCCGCCGTAATTCGCGCTAATAACGAGGTTGCCTAGCCGATGGCGCGTCTGTATGCCGATGAACAGTTTCCACGGTTAGTCAGCGAACTACTTCGGACAATGGGACATGATGTTTTGACAGTACAGGAAGCTGGCAATGATAACTTGGGTATCCCCGATGAGGATGTGTTAGCCTTTGCCGTGAAAAATATAGTCCCAAGCAAGTTAGAAAGAAATAAAATTTACCACACCACTAAACTAGAAAGTAAGATGTCGGGATAAGTCTATGAACGCTACTACAATCGCCTTACCTTCTATCCTCAAATTAAAAATTGATTTGACTGACGATCAATTTTTCCAAATGTGTCAACAAAACCGCGATTATAGATTTGAGCGCACAGCATCAGGGGAATTATTAATTATGCCACCTACAGGTAGTGATACTGGCAGACGTAATGTTAAAATTACCACTCAATTGGATATTTGGAACTCTGATACTAATTTAGGCGAAGTTTTTGACTCTTCAACTGGTTTCATCCTACCCAATGGTGCAGAACGTTCTCCCGATGCTTCTTGGATAAAAATTGAGCGTTGGAATGCTTTAACCCCAGAACAACAAGAAAAATTTGCTCCGATTTGTCCTGATTTTGTAGTAGAGTTACGTTCTCCTAGTGATTCTCTAAAAGATTTGCAGGAGAAAATGCAAGAGTATATTGAAAATGGCGCTCAATTAGGCTGGTTAATCGACCGCAAAAACAAGCGAGTAGAAATTTATCGTCCAGGCGAAGATGTGGAAATATTAAACAATCCTACTAGTTTATCAGGGGAAAATGTCTTACCTGGATTTGTATTAAATTTACAGCAGATTATGTAGCTTTCTTGATTAAGAAGCACTTAGAACGAAATAAAATTCAGCACACTACTAAACTAGAAAGTAAGATGCTCATAATAGCCTATGAACGCCACGACAAGCACTTTCCCTTCTACACTCAAATTAAAAATTGATTTGAGCGATGAGCAATTTTTCCAGATGTGTCAGAAAAACCGCAATTATCGATTTGAGCGTACAGCATCAGGGGAAATATTAATTATGCCACCTACAGGTAGTGATACTGGCAATCGTAACTTTGATATGGTTGTTGAATTAGGAATATGGAATAAACAGACTCAATTAGGCAAAGGTTTTGACTCTTCAACTGGTTTCACCCTACCTAATGGTGCAGAACGTTCTCCTGATGTTTCTTGGGTGAAAATTGAGCGATGGAATGCTTTAAGCGCAGAACAACAAGAAAAATTTGCCCCAATTTGTCCTGATTTTGTAGTAGAGTTGGGTTCTCATACTGATTCCTTGAAAGAATTGCAAGATAAAATGCAGGAGTATATCGAAAATGGCACTCAATTAGGCTGGTTAATTGACCAGAAAAATAAGCGAGTGGAAATTTATCGTCCAGGTAAAGATGTAGAGATATTAGACAATCCTGCTAGTTTATCAGGAGAAAATGTACTACCTGGATTTGTGTTGGATTTACAGCAGATTATGTAGCTTTATCGATTAGGATACACATGGCGCATTTCAAAGCGACTCTGTTCCCAAAGTGGTAACAAAGTCTGTTTAGCAGCATTTAACTGAGCTTGTGAAAAAGAGATTTTCCCATTTTCTAGAATCCAAATAAATATCCGAGTTATTAAATCTGCATTTAAACTATTTTCGTACTCACAATTATTTATTCTTGTTACTTGCTTATCTAAGCAATCTATAGCATATTTAAAAGTCAAGTTTTTCCAGTCTGTGAAATTACTATAATTTTCTTCTGGCGTATTTTTCCACTCAACTCTCCGCAAATTTCCGATAATATAGTCTATGCCTGTTATGGAAGAATCCGTATTACGCACTAAATTTGTATAGGCTTGGTAATATGGTTGCAAGAGTGAAGCAGCAATATTTTCCACATATATATGTAGCCAAGATTGTATGTCATGCAGATAAGGTACTAAATCTCTGATATTATCAATTTCTTTAATCAGCGCACGTTCACTTGTGTAATTTGTTATTTTAGCTAGCAATTCAGCTTCAGATAGTTGAGATGTTTCTGAATAATAATTAATAACTTTGGGAATATATTTTTCTAATAACCACTGTTTGGTATACCTAGCTGTCCAGGTTCCCCGTATACCGATATCTTGCTGCCATAAGCTAAATTTCTCTGTCTCAATAGATTGTAAATTAATATCATTTAGCTCATAGATTATGTTAATTTGATTCTTAGGCAATAAAGATAAGTCGCCATCGAATTTTGGAACAATAAATGTATGATCGCGAATTCCTCGACTCACTCGAATTGATGTATTTTCTCTATGAAATAGATGCCATTCCGACTTACCTTTAGTATAATCAAATTCATTAGCAAACTGCTGCATTAACTCCCATAATTCTTGTCGGACAGAAAAAAGGATAAAACCTCGACTTTCTGAAAAATTGACGAATTCAAAATCCCATGTTTCTAAAGCATTTTCAAATTCTATGATTAAATTTTTATATTCTTGGCAAACTTCATCAACACACAAACATAATTCTGTTACCTCTAAGTTCGATAAAATGGTTGTTGTTTGACCCAAATTTACTTGGAAAGTATTTTTATCTAACTGTTTCAAAAAACGACGACATCCCCAATGTGCCTGGGTGTGCAATCCAGTCATTAATTGACCTAAAATATCTTGATGATTTAAGTGAATTTTTAGATATTTAAAAAGAATACTACTGAACTCTATTTGACAATTACCTTCTCCAAAAGCTTTGGGTAAATTACAGGCGATCGCAACTTTTGGTTTCACAACAACTAAGCGGTAGCCTTCTCGCGTAGTCGAAGGTTCAAAATAACATTGTTCTAAAAAATCCTGTAAACTCTCTGGATAGCAGAGATAGTGAAACATTGACAAAATAAACTTTTCTTTTACATCATCTTCATTTTGTAAAGCAGGATCGTCAAAACCTTGTATCGATATAATGAATTGTTTAATTGACTCTGGAATAGTCATCAGATAATCTACCTGCTTGTATAAATTTGCTATGCCTTATTTTGTTCGTGTAACTAGCAATTTATCAAGTCAGTTTAGATTATATCGTGATTATAGATACTAGAATGAAACCATTCATCTTAAACTTGAACTTAGCAAAACCTACACCAAGAAAAGTTACTTCTGTATTTTGCTAGCAAATATACAGGAAACACTCTCGCAATTCAACAAAGGCATTGCCAAGAATATGAACTTCTAGCTATACTAAGCTTCTTGAGAAAGAATCAAATTCAGTATATTCAACTCATTGGAACTTAAAATATACTTGGTTGTAAAAATTTTTTGCCTAACTTCTTGCAGGCTATAACTTCTAAAAACAACAAAAGGAAAATCTTGATATTCGTTACCAATAGGCAGAAGATTACCAACAGGATACAGCAGGCGGATATATCTAGCTAGAATATCTCGGAAGCGTTGATCTTCTGGTTCTTTAGGTTCATTGGCAAAATATTCACTCATCACATCACCACTAATAAAAGCAAATAATGGGAAGGCATAATATTGATCTAAATGCTGGCTATTCTGCTCAAGTCGCTGTGTTTTCTGCACACCAACCCTTAGCTTTTTCACTAATTCTATGGCATCCTTGATAGCAAAACGTAAACTTTCTGGATAAGATTTACGATGACTAATTTGCTGCATATTTCGCCATAGTTCTTCATTGGCATAGTTTGCTATATCAGCCAGCCGCATTTGGTAAGTTTCCTCCAGGGTGTTATTAGCAATAGGCACTACTAGTAGATTACCACTAATATAACCCGGTTCAATTTTGCCAAAATCTAGTAACTTATCTAGGGTGTGATAATTTTGAGAAAAATCGTTGTTAAAAGACTTCTGTAACTCTAAATAATTAGACTTAGTTGTATCTTTCACAACAAATTCTGCCTGTCCTAGCAGCTTTTCCAAACTTGTATAAACTTTTTCTAATATAGAGTCGCTTCTATTTATCTGGTATTCTTTCTTCATTTGGTTGATGAGATTTGCCATCTGAGCAGAAAATGTTTCACCAGCAGCTAATACGGACTTACCACCTATGGGAATAATAATAAAATTATCCCGACCTATGCGGCCAGAACCAAAAATTCTGGTCATTATAGAGGCTTTTAAAAGTAATAAAATATTTAATATACTCAGCACACTTTCCTGCAAAGATAGTTGCTGGTCATCTTGATAATAAACTGAACGTTCTGCTAAGTAAAAAACTAGCTGTTTATCCTGATTGTCTATCTGATCATTACCACGACCTCTGTAAATCACCTGAATCACTTCCATCAGGTTTTTCTCAATTTCAAATTTGGGAATTTCTACTAAGATGTGTTTAGCCTTGGGAAAGGATAAACCACGACTACCAGAAGCAGTCATAAAAACTACTTTCACAGTTTCTTGAAATTTTTGTATTTCTTGCTTCTCTTCCTCAGAGATATTTGCATGTATCTCTAGGTAATGGGTAAACTTTTCAAATTCTCCCCGATGTTGCTTAATCTTATCAATCAGTTCTGCTAATTTGCGCTTGTTCTGGATATAAACTATCACCTGTTCAACATCTGGCTGATTTAAAAGGGTTTCGATATCTTTTAAAATCTCCTTTTGCAGACTTGCTTCTAAGTTATAATTTTGATTTAAACGCGCCTCTTCACTAAATTTAGATGACTCTATTAATATTTGATAACTAATGGATAAGTTACTAGCTGGGTAGGAGTTAGTATTAATTACGGTTGCTGGTAAACCCTTAAATTGTAATGGCTGGACTGAAAGAGGTTGGCTGGTATCTGTAGCCCGACGAAAATATATTTTGTCTGGTTCTGGTGATGTGTCTGAAAGGTGTTGAATTATAATGTTTTTGTCAACGATAGAAGCATCAGCAACAATTACCTTAGTATTAAAACCATGCCGAGAATCCATTAATTCATATTTGGAGATAATTTGATTAATTTCATCTAAAAACTTAACACCTCCATCATCGCCAGTTATCTCATCTATCATGATGAATAAGTGTTTAATTTTTCGAGATATTTCTTGCATTCTTTGGGGAAATACCTTACTCTCTTTTGAGTTGTATGCATTCCTAAAGATTTTCTCAAAATGTTTTAATGTGTTTCTGTCATCAGTTATCTTCAAGGCTTGGATAGATGTAGTAGCGATAATATTACTTGATTTTTGACTTTCGATCAGAGTAGAGATAGCCTCGCAAATACTATTTAAAACACCCTTAGTTTTTTGTCCAATATCTTGAATTTGATTATCTGTTGTTTGTTTGAGTCTGTCAGAACGCCATTCTTTTCGCTCAACATTCCTGCTATCAAGAAAGTTGACAGACTTCTCTATAAAATCTCCCTGACGCTGATTACAAGTGTATTGAACAGTATAATGTCCAAAATTATCTGTAATTAGGTTGCTATGAGTGTTAATGGCTAATATTCGGTCATCGCGCAATTTTCCGGTATTTTTATCTTTAAATTTCTCGATGATATCCAAGTTAACTTGTTTTCGAGGACTGACGTAAAAGAAAAGAAAACCCTCGTCTATATGTTTACACTCAGTTAGAAAATCGACAATTGCTGTAGTTTTGCCAATTCCAGGATTTCCAGTTAAAAATATATAGGTATCCTGAGAAATCAAAGCTTTTTTAATCAGTTCAGCGTGTGCTTGTCTCAAGTTTAGGGTTCCAGTTAACCCCAATTGATGCATTAATTCTGGAGAAACCTGCCCAACAGAGTTGATAAATCCGGTTATTTTCTCTGTGTGGCGAGGTAGAATGGTTATTTGATCAGCAGGAATTTCTAAAAGAGAATCAACAAACTGTTTACCACGCTCAAAACTACTATAGGCGCTGCGCTTAATTTGATTTAAAACCTGTTTGCGTGCTTCGGGAATTTCTTTAGGACTTGAGTCATGTTTGTAAATCTGATAGCAGGTTTTCAAAATATCCAAGTTTTCTCTCTGGATAGAGATTGTGCTGATTCCGCGATCGCTGTATCCTATAGAGTTGAATACCACATCTGCTGTATCGGGAAAAATAGCGCTTTCTTTGATAAATTCATAGAAGCTATGGAGATAACAAGCAGCCTGAATTGACTTGGTACTTTCTTTATCTCTATATTTAAAAGCAGTCAAGTATGTCTTTAATCCTTCGGAGAATTCTAAGCCTAAAGATTCAGTATCAATACGAAGATTAGAAAACACGCTTTTGGAGCGTAAATAAGTAATATCCTGCATTAATAAACGTCGGATAATTTCTATATAATCAAGATTTTTAACATCCTCATTATAATTAATAGAAAACACAGATAAATCAACACAAATAACCCGATACTGTCTGCGATAACGCAACAGGATTAAAGTATCTGCATTGAGAAACTCACCTTTCTTTTGATAACGACTAATATCCTGAGAGATATTCTCTAAGTTGCCAAATTGAGCTAATATTTCTCCAAACCACTGCAAATCATCTTTGGTGTCATAAGTACCAATGCTGTTATCGCCATTAAACCTGCACTGGTAATATAAAATCTCGACATTTTGTAACTTGTGTGGCTGATCCCAACCTGTAGATTTGATGTATTCTTGAAAAAAATTTAAGCCACTAAAAAAGCCTTTTTGGATAAAAAACTTACACCAATTATCAGCCATTTCTCTTTCTAAGCTGCTGATAACTTTATCAACTACTCGCCGTCGGATTTTAGCTAAATTGAGTTGTTGCAATTCTTGACGATATAAATCACCAAAGTTATGTTTAATTTTGTTCTCTTCAATGTAACCAAGAATGCCAATATTAAACCCCACTTCAAATAAACGTCCTAAATCTTCAGCTATTTTGGATTTCATGATGTTCAGTTTTCTGAATATATTTTTTCAATGCGGAGTAGTGTAAAGAAAGAGAATTCACTCTGCGTTTAGCACATTTCTCACAAGAGTTAAAAATGCTAATGAGTTAAATTCGCTCTTTCCTCGCATCTGATTGAACAAAGAAAGCTTACCAACAGATTTATCTCCAATTAGATTTTCGTAGGGGTCTAGTTTGATATGGATTTTTTTATCCGCTTTTTGGTAGCGAGAGAAGTGAAAGAAAGTCAAATACTGCAAGATATCCTTTTTTAAGGAACCATTATAAATTAGTCCTTTGCGGATATCTTCATCATCGAGAATGTCTTTATAGATATTTAATAAAGTCGCATAGGAAATAACACCTCTGTAGTGTCGTTCCTCTTGTTTACCTACTATCGTTCCATTAAATAAGTTGAAAAATACGACAGATTGCTTGCTGGGATCTTCGACTAAAGTTGTCAGTTCTGTTGTATCTTGAATGTATAAAGAAGTTGCAGCATTTGGTTCTAGCATCACTGCATAGTATTTATCAAAAAACATTGGGTATATTTTGATATCTTCACGTTGCGCTTTCAAAGACTTAATTACATTTTTTGACATGAAGAAGAGTCCATCATCATCTTCAGTCTGTGTCATGTGTAATGTACTGGTATAAGGTGCTTTAGCAATATAGATAATGTGTTTATATTCTCGGTCATAAAGTTCGGTAACATTATCAATAATAGTGCTAGGTTCTGTAAACATTTGTTGGTGATCATAGTTCTCAGAAAAAGTTTTGGGTAACTGAAATTTAACAGTACCATTTCTCATTTGTACACCGATAATTTCTCCCATTAAGTTAGATATTTTTTGAGAACTACCCCACTTGCTGTCGCTTTCCCGACTGGAAACTATAATAATAGCTAGCTTGTCTAGTTGGGGAGATTGAGATGAAGTATTTAATCGAAATTTTTTGGGTAAAACAGAGTATAAGGAACTCATAACATTAGGAATTTTAAACTTACTTTTACCTTGGAAGTCGCTAATGTCAATTCCCTGGTCATTTGCACGATGTGTTTCGTTGAATAAATGAGACAATACACTAGACAAGGAGACTATAAACTTTTCTATCGGTGCGTCATCTTCTTTATTTTTCAGATGTAGTCTTAAAATGGGTATGAATAATCTTGTTTGCTTGTCCAATAAGAGTTTGAGACAGATATAGGCAAGTAAACCATAAGTAAATTTATAGACAAAAGCCTGATGAGATTCTAGTTTTTTATCTTCTAAGCGATAGGGAAACAATAGCAGGTGACGCGTTTGGAAATGTCGAGTAAAAATTTCCAAACATCTTTTATCTTGTAGAGGCGCAAAAATTACTGGTAATGCACGGATAGCAGTTAAATCATACTCCATACTGAAGGTTTCTATATCATCAGTATCATAAAAGTGAATGTCAGTAATGGTGATACTAGCTGCTAGGGTACAAAAAGAATTTGTTTGTGTATTTGCTTTTCCAAGTGAGATGTATTTTAGAACTTGTTTGCGGTTTCCTCTCAGAACAGGTTTGAAAAATGTATTGTTATCAAAAATGTTACGCACATCCTCTTCAAGGATGCCATTTTTCACAGAAATATGTACAGGATAATCTCGTGTAGGGAAGGAGGTTTTGCGCTTGAGGATATTTTGCAAGACACCTTTGAGACGATTGATTTTGATCTGAGTATTAAATTTAGTAAAACCTTTGAGAATCTTCCGTAATAAGTCCTGTTTCGCTGCATCATCAGAACCTCTGAAGATTGGTATTACTTGTTGTTCAAATCCGGCAATAGGGTCATAAACTAACTCATCATTCGGGTTATAATTACTTTCTTTAGGGTTTTGACGAGAGGCAAATAAAAAGTAATATAAAAATGCTATTCTTAAGACTTTAGCAGCAAACGATTCTCGCTGGGAAGAATCTGCAAGTGCTGCTTTATGTTCTTCACTGTCTGGGTTCAGGATATTTAGACGATAATCAAAGACGTTTTTACCGCCGTCAGTGTGAACTTTACCATCAAATTTTAATTTGAGTCCAAAGATAAATTGAATTTCTTCCAGATTTTCATCTTTTGTTTCTCCCAGAGAACCTTCTACTATGGGAATAATTGGCAGCATATTAAATGCTTCGCCACGAGAAAAAGCATCTCTGTAATTAACGGAAGCACCTGCATAGTTTACTAGGTAATCGCCATCGCTTTTGTTGATATCGTTGATGTATTCTTCTATGAGTTTGAGTCGTCTAATTAAATCTTCTAGATAAATAGCACCTTCGGCATTTAGCTTGCTAGTCTTGGTGTTGATATTCTCCCGCAGAAACTCTAAATAATTTATCTGTGCTTGTTTTTTGAGTTTCCCTAAAGTTTCTGTATTGACAATATCCCGTAGTGTGTTGATATCAGATTTTTTATCTTTTTCTAAATCTTCAAGAACATATTCTAAGTCTTCTTTTTCTGCGGAACTCGCACCCGCAAATTTAACTTTCATATAGTTTTCTAAACCCTTTCGCAATTCTGCATCAAAATCACGGGTTTTCTGCACAGAAATAGTTAGTTTATGAACTTTCAGCAATTCTCGATTTTTAGGAGTTTTTTTATTAAAAGTTAACCGTTGCTTTTGCAGGTTTTCATAAGAACTAAAAGGATAGGTAAAGTCTAAGTTGGATGTTTTACCTTGAAATGTGGACAAATCTGTAATTAATTTGTTAACAAAGTCCTCTATTGATTCACTATTTTCTAGTGATGATTTTAATAGTTTGTTGACACAATCTTTAATTGTGCGAATTTGAGTACGAAACTTATCTTCTGAACCTGGGCTAATATTTACGGTGGCAGTACGTACACTATTAGCAGATGCACCCAAGGGATTTTCTATCTGTAAATTGGCAACCTCACTAGCTATGTTGTTAATATCGACTTGTAAATGCTTACCATTGTTAGATTTTTTAAATATTTCCTGATTTGGTTTCTGTAAAACTAATAATATTTTTGCTAATAAATCAGTATAATCTACATAGTTTAAATCTTGTCCAATTGTTATGCTATTCACTTTTTTAACTCCTAAACGTTATCAATAATACTCGTGATAACTATTTAGTATAAGCTGATAAAATTTGAAGTTTAGGTTTGATATGACTTTTGACGATATCTGGAAAACCTCACTACTATTTCAGGGCTATTTCATTCTCATCTAGCCCGCCTCAGAATGAATTCTGAGTCTAATAGCGAAAGTCGTCTAAAGACGACTGAGAAAAGGTTGTAGTCCGTTAAAACTGACTATAGTTCAAAGCCTGTGAACTTCAGTTATGGGCGGTTTATATTTAGAACGAAATAGCCCTGCTTCTATTTCTCTCTCCTAAAAGGCAGGGCTATTTCATTCTCATCTAGCCCGCCTCAGAATGAATTCTGAGTCTAATAGCGAAAGTCGTCTAAAGACGACTGAGAAAAGATTATAGCGCTTCCTAATCAGATGAGGTACATCTTAAGCCCCCTCTCGAAGAGCGGGGAGGGGGTTGGGGGTGGGGTTGTTGTACCTCACTCAACCGAGAACCGCTATATAGTCCGTTAAAACGGACTTTAGCTATCTGACTTTTCACGTTATGTGGAAAAACAAACGTGAAACCTAACCCCCCAGCCCCCTTCCCTACAAGGGAAGGGGGAGAATTCAAAGCCTCTCAAAAAGCAGGAGAGAGGAATGGAAGTGAGGTTTTCCAGATCCCGCTGAATTGTCAGCTTTCAGACAGCGATCGCTCTTTAACCCAATTTATTCGCCTGATATTTCCTCTACGCTAATGCCGCTACCTTCTCTAGTAAGCCTTGAAACAACCTCAAGCCATCACTACCCCCCAGCATTGCGTCTGATGCCCTTTCTGGGTGCGGCATCATCCCCAATACATTGCCCCGACGATCGCAAATTCCGGCGATGTTGTTCAGTGAACCGTTGGGATTTTCGCCTTCATAGCGAAACAAGACTTGTCCGTGATCTTCAATTTCTGCGAGAGTGGCTGCATCAGCGTAGAATCGCCCCTCTCCGTGGGCTATGGGCAAAGTGATCACTTCACCAGTGCTATAAGCTTGTGTCCATGAGAGATTAGTCCGCTCAACTTTCAAAGGGACGCGATCGCAAATAAAATGCAAATCCCGATTTCTGGTTAACACCCCCGGCAAAAGTCCGACTTCAGTTAATACCTGAAAACCATTACAAATACCGAGGACAAACTTACCTTTTTGGGCGTGTTCCACAACCTGCTGCATCACGGGTGAAAACCGCGCGATCGCACCGCAGCGTAAATAATCACCGTAACTAAAGCCACCAGGGATAATCACGACATCCAAATCAGCAATGTCTGTTTCTTGATGCCAAACCATGCGAGTCGGTTGTGAGAGCAAGTCTCTAGTTACATAAGCAACATCGCGATCGCAATTAGAACCGGGAAAAACAACAACACCGAATTTAGTCATTAGTCAAGGGGAGATGAGGGGGATTAGGGAGATGAGGGGGATGAGGGAGATGAGGGAGAAGCAATGCCCAATGCCCCATGCCCCATGCCCAGTAACTAAAATACCCCAGTCTGTGTTTCGACCTCAATCAAATCAAAGCGGTAATTTTCAATTACGGGATTTGATAGCATTTGGTCGCAAATGTTATCGAGGTCTTGACGGGCTTTCTTTTCATCGCTTGAGGTGATGGTGAGTTCAATGTACTTGCCAATCCGCACCTGGTCAACGCTCTCGTATCCCAGTTGCTTAAGACCAGATTGTACAGCGACACCAGCGGGGTCTAAAACTGAAGGACGAAGGGTCACGAAAATTTTGGCTAGATACTTGGTTTGCACGGGCTTTTTCTGAATGCTGTGATCGCTATACTATAACTTTATGCTCTAACTGAGTGAAAATAAGATTACGAAGCGGTTAAAGTTAATTGATCGATTAGCCTATCTAACAGCTTCAACTACAGTGGCATATTTAAATAATTGTCTATGAGAGCCATACGCACCCGCAGTCAAGAGCGTATTTTCAACCTCCTGAAAACCGTCAAAAAAGGCATTTCCGCCCAGGATATTTACGTAGAACTACGTAATACAAATCAGAGTATGGGTTTAGCAACTGTTTACCGTTCCCTAGATGCCTTAAAACTCGAAGGCATGGTACAAGTGCGGAATTTGGCTAATGGTGAAGCCCTCTACAGCCTAGCGCAGCAAGACAAACATCACCTTACTTGCTTGCAATGCGGTGTCTCAATTCCGATTCATCAATGCCCTGTTCATGATTTAGAAGACCAGTTAGAATCCAGCCATAAGTTTAAAGTTTTTTACCACACCCTGGAGTTTTTTGGGTTGTGTAGTCAATGCCAAGTAAACCAAGCTACTGAGATTGGTCAGTAGTCACCTAATCTTATGTTTTCTGCACGCGGACTGGTTAAGCCTAACTAGAGGAGTAATGAAGTGTTGAGAATTAGCGTTGAAGAAGCAGCTATAAATTTAAAATCTCTCTTAGAACGAGTAGCTAGGGGAGAAGAAGTAATTTTGCTAGAGCAAAATAAGGCTGTAGCTCGTTTAGTTCCTCCGCTACAAAAGAAAGAACGATTAGCAAGTATAAAACAATTTCGTGATTCTCTTACGATTAAGGGTGAATCATTGAGCGCAACTGTCATAAATGCGCGTACAGAGGAACGTCATTGATTTATTTAGATACAAGCGTTATCGCTCCTTTGTATTGGAGAGAAGCTTTAAGCGATGCAGTTGAACAATTACTACTCAATGAAACTGAAGTAGGTTTGATTCAAACAAAACTCAACCAACTAAATACATCTGCTACTGTCAATTGCCAATTTTCCAAAACACTCAAAACGGGTAAAATATCTTGATTTTCTTTTAATTCTGGTAATTTATTGGGTTCAAAAATCATGATTGACTCATCAGCCGAATCGAGTAACCAACCTAGCTTTGCTCCATTTTGAATAGAAAATGTAATTTTGCTGATAACTCGGTTAGGCGATTGTTCTGGTGATAGAATTTCAATTATCCAATCTGGAGGAATTACAAATTTATTTGTAATTCTACCTTTTACATCAAGGGGAATTCTTTGCCATTCAAATACAGCAATATCTGGTACTATTGAACGACCTTCAAATGTACAGCGTAATTCAGGAAAGGCATAAGCTAGTTTTTGCGGTTTAGCAATCTCATTAATAGCTGTGACTAAACTGCTCTGTAACGTACTGTGTTCTCCTTGTGGCATAGGTTTTTGGTATATTTGTCCGTTAAAATACTCACTTGCTGGTTTTGTTTCTGGTAGTTTTAAGAACTCTTCTACATTTAATGCTGTAGTTGACTGAATAGATAAGGTCATAATTTACAACTTATCAAAGCTTGATTATTTTATCACTGGAAGAATGCGACAATTTAGTGCTTAGTACACGTCACCGCAAAAAAGGGTCGGAAATAGAGGAAGATATTTTTTGTAGGGTGGCATAAAAATCAGACATGCAAGGACGTATCTCAAGTATCC
>NZ_JBALDZ010000210.1:0-60058 GCF_036917155.1 Nostoc sp. | reverse complement strand
CACGATGTTTCAATGTGTCCTTGTACAAATCCCCTGATTTTAATTATGGGGATTTCCCTGTTGCCTGTTGCCCGTTCCCTGTTCCCTTTTCCCTTTTAAAAATTTTAAAGCTTTATTCTGCCCTCATTAAATAATTTATATCCAACTGTTAACGAGGCGAAAGCGACAACTAAATGCCATAAGCTAGTTGATCTGAACATTGCTCCACCACTTAAGAAAACTAGTACTATGGCAATCCATAACAAAATCCAGGCAAAATTACTAGCTTTTCTCAGAAAAAACACCAATGTAAACCCACTTACCATAATCGCTAATACAGAAACAGTAGCAGGTAATCTTCTAAAAAAAGGTAGATAGTAACCACTCACAAATATAGTGTTTTGACTCAAAAAGTATAAGCCTGTGAAAAGTAGGATTAAACCTATAAGTCTGATTAATAGCCTGCCCATAATATTTTTACATTTTTAATCGCTGAAGCTAATTTCAATCCGATTATACTGGGGTTGTGAAAATCCTACTAAATTTTACGTAAACTTAGCCTAAATTAAGTAAATATACTGAATAAGCTTTCAGATTGTCTGAAGATGCCAGTACAAGTAATGTTGATTACATCAAGTAGTCCTTGCCAGCGTTTTATCAAGGTGCTTTAATAGCGATCGCATTCTGCAAAATAGTTCTACTTACAAAATATGTACAAGACTCGCAGCGACTCGACATCGCTGCTGGTGTTCATAAAATTAGAGACTCAAAACATTAAAGTCAAAGATATGACAAGCTAGTACCATATCCTTGACACTAAATTCTCCCCAAAGCTGAATAGGAGCATACATGGAGCCAATTATTGCTATAGTTTTAGCCCTTATAGGTTATGCATTAGGTTCTGCAAAACTGATTAATCAAGGAAATGAAGCCCTAGTCGAACGCTTGGGGCGGTTTCATCGGAAACTTAAGCCAGGGCTGAACTTTATTGTTCCCTTGGTGGATCAGATTGTGATGGAAGATACTACACGAGAGCAGTTTACAGACATCAAACCTCAAAATGTCATTACCCAAGATAATATTTACGTAGAAGTGGACGCTATTGTGTACTGGCGCATTAGAGATATTGAGAAAAGCTTTTACGCAATTGAGGATCTGCAAGGAGCCTTGACACAGATAACCACAACCACGCTCCGCGAAATCATTGCACAGAATACCCTAGAGCAGACTAACGTCTCTAGAGCGGAGATGGACTCAGCCATCTTAGACCAGCTGAATAATATAACAGCAGATTGGGGAGTTGAGATTCTCCGGTTAGATATTCAGAGAATCACTCTACCTGAGAGTGTACGAAAGTCTAGAGAAGAGGAACAAGCCGCCGTTATCAAAAAACGGGCGCTGATTACCGAAGCTGAAGGGGAAAAGGAAGCTGCCATTAAGAAAGCAGAAGGAACTATGGCTTCAGTGCAAATCATTTCTCAAGCTCTAAGTAGCAATCCCAAAGAAAGTAGGGACATTCTGCGGTATCTTGTCGCCCAAGATTACGTAGATGCCAGCCAAAAACTTGGTGAGAGCAGTAATGCCAAAATTGTCTTTGTAGACCCAGCTAATTCAACTGAAATGTTTCAGGAGTTGATTGCCGAGTCAATAATTACAGAAGGTCACGGCAAAAAATCCGAAAACGGTAATACTTAACGCCTAATGTGAATTAGAAAAAAAGGCGGGAGAAGTAAAAAGATAAAAGTTACCAGCTTTTCAACTCAGACTTCCCCCATGACTAGCATAGATTTTGGAACACTATTAACGACAATCTTTGTAGTGGTAGATGATTGTCACTGTGGAACAAGTGGCAGAGGCATTTAGTTTCAGTGTCGAAGAAGTCAGACAAGTAGCAGAAAGTCAGCCTTGAGAGGGATGTGGTAAGTTTTATGGGTAACTCAAGCCAAATTTGGTTTCGCCTTCCAAACTTTCTCACGACGAATTTATAGTTAATTTTTGTTAATATTAGAGGCGGTGTTAGTACTTCGTCCTCAAGCACCCACTCCCTACCTGAGAGAAACTTAATGCTGCGACTAGAACATATAAGTAAAATTTATCCCACAGGCGAAGTTCTCAAAGATATCAACTGGGAAGTTAAACCAGGCGATCGCATTGGCTTAGTCGGTGTCAACGGTGCTGGAAAATCCACCCAGTTAAAGATCATTTCTGGGGAAATTGAACCCACCGCCGGCGAAATCATTCGTCCTAATAGCTTACATATAGCCTACCTTAACCAAGAGTTTGAAGTAGACCCCACCCGCACCGTAAGAGAAGAATTTTGGACTGTCTTCAAAGAAGCCAACGAAGTACAGTTATCTCTGGCGCACATACCACAAGAGATGGAAACGGCTACCCCAGAGGAACTGGATCGACTGATTGATAAGTTGGATCGCTTGCAGCGTAAATTTGAAGCCTTGGATGGCTACAACTTAGACGCACGCATCGGGAAAATTTTACCAGAAATGGGGTTTGGGCTAGAAGATGGCGATCGCCTCGTCAGTGCCTTCAGTGGTGGTTGGCAAATGCGGATGAGTTTAGGTAAAATTCTCCTCCAAAAACCCGACTTGTTGCTACTGGATGAACCGACTAACCACCTAGATTTAGAAACCATTGAGTGGTTGGAAAATTACCTCAGAGGGCTGGTTACGCCGATGGTAATAGTCTCCCATGACCGGGAGTTCCTTGACCGCCTCTGCAACCAAATTGTGGAAACTGAACGTGGCGTTTCCAGTACCTACCTTGGTAATTACACAGCATATTTGGAACAAAAAGCCGAAAGTCAATCAGCACAACTTAGCGCCTACGAACGTCAACAGAAAGAATTAGAGAAACAGCAAACCTTTGTTGATAGATTCCGCGCCAGTGCTACCCGCAGTACCCAGGCAAAAAGTCGGGAAAAGCAACTCGACAAAATTGAGCGCATTGAAGCACCCATTGCTGGGATAAGAACTCTACACTTCCGTTTTCCCCCCGCACCCCGCAGTGGACGCGAGGTAGTGGACATTAAAGATTTAACTCATCTTTATGGTGAGAAAATCCTGTTTTTAGCAGCAAATCTCCTAATTGAAAGGGGCGATCGCATTGCTTTTCTTGGCCCCAATGGTGCTGGAAAATCTACCCTTCTGCGCGTCATTATGGGTATGGAACCACCCACAGAAGGTAGCGTTCAATTAGGCGATCATAATGTTATTCCTGGTTACTTTGAGCAAAATCAAGCTGAAGCCTTGGACTTGAAGAAAACTGTCATGGAAACTATCCATGATGAAGTTCCCGACTGGGATAATCAAGAAGTCCGCACGCTTTTGGGACGCTTCTTATTTACTGGTGATACTGTATTTAAGGCAGTTGGGGCATTAAGTGGAGGAGAAAAAGCTCGTCTGGCGTTGGCAAAAATGCTCTTACGTCCCGCAAACTTACTAATTTTAGATGAGCCGACAAACCACCTAGATATTCCAGCTAAAGAAATGCTGGAAGAAGCGCTCAAAAATTATGATGGTACGGCAATTGTAGTCTCTCATGACCGCTACTTTATTTCTCAAGTAGCTAACAAAATCGTCGAAATTCGTGATGGTGAATTCCGGGTTTACTTAGGAGATTATCATTACTATCTCCAGAAAATTGCCGAAGAAAAAGAACAGGCCAAGTTAGCTGCAATAGAAGCCGAAAAAGCAGCAAAAAAAGCTGCTAAAGCTTCCGCGAAAAGGAAATGAGAAACTAGAAAAGGGCTTAGTAGTAGCGTTTTAGCACTACTACTAAGTAATCACTCCTTATTAGCGTTCTAAAACATCACAGAAAAATTACTAAAATTTAAAAAATCTTTCAAAAAGCTGCAAGTCCTTCATAAAAGAAGTTAATAAGCAAAAATTCACTTGCAGCGTGGATTAGCAGTGGTATCATTCGGGTATTACAAAAAGTAAAGGGCAATTTTACTATGACCAAAGCACCTGTTGCTCCTGTGGTGCTAGTCATTTTAGACGGATGGGGCTACTGCGAAGAAACGCGAGGAAACGCCATTACTGCTGCTAAAACTCCCATTGTGGACAGTTTATGGGCAGCTTATCCGCATACCCTCATCCGCACATCAGGAAAAGCCGTAGGGTTGCCAGAGGGACAAATGGGCAATTCGGAAGTTGGTCATTTGAACATTGGTGCTGGGCGAGTTGTACCGCAAGAACTTGTACGCATCTCCGATGCGGTTGAAGACGGTTCTATTGCCTCCAACCCAGCACTTGTCAAAATTTGCCAGGAAGTTCGTTCTCGGAATAGTAAGCTGCATCTAGTCGGGCTTTGTTCTGAGGGAGGGGTACATTCGCATATCACCCATCTATTCGGACTACTTGACTTAGCCAAAGACCAGCGAATTCCAGAAGTTTGTATTCACGCGATCACCGATGGTCGTGACACCGCCCCAACAGAAGGGGTAAAAGCGATCGCACTGCTGCAAGATTATATAGACCGCGCCGGAATTGGGCGCATAGTCACCCTCAGCGGTCGCTACTACGCGATGGATCGCGATCACCGCTGGGATCGGGTCAAGCGCGCCTACGACGTGATGACCCAAGATGGTGCAGGTGGCGATCGCAAAGCTGTAGAAGTCTTGCAAGCATCTTACGCCGAAGGGGTAAAAGATGAATTTGTCAACCCCATCCGAATTGCTCCAGGTGCAATAAAACCAGGGGATGGGGTAATATTTTTCAACTTCCGCCCCGATCGCTCCAGACAACTGACTCAAGCTTTGGTCAGTCCCAAATTTGACGGTTTTGAAAGACAGCAAATCACACCGCTATCTTTTGTTACCTTTACACAGTATGATTCAGACTTACCCGTGGCTGTAGCCTTTGAGCCGCAGAATCTCAGTAATATTCTGGGAGAAGTCATAGCTAATCATAGTCTGAATCAGTTCCGCACCGCCGAAACCGAAAAATACGCCCACGTCACCTATTTCTTTAATGGGGGTCTGGAGGAACCTTTTGTTGGAGAAGATCGGGAACTGGTAAGTAGCCCGATGGTAGCGACTTACGATCACGCCCCAGCGATGTCAGCAGTAGCAGTTACAGATGTTGCGATCGCTGCGATTCAAAAGGGTACGTATTCCCTAGTTGTGATTAACTATGCTAACCCAGACATGGTAGGGCATACTGGTCAAATCGAGGCTACCATTACAGCAGTTGAAACAGTTGATCGCTGTTTGGGTCGCTTGTTAGAGAGCGTTATCAAAGCCGGCGGTACAACAATTATTACTGCCGATCATGGCAACGCTGAGTATATGCTAGATCATGGGGGTAATCCCTGGACGGCTCATACCACTAACCCTGTCCCCTTCATCTTGGTGGAAGGAGAGAAAGTCAAAATCCCTGGATATGGTACAAATGTCGAACTGCGAAGCGATGGCAAGCTATCCGACATCGCCCCCACAATTCTAGAGATTTTACAGCTGCCTCAACCACCAGAAATGACCGGGCGATCGCTGCTGAAAACAGCAGAATATGAGCTGCAACGTACTCGCACCCCTGTACAAGTAGGGCTGTAAAAGAGTTAGGAGTTAATAGTGAGAAGTTAATAATTAAGAGTTAATAGTGAAGAGTGATGAATTAAAACTTTCTCAACTCCAAACTCCAAACTCCAAACTCCAAACTCCTAACTCCTAACTCCTAACTTCTAACTCCTAACCCCTAACCCCTAACCTCTGTTTTTTGAAACTTTTTATAAATGAGATTCCTACCATGACAATTAGTAATATCGTGCAAGGCATTTGGGCATTTTCCGCCACTGGTTTGATTATCTTAGTTTTGCTGCATAGCCCTAAAGGTGATGGCGTTGGCGCTATTGGCGGACAAGCACAGTTATTTAGCAGCACCAAAAGTGCAGAAAACACCTTAAACCGCATTACTTGGGCGTTGACAGTAATTTTTCTCGGTTTAACAGTAGTTTTAAGTGCTGGTTGGCTGCCTAAATAAGGATAGGTAAATGGGGAAAATAACCCAACATCCAATACTTAACACCCTAATAAATTTAATTACACGACGGTTAATTGTAGCTCTTGCCTTATTTCTTGGCACAGGGCTATTAGTCGTTTTTACTAATATCAAGTCGAGTGATGGGTTTACAATAATACCAAAATATGGGTATTCAAACTTAATCATCTCTCTCTCAACCTCACCATCTCCCCCAAAATCCCATCCCTTACCGCCTACACTTGCACAGTGGCAAGATAAGACTAACAGTGGTGACTACTTTTCCCAAGTCAAAACGACCCAAGTTGGTTATTTAGTCTGGTCGCAATTTCCCATTCGAGTTTACGTAGAACCACCAAAAGCCATCAGCGAAAAACAGGCTCAAGCATGGGTTAATGGTGTCTTGCAGGGTGTACAGGAGTGGAGTACTTATTTACCTTTGACAATAGTCGAACAGCCAGAAATTGCTGATATTACGATCACGCGAAAAGCGCCACCTCTACAAATTTCCCCTGGTAGTAATATACCCCGTGCGCGATCGGCACAAACTACTTACGAGTTATACACAAGCAACAAAGTTTTATCCCACCGCTTCACCATCTTGTTAAGTCCCAGTCAAACAGGTGAGTATCTCATTGCAGCTACCCGCCACGAATTCGGTCATGCGTTGGGAATTTGGGGTCATAGTCCGCTACAAACTGATGCCCTATATTTTTCCCAAGTTCGTAACCCGTCGCCTATTTCTCCCAGAGATGTAAATACTCTAAAGCGGGTTTATGAACAGCCAACTACTTTAGGATGGTCTTTAGTTGATAATTCAAAGATTAATTGATCAATAGGTAGAGTATAAGCTTGTCGCTAGAGCAAAAATACTACTGCGAAACCATGAAAAATCCGTACCAACTTATAATTGATACTAATGTACTGCTTTCTGGTTTACGATCTAACCGTGGTGCATCTTACAAACTATTAACAATACTTAATGATGGGCGTTGGCAGTTGAATGTCTCTACTACCTTAGTATTCGAGTATGAAGAAATTCTCAAAAGAGAAAAAGAGCAGCTTGGATTGAGTGATGAAAATATTGACAATGTTATTGAAGCTATTTGTACAATCGCTAATAGATGTAGCATTTTCTATGTATGGCGGCCAGTAGCACGCGATCCTGATGATGATTTTCTTATCGATTTAGCTGTTGAATGCCAAGCCGACTTTATCATCACTTATAATCAAAAAGATTTACAAGGCGCACAAAAATTTGGACTGAGGGTAGTTTCACCCAAAGAATTCTTGCAAATAGTAGGAGAAATCCCATGACTAACTTAAATGTACAGCTACCTGAATCTTTATATAAACAAATTGAAGCTTTAGCAGCCAGAGAAAATATTTCCATTGAACAACTTGCAACTATTGCTTTATCTGCACAAGTTTCCGCATGGATGACCAAAGACTATTTGGAAGAAAAAGCTAAAAGCGGTAGTTGGGAAAAATTCCAGCAAGTTTTGAATAAAGTCCCTAACGTAGAACCAGAAGAATATGATAAATTGTAGCGACTTAATCTTATGGTATTGCTGAGTTAAAATATGAATATGTCTCGCGCAAAGAATCAAAATTTAAGATTAAGGCAACCAATTCTTATCCAAAATCTGCTCTAAGGTATAAGGACATAATTCAGGGAAATTGGTTAGCTGTGTTTTAGCCTTAACATAATCTAAGGCATTGCTATAAATTATGTTGAGATTCTCCTCTAAATGATTGCGTAAATTGGCAGTTAAATCTTCATTTAGTTGGTTCCGAAAACTAATAATTTCCGCAGCCCAATAATTAGCATTTCTGGGCTTTTCTAAATCCCAATATTGATAAAGTAATAAATGTCTAATAATTTGTTCCAACAAACTTCTTATTCGCCTTTTTTCATTTTTAGCCAAATCTTCCAATTCTTCTATTAAATTTCCATAGTCAACTTCTGCTAATTGTCGATTTTTGAGACATTTAATAGTCTCTTCTAACCATTGCAGGTAATTGGATTCATATAATGTTTTTATGTCGATGATTGCAGTCATTTGTTGATTTTGTAGCTTGAACTTAGTGTTATTTATTCTTTTATAGGACTTACGCACACTCTACGAATTATCGGCGTTCTTGGCGTCTTCTCTACGAGACGCTGCGCGTTGGCGTCAGCCTCTCGAAGAGAAGGCGGTTCGATAAATTAAGCTTTTTAGTAATTTTTGCGTAAGTCCTGTTTTATATTAACTAATATATTAATTTTTGCCGATAATTGCCCAAATGCCCGACTTCTTGAAGAAGTTGGGCATCTAATATCACGCTTAGGTAAGTGAAATTCTACCCCTAAGCTCTGCGACTTAACGGTAGAGGTCGCTGTGCTAAAACTTCTTTATAAAGTTCTTCCAGTAGAGTAATATTTTTACTCAGGGTATAGCGGTCTAATACACGCTGTCTAGCTTTTTGCCCCAGTAACGTTGTTAACTCTGGATGGTCTTGCAACACTGGTAAGAGGGTTTTTAATTGCGATCGCGCTGTTTTAGTATTAATAACTATACCTGCGCCCTTTTCCAAGACTTCTCCATCTGCACCCACATCTGTTGCTAAACAAGCTAACCCAGATGACATTCCTTCTAACAGAGATAGAGACAAACCCTCTACCAATGAAGGCAAAACAAATACATCTGCGCCCCGCAAAATTTCGATGCGTCGGTCTTCATCAGCGACAAATCCCAACCAGATAATGCCGTATTCTGAACCATAAAACGGCTCTAAGGAAGACTTCAAAGGGCCGTCGCCAACAATTAGTAACTTACTACCAGGTGCCATTGCCGACTGTTTCCAAGCCCGGAGGAGGGCTTCGACATTTTTCTCTGGCGCTATTCTACCCTGATAGACAAACAGGCGTTCGGCTTTAAATTCTGCTTTGATTTTAGAAAGTCCTGGAGAATACTTGGCGGTATCAACACCATTGGGAATTACAGCAATATTTTCTTCCCGCACGCCCATCCCTGCCAATAATTCTCGCTGAATTTGGGAAAATACAATCACGCGATCGTAGTTAACCAAAAAAGGCGCGTAGAGCTGATAAGCCAAAAGTTGTGTTCCCGATATCAGCTTTGCCCCCTTGCCAGCAAAGGGTGTATGAAAAGTGGCAACTAGGGGCAACCTCAGTTCCTCACAGATTTCCGGTAGAAAAAAGTCTAGAGGAGATAACGTCAAGGAAGCATGGACTACATCTGGTTTGATTTCCCGCAGTGAATCGGTTAAAACTTTGGTGGCTTTAAAAGTGGGAATTGTGTAAACCTGCGACTTGTAAATGAAAGGCAGGGAAACCTCTCGAAGATTTGGCCAATTATCAGGTTCAGACTCTTCCTGGGCGAAGTGAAGAAAGCTAACTTGATGTCCCCTATCTAGCAAGGCATTTGTAATTTCTCGACTGTAGGTGACATTGCCGCAAAAGGGTGTTTTTTTTCCAATCCAGGCTATACGCATTCTTTATTTAGCTGTAATAAAAGCAGGTTTGAGCTATTACTTTTGTGTCCTTTGTGATTTATCTTTTATCTAGCTATACTTGCTGGTTCTTTTATTTATTAAAAATTTCCACAACTTTCTACCAGTTTAAAAAGCTTATTTTAAGCTGATTAAACCAGTGGATTTATGGCTTTATTTATTCTACTTATAAGTTGTTAATTTCTGATATTGAAACAACTTATTCTGACTAATGTCAGATTCATATCCAGCAAGTATGTGATAAATTTTCACTGACCATAGTTTACCATGAACACAAAAGCTTTAAGTAAATATTAATTACTTCAAGGTAATGAATAATAACTGCTGTTAGCTGATAACTACTTGTGTGAGTTATACCAGGTTAATATACCTCCTGAAAAGACGATCGCAGCTAATCCCAAAAAAACTACCTGTAGTCCCAGAAAGGTTTCTGCGACACCAGCCAATGCTAAAGGTAAGGAGAGAGCAATATTAATTACATTGTTCTGCAAGCCAAAAACTTTACCGCGCATTTCTGGAGGTGTTTCTGTTTGGATTGCGGTTTGCATCGGGATTCCCACTAGCGCCCCAAAGATACCTAATAGCGTCACCAGTAACAAGACTAGCCACAGTTGAGTTGTAAATACTGATAGACCAATTAAGGATGCTGCCATACCCATACAACCGTACAGACTTAGCTGGGTGTAGGAGAAGCGTTGACCAAATTGACCGAGAATTGTTGCTCCCGCCGCAATGCCAACACCGCCAGCTGCTAGTAAAAAGCCGAACTGGGAGGCTTTCATGTTGGGAATTATTTCTGCCATCCGAACGGCTAGAACGGTTAATGCTGCAAAGACAGAAAACAAGATAATCAGCTGAAGCAAAGCATTGCGGACGCGATGATTTGCTTTGAGATAGGCAAAACCGTCCCGCAAGTCAGAGAATACGTGAGGGAATTCTGTATCGGGGTGGTGGTGTTTTTCCTTAGTTGCCAGGAGGAACAAAATTAGTCCAGCGATCGCATAACTACCACCTACCAAAAGTTCTTTACCTAAACTACCACTACCGCCAATTTGCAGCCAAAGTCCATCTGCGATCGCTAACAACGGTTCTCCAACGGCAAACCCAACAATCACCGATGCCATCATGGTTGTTGTGTAAAGCGAATTTGCCGAGAGTAAATGCTGTTCTTCTACGATTAAGGGAATTGCCGCCTGTTCTGCCGGGGCAAAAAACTGCGTTAAAGTCGAAACTAAAAAAGTCACACCCAAAATGATTACAAAACCCACTGGTAGCACTCCTATGGGTTTCCAATCATGAGTCAACCACAGCAGGAAGGGAATTGACAAAACCAGAATGCCACGCCAAATATTCGTGGCTACCAGCACAGCCTTTTTCGACCAGCGATCGACAAACACGCCAGCAACGGAACCAAACAATACGGCTGGAATCGTAAAAGCCATCATCAAGACTGACACCCAACCACTAATACTCTGATTGCTTCCTTGAAACTGAGTATTAATTAAGGCAATCATCAGCACCAAATAAACTTTATCTGCCAGTTGTGAAAAAACTTGACCACCCCAAATAGCCAAGAAATTAGGGTTTTTTAATACAGGTAAAAATCCCTGCTGTTTTACATTCCCTGCAATAGCTTCTCCACCTGAACCAGATCCATCTAATTGCGGTGGTTCTTTTTCTGCGATCGCGGCTACTGGCAAATTATGCCCATTACGAGTGCCGTTATTATCTACCTCAGCAGTGGTTAATTTGTCCTCAGATTGTGTTTCTGATTGACTTGGAACATCAGTTTTTGGGATTTCTGTTGTCCAACTTTGATCGTTTTTAGAAACGTCTTTTGGGGACATTTCTTGGCTATTTATTTGACTAGGTGTACACTTAGAAACGGCACTCAAGTGATTCCTGACTGTCGGATCTGATACCCTATTCTGTTTTTTGACGAGGCTTGGTGACAAAGGTAGGATTTTTTTATCCAAATCAGACGGTTGCATCATGGTTGGCAGCAAAATAAGAGTCGATCAAGGTAGCAGAGCGAATAGGGCGACCTAATTGATACTGAGCATACTGGCGCAAAGTCTGCTCAACAGATAACCAGTGATGATCTTTAGCACCATCAACTTGCATTATCTCTGGTTGTGACAGATGTTGAAGCAAAGCCAGTTCCATAGCACCCAAACGGCAAGAAATCACAGGTATTTCTTGCCGATGCACAACAACTGTTTGGGTATTGGGCATTGGGGATGGGGCATTGGGCATGAGGAATTGGTTATTAATCTCCCTCTGCCCCCCTGCTCCTCTGCCCCTCTGCTCCTCTGCCCCTCTCTCTCCCTCTTTTCGTAAACGTTCCCTAGCTTCTAAGGAAACCGTTCCACCTGCGGGGATACTAAATCCTACCTGCCAGTTGGGATCTGTAAAGTCTGGCTTGAGGGGGTGCTGAGATAGGCAACAGATTTGCACTTGTGGTGTTAGTCCTGCTAAGGCTAAAAGATGAAATACACCATGAGCCAGATGAGCTAAAACACCAGATGGATTTTCATTAGACACCATCTCCAAACGATGAAGATGTTCATTAAACAAATCATAAAGTTCTTCTTGGGGTTGTTCGCTCAAAGCTTCACACAGAACTATTTCTGCTAAATATTGACTGGCGGCCAGTTTTCCCAAATCTTTAGCTAAACCAGGATAAGTTTTTAAAGTCTGTGCTTGAGTAATTTTATCAAGCGATCGCCCTTTGGCAATCAATAGTTCATTCACAACAAACATCCCACTCCTACCACCAAGGCTGGAGTTGTGCTTACGTGCCCCTGGAGCCACGGCTCGAATTAGACCGAATTCCCGTGTCAAAATCGTCACTATTTTATCCGATTCTCCTAGCGCCTGGGTTTTAAGATTAATACCAGTTGCTTTGTAAGTTCTACTCATTAGTCATTAGTAGTTATTTAGTCATTAGTCATTGGTCAAGGGTCATTAGATTAGGACAAATGACATAGACGCTTCTGCGGCTTCCCGCAGGGTAGGACAAATGACAAAGGACAAATGACTATTCACCTTTCCCCAGGTTATCGCGCTGGCGGATTAAATCCATACCGCGAGATGTGCCTAATCTAGTAGCACCAGCTACGATTAAGTCTAGGGCTTGATTGATTGTGTGGATACCACCTGAAGCTTTAATTCCCACCCTTTCTTTGGCCAATTCCTGCAAAAGTCGTACATCTGCCACTGTTGCACCACCATTCCAACCAGTACTGGTTTTTAAGAATGCCGCTCCCGCCTCCATAGCTATTTCAGCAGCTATTTTTTTCTCCGCATCCGTCAACAGGTTAGTTTCCAAAATTACCTTAACCGTTTGCCCAGTCTCTTCGCAAATTTCAGCAATCTCCCGGTGGACTTCTTCAGTTTTGCCAGCTTTTAACCAACCCAAGTTTATGACCACATCCAACTCAGTAGCCCCACTATCAGCCGCTTCTTGAGCTTCATACAGTTTCACTGCTGAAGTCGTTGCACCAGAAGGAAAGCCTATCACCGTACAAACTTTCGGGTTTTTACCGTGGAGGAGTTCAACTGCTTGCTTGACATTCGCGGGGAAAAGACAAACCGCCGCAAAGTTGAATCTATATGCTTCTTCACACCATTGCTCAACCTGTTCTGGAGTAGCTGTTGGCGTTAACAGGGAGTGATCGATAAATGGCGCAATATCAATGTCTGGATAGTCTGCTGCCATCGTGTCTTCTGCCAGTGATTGATTATTAAACTTTATAAAAAATTAAAACATTTCTTATATATATATTAAACCACATTTATTACGAGTTTATCCTGAAAACAAGCTGCTGAATTGTCTTGAATATCAGCTTTACAGATATCCCAGAATTACTATAAGTATTTAAGTTGACGTTAAGTAGTAGTAATGTTATGAAGATCGACAGTATTTTTCACACCAGTTCCTAAGAAGTTCATAATAGTTTGAGCTAATGCCTTTGATGCCAAATATGGGACACCATTACCAATAGTTTTGAACATATTAGTGAGCGACATATTTTCTGGAAGTATAAAGTTTGCAGGCAAAGATTGGATAGCTAGAGCTTCTGCTACAGAAATCCGCCGGACTTTGTAAGGATGTAAATGTACTTCATTATTTCCATAGCAAGCTGTTGGAGAATAACGCCATCTATGCAGACGTTTGAAAGACTTCCTGGAATTATCTCCTTCCTGAACAGCAGCAAATTTTGTAATACCTGCCCTTGGTTGAAAATAGTGTTCAGCATTGGGATGATTTAGAACATTATTTTTTCTAAACCAGTATTCAACTGTCAGTTCTTCAGGTATGCCACCAGGGCAAGGTGTTAGAGAATTTTCTTTGAATGGTTCATACTTACACCAAGGATAAGCAAAAACTTTTTCTTGAGGATATAAAATGCAATTATTCCAAGGGAAAGTTTCTTCAGAAAGTAATTTTTTATCAAATGCGATTTTCATTTCCTGAAGAAAACTATTTTTGAAGCCAATTAGGATAATTCTATTTCTATCCTGGGGTACGCCGTATTCAATAGAATTAATTAACCGCTCTGTTAATATATAGCCTGCTTCTTGTAATTGTTGCTTGAGCAATTCAAAAAATAAGCGGTGCTTTGTCGTCTTCCATAAACCCTTAACATTCTCAAATAAAAAAAAATCAGGAAGATTGCGGCAAATTAATTCAACGTAAGAAGCGGAAAGCTTGCCATTATCTCCTAAACGCCCTCTATTTTTTCCACCAATAGAAAAATCAGGACAGGGAGGCCCGCCGATGAAACCAATTATATTATGAGATTTGCGGCAGTCTTTGACTACTTCTTGAAGGCATTGTGCTGCTTTTCCAGTAATAAGATTTGTTACATCTGCTGCTTCACCATGATGATATCCATATACAGGCGATCGCATTTTCAGAACTGCCCGTGAATGGCGATAGGCGGCGATGAATGGGGCGAAGATTTCATTGACATAAACAATATTAAAACCGCTGGTTTCAAAACCTAAATCTAGGAAACCCGATCCAGCAAAAAAAGAGAAAATACAAGGGCGATCGCTCATTAAATTACTAGCATGATAAAACAGTGTTAATTAATATCAAATATTACTAAAATTGGTTATATCCTTCCTTCCAGGGAAATTAATACTAGCTATCCCAATCTGGTCTTAAGGGTTTGCCAACCCTAATATACTTAGGGTTTCTACGTAAGTACCAATCAAAAACGAACAATTTGAAGACTGCTTAAATAGTAAAAAAAATTCACAATTACTCTAAGTATTTCATATCTAAGTTTACTCAATCTTTAAGGAAAATCCCTGACAGAGAAAGAGTCTGAAGTCACAATTAAATATAGGAGTTCCCAAGCTCCAAATAATGTTTCAGACAAATATTTGTCATTAAAGAAAAACCGGGGTACTTCGGACTAATTTTTTATGCGGATTTTAATTTACTCCTACAACTACTATCCAGAACCAATTGGTATTGCCCCACTGATGACTGAATTAGCAGAGGGACTAGTGAAGCGTGGACATGAAGTGCGCGTAGTAACTGCTATGCCCAACTACCCCGAACGTCAAATTTACCAAGAGTATCGGGGCAAGTGGTATGTCAACGAATACAAAAATGGCGTTCAAATTCAACGCAGTTACGTTTGGATTCGTCCACAACCCAACCTATTAGATAGGGTGTTATTAGATGCTAGTTTCGTTGTCACTAGTTTTGTACCCGCCCTCATCGGTTGGCGTCCAGATGTGATCCTCTCAACATCACCATCTTTACCAAGCTGTGTACCAGTTGCTCTTTTAGGATGGTTACGTGCTTGTCCTGTGATCTTAAATCTACAAGATATATTACCAGAAGCAGCAGTCCACGTCGGTCTACTTAAAAATAAATTACTCATCCAGTTGTTTACATTATTAGAAAAATTTGCCTACCGCACTGCTAGTAAAATTAGCGTCATCGCCGATGGGTTTGTGGAGAATTTACGATCTAAGGGTGTAGAAGCTGACAAAATTGTGCAAATCCCCAACTGGGTTGATGTAAATTTTATTCGCCCTTTGCCTAAAGAAGATAACCCTTTCCGCACAGCCCATAATCTGAATGGCAAATTTGTAGTACTTTATTCTGGTAACATTGCCCTCACCCAAGGTTTAGAAAGCGTCGTCAAAGCTGCTTCTGTATTGCGCCATATCCCAGATATTGTCTTTGTCATCGTTGGCGAGGCCAAAGGTTTACAGCGATTGCAACAGGAATGTCTAGACTGCGGCGCAGATAATGTTTTGTTACTGCCATTTCAACCCCGCAAAGATTTGCCACAAATGTTAGCAGCTGCCGATGTTGGCTTGGTGGTGCAAAAGAAAAATGTTGTATCCTTCAATATGCCATCAAAAATTCAAGTGTTACTTGCCAGTGGAGGGGCCTTAGTTGCCTCTGTCCCCGACAATGGTACGGCAGCAAGAGCCATCAGGCAAAGTGGCGGCGGAGTTATCGTTCCTCCAGAAGATCCGCAAGCTTTAGCGATCGCAATTTTAGATTTGTACCAAAATCCCGAAAAAGTCAAAACTCTGGGTTACAAAAGTCGCCAATATGCCGTTGAGCAATATTCTTTTGAGCAAGCTTTAAATCAGTATGAGTCCTTATGTTACTCATTGATAGCAAATCGTCGAGCAATTCAGTCTACAGGCATAGTTACGAAACAAGAAGTTTAAGCTTTGCAGCAAAGTTACATTGCATCTGTAGAAATTGTAATTATGCCCTCAAATCTAGGTAGCAGGAGATTTTGAGGATCGCTAATTTTATTAGGAAACATATAGCAATAGATAAGCAGGTTTTCAGGTGCATTGTTAAACTAAAAATCCCACGGCTTCACTTCATTCAATCCGTGAGTAAACCAATTTGTTATCCATATATGGAGAATTTTTAGTATTTTTTAATACTAATCTATCCGTATACTACTCGCACTTTTGGTAGATTCAGTCATGAGTATGCTGTGTTGGCTCGTAGTTTTTAGCAGGCAGTCTAAGTCTAAAGCCTAGATTTAGCCTTACCTGCGAATTACTAGCCTTACATCACATATTATGCTGTTTGATGAATCTGCGATTATTTTCGCTGTCTATGATTGCTGGAAAGCTATTGGTTGATTTATCGCTGCACAATAACCATCAGCAATCAGCAGTTGCGGATGTCGAAATCCAAACAGCCAATTATCAAACTAGCCCCCATAGACACCTGTTTTTTTGTTAGTATTCAAAAAAACCTATTGACACATTTGTTTGTCAGATCAATTGTTTGTTGTTTGTAAGTAAATGTCAACAATTGTTTCAAAAGGAAGAAAGCACCTGAGGTTTAATGACTGATTATTTCCAAGGAAATTTCCCATTGCAATCTGTCCCACTGACGAAGAGTGCGGTAATAAGCCACGGCCAAACCGAAGAGGCAAGCAGAAAATTAGCTGCAACGATTGCGGTTGCGGCATCAGACCGCAAAGCGGGTGAGATATTATTACTCAAAGTAGCAGAGGTATCTTACCTGGCTGATTACTTTGTGATGATGACTGGTTATTCTAGGGTACAGGTCAGGGCGATCGCTCAAGCAATTGAAGGAAAAGTCGAAACTGAGTTGCAACGCCGTCCTTTAAGGACAGAAGGAAAAGTCGAGGGGAGTTGGGTACTACAAGATTACGGTGATGTGATCGTTCACATTATGATGCCCAAGGAACGGGAGTTTTATAATTTAGAAGCGTTCTGGATTCATGCAGAACGTATTTCCCTTCCAGAATCTGACGAGGATGAGGGTAAGCCAACATGATTAGGTCTTCGGTTTCTAATTGCCCAGTTCCTACAGACCAACAACCGCTCAATGAATACGAAGAGTTAAAAACTTCCTGGCTGTTTCGTGATACTACTCTAGATTGGCGCGAGTATATCACGAAACTCGTTTGGATTTGGGGTCTATCTTGGTTATTCGCAGGGCCCATAGCTGCGGCAAGTTTTCCCCCTCACAAGTATATTGCACATTTTCTTCTCTGTGGTGCAGCCGGAGCGAGTGTCGGGTTAGTACTAATACTGGTAAGGTTGTATTTAGGTTGGTTCTACGTGTGCGATCGCCTTTGCAGTCCCACAGTATTTTATGAAGAGTCAGGCTGGTACGACGGCCAAACTTGGACTAAACCACAGGAAGTCCTCAACCGCGATCGCTTAATTGTTGCATACGAAATCAAACCCATTCTGCGACGGTTACAATTTACCTTTGCTGGCTTGGCGGGAATGTACGTTATTGGTACTATAGGTTGGCATTTGTTTTAAAAAGTCATTAGTCATTCGTCATTCGTCATTCGTCATTAGTCATTAGTGAATAAACAAATGACTTATGACAAAGGACAAAAGACAAAGGACTAATGACTAATTAATTAAAAAAGGTGATAAATATAAACCCATGACAATGGGAAAACGAACTCAAGCCGCAGCACTGGAAGTCCGGTTGCTGCGAGAAGGTATTATTGAATCCAGGCATATAGTCCAAGCTGTTGTCTGCGACGAACGAGGACGGGTTCTCACCGTTGCTGGAAATTCTGAAACTGCTGCATTTATCCGTTCAGCCCTCAAACCATTTCAGGCACTCGCTGTCACCACCACAGGGACACTGGAACGCTATCAACTCAGTGATCGCGACTTAGCAATTATCACAAGTTCCCACAAAGGAACAATAGATCAAGTCCGACAGGTATTTAACATCCTTTGGCGGGCCGATCTTGACCCGACTATACTCCAGTGTCCAATTCCTGAAGGTAAGCGGAGTCCTTTAGAATACAATTGCTCTGGAAAACATGCAGGAATGTTAGCTGTTTGTCAGCAACGCCATTGGCCCCTTAATAACTACTTGGAACGCAAGCACCCAATACAGCAGTTAATTTTGGGCAAAGTCGCAGAGTTGCTGCGGATGCCAGCAGCGGAATTTATTAGCGCTCATGATGACTGTGGCGTACCAACTTATCTGATGCAACTCGGTCACATGGCATCTTTATATGCACTGTTAGCCTCTAGTACCAACTTGGATATGGAGCGCATCGTTCGGGCTATGACTCATCACCCCGCTATGGTAGCAGGAGATGGAGAATTTGATACGGAACTGATGCGCTTAACTCCTGGGGAACTGGTCAGTAAAACTGGTTCCGAAGGAGTGCAGTGCATTGGTAGACTCGGTGAAGGCTTGGGCTTGGCAATCAAAGTCATGGATGGGGCAAAACGGGCAAAATACGCCGTGGCGATTCACTTACTCCAGCAAATGGGTTGGATTACTCCCAGTGCCGCCGAAAGCCTCTCAGAGAAGTTTGTCACCTTAGGGAAATACAAGCGTTTAGAAGTAATTGGAGAATTATCATTTTTGTAGTTGCCAAACTCTTGACTATAGGTTAGTATGAATAAGTCGAGAGCAACGCGGGATAGAGCAGCCTGGTAGCTCGTCGGGCTCAACGGGCAAAGTTAACTAGACGCTTATTAGTTAAGTTTGCTATGGGCGGCACGTAAAGAAACTTATGTGCGTTTATCTGTCAAACTCGGGGAAGCCAATAGCGCGGTAATCCCGAACCAAGCTCCAGAAATGGAGAAGGTGTAGAGACTGGAAGGCAGACACCCTAACGATAACGCCGAGGGTGAAGGGACAGTCCAGACCACAAACCAGTAAGTCTGGGCAACGAAAGTTGTAGTTGGTAAGCATAACCCGAAGGTCAGTGGTTCAAATCCACTTCCCGCCACCAAATTGAAATAAAACCCCGGAATTTGAAAAGATTCCGGGGTTTTGCTTTAGGTAGCGTTTAAAGATTCTTAAAGATAACAGTAAATACTTGACTGGCAAAATTAGTATTTACTAAAAAATAAATATGGGAGTAGTATTGACTATTTAATTCAGTACATACTGCTATATTTAGTATGTACTATTTAAGGTGGTATGTATGAATATGGCTCAACGAATCACAATCACACTTCCCGATAATCTTCACGAGCGTTTGCAGATGTTTAAGGAGAGCCTTAACGTTTCTGGCGTATGTCAACAAGCGATTGATTTAGCAATTCAGATTGAGGAAATTAAGTTAAGGACGCTGCGGCAGTAATTTTTGTTTCTAAAAGTTCGCGTTCTTCTTCAGATAAGGATAAAATAATCTGCGCTATACATTCAACTAGTTTTGTATTCATATTTATTTATCCTGTAAATCTTAGACTCTTGCAATAACTCAATGTTAGCTTAGTACAGCTTCGCGTAAAATCGTAGCGTTTTTAAACGCAGAGGGACACAAAGGTTAGCGCAGAGGGACACAGAGGTTTGCCAAATTTCTTAGCTACGAATTAATGAAATGCTGTACTTAGTAAATATTTACGTATAATCGTAGCTTTTTATGTTGAATTAGCTTGGACTACTGATGATAGTGAGGCTTGGGAGTTAATTTTACAAGCATCTGTAGGTAAAGAAAGTTGTGTTCGATCGCCTGTTAAATTCCCAGAAGCAGGATTTTAATCTATTCTGGAAGAAATAGCCATCTAAAAGGCGCGGAGAATCATGGTTGTGAAGTTGCAGCGACCAATTTTAGTGGGAGGATTAGGACTGTCCTTTTCTTTGTGGATGTTGGACAGTTGGCACGATTCTATAGTGCAGGTGGGTGAGTTTGGTTTGTTGAGTGCCTTAGCTGTAGGCGGTGGTTTGTGGTTATTCCAACAAAATCGCCCGAAAGACAGTTTAGAGCAGCTAAATGGTATGCTCGTGGATCGGGCGACTGTGGAAAGTGCGATTTCTATTGCTGAAACTGTAATAAACCAACTGGCACAAGAATCAGAAAACCATCCGGCGTTACAAACACTGCGAGAACAAGTTAACCAACTATTGTTGGAATTAGACAGACAAGAAATTAAAGTTGCTGTGACTGGCGGTAAGTCAGTGGGTAAAAGCACTTTAATTCAAGTGCTAAAGCAAAATGTCGAGACACGAAATTTCGTGTCTTTACAAGAGACAGCACCTTTATTTAGAGAAGTGGGTGAAAATCCAGATGCAGCTATTTTGACAGAAGTAGCAAAATCTGATTTTGTTCTGTTCCTGACAAACGGTGATTTGACAGACTCAGAATTTCAAACCTTACAGCAGCTAAAGGCAGCAAATCAGCCTACAATCCTGGTTTTCAACAAACAAGATCAGTATTTAGCCGATGAAAGTGCCAGCATCTTGCTGTCATTAAAACAGCGAATGCAGGGGAATGTAGTTGCAACTGCGGCCTCTCCTATTGCTATCAAAGTCCGAAAGCATGAGGCTGATGGTGCTTTGCAAGAGTGGATGGAACAACCAGCAGCAGATATCCAGCAGTTAACTCAGCAGTTGGATGAAGTTTTGGTACAGCAAGGACAACGCCTGGTTTGGCTAACTACCATGAGGAAAGCTGGGTTGTTGAAAGCTGAGGCGAAAAACTGGCTGAATGGAACCAGACGCGATCGCACCACCCCAATTATTGAACAATATCAATGGATAGCTGCGGCGGCTGCCTTTGCTAACCCAGTCCCAGCCCTTGATATTTTGGCGACTGCGGCAATTAATGCTCAAATGGTAATGGATTTGGGTAACATCTATCAGCAAAAGTTTTCCCTAGAACAAGCGCAAACTGTAGCTGGAACAATGGGAAGTTTGATGCTGAAATTGGGTTTAGTTGAACTTTCGACAAAGGCAATTAGTACTGTTCTGAAAAGTAATGCCGTTACCTTTGTTGCTGGTGGCGTAGTTCAGGGAGTAAGTGCAGCTTATCTGACTAGAGTCGCAGGGTTAAGTTTAGTTGAATATTTCCAACAGCAGGAAATAGCGATCAATTCTGGGACTGGTTTGAATTTGGAGAATTTGCGGCAAACTTTGCAAAAGGTATTTCAGCAAAATCAGCAGATTGGTTTTTTGCAGGGATTTGTTAAGCAAGGCGTGAAGCGTTTGTTGCCAGAAGTGCAACAAATTGAAGTAGTAGGAGTTCAGAAGGCTGTAGGATAATTTCACTTACTTACTTGGTGCTGTAGAAACCTAAAATTTACCCAAGTTCATTATGGGCTTGGGTATATCTAATAATTATTGTGAGAGTTGGAAGTTACCAAAAAATTGTGAATAAGGGTAATTAGCTAAACAGCACCACTGTTTCTATTAAATAGAATAGCTATAGTTTTGAGAATTAGCTTTAAATCGTACACCAAACTCCAATTTTTTTGATACTGCAAATCCAAACGAATTACATCTTCAAAACTACGGACTGTAGAACGCCCCTTGACTTGCCATTCGCCAGTCATACCGGGTTTCACATCTAAACGTTGCCACTCCGGTACTTCATAGCGTTCCACTTCATCGGGTGTCGGTGGTCGAGTGCCTACTAAACTCATTTCTCCTTTGAGGACGTTCCAAAATTGGGGTAATTCATCAAGACTAGTTCGCCGTAAAAATCGCCCTACCTTGGTAATTCTGGGGTCATTCTCATTCTTGAAAAAAGCACCTTGTACTTGGTTTTGAACTTGGGATTTCTTCGCTTCCGCATCCACACACATGGAGCGGAATTTCCAAATCTCAAACCGCTTCCCCATCCAACCACAACGGGTTTGACTAAAGAAAATGGGACCAGGATCGTTAATTTGAATAGCGATCGCAATGGGAATAAACAAAACTCCTGTAATTAATAAACCGACTATTGACCCGATAATGTCTAAGAACCGTTTCATCCAAGATGCCACAGAAGGGTGAGTAGCGGGTAACGGCTCTACTTTCCGGGGAGTTGTCTTCCGATTATCTACTAAGTCTTCTGGTTCTCTTAGCGACCCATCAGCCACAGATTCAAGGGGAAAAACTTGATCCAATCCCGTGAGTTTTAGGACTGCCATTACCTGAGGTGTTACATTCCGCAGTGTTAATGTAATCTCTTTCGCTTGAGCGGATTTAAAATTACTGACCAGGGCACCTAAACCACTACTATCCATAAAAGTAGTTTGGTGAAAGTCAATGATGATTTGCTTGGGATGTGAATTGGTCTGGATTAAGCCTTGGCAGGTTTGCTTAAAGCCTAAAGCCTCCAGCACGCTTAACCGCATCGGCACCTGTATTATAGCGGTGTCGTTTAGGGAATTAACTGGAAAATCGACCTCTGTCGGTTGGCTAGTCATGAAGCTCTGCACTTTCGTTGCCATGTATAATGTAATATGCCAAACATTATTTTGTCCTACAAAATTACCTAACCTAAATATCGGAATCAGTAGTAATCAGGACTAATTGCTATTTACCGGGGCTGAGATTGGAGATCGCTAGCGACGATTCACAATAGAACAAGAAGCCAAAAAACACCCTTGCTGTTGTGCCGACGCAGCGCGATCGCGTTGCTCTCATTTTATGATTGCTAAAAATACGGTTACACCTACCGCACGCCTGATTGAGGTCTTTTCTGCCATTCAAGGGGAAGGACTGAATGTAGGGACGCGTCAAATATTTATTCGTTTTGCTTTGTGTGATTTGCGTTGTCAGTTTTGTGATAGCGCCCACACTTGGAATGCACCTGATACTTGTCGGATAGAGCGATCGCCTGGATTGCGCGACTTTGAAATCCACTCTAACCCTGTCCCATTACCCATATTACTCGAATGGGTGGAACAGCAAAATCTACCTTGTCTACACGATAGCATTAGCTTAACCGGAGGCGAACCCCTTCTTCATGCCCCATTTTTAACGCAGTTTCTACCTCAAGTGCGAGCCATAACTGGCCTACCTATATACTTAGAAACTGGCGGACATCGCCCAGAACAACTAGCAATGATTCTCCCCTACTTAGACTCCGTAGGCATGGATTTCAAATTGCCCAGTGTTAGCGGCGAAAGTCATTGGCAAGAACATAGTAAATCTCTCCAGTTATGTTATGACTCATATTTAAATGTTTTTGTCAAGATAATTGTGTCTCAAAACACAGATCCCGCCGAGTTAGAACGTTCAGCTTCCTTGGTGGCAGAGGTTAGTCCAGATATCTCAGTATTTTTACAACCTGTTACGCCTTTGGCAGTATCAGAACAATTTTCACCAATTCCTGTGCTTGCGCCTTCCAGCGATCAAGTTTTGATCTGGCAAGCTTTGATGAAGGGGTTTATCAAGCATGTGCGTGTGATCCCCCAGACGCATAAAATGCTGAACCAGTTGTAAAATTTGATTTTGATAAAGATGTAGTCAAGAAAAAAGTAAGATTTGGTGAGGAGCGAGGAATGAGGAGTTTGAAGTTTGGATTTCACTCATAATTCCGGTGTTGCTGAATCGAGGTATGAATTTGGATGTAGAGACGTTGCATTGCAACGTCTCTACAAGGATTTTGAAATAACGCAAAATTATTTTTCATACCGCAATCAGCAACGCCATAATTCCTAACTCCTAACTCCTAACTCCTAACTAATTACAGTGAGTCCTCATCTGGAGTTTTAGATTTAGCTTTTGCCTTATTGGCACTGCGTTTGAGGGCAGAGAGTCTTGCTTCGTATCTTGACCGTTGGCGCTTACTAGGAGTATTGTCAATCAGGGTTTTTAAGGCGCTACCAAGACTCTTGTAGGCATTGGGGAGGCTATAACCAAAACGAGTTGCCAGTGCGATCGCTTTCTCATCAGCATTGAGCAATTCTCTTAGTTGCTTTTCCCCATTATTCTTTTGGTACAGTCGCCAGCCTGACACACCACAAAGCGACAAAGCTAACACCAGCAGCAATCCATCTTGTACCCACAATTCGCCTACAGCACCACCTAGACCGATGGCTAGTGCTGCCATTTCCCAACCATCTTTGGGAATTGTGTCATTTTGAACGCGGGCAACTTCATGCCAGAACAGCAGATTACGCTGATCCATTGCGAGGGCATCCCATTTCACCAAGTCAATTTGAATTTCTACCTGGTCTTTACCAATTTCTTCGCAGCGAACCAGGGGTGGATTGACTTCAGTTGTGCCTTCAACCGTAACCCAGCTTTGCAATTCTGGCGGTAATAAGCCTTTCAACCGCCGTAGTTCACTCATTTCCGCTTTGGCAGAGGAGGTTGCGTAGGATGTCATAATATCCAGCCCCAGAAAATTTCATGTATATAGTGAGGGTATCACTTTGGAGTATAGCTATTTAAGTGATGATCCGTCTCACTCACTAGGAAAACTTCCTCGCTTTTTTCGCGCTTCCATTGCTTTTTCTAGTAAATCTAACAATCCTGGGGCTTCTTCTTGGATACTGAGTAACAGTCTTTCCCCAAGTTCTATATTCCCCGGATCAAGACCTGTTGCCATCACTTCTTTCAGGCGAGGTATCGCTATGCTATCTACAATCTGAATTAACCCACTCAGACAACGATGAAATTGCTTTTCTGTAAGAATCGAGTCTTCTAGAGGAAACTCAATAATGGCACGGATTTCGCCATCAGATGGGTCATATTCCCATTGCAACATTTTGGTTTCCCAAGAAATGGCAAGCATCGTCTGTAGGATAACTCCCTTGTGAGGATGGTCTTGGATTCCTGCCAGAACTTGAGGGGCAAATACCCGAAAAAATTTTCCTTCTTCATCCAACTGGACAACTATTAGGAAATCTTCTAGGTTATCAGCCTCCACACCTGTTATAATTCGGTCTTCTTCATCATCAAAACGGTAGTCCCAACCAAGGTTGTCTAAATAGTTGGCAATCTGTTCGAGGTTAGCTCCCATAAAAGCCTCATAAGGAACGTGGAGCAGTTGTTACCAGACCTAGTTTAACCTGCTAGGGGTAGTTGTTTGGGTTGGTGTGGATACTTCTGATTGCATAGAAGTGTGCAAGGGGATTGGGGATTGGGTACTGGGGATTGGGTACTGGGGATTGGGCATTAGCAAAAATATCCCAGTCACTACCCGCATTTCTCACAAGCTCCCCTGCTCCCTTCGCGGGTGAAGTAATGAGTAATGAGTAATGAGTAATAAGTAAAGAATCTTACTTATTACTCATTACTCATTACTTATTTAATTAATGAGATGTGGTGAGAAATCCAGGACTAGTCCCTAGTCCCCAATCCCTGGGTGTTGGGCATTGCAAAGATCAGAAAAATAGATGATCGTTCGGCGCTGTTAATGATATTTTTTGAAAGAATATTGCTCATTCTTAAAGAAGCGATAATCACTATTTTTCAAATCTTAGGCAGTGAAGGATATAGCACTAACTCACTTAAGTTTTAATATTCTCTTCTAGGTTTAATGAGTGTATTGTTCGATCAAGTATGATGGCAGGATTTTTAATCAAACTTGAAAGCTGAAGCCAATTTAGATAATTTCTACAAGCATCTGAGGCTTTTGAGAATACAAGTAAAAACTTCAATTACCGCTTTTGAAAGCGAATGAATATAGCACATAGGCTGCTACAGTTTTATATTACAAGCAACAAAATTGTTTTCACTAAATGATTGTAGTGAGCAATACAATTCTTTGATCTAGTAATTTATGAAGTTCATGCGTAAATCAGCTTTAATTCTAGCGATCGCACCTTTAGTATTTGCGATCGCGGCTTGTGATGGAGATTCAGGAAAAACAGCAAGTACACCCAGCACTCCAGGCAGTACTCCAGCTGCACCAGAAAATCAAAATCGCTGGAATAACATTAAAAGACGTGGCCAGATAATTTGCGGTGTCAGTGGTGAAGTACCAGGGTTTAGCTTTGTGGGAACCGATGGTAAATACAGTGGCATTGATGTAGATGTTTGTCGAGCGATCGCCGCAGCTTTGTTTGATAAGCCAGATGCAGTAGAATTTCGTAATCTCAATTCCAAAGAGCGGTTTACAGCTTTGCAAACTGGCGAAGTAGACATTCTCAGCCGCAACACTACCTGGACACTTAGTCGCGCAACCACACTAGGTCTAGAATTTGCACCTGTGGTCTTTTACGACGGACAAGCCATCATGGTTCGCAAAAGTAGTAACATTAAGTCCCTGACAGATCTCAAGAATAAAGCTATCTGCGTTCAAACTGGAACTACTACCGAACAGAACTTAGCAGACCAAATGCGGAAAAGGGGCATCACTTACAAACCCGTTGTCTTTGAAGACGTTAACGTTACCTTTGCTACTTATACCGAAGGTCGTTGCGACGGGATTACAGCTGATCGTTCAGCATTAGTTTCGCGGGGTACAATTTTACCGAAACCAGAAGATAACGTGATTCTCAATGAAGTGATCTCTTCAGAACCCCTTGCGCCAGCAGTTGCTAAAGGGGATGCTAAATGGAGTGATGCTGTTAAGTGGGTGGTTTATTCTCTAGTAAAAGCCGAAGAATTGGGCATTACTTCCCAGAATATAGGTCAGTTCGCTACTAGTACCGATCCAGATATTAAGCGCTTTTTAGGAACCGAAGGCAACCTTGGCGAAGGACTCGGCTTAACTAACGACTTCGCAGCCAGAATCATTAAGCATGTTGGTAACTATGCCGAAATTTACGATCGCAACCTCGGCCCCAAGACAAAACTCAATCTAGCTCGTGGTCAAAATCAACTCTGGAACAAAGGTGGACTGCTTTATTCTCCGCCGTTTCGGTAGAAGAGATGAGGGGGATGAGGGGGATGAGGGAGATGAGGGGGATGAGGGAGATGAGGGAGATGAAGAGAATAATCAATGACTAATGACTAATGACTAATTTAAAACCGTCTATATGGCGTGATGTCCGATTTTGGAGGATTACTTTACAACTCATTGCTGTATTTTTAGCAGTAGTTGTAGTAGTAATACTGTGGGATAATCTCAAGCGCAATTTGCGGCAATTGGGTATTCCGTTTGGATTTGATTTTCTTAAGCAACAAGCATCTTTTGATATTGGCGAGACGCTGATTAACTACAAACCCACTGATACCTACAGTCGTGCTTTGTGGGTGGGGTTAATTAACTCCTTGCGGGTGGCGATCGCAGGAATTTTTCTGACAACCATTGTTGGGATAAGTGCTGGGATTGCCAGACTTTCTGACAACTGGCTGGTGCGGAATATCACGATGGTTTATGTAGAGGTTTTCCGCAATACGCCTTTACTGCTGCAATTGCTGTTTTGGTACTTTGCTGTGTTTCTCAGTTTTCCCAAAACAGAAAATAAGATATCCCTTTGGGGTTTTATTGGCGTTAGTCAAAATGGCTTAGAATTTCCTTGGTTTACCCTATCACCAGAGTTTTCAACGTTGCTGTTGGGATTAACTTTCTACACAGGTGCGTTTATTGCGGAAATTGTGCGAGGTGGGATTCAATCAGTACCGAAGGGACAATGGGAAGCAGCGCGATCGCTAGGATTAAAACCAGGGTTAGTAATGCGGTTGGTAATTTTTCCCCAAGCTTTGCGGGTAATCATTCCACCGTTAACGAGTCAATATCTGAATTTGACCAAAAATACCAGTTTAGCGATCGCGATCGGCTACCCCGATATTTATTTTGTCGCCTCCACCACTTTTAACCAAACAGGGAAAGCCGTAGAAGTGATATTACTGATTATTCTCACCTATCTCACCCTGAGTTTGACTATCTCTGTAGTGATGAATTTATTCAATCGCAGCGTGCAAATTAAAGAGAGATAATACAATTTTAGATTTTAGATTTTGTTAGCGTAGCGTCTCGTAGAGAAAAATTTAGTGGTAATTGCTTTTTGCTTTTAATCTGTCGCAATCTTTTTTTTAATTGGTCTAGCAGAGGTATGGAGGGAGAATAAATAATTAAGATGACAAGTAATCCAAAATCCAAAATCCAAAATCTAAAATTGTTGTGGTTGCGTAAAAACCTGTTCAGTACTTGGTACAACAGCTTGTTAACTGTTGTCTGTCTGTTGTTGATATTTTGGGTAGTGCGAGGAATTATAACTTGGGCAACTACTCAAGCACAATGGGCGATAATTCAGGTTAATTTACGTTTATTTTTAGTTGGTAGATTTCCGCAAACGCTATATTGGCGAACTTGGATTGTGCTAGCGATCGCTTCGACTTTAGGCGCTATAACTGGCGGTGTATTCTTTAGTAAACAACAGTCAACAAAGCGGGGAATTGCTTTGTTTGCTTTTATCATCGGCGTTTTGTTAGTTGTTTTACCACTGGATTTTACATCCCGCCTTTGGTTATTGTTAATTGCAGTTTTAGTATTTGCAGGTTCTTGGGTTGGAGGAAAGTTTACTAAGTTACTAAGTCCTTGGCTTTCCCTATTATGGTTATTGTCTTTCCCGATAATTTTATGGCTAATTGGTGGTGGGTTTGGATTGCAGCCTGTACCTACAAATTTGTGGAACGGTTTACTACTTACCCTACTAATGGCAGCAGTTAGTATTGTACTTTCCTTTCCCATCGGGATTTTACTCGCTTTAGGGCGCACAAGCAATTTGCCTGTAGTCCGTTGGTTTTCTATCCTGTATATTGAAATTATTAGGGGAGTGCCACTGATTGGAATTTTGTTCTTAGCTCAGGTAATGCTTCCCTTGTTTTTATCAGCAGATGTGCGTTTAGATCGGGTATTACGAGCAATAGCTGGACTAGTACTATTTAGTGCCGCATATATGGCAGAAAACGTGCGTGGTGGACTCCAATCAATTCCTCGTGGGCAAATTGAAGCTGCGAAAGCACTAGGTTTCAATACACCCTTAGTAGTGATATTAATTGTCCTACCTCAAGCCTTACGTAGTGTTATACCTGCGATCGTTGGTCAATTTATTGGCTTATTTAAAGACACTTCACTCTTATCTTTAGTGGGATTAGTGGAACTTACAGGTATTGCCCGTTCAATATTGGCACAACCACAGTTTCTCGGCCGCTATGCAGAAGTTTATCTATTTATTGGATTTATTTATTGGTTATTTTGTTACTCCATGTCGTTAGCTTCTCGGCGACTAGAAAAACAGTTAAGTCAGTAGTTAAGAGATTTTAAAAAATAAATTATCCCAGAAAAAATTAAGAGCCAGAATTTAGAATGGTTCTAGTATTCTGACTCCTTTTAATCTTTAAATTTTGCCTTGTTTGGTCAATGAGAAATCGTTGCTTGCATTTCTTCAGACAGTTCTTGTCCAAGATGCTTAGTCAAGAGTCGAACAATCAATTTAATAGTTGCTTCCTGTTCTCCTTCTTGTCGTCCTTCTTCTTTAATTTCTCGATAAACTCTCGTTTGCTGTAAAGTTATCCCTAACATGATTTCCACCTAAGATCGGCTTAATTGTTCAAATTTGTACACCATTATGGTCGTTATCAATTCTATTATGGCGCGACTTGATACTTGGGGCACTTCTTGATATGTTGTAGTTTTGTCGAGTGGTGATATTCTTCACCAGCAAAATTTTAGATAGGCGATCGCACTGTAAAATCTGATTAATTAGAGTTATTATTGATTAGGCATAAGTATGGCAATAAATTATTATTACTACTATCTAAGATCAGCAATTATTTGATATTCATTTCATCAGCTTGTAGCGAGACATCGCTAATTTACTAAAAAATTCGGAGGTGCAAATCTGTGACAACAAAACAAGCGTCAATAATTATTGCGGAAGATGTTCACAAGTGGTATGGAAAATTCCATGCTCTTCAGGGTGTCAGCTTGACAGTCAATCGTGGAGAAGTAGTAGTGCTAATGGGGCCATCTGGTTCCGGTAAATCTACCTTTATCCGCACATTTAATGCTTTAGAAGAATACCAACAGGGAAGAATTGAAATCGACGGGATTACCCTTGGTCATGACTTGCGAAATATTGAAACTATTCGCAAAGAGGTGGGAATGGTATTTCAGCAATTTAATCTATTTCCTCATTTGACAGTGCTGCAAAATATCTCTTTAGCACCAATTTGGGTACGGCGATCGCCAAAGACAAAAGCCGAAGAATTGGCAATGCAACTACTAGAAAGAGTAGGAATTTTAGAACAGGCGCAAAAATATCCAGGACAGTTGTCTGGTGGACAACAGCAACGAGTTGCGATCGCACGTGCTTTAGCTATGCAACCCAAAATTATGCTGTTTGACGAACCCACCTCAGCCTTAGATCCAGAAATGGTACGAGAAGTTTTGGATGTAATGCGAGGTCTAGCCCGTGATGGGATGACAATGGTAGTCGTCACTCACGAAGTTGGATTCGCCCGTGAAGTCGCCGACCGAGTTATTCTCATGGATAGCGGTTCCCTCGTCGAGTCAGCCACCCCTGACGCATTTTTCAACAACCCCAAAGAAGAAAGAACACGCAAGTTTTTGTCACAAATTCTCTAAAACCTCTGCGCTACTTTGCGTTCAACTTTGCGCCCCTCTGCGTTTCACTTCTAACCCTTTTGTCCCACAACTTCACGCGCCGTCTTCATTGCAAAAGCTTCAGAGGGCTGGTGTAGTTTATTGCACTCTGGAGGAGAAAACGCCATTAGTAGAAACGGCTATAGTCTGGCGGGAAGAAAATATCACACCTGTACTAAGGGAATTTTTACGTACAGTCATCAAAGCCAGCAGCGGGATTTGAACTCGCGACCTTCCGATTACAAGTCGGAAATATAGGAAGACGCAAGCCCTGCACAGATTGGATCTTGAGGAGCAGCAAAAATCACTGAACTAATTTTGTACTAATCTGCTATTGACGACGAAAGATTAAGAAGAATGAATCCCGGAGGCATTGTTGAAAAATTATTCATGTGCCTAGAAATACTTATAACCAGGATTTTCCCGGCTGATTTTTCAGTGAACTTGCTCAGGCACATGGTGCGATCGCGTGCCTAGCATTGCTTGATCGGCTCATAATCTAAATTGGAAAATAATCATGCAAATTAAACTGTCCACTATTCAGAAGGGGTTTCAAATCGTTGCGACCCTATTTGCAGACCTTGAAGAACTTTTTCAGGGGGAAACACAAGCTCCACCTTCCGCCACTACCGCTACTCCCCCTGTGGAGACACCAGTAAGTACCACTCCACCTGCAGCTTAATAGTAGTAATTATTACAGGATTAGTAAAGATTCACGGATCTGAATTCCTGAAAATAGCTTCAGGAAAATTTTCCTGGAGCTATTTTGTTTCTACTCCCACAATTCGGAATATCGTCGGATTTGCAAGGTATCTTTAAGTTCGTAGGCCAAGCGATCGCCCTTAACTTAACCCTTGTGACTCTTATGTGACTGGTCATCAAAATTAGCAAGTTTACAAACCGATAAAATCGCTGAAAGTATTATCATTAGGTGTTTTAAAGAATTTTGTTTGAGTGCTTGTTATGTGATTCAATAAACTTCTGTAACTTTGCTATAGTTCAGCTTTCGCTAAAACTAGACTGTCTACAATTATTAGGAATTCCATCTGTTCTTGGTTTAATTTCAACATTTGAAGAAGGCAGCTATGCTGAGGGCAGAGGGCAGAAGGTTCAATTTAGAAGGGGATTCAAACCCCTCCTAAATTGAGGCCACAAAACAAGAAAATTTGGTGGGGGTCTTAAACCCTTGTTCCCTTCTCTTCGAGACGCTGCGCGAACGGTCACGAGCTTCTTGACACGAGTCAGAATTCCATAAAAGCCAACTGAGCCTCCTGCCCTCTGCCTTTCCCGATAAACTTTCAGAATGAGTCATTTTTCTTGTCCTTGCGGAATATAGAGAACAGACATCTGCCCGCTCGCAAAACTATTACCCAAAACCAAAACTTAAATCTTAATCGCCAAGCTAAGGAAGGAACATTGTGGTTATCTAATCCGCCTAATTGCTTCCACACTCTCATGTAATGAACACTGTTTGGGCGATCGCTCCGTCCGTAGTTGTTGTGATGGCAGTTTTCACAAAGGGGGAAGGCATCATAGCCAATGACTTCCCGCCCAGAGACAGTCGCCTTGGGGCTATGAAATAGAAGCATTCCCAATATTCGCCTTACAGGACTGCGCTTGTATTTAACGTGATGGAGAACTACTGCCCTTCCATGCATGGGATTGCATGTACAAAATGGCATCAAACGTAATCCCCTTCTACAGGTGAGCCGCCAGTTTTCGGCATACTCAAACGTGGTTTTACAAGGCATTTTTATCAGCTTTTTTCTGCCTAGCGACCCCAACATTGATACTGAGCGCTAGGCGTTCCGCCTCTTTGCGTGACAAAGGTTCTGCACTCAAGCAATGCATTTCTTGAGCGGTTGTCGTTTCCTCAACCGGGCTGAAGAACTCTTTTAAACGTTCAAACATTACTAATCTCCCTCGCCTAGCATTGCCGCCAACTCGCCATTGTCGTAGTTATCAACCAGCCAACGAAACAACGTTTTCCCGTGAACTGAGTACGATCGCGTGGGATGCTGCTTGTTCTCCCCGCACTTCAAAATGCTCCTGATAATTTCCCGCTGCGACACGCCGTCCTGTACTAGATTGCGAATTTCACTGAATAAAGTCTCTGCTGTTGTATCGGGATAAAATTCACTGACTTTGCGAATTGTCCAAGCAAAATCAGTATCAATTTCTTCACTGTTAAATAGCCGCTCATACTCCTTATATTCAGATCGCAAATCGGGGACAATACCAAGAATGAATTCCCCTGTATCAGCATTCGATGACAGCACCATCGGGCGCTGCTCTTGCACAGACAAAGCTCTAGCTTGAGGAAAAACATCTCGCATCCGTTCCCGTTCTTTGGCATCAGCGATGACGTGCTGGTTGCCAATCGCCTGACTAATAATTTCATAATTGCCTTGGTTCTTGTTGACGTTTCTGAATGCTTGATACATCAGAATTACGCCTGCCCGCCCCCCCTTCGAGGACAAGAATTTCAAGTCTTCAATGTTGCTCGATTGCGTTCCGACATAACCAGCAACATTTAACTCTCGACCGTTAAAAACAATCTCCGCCATCGCCGCATTAAAAGCATCGCCCAAAGAGATTTTCTGAAATGCTCCAGACTCTTCAGGATAGCGGACAATTTTTTTACTCAACGATGAACTTAGCAACTTCTGCTGAGACATGAAATCATCCAGGATCAGAATTACTGGAGTTCTTTCGCAATACTCCTCTCTCTCTGATTTGGGCATTCCGGCCCGAATGCGAAGCTCGGTAATGACTTTAAGTAAAATCTCATAACAGACGTTGGAATCTGCATTTAACCGCCCGACTTCGGCCCCAGAAAAGCCGTCGTTTTTCATCGCGATCGCATACAGTTGAACGCGATCGCCAAATCGTTTTTTCTTCCGTCCAAGGACAATTCCCAGCGATACCGATTTACCCGCCCCCGGTGTTCCCAAAAAAATTAGACTTTGACTTGTATCAATCAGTCCGTCGATTGCTCTTTCACCAGCCGCAACTAGCGTTCTCAATGCTGTACTGTCTACCACTATGGGAGAATTCTCATCACCCGAATCGGACGAAGACGAAAAAGAATCAACGGGAGTAGCCGCCGAAGTTATTGTTGGAGTGGACTCGACAGCCTGAGCCTCAATTTGGACAGTGGGTAAATCTACCAAAATCTGCTCTGCTAGTTCAGGATTGTTTTCCAGCAGTAGCATGGCATACCCGTCAAGTAACTGCTGTTCAAAATCTTTGAATCGGATGTCTGATGCCAAAATCAGCTTCTTTTCTTCCTCCTCGGCGACAATTTCCTGTCGTTTTTCCTCTAAGAAAGCGTCGGTTTCTTCCTGTTTTGCTTTCGCACTCAGCCCTTCAACTTCTAGCCCAGAGACAACATAGCCCCCAGCCAAAAGCACCATTGCTATTAATCCAAGTGTCAACCGCATTTTGCCATTCCCTGGCAGCACAACTACATCTTGTGCTGTCCTGGGAGGTGCGACATCTACAGAAATCGCAACTCTGGTACAGGGGTTTGTTGCTGTGTCACAATATTCAACTCTGGAGTTGAAATACCCTGACAAGCTACCGATCGCTGCGATCGCTCCACAAATAAAAAGTCCCGTACTAGCGGGAGCATAAAGCAAGTGCCGCATAAATTATTACTTCACAAATACCAACAGCATCATCATCGCTATCAAGACACCCAATCCAATAAAGCCAACTTGCCATGTCGGGAGAATCAAACTCCCTAACGTAATTGGGTTGTTCAAGATCATGAACAACACATCCCAAAATGCGGCGATGGAGAGTGCCATCGCCAACCCGCTCAACCGCCGCAACATCAACGTTTCTTGGGACGCATCTTCGGGCGGGATTAACAGCAGCCAGCCGGCGATCGATAGTTTCAAGGCAATGTAGATAATCCAGCCACCCACCAGCAGGCGGGAGAAGTGGGCAGCGCTTACACCCAATGCAAACCAAAATCCATAAGCGCTGCCAAAATGCACAAGCTTCATCATTTTGAGACGCTTTGATATCTTCGCCATTGACTATCTACCTGACAAGAATTCAAAAACCGAGTTGGCAGCCGTTCCATTTTTCATCCCGCTTTCGGGTACAGCTGCCGACTTGGTTGGGGCGAATGCTTTCGGGCTAGTTGTGCCGTACTGCATCAGCCGTTTCAGCCTGGCCCTGGTGTCCAACACCGCAACCATTTCCACAGGTTTTTCATTGGGTTCGGTTTCAGCTTTGGCTGTCTCTTTCTGCTTATCAGCTTTGAGCTTTTTAGCAGCCCGTTTCAAAGCCTCTTGTAGTTTGTGTTCTTGCAGTTCAATGTGGCTGCTAACTTCATTCTCAATTTGCTCAACAGCCGTCCTGCTATCGGCGGCAAGTTTCTTTTGATTTCCTAAATGCCCCTTGTGGGCAACGAAGATATCCAAAACAGACTGATCTACTTTCTCAATGCCTGCAACGCCTTGTTTGACGCAGCGATTCACGAATTCGTGATATTTAACTATCCCACCGATATAGCTTGTCAGATTTTGCTCAATTGCAGGCAAATTATCCAGAAGGAAATTTAGCTGATCTAGCTGGTCAGCCATCTGACCTATTTCATTCGGTGTCATACCTGGCAGCGTCGTCAAAAAGTCCCCAATCCCAAAATAGCTATTCAGCAATCCCTGCATTTCGGGCGCTGAATCGAAGGATTTTATCAGTCCAGTCACTGACGGGGCGATGGGAGTATTAGCCCTGTCAGTAGGGCTTTTCGAGGTGTCAGGGCTGTCCGCCACTGACGAATTTTGACCATTTTTAACCTTGACCAAGGCACTTGCAAAGGCTGAAGCGAATGTTTTTTTATCTGCCACTTTCACCTCCTTAATAAAACGCCTTTGATTAAACCTTCTGATTCTGCCTTCTGGCGCTCTATGTTTGAGACACAGGCAGCATTATCTGATTCCTTGTTTTGAATTTCCTGCTTCAGTCGAGAGTTTTCCGTCCAGAGAAAGACGATCGCCACTGCGATCGCCACCAGAATAAACAGGTCGAACAGGCTGAATTGTTGCTTCTGTTCCATTACCCCCAGCCAAAAAACTACTAATTACATAGGCAGAAAGTCCCCCCCCAATAATCCCCAAAACAACCAAGATCCAAAGCGCAAGGTCAGCAATCCTGTTAATTTTTCGCATATAAAATAACGTCACGATGCGTTCGACTTGGCGGCTGGCTGTAGCACTTTCACTGGTTTCTCGTGCCACTCTGTCAACTGTTTCGCTTGCTCCCCCAAAGCGGCCATTGTCCCCTGTTCAAAGGACTTGAACATCAATGGAGCGATTTTGCCCATATCTCCACTACCGATACGGGTCAGGACTCGCTGCATAATCCGAGCGCCGCGCAGATCAACGATGCTGTCAGCAACCGCTGCATCAAAGGCTTCAAATTGGTCGTCCATCTGAAATCCGGCTTCTTGCCCTGTCTCTTCAGAGCGAGTTTCGGCAGGTTTGGTAGTACCTTTAGCAGCCTGTTGTGCATTCTTATATCCCATGTATCCTCTCCATTGTTTGGTGAATTAATCGAACAGCTGTTTCATACTGGTATTTTTTGACCAGTTTTCTAAACTCAAAAAGTACCTCGATAGAGCTTCTACTAAAGCTTTCATCTTGAGGGATGAAGTCAAATCCAAGTGGTCTAACTTTCATTGGCACAAGGCATAATAAGTCCCTCCTTAGCGTGCTGTCTGCTCCTCCGTAAAACTCTCGAACTACATCTTTTCTTGAAAGTTCAATAGTTGTATTGGGAAGTACATCATCAAGCCTTTTAAAAGCCCACTCTGTTTTGTAAATGTCAGACCACGATCTGCTCATGGTTGTGTTCATGAATCGCTCACGATCTGCTCACGCCTTTAACAATAAAAAAAGCGCTCATTGAGCGCTATAGGTTTGTGGGAAATCCCACAGTTATTTTTGCTGAATCTGATTTGCTAGGACTGCGATCGCCCAGTCAGGGCAATCTCGATAGAACCATGCTCTCACTGTGCTTAATGCAGGCGGCTGACCACCAGAAGGACTATAGAAATTCTCAATTATTTTTACAACCAGGCGTGATGCAGCCATCACAAAATCGCGCTCTCTTGGATAAAATCTTCCTGCCAAGCCCGCTTGATTCATTAAATCCTGTGCTATCTTTTCTAACTTCTGCTGGTTACTAGAACTAGCTGATGGAAGAAATGGTGAACTCTGAATGCTCTTGATTTGTGTCATGATAATTTTGCCTCCAAGCGCTATTGGGGGAACTGCCGAAAGGTGGGAGCGATCGCATATCTTGATGGAACTGCGATCGCTTTAACTTTTGTAAGCATTGTACAATAAAGTTCCCTTAGTGATAGTCACTAGATAGCTCTATGATCAACTAAATTTTGAATTGACCTACCAAGTAGCTACCACTAAGGCGAAAATTATGGAACAACCAGCCGTATATGAAGTGGATATCATGCCAGAAACGAGTGCGCCCAATATGGTCAAAATAACTTTTGCTGTACCAGAGGAACTTCTTCAGCAAATACTTGATTTAGCTGCCTCTGAGGGATGGAAACCAGCAGAGCTACACAGAGTTGTTTGGGTATTGGGTTTTAACGCGTATGCAGAGGGTAGTAACAAGCGACTGGTCAACCGGAGCTTGCGTAGTAAAGTCAGTAAGTCTGGTGAATGAGCAGTCAAAACCCTCCTGAAAAATTTTTCAGGAGGGTTTTGTAGTTAATCCTGGTTATCAATTTTTAGAAACGCGAGACAATTCCGTTGCCGCGTCTTTCAAGCGTTTAACGAAGTTCGATGGAAGAAGTCATCCAACTTCGGTCTTCCTTCTTCCCTCGAACTTCGTTGAAGAAAGCGGAGTAAGAGTCTATTTCCAGGTGTCAAGAGCAAATCAGGGAAGCACTTGGCCAGAGTCTCAGAGTTTTGTTGGTAAAGAAGCAGAAAATCTTCGAGCAGGGCTTTCTAAAGTGTTGGGTGCTAATCGATTTTCATAAAAACGCAAAATACAACACAGCATAAATCATCCTGAAGAATTTTTCAGGATGATTTACTAGAAATGATCGCCTAATCCATTGGATCTTCGCGTCCAATGCCAAGCGATCGCAACTTCGTTTTCACTCCCTCCACCTCAGCCCCGCAGTAGTAGTATTTTTTCTGACGGAGATCCGCCAAGTAATAGCCAGATATCCCACCGTTGATGCGGAATAATTCAATAGCTACTTGTTGCTTGGATATTCCGTACAGCAATTTAAAATCATTCATGTCAACAGCAAATGGCAACTTCGAGTAGAATAACTCGCCAAGTTTTAAAAACCACTTCCCATCCCGACGTTCAAGAACTCGATAGTAATCGGGATGATAAACATTCGTGTCTGTACTCATACGCTATAATCTTAATCAAGAAACCCCCAAGTGAGGACTTGGGGGAGAGAATCAGCTATTACGCTGACTCATCTTGTTCCGGCTCTTTTAGCTCAGGGGGGAGTTCATCTTCGTCAATCAACTCTCCCTCCTCACCTTTTAGGTCAGTTTTGTAATAACCAACCTTTTCGTCTTGTACTGAAGCAGGTTCGTAAACCTCTAGGTCTTCAGGATTGGGCTTTTTTGAGCCACCATTGGATTTAGTCAATCATTTCACCTCCTGGCAAGGGGTAGTGTTTTTGTCCCTTGTGAATCTATATTAACCTGGTTAACCGGGAATGTCAACGATTGACATAGATTATTTTTTGGGATTATTATGAGATTATCCTCTGGTTTTCCAGGAATAGCAGCATGACCAATCCCACGCCAGTACAATCAGAAGGTTTCAAAAAGCAGCAATTTAAGGTCTACGATGAGGAATTAACAGAGCCGTTATCGAAGAAGGTAACAGGCTTGAAGTTGCCGCAAAGCATTCATGATGCACTGCACGCACTTCCACAAGAAGAGAGGGTGAAATACCTACGGCGAGTGATTTGTGAGGCAGTGAAGCAAGATTTGATTGATGAGCATTGATGTGATCGCCCCTCCTGAAAAATTTTCCAACTATGGCTCTTGTAAAATAGCTCTTGCCTTCAAATTGTGGTTTGGTATGACAAGCTCTCCCCTAATCCTCTGTTCTAAAAGTAAAAGCCAGTCAATATGCTCCATCTGGTTTTGCCATGAAAGCTTGGGATTTTTCGGAATGTGAATAAGCGAGAGCGGTGCTAACGCCACACCTGCGACTGCGCGACGGGGTGCGAGTTGTCGTTGTGCAAAACTTTGGGTAAATCCTTCCAAGTCGCAATCCCAAATACCAATAGGAGTGCTACTGCCATTGCGAAAAACGCGCCAGACTGCAAAACGGTGCGTAAGTGCAGAATTGTATGGATGAGAGTGCGATCGCAGTCTGAAAGGGGTGCCGTTGAATTCCCCAGCCATTTCTGCTTGTAAATCGGGCAAGTAATCCAGTGTGAGCAGATAATCGCACTCGCCGTATATTGAGGTGATGCGGTAGGTGCTAAGTCCCCCTGGGGTCTTTCTTTCAATTCGCAAAACGGCGCAATGTTTCCCGTACCAGCGCTTGATAATTTTTGGGGAACTACGACGTTTTTTCTTGCCTTTGAATAATCGAGCGATCCATCGTTGTAATTTTTCAATCCATCCCACATTACTCTCGCCCCTTGGTCAAAAAGTGTCCAAAAGCTAGAGCAAGAGCATCTGTGGGAAGTCCCAAAATCCCAGCTATCAAAACAACACAGGGATAGAAGATTTGGGCGTTTAGTTCACGGGAGGCGATGTCAAATTTCTTCAACCCAGAATTGTCAAATTTTAAGGAAATATCCACAGATTGACTTCCCAATAGGGCGGTCAGGAAAAGCGCGAAGAGGTAAGAGTAACCCTTGCCAAGGCGAGAATCGTTTTTTGGTGGAGTGATAGCCATTGATGAAGGCAAGGTAGTGTACTAGCTCAAAATTCCCGCTAACCGAAAAAGAAACACCGCATTGGGTAAACGCGGTGTTGGATTTCGTGCAGAATCGTTCTTGCGATCGCACTAGGTCAGTGAATATCTTGTAATTGTTGGTGAACCCTGTCCCATAAAGCTTAGAGACACTTTGCAGATGGCACTCGATTCGAGTGACTTGTCTAAGTTCATCACAACCGCAGCGCCTTTTAAACCATCGCCAACTGCGTAACCTGCGGGCGGTGGATCTTGCTGCCAAACATAAACCTCACGCCCTGAAACGGCGTTGCTTGCAGCGTAGAAAACGCGCCGGAAAGCTTCATCGCTGGAAAGTAAATTCGCCGTCCAAGGAAGTTCCCAAGATTGCCCTGTAATCGCCCCATCTTTGTAGCCAAGTAGGTCTTCAAAAACCAACACGTCAGCCCGATCGCTATTAAGTTTCGCACTCAACTGAGTACCGCCAAGTAGCCGCAATTTCGCTGTGTAAGTCGCAGTCGAACTGCCTGTTAACGCAGCCGCAGCAGCTTCAATCGTGAGGGTGGTGTCGTCTGTTTTGGCATCTGCTGCTAAGTAAACGGTAACTGTTGCTGTGCCGTTGGTGAAATCTAGAGGTGTGCCACCAGCAATAGGGCCTGTTAAGGCAGTTACGGTAATGCTAGCTGCACCACTAGTAATACCACTGCCTGCGGTAATTGTTACGTCAATTGGTTCGGTGCGATCGCCCAGTGGCAATAAAGCTACACACAGCTTTACCTTATTACCCGCACCGACTTGGAAAGTCTTGCTCATCTGAATCTCCGATTAAATCGGAGTCAGAGTTCCCTCGTAACGACTGTCCAATCTTTCAAGAAAATTTTACATTGTTCCACGGTTAGCAATTTATCGTTGGAGGGCATTGTGCTAACCCTCTCTATTAAATAATAGCCAGGTAAGTCGCCACTCAATAACCCGATTACTTCCACCAGACTTTGATTTGTATCCCATTGCTTTAGGTGGATTTCCCATGTACTTATTGAGGTGCGATCGCCCCCAATATTTGATTGCATATCAGGATATGGCTGCTTAATTACCACTTCTAATCCTGAAGTTTTTGTACCGTTTTCTGGGTAATTCCAGCCTTGATCCGGGTCGGGGAGGCAGGCGATCGATGGAGCAATACCACTGTTATTAGGAAATGTATAAGTGCCTAGTTTATTGGCTAATATTGCCAAGATGTCGTTTCGTAAAACAAGAGCATCAATCATGATAGTTTTAAATAAAATCTACTCACAATATGCCCATAATTAGAGTTTTGATAACATGAAAGAAGTATCTGAAGTTATTCTATGGCGTAAAGATTGGAATAACTTTATTCGCCCTGGATGCTGTTTTGATAATGCAATTTTTGTTGCAAAGATGCATCCTTGTGTCGAGTATGTTGAAGGATATGCTTGGAATGATGAACAATGGAGGCATCATGCCTGGAATCGTCACAATGGGGAAGAATTTGATGTAACGTATCAACTTCACGTCACCCATTTATTGAATAGCGATCGCCAGATTGAAATAGCTGGGACTGTTGATAATTTGATAATCCAGGGATATGTGCTTGATACGCTATTCCTAATTCCGTTAGTCGAACAGCGCTATCGAGTCAAGAGTGGCTTGCCTGGAGTAAGAAGATGAAAAATTTTTCAGGAGGTGCGCTCCTGATAATCAAAGCGCATCTGCTCCCACAAATCCTCAAATATCTTTTCACAGATATTTGTTGAGTTGCTGCTGCATAATCTCTGTTGCGTTACACTCTTCTAATCCAACATGAGTCCAGGGTCTTGCAGGTAATTCCGTGCCGTTTTTGGTGGTTGCGCCATCATGAACGATCGCAGCATAATCAGCCTCCCATGTGTACTCTGCGGCGTTAGCGGTACGGCTGATCACCAGAGAATCGTAGAGTTCACCAGTATCATAAATATCACGCGGACTGCCCACCAAGTCTTTATTTTGGCGGAATGTTTCACGCGGCCATTCCCAGATGTCGGATAAGAGTGCATTTTGAAACGCCTCTCCTTGTACTTCTACCACCACATCAAAAGCGCGGTTGATAACGGAGTCTAGCTTGTTTAGATCGATACTAATTTTTCCCATATTGTTTGCCAACAGTAAAGCTAGAGTCTTTGTTGTCCGTGAGGACAATACCGTGCATTATGGCAACGAAAGGTATTTCTCCTAATTCATAGGGAATATTGGTAACTGTAAAGCGATCGCCTAAACTCAATTGTCTAAGCCATTTACCAAAACCAATTGTGTCAGCACTCCCGTCGTAATTTTTCATCAATTCCTCCTAAACACTCCCCGAATTGGCGTAATCGCATCAATCCCCATCGCCACTATATAAGGGGATTGAACTACTGGTAAAAGCTTAAATCTCCCCGTTTCTTGTTTACCAATAGCCACAGTTATTTCAATGTCAGCTTCCATCAAAAATTCAATCCCTTGGGGATAAGCTTGCGGCTCGACTAAATACCCTTCAAGCAGCACCGCATGGCCATCAGCGCCAGCGAATTGCTGAATTTCGTCGGCATAGCGCGAGATTGTGCTGTAATCTGTTGGAGGTTTGAGGAGAGCTTTAATTATCAGAGCTTGGTAGTTAGGGGAGCGGTTGCCGACTGCGTTAATTGTGTAGGTGCGATCGGCAATCTGGAAGGTAAGAATGGTGTTGTCAAATCCTGAGAAGGGAGATGTCATGATTGAGGAGGAAGTTGGTTTAGAATCGTTTCCCTCAAAGCTGACTGATGCGGAAGCTGACTTAAAATTGCATTCCTCAGCACTTCATTGTTAAGCACAGCTTTACCAAGCACCAAATAAAATTCACTGGATATTGCCTGTGATGCTGCTATCCAAGCTTGCTGAATTTTTTCAGGTAGATTCTCCCACTCAGACATAGGCAGTCCTTGGTAATTTTTGAAATCTGTTGTTTGCCCGTAAGCGTGGTATGCAATTTTAGCTAGTTCTAGTGAGTTAGGCATAATTATCTATTTTGCCAGTTGATTATGAAGTTTCAAAGATTCAAAATCGCGTAATTCTTGATATGTTGGGTATCTCCACAAGGGGAAACAGTCAAGATCGCAACGGATTGACTTACTTATGGGCGATACATCCAACAGCCAATATTCTTGCTCAAATTTAGCAAATATCCGATTTTCAAGGCTATCAAGGATTACGATGCTTGATGGTTGAGGTAATTCTGACTGTGTTGCATTCCAAATCGTGGGCATGATTTAGCCTGCCGAGTAAGAGGACATTATTTTGACTGATCCGGCTGATGAGTTCCAAGAGTTCCAACAGAAGCTCTACGTTCTCTTCGTGATTTAAGGCGTTCGATACATTTGTCTAAATAGTTCAGAGCATCAATATTTTCTTGGGATTTATAACCTGAATTTTGAAAATATTCCAATTGACTAAAGCAAGCCTCTAAGACTTCAATCAAAAAGGCTCCGTTTCTTCCAGCAATATTTATCGGGCCTCTTTGCCATGAAATTGTGAAGCCTGTACCTGTAGAAACTCCGCCATCATGAGTTCCATCATCATTTGTCCAATTCTGGTTGATAATTATAAGTTGATCCGAATCTTGCGTCATACAATTAACCTCTTTCAACTACACAATCTTCTTCAAAGGTTCTCAAAAATTCCCAAGCTTGCTTGTTCCAATGTGCATCGGCGAGTGCATTGTGTTCGCCCTTACCTTGTTTTGGTAGCTCTGGATCACCTAGTTGCTTGCACCACTGCTTGATATCATTGGTGTACATTGGCAAGCCCTTGGGAAGGTCTATCATCGCTCCAAATAATTGACAGAAGACTACCCAATCGTAGCTTCCATAATATGTCCAAAATTCGGGCTTCTGAATACCTTCTTTGAGGGCGTAGTGAGGCGATTTCCCTCCTTTATATTCACATCCTACAAAAGACGCGATCGCATTTTTTATATCACTTCTTGATTGCCACAAACCTTGCCCCTTAGCAGGTCTATCAATAGGACAAAAAGGAAGATGAGGTAACACATTTGCCTTAACCCAATCATTGGCTTTGGTAAAATCGCAGTTCCAGTTGATTGCATAAAATTCACGCCCATCTTCAGCCACAATACCAATAGAAATAAGTTCTATTGTGGAGCCATCCTCAATGAATTCTGAGTCTATGAAGTATTTAATGGTAACACCTCCAATGCTAGTTATTGTTCAGGTATATCAACAGTTTGACCTACTAACTTATGAGTGCAGTCACCAAGGAATTGAATTTTCCCATCAGTGACAAAGCTGTGACAGACCATTACTTTCCCGTCTGTTCGCTCAACCCTAGCCAAGATACTTGGCTGAAAAGTTGGCTTGTCCAAATCTCCGTTGAAAGTCCAGCTTGCACCCACCCCGTTTTTAAAGGGGCGGATGTAAGGAGCGTGGCAGTTACCGCATCCAGGGCAGTCAAAGAGGTAGCCAACAATTTGCCCTTCCTCTTCAATCGGAAGTAATTTACTCATCTATCTAGACCGAAAAATTAGCTTTCTATATCCCCATGATTTATGAGAAATAGACAACCAGATTGAGTCTTTATACAAAGTCCATCCAAATAACCGCAGCAAGATTTTTAAATCTTCGTCGTTCATATTAACCCGCAGAATAAACAGTGAAACTTCCTGATACCACAGTGTAAACTCTCCCCAATCCATCGCTGAATTTGAGTGTGTAACTCAACTCGACTTCTGAATCAGGAAAATTCTGTGTGTCCGCAGGTTCAATTGAAAAGCTACCCATCATGGTTTCAATCTGGGTTTGATTGTCCAAAACTGGCGCGGTTTGATGAACGGCTGCACCAGTTTTAACAATTGGCGAAGCAGTCAGGTCGTCTTTACGCTTGGCGGTAAATTCAGCGTTTAGTCCTTCGAGTTTTTGACCCTCAATCTTGAATGAGATAGGGGTTAAATCTCCATTCACCAACCTAGAACCACTGAATTCAGGTGGCCTCGTACCAGGATGCAACAGAGTACTTAAGTCTGCCAGATGCAGCCAGCCCTTAGGAGGGGCTGCCGGAGAAACATTCAGGAAGAATTTTACTTGAGATTGGGTGACAGAAGCGATCGCCCCACTGGGAAAATGCAACTTCCGCAAGAGTTTGCCGGATAAATTGGAGGTGAAGGGGATCGCATTGGGCTTGACTGAGCGCTTTTTGCCCAATGACCCCACACTCGCCATTGAAGTCGTGGCAATTATGCCAGATCTACCGAAATCCTTGCGAATTTTGATTGCACTAATGTTGGCGGTGGTGGCAGAGGCGATCGCGCCTGCGGGAAAATTTAGCTGTGCCATTAGTCAAGAGTTATGGTGAGAGTATTGACTGGGATGGCGGGGATTGTGCCAGCGCTAATTACCTGACTTGCCGATAAAGCGTAACTCCCAAGGTAGTTGCCGCCGCTTGCTGCATCAAATAATTGCACAAATGTGGCAGTGCCCTGAGAGCCTGTTGCTTCTCCAAAATCAATTTCTGTGGCGTTGGTTTTAGATCCCAAGGTGGCGATGGGAAAGTTGTTAGTATTGTTGGTTACACTCACTCGTGCGTAGCCATTGCCACTGGGTTCCGTTCCAGGCAAAGCATCCGTAGGGGTGCTGGTGGCGTAGGCGACGTACAGGCTTGTAATCACATTAAATGGCACATCACCAAATAATTGGTTGAGCAGTGCATTCTTCACATAATTACTCAGTCCTCCTGTCGCAAACTGCACCGTTAGGGAACCAACCGGAATTCGCATTGCATCCCCAACGGTGATGTTAATAGGGTTGCTCAACGGAAAATACACCAGCATATTGCCACTGGTGGGAGAATCAAAAATACCGATCGCTTGTACTAATCCATGATTGGAAGTTGCTTCGACAAACTGAATCTCTGTGGCGTTGGTCTTGATTTGGTTGGCTGTGACGGCAAAGTTTGTGGTGTTGTTGGTAACGGCAATGCGTTGGTATCCGCCTGAATTGGGTTCAGCGCCGGGGCCAGTCTCGCTAGCCACGCCGACCATGTAACCGAAATACAGAATGTTGGGTGTGCTATAAGGTATGCCACCGAATAGCTGATTAAGTAGCTGTGCTTCGCAAAAATCGCTGAGGGAACCTGACATGAGTTAATTTCTTGGCATGTACTTCACTCTTCTTGGTTCCCTTTTTAGATTTTAAAGTCTTGAAAAGTATTTCAGTAATTCCTTAATTAAAGCAACAATCATCAGAAAGGCTATACAGTAATTAAGAAAAGCCACTATCTCAAGACAAAAATTGAACCAGTCCGGCAATCTTTTGTTTGGGATTAAAAAAAATGACAATAAGAAATCATTGAGCATTTTTTGCATCCTCTTCTAGGTCTGCCTCGCTCGAAATCCCCAGATCGAGTTCTATATTTTCTGCCCCAAGCATCTGTTTAGCTTCTTCAATTGAGAGTCCAAGAAGCTCTGCAAACTTGCCTAAAGAAATCTGCCGTTCTTCATACTGCTTAATCCATTTATCGCAATTATCCACCCAATTTCTGATAGCTTCTGTTGGGGTATAGCCCTCGCCTGGAATGCCATCGCCAGGGTTGATATAGGTTTTGTATGAGACTAGACTCAGGTATTTGGCTGTGGAAAGATGAAGCATCATAATTTAATTTAATCCATCAATTCATATCTGTCTGGCTCAGTCCATCTACTGCGATCGATTTCACCAGTTATTTCAGCTTTGTAGTAGCCTAAAAAATTATTACATATTCCATCAGAGTCGTAAGGAAATCTACCTACGCCACCCACCATTTGAATTTCGTTTGAATCGGGGTAATACCAGCAATTTGTAAATACCACTCTCGCTGGATGCGGCAATATCCCTTTATTTTCTGGCTGAAAGTACTTGATCTCCACCAGAAGATAGAATCCTGCCATTTCAACTCCTTAATAGCATCCCTCCACCCAATGGATCTGGTGATGGTGGCAAGCTTAATTGATAACGTAATCTTTCAATTAAATCATCCCTTTGCCCATACATTCCATCAGAGCGCGATCGCACGTCCCATTCCAGTACATCAGCCTTAATTAATGCACTATTGATGCTAGAGCGCTCATTAAATATAGCCCTTTCAATCGTGTGGAAATCAGCTAGTATTCGTAAAACCTGATTAACTAAAAATTCAGAGCGTACCTCAATTGCATCTAATCTTGTCCAAATATCACTCTCCTGAAAAAGCAATGGTGTCGGGCGATCTTTCTGATATTCTGTGGAAGTGAGTGTACCATCGAAGCGATAGAAATCGTCAGGTGAGTCAGCGTACTGTGCCCTCATCTGATCGGTGCGTAGTAGTGCTTCATTGAGGGCAGTGAGAATTTGATAACGTTGTTCTAAAGTGAATGGCATAAAATAACTTGTAATTGATAATTAAGAGTTCCAATTTATGCTGAATATCCAAGAAGTTCTTGGATCTTAGGTTTGCCACTTATGAAGAGGCGATCGCTGATTATGGAGGTAACAGGATATTGATAGCGAATGCCTCCCCTGCACCAATTCGTCCATTACCTTGTTCTTTAGAAGAAGATATGGTTATGCCTGTGGTGCAACCACTTGCTGTAACAACAATTGAGTTAAGACTTTTTCAAAGCAGGGATGGATGGTGGCGATTTATTAATATGGGTGAAAAATGAAAGTATTTAATCCGTGGGGATTTTTTAAGTCAGGTGAAGTTATTAAGCCCCTAGTCATTCAGGAGCCGCCCTGTAGGTATTGTCAGTTCTGGAGTCCGAGAGCAATAACTGACGAGAAAGGAGGATTCACTGGTGTTCAACTTTGCATGAGTGAAAGTATGTATCATGATTTTTCCTGCTTCAAACCTTGCGAAATACCAACCGACACCGACACCGCCCACCACACTCACAATCAACCCCAGGCGGAATGACATTTTGAATCAGCGTCCAAGTTAGCCTCTGATAGCTAATGCACGATCCACAATGCCTACTTTGGGCATCTAGTAAGCGTTTGGCGTAAAAACCAACTTTACCCATACTGGTAAATTCTGCTTCCAAAAATGAAGTCCTAGCAGACTGAGCATAACTCCCAGCCCGTCTAATTGCCTGTTCTGCCGTCAGCTTCCCTTCTGCCAAATCTTGCCCAAAGCCATGAAGGAATTTATACTGCTTCTTGAGTTGTGCCCCAATCTTGCCATAATGTGTAGGTGTAAATTGTTTCGTCCCACCTGCACCAATGGCCGCAACCCGCAGGTGGGATTCTTTCAGAGTTAGCGCCATCCTGGTTTGAAATTCGGGAATGTCAATTTTACCTTGCGCCAGAAGCCTTGCATGTCCCTTCAATCGCACCTCTAGGCGATTCACCTCCTCATCAACAAAGCGCGTTACCTGGGCAACCTTTACAAATCTCCCGTTCTCTGAGTCTCTGTATCTATGGCTACTTGGATCGAATTGGTACATAAGAAAGAAGAAGATAGGAGGAAGAAGGAAGAAGTGATGAGTTTTTCGTCCGTCCTTCTTCCTTCTTCCCTCTTCCCTCTTCCTTCACTTGGGCATTTATGAAAAGTTTTTCATGAGGTAGCGATCGCCTCACCATCTCGTCCACATCAGACTGGCGAATGGTGGAGAGTTCAAGCAGTTGGGTTAAGGTTAGGGGTGTCCCCTTGGGCTGGAATGTTTGCATGTTTTAAATTGACTAAGGCGCGGGCGATCACATTTATTGCTTGTTCTAGCGCCAACCTTTTTGGCTCATCGCTCATATCGAAAGTTACAAGATGTAAATGCAGTAACTCGTGGACTAATGTTTCTTCGATGTTGTAGGGGCGTAATGCAGCAGACGGATAATCTTCAGCCATTATTAATCTGATATCCGCAGTTTTTTCGTCTAAATCCCAGCGAACATGCCCGATCGCCTGAAAGCATTTCTCGGTGTGGAACCACCTTCACCGATACATCCCAATCCAAAAGCTTGAGGGTGCGTTGCCATTCGAGAAGAATTTGTTGCAGATTTTCTAAATTCATGGTGTTGATGCTCAATTTTCTCTAAAAAATCCATTCCCGTTTCGTTTTCGCCCTATGCAGTAGGGTTTTGATTTATCCTCAAGCCGCCATCCTTTGCAAGTGGAATTCGTGCCGCACAAAAGTTTGTAGATATTGCCTTTGTTCAATCCGCGATCGCGGCAAAACTGAGTAATGTTCTCAAACTCCACAATTTGATTATTTGGAGAAACCAGTTTGTAAATCATTCGCTGTTACAAGAGTGAAAAATTTTCCATAAGGCTGCTGTTCTCTAAAATCACTGGCTTAACACCTCATCTTTTGGTTGAACTTGTTCAGTTGCTGCCAATTCTGCATCAATATCAAATTGTCTTGGTAGGACTTTTCCGGCTTTCAATAACAGCAGCAGGGTGCGATGGCTGATTATTCCCGCAGTCTCCAGGTTTTCGAGCTTATCTACCTGATCCGAGGTAAGCGGGATCGAAAGCAGCGATTCATCCTGGCTAATACCGCCGCCCTGTGATTCACCCGTATATTGCACCCAGAGACTAAATATTTGCTGTACTGCGCTTTCCTTCCGTCGCGATACGCCTTTGAGGTTGGCACTGGTTTTTGTTGAATCAAGTACAACCTCAGTAGCAGTCCTTTGATGTTCGCCAGAAGTCAAAAAGTCCAGCGTCATGCGTTCCATCGCTTCGTCCAAATCTTTGATATCGTCACGGGAAGCGGCTATAGCTACTCCAGTTGGCTCGGCAAAGAAAAAGTCCCCATCACTGGGAATGTCAAGCACTGAGTTGGGGCCGATCACCAGAGGAGGGACTTTTTTTAAGTCATCTACCGTTCTGATTAAGCCCTTTCGCACTGGCACCGGCAAGTTGCATTTCCTTAGTACTTCATTAAGCTGGCTGCGCTTTTGGTAATGCTCGATATTCAGCTTCGCCAAATTTAGGAATGGGGACTTGGCTGCAAACAAGTCGCTTTCGGTAACTGAGTAATAAATCAGGGGAATGGATGCAAGGCTGGTTGTCCCCTGGTCTATCAGCACCAATTGCTGAAGGTTTGCTTGCTGAATTATCTGAAATATAAAATATTCTCCAGGACGCAAAACTCGGTAGTAAACGACTTCCTGCTCCCCGTAATCACCACTTGGCTCTAGTCGAGTCTCACGAATCGTAACTTGTGTGAGTGTTGGCTTTCCGTTGATTTTAGCTGTGCGCCAGTTAATGATATCGCGCCTATCTATTAATACAAGGTAAGGGCGGCGATCGCTTGCCAGCCAATCACCTTGAGAATCAATACTTGGATCAACTGGTGGGTATTCCACCATCACCCCACACCAGCCGTCCCTCAAGCAGTATTGGTCAGCTTCATTAAAAAATGTCCAGATGTCATTGCCCATCTGGTCGATGTTGTTTTTGTTGTCGATGATGCTTTGGGCAACATCATCATTGAGGCTAAAAACGCTTAAAAGCCCTGCGTAATCTTTAATTGCAGGCTCAAAGCGGTTGTCGAAGGTGGTGCGGCGGATGCGATCGCTCCACGCCTGGGGTGGTTCTTTCGCTTCTTTGGGAAGGTACATTCTTTCCTGTCCCTCCAGATTATTCCAGCAATCAAGTAGCAGTATCAGATTGCTTTGGTATGTGACAACTGCATCCGAAAGGGTTGATGGTAAATTATTGGGATTGATGGAATTGGTGGGAGGCAAGCGCTTTCCCTGCATAGGAGTGTACTTAGCCAAAATTCCCTATAGAGAGCAGCCAGATGCTACCCCAAAGACAAAGGCAGGGCTTGCACCTGCACTTCCTACTTTCCGGTTAGTGTAGGAACGATTGCGTGCGGTAAACCACGTTCGTGCATTTACTATTTCTGCCACTCTGTCAACATCATATTTTATCAAGGGCAAAGGCAGGAGTCAAACCTGCAAGGGCTTATTGTTCTTCGTCCCCAAGTCCACGCCTCAGTTTCCTGTTTTGTGGCTTCCATGCGCTCGTCACATACGCTGCAATGCCAAAGCGATCGCCCTGTCCGCACGCAACGCATTTTGTAGGTTGAGGCGATCGCGTCCCCGAATATGTTGCTCTTTTTCGGCTACGGTATGCTAACGAGAAATATCAACCGTCTGCCTAGCAGCCTATGCCCTGCCTTGAAAAATCGCTCCACTTGGGATGCATCCCAAGACCGCGTTTTTCGCTTTTCGTCAAGGGGTAGGTTTAATTGCATCTATATTATTACTCTTGGCAAGAGGTCGCCGCCATGCTCTCCAAATAGGCTTTAGCACCAAAAATCAGCTTATCTTGGATGTCTTGGGGGTTTCCACCTTTAGTAAACTTCTTGTAAGCAGCCATTATTTTCTTGCGTAGCGCTTGCCCAAATTCGCTTGTCCCTTCAATAAAGGCGCTCACAGCATCAACAATGCTTGTATCCTCTAGCTTCACCTTGCTGAAAAAGTTTTCAAGAGTCTGCTGAATGCCTTTTTCAGTAAGGTTGGGCGAACCAGCAGTTTTTCCAGTTTTCACCTTGATGATGTCTTCTGTGTCTAGCTCACTCGTCAGAACCTTTGTAGTAGTCTTGTGGGGTCTGGTTTCTTTTGACGAGGTATTGTTTGGTGTCATGCTCTCAACGCCATTGTCTTTGAAGGATTTAGCCCATTGCAAAACCACGCTGTCAAAGGCATTTTCGGTTATCATCTCTGAACCATCTTCCATCGGGTGAATCACTTCTTTAGCTCTACCAAGTAGCTTTTTCACTTCAATTGGCGATGTGCTTGTGACACGAGCTAGCCTTTCTAGGCTCAAGAATCTTGTTTCTGTAACGCTGTTGGCTTGGGTGATTCTTTCTGCGGTTGCAACCATATTACTTGCTCCAGTTTCTTCACATTCTAAACATATTTCATAGCCGAAAAGTGGTTTTAATTTTTGAAATAGTTCTTGGCGATATTGCAGTAGAGTCAAAAGCGATGAAATACTCGCACACCTGACATTTAAGATAGTCTGTCCCTTAAATACTGAAATATAGGGCATCGCTTGGTTTAGCGCTGTTACTAGTTTCGGTTCATCAAATAGCAATGAAAGTAATTCACCATTGTTAATATTCATAAAATCGCCTAATTTTTCTTCCTTTTCCCCCTTTGCTGTAAAGAGGCATCGGTGTTAGAGTTCCTTTGTCACAAGGGTTTGAGGTAGGAAAATGAACAAAGGTGAATTAGTGGACGCTGTAGCCGAAAAAACTGGTATTACCAAAAAACAAGCTGATGTGGTCTTGAGTGCTGCATTGGAGGCGATTATGGAATCTGTAGCGTTTGGGGACAAGGTGACACTCGTAGGTTTTGGGAGCTTCAACCCACGGGATAGAGCAGCCCGTGAAGGTCGCAACCCGAAAACCAATGAGAAGATAGAGATTGCGGCTACCAGAGTGCCTGGGTTTTCGGCTGGAAAAGCTTTTAGGGGGAAAGTGGCTGGTAGCTCTGAACAGTCGAAAGTTGCAGCCTGAAGTAAAAAACAAAACGATACTTTTGTTATAGGAACTCTAAAGCATTGCAATTATTAGCTTTAATGAGTTCCTTATCTCGTGTTTCGACTGACCAAAAATTGATAGAGATGTGGCTGCACGGCAGGCCGATTTCTACGGTCAAAGAATACCGTCGTGATGTAAATCGTTTTTTTAGTTTCATTGGCAAGGGTCTACAAGAGTGCCAACTGGAAGATTTACAAGACTACTCCACTCATTTAGATGGGCAGAGCATCAAATCCAGCACTAAAAAGCGCAAGCTCAACGTAGTTAAGTCGTTATTTACCTTCGCAACGAAACTCAATTACACCCGCTTTAATGTGGCGGCAGCATTGAAGATGCCCAAGGGTGATACCGCTCTTGCTGGTCGCATTCTCAGGCAAACTGAGGTGCTGAAGCTGATTAATTGCCCAAAATTATCAGTTCGCGATCGCACTTTCCTGAGATTTGTCTATGCCACTGGGGTGCGAGTGAGTGAAGCTTGTAGGCTGAGATGGGAAGATTTTCAAGAGCGTGATAGCGGGGAAGTGCAAGTTACCGTATTGGGCAAGGGTGAGAAGCTGCGGACGGTGCTAGTACCAATCGCTGTGTGGGTAGAGCTAGATCAACTGCACGGGCATGAACACGTATTTACTGGGGCAACAGGTAACGCCATTGACAGGGTGATGGCGCATAAGATAATTAAGAATGCAGCAGTTGAGTCTGGAGTAAATTCAAAGGTTTCTATGCACTGGCTTCGACACTGCAACGCGAGTCACGCACTGTCTAGGGGTGCATCACTTGCGCTGGTACGAGACTCTCTTGGACATGCAAGCGTGGCTACGAGTGATAAATATTTGCATTCTAACCCTACGGATTCTACTTCTAATTACTTAGGCTTATGAATTATCTGCGAACCACGGACGCAACCATCAGAGACATAAAACCTGGGATTAGGCTCTATTTTATCTTGGGCGAATACTGCTATGTAGCCAGAATTGGGTTTAACCAAGACTTCGCGGTTTACAAAGGTGGTGCTGATTGGGGTTTGGATACGGTGGCTGACCACGGAATTAAGATAGGTGAAGCTATGGCTATCAGGCTGTTTCCTATTTGTGCTGAGATGGGCTTGAGGTATCGCTACTAGGTCTAGAGGAAAAACTCAGAATCATTAAATTGCTTTATTTCGTAACTGCATCTTTTAAGATCGGGATCTACGCTCTTCAGGTGAGTTAGCAGATTTTCCATATCCGCAAAAAGTCGGCATCTCTCTTCTGCGATAAGAGGCTTTAAGAGCCAGGAAGTCTTCGCTTCTGGGTTGTTTAAGAATGATACATATAGATAATTTTTCTTGCTATCAAGCTCCCTCATAATCCTTGCACCCCTGGCACTCCCCACCGGGATTCATAGCACACCGAATGTAGGGCGATCGCGCATTCCAGTTGCAACTCACATCCCCTATGCAACCACGAGATTCACTGTGCTGACTGCAAGCAACAATAGCCTCTGCCATTGACATTCCAGCAGACACTAGGGTTTCAAGACAAGACTCAGCAGATTCCACCTCTACCCTGTTGCGCGAGAGATAGTCAAGTGTTTGAGCTAATCGCCTATTCTTCCAGTTCCAGTACCCTAGAAACGCGAAAACCCCACCGAACATTAGCCCTACAAGAATCCACCAGCCACCTTGGGTAATCATTAAGATGGTATTTTCAGTAATGGCGATGCCGAAGGCGAGCTTCGCTAACGCACCCAGTATCGTAAACCAATCAAATTTTTTCATAATGTTGACACCCTTCACATGGGCCGCACGGATTGACGGTGCATCTTAAATATTTGGATTTGGCATTATATTCGCAACTAACATCACCTATTGCGTTTATTGTGTTTGGGATTGGAGACATGATTTCTTGCAAGGGTACACCAGATGGCTCAGTAAAACTGATTTCAGTGCTTGGCATCCGTTGGCGTGGTATTTCTATCCTGTCCCTGTCTCTGGGGTATCCAGGGTAATCCATCAGAATTCTGTCAAAATACCCACTTCTGGGTATCTCGATTTGCCCAAGCTCAAGCATTTGGCGCATTCGCTCAAAAGAAGCCAGTCTGTTAGTTCTTGGGCGGGTGGTGAAAGTGATACGAGTTTCATCCAACGAACTAGCAGACACATTCACTTGATGAGTGTTAGGAGAAAAGCGAAACCGCCTCTCTTCGCCAATTTCGAGCCATTCCAGTAACTCACCTTGGAGCAGCATACCATCAACTTCTACACCATCACCCCTTGGAATGGCGTTACCAGGTATCCATGCCTCAATCGTTACTTTTGCGTGGTTGGTAGCAAAGTCTCTGTCTTGTGTTACCTCGCGCAAAATCAAGCTAACTGACCTTTTTCCTGCCTGATGAATTCCGGCTAGAAAACCCTCTCTCCACCTGACAATAACCCAATTTTGACTATCGATCGGGATGGTTCTTCTAATGCGAGCGATCGCATCAGAAGCTACAGAGGTAAGCTGTCCACGCTTTCTATATCGCTCAAGGTGACTAGCATCTATTCTGTAATCAACTCCAATCAATTGCTCGTCAGGTGTGTGCCATCGAAAAACGATTACCCAGTTTCGCCATTCTTGGTAATAATATGCGTCGATTCGTAATAATTCTAGGTCAAGTTGTTCAGCTACCAATCTAGCTAGGTGCTTGATACCTTCCGTGTCAACCTGGTGTGTGGCATCGCTCCACAGGCGCAAATCGCAGCCCGTCAGAAATCCTAAAATACTCTCAATCTGGTTCATTTCTTAATAGTTTTGACAACAAACCCTTAGCTTCTTTACAACGATAACTTAAGTTTTCTAGCTGCCCTTTGAGTATATATGAGTGGGCTGAGAGGTAGTCCATTACGCCCGATCGCGTCCACTCATCACAGCTATGAATGTTGTCTAATCTCTGTTCTATAGACCTTAAAACGCTTACTAATTCCTGATATTTCTTGGCTTGCTGCTTCCTCTCCCATTTATCCAACCAAGGACGAGGCAAACTCTCAGGATCGCGCCCCAAGATATAAACCTGCTCTAGAAAGTCGATTTTATCTTCCCAGTTGCCTTTCAGCCTCCAACCTTCGTACTTCTTGGAAAATTTTTCATAAACTATTAACTGGATTTTGAATTTATCCCAGAGTTTTTGTCTGTGGGTGCGATCATAACCCACAAGGTAATCACATCCTGGGACTCTGAGTGTTATGTAGTAGGAACTAGTAGGAGATTTTCGTTGACTTAGATATTCGCAAATATCACGCCACAGCCTGACATCTTCGTAGGTTATGGGCGCGTCCCATTGGTCAATCAAGTTTTCACAAAATCTCAGCCCATCATCAACATCCAGACAGTTTTGTAGATTTTCGTAGGCTAGGCGATCGCCATTCGCATCGTAAATCGCATAAGCCCAATACATATCATGCTGACTTGCGCTCCCTCCCCCAGCGTAAATACAAATCTGTCGGTCACGATAGAATGAACAGCAGCAAAATTTTAGGGCATCCTCGATGCGTTCTGGGGGAAAATTACTCATAAAAAAATCGTTGGACAAATCAGACAAAAAGGTTGCGATCACTACTCAGTAGGGAATTCTGGATTTGTCTATAAGATCATAATTTCTATATTGTCCGAATAATGTCCAGAAAGAAAGACGACGGCAAAATCAAGCTTGCTGAAGCCAAGTATATTACAGGTGTCCCACCTGAAGAAATAGCTGCTGCCCTTGGTGTCACTCGTCGCACTATTGATCGCTGGGCAAAAGATGGTAACTGGGATTCGCACAGACAATTAGGCAAAAGCAGCAATGTCATTCAATTGCAACCAAAGCCAAAAGAGAAGCTTGGAGGGACGAAGCTACGTGAAGCTGCTAGACGACGTGACACGAGCGAGGGACTGGATGACATTGAGGTGGTTGAAAGTGCGATCGCGGATATTCACGCTTCGCTTCCAGGTGCGGAACTAGGTAAAGGAAGTATGGCGACGGCGCTTGTGAAATTGATTGAACTGAAGCGCAAGTTGAAGCCTGAGACGGTGGCTGATTTAGTCGAACGCGTGATTGAGCTTGATATTGGCCCTGAAGAATTTTTGATTGAGTTGAATAATGCGTGGCAAAAAAGAGCGTAAGCGTTAGACGGCAGTGGGAGCAAGCTGCTCTTAACGCATCTGCCTCGCAGACAGTCAAGATAACGCTCTCTCTGTCAGACTTTGTGCGAGAAAGCTGGGAAGTTTTGGAACCCAGCACGGATTTGCTTTGGACTTGGCACATTGATGCTATGTGCTGGCATATTCAAGAAACCCTGCTTGATTGGTTTAAGCATAAAACAAATCCGCATTACGTCCAGCGAATTCAAAACCTTTTAATCAACGTCCCGCCAGGGAGTTTAAAAAGTCGAGTGGTATCTGTTTGCACCCCTGCTTGGTTTTGGACAATTTGCCCTTCATGGAGAGCTATTTTCCTTTCAGCGAATCCCCGCGTGGCTTTGCGAGATAGCGTCTATTGCCGGGATGTGGTTGAGAGCGATTGGTATCAGAAGCGCTTTTCACCAGACTGGAAGTTGCGAGATGACAATAATTCCAAAACAAGTTTTTGGAACACAAAGGGCGGTGTACGCAGTGCTTTTGGTTTCAACAGCCGGATTACAGGCGATCGCGGGGATTGCCTTCTCTGGGATGATCCACATGATGCACAAGAAGTTAATTCTGAGCTTATCAGGCAGGGAGTTATTGATCGCTGGGATAGCGCTATTCGTAACCGGGTCAATGATCTAAAGTCATCTGTGCGGATTGGTATCATGCAACGCTTGCACGAACAGGATTTATCAGGTCACGTTCTCAAGCAAGGCAGATGGCAACATCTGTGCATCCCCCAAGAATTTGAAAAACAACAATCACCCACTGCATTGGGCTGGGTTGACCCCAGAACAGAGCCAGGGGAGTTGATGTTTCCAGAGCGCTTCTCAAAGGAGATATTGCAAGAGGAAAAAACAGCGCTTGGTTCCTATGGCTATGCCGGACAGCATCAACAACGCCCTGCACCTGCTGACGGCGGACACTTCAAGCGCTCATGGTGGCAGTACTACAAAGTGGCTCCCAGCGACTTTGATATGGTCATTCAGTCATGGGATTGCACCTTCAAAGATTCTAAAAAGTCTGATTTCGTCGTGGGGCAGGTTTGGGGTAAGAGGGGAGGACAATTTTACTTACTTGACCAGGTACGCGATCGCATGGACATCAACGCCACGATCGCAGCAATTCGCGCCCTCTCTGCCAAATACCCCAATTCCACTGCCAAACTGATTGAGGATAAAGCTAACGGGCCAGCTGTAATTAGTATGCTGGAGCGCGAGATACCAGGATTAATTGCCATTGAACCAGAAGGGGGGAAACTAGTTCGTGCGGTTGCGATCGCGCCTTTCGTCGAGGCGGGTAATGTTTTTCTACCAGATCCTAGTATCGCGAACTGGGTGGGTGACTTTGTGACTGAGTTTAGTACCTTTCCTAATGGGGCAAACGACGATATGTGTGACTCTACAAGTCAAGCAATTAACTGGTTAGCAAGTAAAGTTACTTACTGGGCTGTCTCGCATGATAATATTTGGGGTTCATAAAAATAATATCAATCTTCCGTACTGCTGCTCATGACTGTATTAGTTGCCACCAAATAACCTGATTATATATTTGGTTGCTTGCCTTATGCGGTCGATTGCTGTTAGTGAGCGGAATTTGTTGGCTCAGTCAAATGAAAAATTAGTCCACAAAGTAGTACACCGGATGTCTCAAGTGTGCCGCGAACCTTATGAGGACTTATACCAATTAGGTTATATCGGGTTAATCAAAGCGGCCGATCGCTTTGACCCTGCTACGGGAAACGCCTTCAGTTCCTTCGCTATTCCCTACATTCAAGGGGAAATTCAGCACTTTTTACGTGACCAATGGCAATCGGTAAAGTTGCCGCGCACTGCCATTGAAACTAAAGCAAAAGTGCGGAGATTGCAGAGGTCTTTAGCAGTACTTGGCAGAGTTATGGATGCTTCACAAATTGCCTTGGGATTGGGCATAAGTGAAGAAAAATGGCGAGAGATAGATGCCTTAGACAGCAATGTAACCATCAGCTTGGACGAGCTTCTTCATGAGCCTATGCAGGCATTGGATGAAGAGGTTGATGACGAAGCAATCCTAAAACACTTGAACAGACTGCAAGCTAAACAACGAACTGCCATTGTTGAAAAATTTTTCAGCAATGTTTCGATTCAAGATATTGCCAAACGCCAAAAGGCAACTCCTGAAAGAATCAAGGCTTATATTAACTTAGGATTGGTCAAATTACGAATATCATTATCACAAGAAGAATTATGAATTTAGACGCTCCTATGTCGCTACCGCTAGCGCTATCAGAATTAGCTAACAATATTAATCAAGCTTTTAATCAATCAAAGGAGTTTTACAAAGCTGGAATTAATAACTTGCAGCAAGCGCTATTGTGCGATAAACAAGCTGGAGATTTACTAATTCAAGTAAAAGCTGAATTGCCTTATGGTCAATTCACTTCTTGGGTGGAAGAAAACTGTCGTTTTACGATGCGTCATGCCCAATTCTTAATGAAGATTTCTAGGGAATGGCATCGCATAATCAAACAGTGGGATGAACTAAGAAACGAAACGCGTTTCGCTTCATCATCACCATTGCCATCGCTTAGAGTTGCGATCGCTCTAGCAGCCACCGAACCAAAACCAGAAACGCCACCGTCACCGCCAGCCACAAAGTATAAGGTATCACTCTCATCGCATCCGTGCTACGGGGAGACAGTTGAAGTTAAGGAAGAGTTGAGTAAAGGAGACGTAATACTTTGCAAGACTTCTTTTGGGGAAATTCCCTTCTTAAAAAAAGAATTGGTTCCTGAATCTCAATCCCTTGTGAGCGTGGATGCTGAGATTATTGATGTGGAAGTGACTGATATTTCTGAGCAGTTGAAGGAGGCGATCGCGCTAGTAATTGAATATCTGCCAGAAGCCGAACTAAAAGCTGTGTTAGCAGCTAGTTTAAGCATTGGTAAAGACCACTTACCAAGTGATGCTCAAGGCATAGCTGCTAAATTGATTGGCGGGCAGGAAATAGCTGTTTTAAGTCAAAGTTAGCCAGTCGTTTTGTTACCTCCCAGCCAGCTTCACGCCCAATTTTACCTGTCTTGGTAAAGGCAAAGCTTCCACAAACAAAAGTATCACTGTCATGCGTCGTTTTTGGGGAAACTCCTGTTAATGTTTTGACTAAAGATGTCGGTAGCACCCATTCAAATTTGACTGCTTTCTCCAGTTCCTCATAATTAGCCAGTGGTGACGAATGCCCTGCATAGGCGCAAGACATCATTTTTTCCATCAACCCTGCCATGATGTTGATGGCAGTCGCCTCACTGTTATTAAATTCAATGCGTCTTTCCGGTTTGTCTAGAATGTCTAGTTTGTCCATTTGGACTTCTGGCTGAATTGGGAAATCAGCGATCGCACCCCCACCCCGAATATGCTTGTCCAGTCTGTCCAGTAGCTCTAATTGCTCAAGGGATATTTCCCCACGGGCTACTGGGTCTATCTTTAATCCATTGATCCGGTTGTTGACTGCTTGCCTAGAGTTCAGTTTGTAGCGTTGTTGCAGGCTAGATATTTTGATGGTTTGTCCAGTCATTGTTAACTTGTCCAGTTGTCTACTGGACAATTTTAATATGTCCAGTGGATGACTGGACAAACTAGCATCTGAATCAATGATTGACACTTAACTTTTATACTATAGGAATCCTATTTGATTTTTGAAAAAACTCCGTACATTTTAAGAGTGGCAAAATCAAAGGTAGTGTGTCGAATAAACCATTCAAACATC
>NZ_JBALDZ010000209.1:0-17147 GCF_036917155.1 Nostoc sp. | reverse complement strand
CATGGATTAACTTCTGCCTTTAATTGCTGTAACCCCTTCACCCATTCTATTTTGCCTGATTTCAGCAACTAATTACCCCTGTGAACGGTTACTTAACTGCATCTCGCAAATATTCTCAAACTTCTCAATAAAATTTTAATAAAAATCAACAACAGCGCTGATTTGCCCAACAAACTATGGTAAAAATTCTTAGTCAAGGACAGGCTTTTGGCTCACCAGGTATCGATCCTCGATGGACTCATGCCAATAAAGATGGAGTCGGAACAGCTTACTCTACCTCTAGTAACATTTGGTTTACTATCTGGAATGGTGTTGTGACTGAAATCTACCACCCCACAATAGATAAACCCCAAATTCGGGATTTACAGTATCTTATTTCTGATGGTAAAAGCTTTTTTCACGAAGAGAAACGCCATCTCGAATCAAAAGTGGAACCGATGTGGACTGATGGTTTAGGATACCGCATCACTAATTCCGATCCCCAAGGGCGTTATGCGGTGATTAAGGAAGTGATTGCCGACCCGCATTTATCCTGTATTTTACAGCACACGAAATTAACAGGAGACAGCGAGTTTATCTCTCAACTTCAGCTATACGCCTTGTGTGCGCCGCATCTGGAAGTTGGAGGTAGAGGTAATAATGGTTACGCTATGGAAGTTGCTGGACATCGGATTCTCACAGCCGAGAAAGGAGGAAGATGGTTAGCGATGGGTGCAACAATTCCCTTTACCCGTCTTTCTTGTGGCTACGTTGGTGAAAGTGATGGTTGGACAGATTTAGCTGATAATTTTCAGATGGATTGGGAGTTTGATAGTGCTGTAGATGGCAACATAGCATTAACTGGAGAACTAAATTTAGATAGCACTAAAGAGTTTACTTTAGGGTTGGCATTTGGGACAAATCTGCATAATGCAATTTCTACACTGTTTCAGTCGCTCAATATTCCTTTTGAAAAGCAGAAACAGCTATATAACGAACAGTGGAAGCGATGTCTAACGACAAGCCGCTCCGCGTCTACGCGCGACAACATCAAACCATTAGAAAATAGTTCTTACGATGATGGGAAGTTGTATCACAACAGCATTAGTCTGTTGTTGGCACATGAAGACAAGACTTATCCAGGTGCATTAATTGCATCCCTGGCTATCCCTTGGGGTGAAGCCAAAGACGACCAAGACCAAGGAGGATATCACCTTGTCTGGACGCGGGATATGGTTAGCAGTGTAGCAGGTTTGGTGGCTGCTGGCGAAACAGATACAGCAGTGCGATCGCTAATTTATCTCGCCACTAGTCAGCAGGAAGATGGCGGTTTCCCCCAAAATTTTTGGGTTGATGGTAAACCTTATTGGACAGGTATCCAGCTTGATGAAGTGGCATTTCCCATTCTGTTAGCATGGCTATTGCATCAGCAAAAAACTTGTTTAAACTTCGATATTTATCCAATGATTTTACGGGCGGCTGGTTATTTAATTCATCATGGGCCAGCTACCCAACAAGAACGCTGGGAAGAAAATAGTGGTTATTCACCATCAACATTAGCATCTAATATTGCCGCCTTAATTTGTGCTGCTCAATTTGTTCGCGAACGTGGCGATGAAGCAACAGCAAACTTTATCGAAGAATACGCTGATTTTTTAGAATCTCACATCGAAGCTTGGACAGTTACTACTGAAGGAACTTTAGTTTCTGGCATCAAACGCCATTACATTCGGATTACTCCTACAGATATTAATAATCCTCAACCCAACGAAAATCCTAACCAAGGAACTCTTGTTATCAGCAGTCAACCACCTGGCGAACCGTCAGAATTTCCCGCGAAGGAAATTGTTGATGGTGGGTTTTTGCAATTAGTACGCTATGGAATTCGCAAACCTGATGACCCGATTATTGTTGATTCTGTCAAAGTAATTGATGCAGTTTTAAAAGTAGATACATCTGCTGGGCCTTGTTGGCATCGTTACAACCACGACGGTTACGGACAGCAAGAAGACGGCAGTCCTTATACCGGTTTTGGTAAGGGACGTGCTTGGCCTCTCTTAACAGGAGAACGGGGACATTATGAATTAGCTATGGGCGGCGATGTCAAAACATATATTAAGGCGATGGAAGGATTTGCATCAGATACTTGTTTACTACCTGAACAGGTTTGGGATGAAGCAGATATATCTGAAAACCATCTGTATTTAGGAAAACCAACAGGTTCCGCAATGCCTTTGATGTGGGCACATTCGGAGTATATCAAACTGCTACGGTCAAATCATGATGGTCAGGTATTTGATTTGATTCCACAGGTGGCGAATCGATATCTAGGCGAAAGAAAGCAGTGTAAATCGTTAGAAATTTGGAAATTTAACCGACAAATAGATAAAGTTAAAAAAGGCTATACATTGCGAATTCACGCTTTAGTATCTTTTCACTTGCACTGGTCAGATGATAATTGGCAAAATGTCAAAAATACACCTGCTAATTCTACAATGTTAGGAGTTAATTTTGTAGATATTTTTATTTCTGATAATCAGCAACAGCCAATCAACTTTACCTTTTTCTGGATTGAAAGCAGCAAGTGGGAAGGACGCAATTATACGGTTAGAATTTCGTAATTCCTAATTTCTAGTTCGTTGTTCAATACATTTCGGATCAAAAAGAGCCATTATTATGCAGAATAACTCATCACCCAAACCAACAATTGAATACTGGCACGTCTGGACTGACAACGACGGTATAAGTCACCAATCCCGTTGTCAAATTGAAGACTTCATCGAAAAAGGTATAGCCCCGGATACCTCACCGCAGTGGCTTTCTAATTTGAAACAGTCCGGTGCTACAATCACTTTTACTGTGCTACCTGTGGGATGGGTTGGTAACTGGCATGAAAACCCGAAACCCCAGTGGATCATACCTTTGTCGGGACGCTGGTTTGTGGAGACTATGGACGGACAGCGAGTCGAGATGGGTGTTGGCGAAATTTCCTTTGGAGAAGATCGGGGTACGAAAGCAGACGCGCAAGGTCATAAAGGTCACTTATCTGGAACAGTAGGCGATGTACCAGCTGTTCTAATAATGGTGCAATTTGAAGAGACTCCGACTGTAAATCAATCTTGTCGATTTAGGTAAGTGGGTTAGTAGCCAATACAGTTCAGAATGAGCAACAAAATATTTGTAGAGACGGCGATTTATCGCGTCTCGAAAACCCAAAATTGTTGCTAGTAGCCCTTAACCCAGGCGTATTGAGTTAGCGATCGCTAGCAGTGCGTTAGTATACTCCTTTGGTGAAGTAAACTATGCTCCCGCCTGTCGCGCCAGTATCAACCTCTTAAAAAGCTAGTACAGCACAGCGTAAATAGCTATCATTTTTTTCCTGAAATATAAACCTCATAATTTAGGAGTATTCAGTTATAGGAGGTTGTACAACACAACTTAAATTTTCTATGGAAGAATCCTTACCCATTACTATTCTGATCAGTGCAACAGTTGTAGCTGGTATTGCTGCTCAAGTTTTAGCTGGTTATTTTCACATTCCTAGTATAGTCTTGCTACTTCTATTTGGGATTCTTCTGGGGCGAGATGGTTTTGATTTTTTAAATCCATCTTTACTGGGTGTTGGTTTAGAAGTTGTAGTTTCCCTCTCAGTGGCGCTGATTTTATTCGAGGGTGGTTTAAATCTAAAGTTAGGAGAGTTAAAAGAGGTTTCTAGTAGTCTTCGCAATCTTGTCACTTTAGGAGTGCTAATTACCTTAACTGGTGCTGGAATAGCTGCACACTGGCTGAGTGAATTTCCCTGGTCAATTGCTTTTCTTTATGCCTCCTTAGTAGTTGTGACAGGCCCAACAGTAATTAATCCACTCCTCAAACAAATTGGTGTAGAAAAAAAAGTCTCAACACTTTTAGAAGGAGAGGGTGTTTTTATCGATCCAATTGGTGCAATTTTGGCTGTGATTGTGCTTCACTTTGTCTTAAGTGGAAATGTGGAGCCACTCATTTTAATTAAGGGTCTAGTTTTGCGTTTAGGTATAGGCATAGCTATTGGTACAACTGGAGGCTGGTTGCTATCCCAAATTATCAAACAGGATAAATTCTTATCCCAAGAGTTAAAAAATCTAGTTGTTTTAGCTAGTGTCTGGGGTTTATTTAGTTTGGCACAAGTTTTACGTGGTGAGTCTGGTTTGGTGGTTGCTGTAGTTATGGGGATAGTTTTAAAAGCTAGTAACCTACCTTCAGAACCTTTATTGCGTCGATTTAATGAACAGTTGAGTATTTTAGCCAATTCAGTTTTGTTCATTCTGTTAGCAGCAGACTTATCAATTGCCAGTGTTTTTGCTTTAGGTTGGGGTAGTGTTCTGACAGTTTTAGTACTGATGCTGATAGTGCGTCCTATTAATATTTTAATATCTACTTGGAATCAAGATTTTAACTGGCAACAGCAGTTATTTTTATCTTGGGTTGCTCCTCGTGGAATTGTAGCTGCTTCTTTAGCTTCTTTATTTGCGGTTTCACTTACAAAACAGGGTATTAATGGCGGTGATTCAATTAAAGCCTTAGTATTTTTGACAATAATGATGACAGTTTTTTTCCAAGGATTGACGGCTGGTTGGGTCGCCAGTCTGCTTGATTTACGTTTAATACAGGAGTCTTTCCCAGCAGATAGTGATGATATTAAAACACAAGAAAGTGGAAAAATAAGCAGGACTGCTTCTGAATTAGTTTAGTCGGAATTAAGATTATTTGATGACTTGCCAACGTTAGAGCTTTCATTATCAATATATATTAGTTTAGTTATGCCACCTAAAACTCAAAGTCATCCTTATTTTATAACTACGCAATCATCTAACCCAAATTATCCACTCTTTGTGTTTCTACCGGGGATGGATGAGACTGGGAAGGAATTGATATATATTCAAACAGCAGGTTTAGAAGCTGCTTTTGATGTGCGTTGTTTTGTTATTCCACCTGACGATCTAACAAGTTGGGATGAAATGACAGAAAAAGTGATAAGTTTAACTAAGATAGAACTAGAAAAAACACCGCGTAGGCACGTTTATCTTTGTGGAGAATCATTCGGTGGTTGCTTGGCACTCAAAGTCATAGAAAAGTTTCCTCAGCTATTTACAAAGATTATTTTAATTAATTCTGCTTCTTCATTTCATCGAGTACCTTGGTTAAATTTAGGTTCACTTTTATTTCCTTACACACCTCAACTTTTTTATAAAATATCCTCGTTTTTATCTTTACCATTTCTAGCTAATTTAAGTCGAATTCCACCTACTGCAAGCCTTGCTCTTTCAAAATCGACTAGTTCCGCACCACAAGAAACTGCGAATCAGCGATTATCCCTGATGAGAGACTTTGATATTGACGAGAATAAATTATCTCAAATTACTCAACCTGTCTTACTAATTGGTAGTAGAAATGACCGACTTTTACCTTCAGAAGCAGAAGCACAATATTTAAGTAATATTTTCCCTAATCATCAGATCATAACTTTACCTCATAGCGGTCATGCTTGCTTAGTTGAAAGGGATGTTAATCTCTATCAACTTTTATTATCCGCTAATTTTACTGTTGCATAATGTACTATTTTAAATGATATATCATGACTCATTTGATAAATCAAAAAACTGTTTGGCTAAAATTGGCTTTGAGAATTTTTAGTATCGGGTTGCTACCTACACTAACTGCTTATCCCGCTTTCGGTGCAGAACGACTAAAATTTAATTATGGTCTTTTAGAAAGGTCTATCCCCATTAGTTCCCTCGAAACCTATGCTACAACAGGCAAAGTAGACAATGATTTAGCTGGATATAGTCATTATGTAGACAAAAAACAACTAACTCAACTGCGGAAGGTTTTACTAACTCCTATTCCTTTAAATCAAGTAGAAATTTCGCAATTTCTTTATACACCCATTGGTGAGCGATTATTAGAAAAATTGGGGAAAGTTATTCAGACAGAATCTCGCTTATCAGGGTTCTATGCAATTCGCGCCGCACTAATTTTGTCAGCCGCAGATCAAAAAAATTTTACGCTTTTAAATGTATTACGTCAGTTTCCAGCAAGCGCAATTTCCATTAACTTAGACCAGAGTTTGGCAATAGCAGAGTCACTACAGAATTTAGTAAATCAAACTCAAAATGCAGTTGCACTTATTAACCAACAATCCCAACAAAAAGTAACTACAGCTTCTACACTTAAAACTGTTCCATTAATGGACTTGGGAAAAACCGGAAGTTTTCGCTTCTCAAAGCAAACAATTACACTTAATGACCTCTCACGTCAGAGGAGATTTCCTGCTGATATTTACCTCCCAACTACTCAAACTCCTCGTCCGATAATTGTCATTTCCCACGGACTTGGTTCTGATAGAACGAGTTTTGCATATCTAGCTGAACATCTCGCATCTTATGGTTTTGTGGTTGCTGTTCCAGAACATCCTGGTAGTAATTCAAAACAAATACAAGCATTATTAGCGGGTACAGCAGATACAATTACCAATCCTAGAGAACTAATTGATAGACCTTTAGATATAAAATTTTTATTAGATGAACTCACTAGATTGTCACAGTCTGATTCAACATTTAAGGGACGTTTAAATTTACAAGAAATTGGTATAGTAGGGCAATCCTTTGGTGGATATACAGCCTTAGCATTGGCAGGTGCAAAGATTAATTTTCAGCAAGTGAAAGCTGACTGTCCAGCCTTGAAAGATACTTTAAATGTTTCACTATTACTTCAATGTTTAGCGCTCAAGTTACCAAAGACTCAATATAATTTATCAGATCAAAGGATAAAAGCGGCGATTGCAATTAATCCAGTTGATAGTAGTATTTTTGGTCAGGCTAGTCTCAGCCAAATCAAAATTCCAGTGATGATTGTATCTGGCAGTGCTGATACAGTTGCTCCGGCTTTAGCAGAGCAAATTCAGCCTTTTACTTGGTTAACAACTCCAAATAAATATTTAGTAATTATCAATGGCGGGACACATTTTTCTACGATTGCAGAATCACCAAATGCAACTGTGCCTGTTCCTTCACAAGTAATCGGTTCAAGTCCTGCTTTGGCACGTCGTTATGTTAAAGCTTTGAGTGTTCCCTTTTTTGAAACATACATTGCTGAACAATCAATTTACCTTCCCTATTTGAGTACAGATTACATTAATACAATTAGTCAGCAACCACTACCGCTAAGTTTAATTAAATCTCTGACAGATGAACAACTACAAGAAGCGTTTAAATAGATCAACCTATAGAGTGATGGAAAAACACTAAATATTATTAATCTAAAAAATAAGTGTTGATAATTAGCAGTAATTATGAATATAGCAACTCGAAATGAGCCAATCTATGTATTTCATATAACTCCAGAAATATCACTAATTTGGACTATCTTAGGTTCATTATTGTTAATATTGGCAGCAGCAGGTGCAAGTTGGTATTATGCCATAATTCACGAACAAACAGTAATTTTTAGTGTAGAAAGTTCTGGAGATGGAGCTTGGCGAGGAATTATTGCTTTTTTAGTTTTGCTTACTATTATTTGTATAACTACCATTGTTCATGAATTGGTGCATGGAATTGCGTTTGCTGCCTTTGGTGGTTCACCGCGTTATGGATTGAAAGTTAAATATTTCTTACCTCTTGCTTACGCCACTTCACCAGGTGACTTTTTTCGTCGTAATGCTTTTATTATGATTGGGTTAGCACCATTGGTAGTCCTTGATATTGTATGTTTATTACTGCTAGCAATTTTCCCCCAAGCAAGTTGGTTAACTTGGGTAATTGCATTCAATACAGGCGGTGCAATTGGCGATATCTGGATAGCAGTACAATTGCTACGCTGTCCGCAGTCAATTCGAGTCGAAGATAGGGAAGAAGGTATAGCAATTTACGCACCTCCTAGTGTGACTCGCCGAGAGCTTCCTTTTGCTAGAACTGATAAAAATAAACCTCTCTCAGGTGTAAAAGCTTTGTTAAACCTCGCTTTTATGTCTTTGGCATTGGTGCTGATTTCTGGCTTTTTACTAATACCAGTATTGAAAACCTTAGAAGTTCCTTCATTTATTATCGGTAATAATTCTTTCTGGATTTTCCGGTGGATAAATAACACAAAAGGATTTAGTATTGAATTTAACTGGATATCTTTTGTTACAGTTATTTTTACATTATTGTTACTAAGTTTTTTAACTAATATGCTTCGGCGACGACAGTAGTATAAATTACTCAAATAAGTAGATATAGCAATCCTACTTTTGCTTTTGTCAATATTGCTTATGTTGTGAATTTTGATCGTCAAAGTGCAGCCAAAGCAATATTCCGCCAAGTATAATGAACAAGCACTATAGTGGTGTGGTTTTTGGGGGTGATGTTTGAGTTTATTTCGTAGGGATTATAGGCAAACTAGACCTAAGAAGAGTAAGCGATCGCATCTAAAAAATCGTCTATATTCTATTGGGATATTTGTGTTTGTCGTACTATCTCTCTCCAGTGGACTAGGCTACCGTTTTTATAACCAACCAAAACTGGATGTAGGTAAGATAGCTCCCCAAACGCTTACCGCACCAAGTTCAGCCAATGTTGAAGATGTAAAAACAACAGAAGAAAGACGCAGGGAGGCTCGTAGCGGTGCTTCAGCAGTCTGGGTTGACGACCCAGTAATTAATGAGCAAATTCACCAAAATCTCCAGCAATTATTCACAAAAGGCAATCAAATCCGCGAAAATTTGGGCAATTTTCCCTTTGTTAAGACTTCAGTGTTGTCCACTGCTACACAAACTTACCTGCGACAAGCACCAGAACCTCAATGGCAGCAAGTATTACGAGGTTTGGATAAAAATAGCAATTTGACTGGTTTAAATTCTGCCCAACAGCTAGCAGTGAAAAAACTGCGAACTTACCGAGAGTCTAACTCCTCCCAGGCTTTTGCTCAACTATTAAAAGCGATCGCCCAAGCTCGTCAGCGCTATAATATCAGCCTAAAAGCCCTGAGCGCGATGTCTAAAAACAACACGCAAAGCGTCTATGCCCAACCCGAAACCCTTTACGATCCCACTTTCTTAAACCTGTCTGATACAGATTGGCAAAAAACTCAAATCCAAGTGCGTCAAACTTTAGACCGAATGTTAGCACAGGGTATTTATCCAGGGTTATCCAAAACGAACCTGAACTCTGCAATCGGGATGCAGGTGAGTGTTTCTGTGCCAGAAACAGCACAACCTTTAGCAAGGCGATTGCTATCAGAAGCGATCGCACCAAATTTAATTAAAGACATTGAGCAAACCAAGCTGATTGCAGAACAAGCCGCCGAAGAAGTAGAACCGACCATCGTCAGCATCCAAAAAGGTGAAGTTATCGTTCAGGCTGGAGCAAAAATTACCCAGGCTGATTTTGTTCTATTAGACCACTTTCACTTGAGTCAACGCGAAATCGATTGGCTGCATCTGATTCGTTTTAGTGGGATGGTGGGATTGGCTGTGGCTGTTTTCAAACTGGTAGAACGAAGGATTTACGCCAAATTACGACCAAGCGATTATCTCTTGATACTGCTCCTTACTCTCAGTGCGCCGTTGCTAATAATCTTGACCAAATCATTTACAGGCTTACCTGCTATTGGTTTGCTTGTTGGTAGCTTCTACGGTACTGCGATCGGAGGCACTGTTATGGGGTTACTAACGATATTGCTCTCAATGGGAACGGAACTTAGCTGGCATTATTTAGTACCTAGTGCAGCTGGCGGAATTCTTGGCGGATTGATGGCGGGACAATGGCGATACCCTGGTAGAGAAGCACTGCGAACGCGAGAGGAATTAGCTACCTTGGGAATCTTAATTGGGTTGACGCAGGGAGTAGTTTATTTGTTGGTCAACACTGCGATCGCACCCCTTTGGTATGCTGTGCTGGGTGCAGCCGTCCTCAACGGTTTAGCAGGGTTAGTTTGGAGCATCTTAGCACTAGGTTTAAGCCCCTACCTAGAAGCTTTATTCGATCTAGTCACGCCTATTCGTCTGGCTGAATTGTCCAATCCCAACCGACCTTTATTAAAACGCCTAGCTAATGAAGCTCCGGGAACTTTCCAGCACACACTGTTTGTCGCTACTCTAGCAGAAGCTGCGGCACGAGCATTAAATTGTAATGTGGAACTGGTTAGGGCTGGGGTTCTCTATCATGACATTGGTAAAATGCATGACCCTCTAGGATTTATTGAAAATCAAATGGGAGGTATTAATAAACACGATGTGATTAATGATCCCTGGAAAAGTGCGGAAATTATCAAAAAGCATGTGAGCGAAGGGTTAGTAATGGCTCGTCAACACAAGCTACCGAGCGCTATTCAGGCATTTATTCCCGAACATCAAGGAACTATTTTAATTGCATATTTCTACCAACAAGCACAGCAACAGCAACAAAATCCTGAAAAAGTTTTACACGAATCAGATTTCCGCTATGACGGCCCCATTCCCCAATCCAAAGAAACGGGGATTGCTATATTGGCTGATGCTTGTGAGGCGGCATTACGCTCCCTCAAAGACGCAACCCCAGAAGCAGCACTGGCAATGGTAAATAAAATCCTGAAAGCACGTTGGCAGGATAATCAGTTGATAGATTCAGGGTTAACACGGGCAGAGATGTCTCAAATTGCTCATATTTTTGTCCAGGTTTGGCAGCAATTTCATCACCAAAGGATTGCCTATCCTAAACTTTAGATATTAGCTAAGGCTACTCCTGGATTTCCAAAGTGCAATAGAGTTAATTTGGAAATGGGTTGCGATCGCTATTCCTGTGAGTCGTAATTTTTAGGCGATCGCCTCAACAATCTATCTTTTAAAGGCGATCGCTATTCCTGTGAGTCGTAATTTTTAGGCGATCGCTCTTTTGCTCTTAATATATCGTATATTAGGTATTGGAGCCTAGATCAAATCTCTAGACTTTTAAACTTCATGTAATTACTACAAGAATTTAACCGTGATTACAAATGCTAGTAGCCTTACCCTTGGCGCTCTCCGTCAAACTTTTGGCTTGAGACTAGACTCTAGCGATCGCTTTTTTGATGAATGGTTAAATAATGCGCCGACTCTAACCGAAGCGGAACTACAAGGATTAGATCGCCTCACTCGAAACTATACCTATCTCAGTCAAGAAGAACCACCTCTCGAAGAAATTGTTAAGCTTGTAGTTATATCACCATTGCTAGATTTAGCAGGTTTCTATCAGTTTCCTTTTTTGGTAAAAGCAGAAGTAAGTACCAATATCGAAGTTGCAGACGAAGCTAATGCTATTGCAGTTCAAGGCAGGATTGATATTTTGGTGATTCAAGATAGTTTTTGGATTTTGGTAATCGAGTCAAAGCCTGCAAGACTAGACGTTACGGCGGGAATTCCCCAAGCACTTACTTATTTGTTGAGCGCTCCCAACTTACAGTCAAGTTGTTATGGAATGGTTACAAACGGAAGAGAAGTATTGTTTTTGAAATGCGATCGCCACCAAAATGTCCCTCAATATACTAGATCCCATACTTATCGGTTACTTGAAAATACATCAGAACGTATCCAAGTTTTGCAGGGACTTAAACAAATTGGGGCTTATATTGGCGATTTGAGGAGTTAGGCGATCGCTATTACTGTGAGTCGTAATTTTTAGGCGATCGCTTAACTATTATTTGTCTTTGTAGCGAGACGCATCCTGAAAGGAATTGCCAATAACTTTTTAGAACTCAACAACGAAGTCAATCATTTTTGATGGAAAAATATTGACCAGAAACAGACAAACTTAACGGCTAAACTGAGCGGCAAGCGATCGACTCTAACTCAAAACCGATACACTGATCGCTGTCTCATTTTAGCTTTGCGATCGCATCTACAGTTACAGCTTAAAGTGCAATCTGGCTTCTGGTTAGTGCTACCAGAGAAAAGCAATTCTGGGTTTCCTGTTGTCAACCCAGCCTACGAAGCGGCGATCACACTACTACAACACCAGCGATTGTTATTGCTTTAACTGATGAAATCTTGAAAATAATTCAGAAAAGTTTTCAGGCTTGACTTCACTTAGACTACTAGCATATCTAACATAGTATTTTCCATTGTACACAGATGGAACATTACCAGATTCAATTTTAAGAATAATTACTGTTTTGTCAAAGTATTTAACATTAAAAATATTTCTTGAAATATTATCTTTGTCCCTCTCACTTAATGGTTCTTTATCAACTAGCTGTTTAATTTTTGTAAAGTATTTATCAATATCAACATGATATTTTTTAGCCTCGGAATCAATTCCAGTTACAAAGAAATTTGAATAGGATACACAATCCGAACTATAAATTTCTTTATATTTTTCTGATGTTTCCTTGTTGTCTGCAACACCTAAAAGGCAATATCCAGTTGACTTTGGAAAAGTATTTGCCATCGCTGTTAAAGTCTTTATTATTTTCGAGAACGTATCTTGATTAAGTGTGCTTTCAGTGACAATGAGAGGGTGTAATCCAACTTTGAAGTCATAAAGTGCCTGCTCTGTTGAACTTTGCATTAAAATATTCTCAAATCTTGTTATCCATTGATTTCTCGCTGGATCATTCTCAGCCTTCTTAGCAAAACATGATCTTATAACGCCGCAAAGAGCATCTAATTGTGTTTGTTTTTCTTTTGCAGACCAATTGCCACCACCAGCAGCAAGTCTTATCGTTTTATCACCTGCCTTATTAAGATGGCTTATTAGCAGCTTTTCATTAATAACTTCCGAATTTTCTTCTACTAAGATTTGGTATAAGGACAAAAATACAATTTGAAAGTATCTTGAAATTTTTGCTTGTTGATTTTCAAAAAGCAGAGAATTAAAAGTCTTGCCTGATTTGTTTATAATCTCAATGAGTTTGTCAAGAACAAATTGTACATTGGTAATTAGTAAATCTTCGTTGATCTTCTGTATCTGAATTTCAAGCGTGCTTGCAAGAGATTGTTCACTTTCACTATCATTGTAGCCATACAGTTGATTTAGAATATCAGAACTTGATCTTATTCCCTTGTCCATTGCCACCCATGCAACGATATCCGCAATTATCTCCTCGTCTCGTGACTGTCTTAAATCTTCTTTTGTAATGATGTTGTTTTTAACCCAAAAAATACTTTCTACAGAGATTCCGTAATCTAAATTACGATTAGTTATACTAATATTTTTCATAGAATTTAAATCTAAAATATCTGATACACTTGAATCTCCTCTGACATTGCTTGCAAGCTTTCTCACTATTGATGCAAATTTACTTGTTACACCTGCTTGTCTTAATTCTTGGCTTGAAAGATGTCTACCTCCAGAGTTCAAGCGTCTAAAAACTTCGTCAATATGACTTGTTCCTGCTTCTTTAAATACTGAAAGTGGAATTTGATATCGAACTATATTAGTGCATACTTTTCTGTCCAAAACATTGGTTTTTTGTATTATTTCTCCATTATCCTTAAGGAGTTTAGTGTCTGCCATTGTGTCTAGATCAAAGTACATCTCATTAATATCAAACTCTTGATCAATAAAAGACATAATTGCGTTTAATCGCTGCATCCCATCAATTATTTCTTGTTTTCTACCTTTTTCAGTAGTTACTTCAGCTAATAATACCAATGGAACTGGATATCCATTGATAATAGAATCTAAAAATGATCTCTTTTCGTCAACTGTCCATACCAACTTTCGTTGATAACGTCTATTAACTAAAAATTCTTTTGCAAGATAAGAACCATAAAGGCTTTGTATACTCTCACCTTTTATTGACAATCCAGAAGCATCTTGGCTCATATATCCCTAGCTAATATTAAGTAGATTTTAGTGCGATCGCCGATCTTGTAGGTTGGGTTAAGAAACGCAACCCAACTAAGGGAAATAATAACCTCATTGTGGGTTACTGCGTGCCGACTCAAGCTTAATCGTACAATCGTAACCATGTTTTTGGCTAATTGTCGAGTTACTTTGATCACTTTCTCTGATGAAGCGCGATCGCTATTCCTGTGAGTCGTAATTTTTAGGCTATCGCCTCAATTATCTAACTTCTAGAGGTTTTGCTGATAACTTAAGAATAAGGAAATAGGCGATCGCGTAACATAGAATTATAACTGACTTCAAAATGGCAAATTATATGCTATAAGCAAATATACGCGACAACCAAGAGCTTTCTCAGCTAATCCAACAAGCCAACTCTAAGCGATCGCCTTAGTCCAGGAAGGGCAACCAAAAGCAGTAGTCATCTCAGTTGCTCCCGACTTAATGAATTCTCGACATTTAAAAAGCTGGTTTACTAATTGCTTTTAGATAAAAATTAAAATTCCCCAAACCAATAATTAAATTGATTTGGAGAACTAATAGTGTTCTAGTGTAAAAGAAGAGGTTAACTTCAGTAATTGTAGTCTAACAATCAGTTGTAAAGATAAGAGGTAAATATCGGGTAGAAATCGGGTATTTTCCTAAAGCTGCTTTAAGCGATAGCCCAATCCATGAACTGTCTCAATAAAATCATCGGCAGCACCTACGTCTTTAAGTTTATACCGTAAACTTTTAATGTGAGACTTAACAGTTTCTTCGCTAGGAGGGTCATCAAGCGACCAGATGCGCTCAATAATTCCGGCTCGACTTAGCACCCGCCGACCGCTAGAAACCATTAATTCTAAAAGAGCAAATTCTTTAGGTGTTAGGTGTAAAGGCTTGTCAGAGTATGTGACTTCATAAGTGCTAGAATTTAAACGCAGATTACCCCAACCAAAGTCCGAAGAAGATGTTGCGGCACTATTGCGCCGCAATAGTGCGCGAACACGAGCCATTAACTCTGGCATTTCAAAAGGTTTGACCATATAATCATCTGCTCCAGCATCCAACCCGGTAATTTTGTCGCCAAGGGTATCGCGTGCTGTTAACATGAGTACAGGTATTGTGATGTTGCGTGATAAACTATGCCTTGATGTAGGCGATCGCAACCGTTCACAAAAACTTACACCATCTAACTTGGGTAAGGTAATATCTAGCACCACTAAATCATATTCCAATACTTTAATGCAATCCCATGCTTCCTCTCCATCTTGAGCTATGTCTACCACATATTGACGGTCAGTCAGGGCTTCCATCAGCATCTCTGCTAGCTGAACATCATCTTCGACTACCAAAATACGCATTGTGATAATATTTCTGTATTAAAAAATAGATAATACTATATTTTTTTAGAAAAATAACTTTCCCAACAGGTTTCTTATAACAAAGTGAGTGAGATAGGGGAAGAACTTTTACAGTAATAACCCCTCAAGATGACGATGACTTACAGTAGTTTAGCTGCTTAAATATCTGTTTTATAAATTTGAGAAAAATTTAGCGGAATAGACTATAAATGATTTTTCATTTTGACAGTTTTTTCAATGCTTTATATAAAAAATGATTAAAAACTTTTATTAATTCAATAAGAAAAAATATTTGTTTTTATAAATGAAAAAATATAAAGTAAAACCAACTAACCAGTGTGAAACTAATTGGTGTTTTTACCCATAAAACCAAATAGTGGAGAATAAACCTTGAATACTCTGGATTTTTCGCTATTAATATGGTTTGGCTCCTTGAGCGCTGGATTTTTAGGAGCTTTGACAGGCTTAGGTGGTGGCGTAGTAATTGTTCCTTTCCTCGCTGTAGTTTGTAGAGTGGATCTTCACTATGCTATTGGTGCTTCCTTAGTATCTGTGATTGCTACATCTAGTGGAGCAGCTTCTGCTTATGTAAAGGAAGGTTACACTAATATGCGACTAGGAATGTTCCTAGAAATAGCAACAACCTTTGGCGCTGTAGCTGGAGCGATTGTAGCAGCAAAGATTTCGACTGGGGCGATCGCTATTGTGTTTGGGATTGTTTTACTTTATAGTGCGTACCTATCTCGTAAACCCTACTCCGAAAACATCGATAATTTACCGCCAGATCCCCTGGCAACACGCTTGAAGCTAAATAGTACTTATCCAACTTCTACCGGAGAACAATCTTACAACGTGCGTGGTGTTCCCTTTGGATTTGGGCTAATGTTTATAGCTGGTGTACTTTCCGGCTTGCTAGGTATTGGTTCGGGAGCGCTCAAGGTGCTGGCAATGGATCAAATAATGCATATTCCATTCAAAGTTTCCACAACTACCAGCAATTTCATGATTGGAGTAACAGCAGCAGCTAGTGCAGGAATATATCTAAACCGAGGTTATATCGACCCCGGATTAGCAATGCCAGTGATGTTGGGAGTACTGTGTGGTGCTGTATTGGGGGCGCGAGTACTTGTCAGAGCTAGGGTACAACTTTTGCGAAATATTTTCAGTGGTGTGATTTTGGTACTGGCGCTGGAAATGATCTACAAAGGTCTAACTGGGAGGCTTTAAAATGGTTCTAAACAGACGTACTAAGTTTGAGCAGCGTTTTGAGCAATTTATTGGCAATCTGTTAAGAGTCGGGGTCATCCTTGCTAGCGTTCTGGTTCTAACGGGTGGAATTTTGTACTTAATTCGCCACGGGACTGAGGTTCCTAATTACCAGTTTTTTCGGGGAGAACCAGCAGAGTTTCGCACTCCAGCCGGGGTAAAAATATCAATATTATCAGGTCGTAACCGAGGCATTATTCAACTAGGACTACTGCTACTGATTGCTACTCCAGTTATGAGAGTTGTTTTTTCTCTGTTAGCCTTTGTTCGACTCAAAGATTATACCTATGTAATTGTGACTCTAATTGTACTGGCTGGGCTGATTTACAGTCTCATTGGAGAAAATTCTTAGATAGGTCTAAGTTGGCTTAGTATTACTTATGTTACTCTTGTACAAAGAATAGATACTCCTGTCTCTCTTATGACAAGCTGTTAAAGCCGAGGGAGCAGAAGGCGAAGGGTGTAAGGAAAAAATAATACTTAGTACAATACTTTTTTTAATAACTTCAAGAGTTTATTAGAACAGTGTTAGAAGTTGAAAACTCACAGACATACCTTTAAATTACTTTTTTGTCAATCATTCTTGTTTATCTTTTTGAAAAAAAATCGAAATAGCTCATATTACTTTATTACTTTAGAGTTTAGATAGAATTTTGGACTTTGGACAAAAATAAATTGTTCGCGTTTATCTTACGCGAACAAACGAATAATTAATTTTGTTTATAGTTATCAGCAGAAAAAAAGC
>NZ_JBALDZ010000208.1:0-55845 GCF_036917155.1 Nostoc sp. | reverse complement strand
CGGTTATGATCTGACGTAACCGAAGAGTTTTTGTGCGATCGCATGACTCTCCGGGTGCTTCGCACCCAGAGTCGCCTAACACGCAACTTGGGTTAATAGCTAAAGTCTACTGAAGTAGACTAAGGATTTTTGGGTATATTTTAGTCATCTTCAGATGACTTTTGCTATTAGCAAGGAACTTCAGTTCCTTGCGGGACATGACTTTTAGGTTAAGTTGACATGTATGGCGAGATACCCACCCCACAAGAAGTAGTTGAGTATTTTTTTATTTGTCAGTCCCTTAGGAGTATCATTGCTATCTAGAGAGTAACTGCGCGTTTAATGCTTTAGTGATGCGATCACCAGAAGCTTCTAAGTGGGCTAAGGTGTAAATATCAAGACTTTCACCAATTTGTTTGAGTCTGACATCAATGGCTTTTTGCAGTTGGCGCAATTCATGCCAAGCCAATGTCCGCCCATCTTCAGGTGTATTGGTAATACCCAACATCATCTGGAGCAAAATATTCAGATATTCTCGTTGCAATGAACGGCGGATGCTAGAAATTGGCTTTGATTCTCCGGGGGCAAAAACTTCTGTCCAGATGCCTGTTTGCAGGGTGTCTAACAGTTCTGGAATGGAAAGTGCTTGCCCAGGTAGAGTTTTTAATTCTATATCTTGTAACCGATTTAGGCGATCGCTGTCTAATAGCGATCGCAATATCGAACTTTGAAAACTCAGAATGCGATCGTGAATTGGATAATCAAGGCGGTTGTTAGGTGCAGGACTACCCCAATGTTCCCAGCGCGACGGTGCCAGTTGATTCAGCAATTGGGGTGAAAAGCTGAAAGCGTTCTCAGCAAATACATACTCTTGTAACTTTGTCAACGCCTGACGTTGTTTTAAAAGTGAAACTGGTACAAATGTCCAAGCAGCATCATCATTAGTATGGAGACGCTGAAACGATTGTCCACCAATGTATTTAGAAAGTAAGGTAGCGTTCCGAAAATAATATTTAAGTACTCGATTGAATTTCAGACGTAGATTACTATAGCTTTCTCCTTTCGATAGATAACCCTTGTCAAGGTGCTGCCACATAAAACGAGCATTATCCATTTGCCACTGTGAATAAACCAGCACATCACTACTCATATCCCAGACATTTGCCAAAGGATTGATGTCCCAGATATCCTCATCAGTTGCGTAAGATAATTCTGGTTGAGGTGACGCTAGTGCAATTTGATCTAAAAAACTTTTTTCTGATTCTGGAATAATCGCCTCAAGCGCTGCTGATGGGTTTCTTTTATAACCATACTCAATAGCCCATTCGTCATAAGGGCCAACAACTCTGGGGAAATAGTCACCTTGCTGTACTCCCTGCGGTGCTATATTCACAGGTAGATAGTCCATCACCGAACCCACTAAACCTTTGGTGTGAGTGATTTCAGTATTATTTAATTCTTCAGGCGCTAACATGGTGCTGCCATGAAAGTTGTGGCGCAAACCCAGAGTATGCCCGACTTCGTGAGCAATGATCGAACGCAAATATTGATGCACATACTCTTTCATTGTTTCACTACTGGGTGTAGCATTTGGCAAAACTGACAACGCCAGCGCCCCTATAGCTGCTTGATTTGAAGACTCCACACCATAGCAGAACTCAGAGGAAAAAAGAGCAGTGGGAGATGACGCGGATAATCTATCCACAAATTTCCTCACATTCTCATGTTCTCCTGCCTTTTCTTGACATGGGTTTGTTCCTAGTGATGAATTAACTTCCATCAGTGCGTGATATTCTTGCTGAACTAAACGCACCATATTGGCATCCACGATGATATCTGCATCCAATATTTCCCCAGTGAATGGGTTGACGCGCATCGGCCCTCTGGCAAAACCTGCATCTAAAGAATTGAACCAGCGAATAGTGTTGTAATGTACATCGGCTGGTTTCCAATCAGCATCATCTGGCATTTGCTGCACTTCAATGGCATTTTGAAATCCGGCTTTTTCAAATGCTTTATTCCACATCAAAACGCCTTCACGAATCGCATCGCGGTACTCTAGGGGTACAGCATTTTCAATCCAATATACAATTGGCTTTTTGGGTGGAGACAAGGGGGCATTTGGATCGGATGGTTCTAGATACCAGCGATTGATGTAACGTACAAATGATTCGTGAGGATTATTATTAGAGAAATCTTGGAAAGCAGTAATAAAATATCCCACTCTGTCATCGGCAAGTCTGGGAATATAACCATTGTTTTCTCTCAGTTGAGAAAAACTGTAGTGTACCTTCAGAGTCAGCGCCCTGCTATCGGGTACGGTAACTAAATTCGATCCTTCTAGTGATGAAAAACCATAAATAGAATCAATCTCTATGTTTTCCGGGAAGCTGTTAACATCACCAAAATATGACTTGCGTGCATCTAAGCGATAATCAGCCAGCAAAGAATATTTCAATAGGGGAGTTAATCCCGGAAAATCCTGCATTAGCAGTTCATTCAGTTCGATCAGAATATTTTGATTCTTTGGATCAATAGTAGCTATTTGGAGTGAATAAAGAACGGAATCGCTAAATGAACGAGCAAGCGATCGCTGTTCTGCTCTACTTTCTGTACGGAATTTAACATTTCGCACAACAAAATGCAATCTATTGTTTACTCGTTGGAAGTAGAAGATAAAATCGGAAAGAGGTAATCCACTATAAATCCCACTTTCCCCAACGCCTGATTCCAATGTCACAATCGCTAGGTAGTTTTGATTTAGCTGCTCTGGTTTAAGTTCTAAGTAGATTTTGCCTGAATCCTCACTGCAATAAAGTGTGAAGAGTCCCTCTAGTTTATCAATCCTATTCACAATGCCATTAAATCGGCAAAAATCTTCCTTTTTAATCTCAGTAAGATTATTGTCAGGACTCGCTAAGTTTTCAACTTCTGGGCGTGCATTTAATTGCTGTACATCAAGATGAGAAATATTTGGAAGTTCGTTTGCTTCTGCGTAATCAGTTGATAGCAACAAGCTATACAGTAACACTATACAGATTGCTAATTTCGTTATCCAGTATTTCATCCTTTGGCTTTCCACCTGAAGCAGTTCTCGTGTTAAGGAAAAATGTCGAGTAGTTTTTCGTCTGTAAGCCCTTCCAATATCTAGGGATTACGATATAAATCCACTCAGTCAGATAAACAATGCCTCTAGTACAGCAGAAATACAGCTACCATCTCAATTAACAGACAAGTTGATCGAGCAACTTGTTAAAGATAGGCAAAATTCCGTCACAGTGTACTAGCTAAAAGTCATGTGACTATTGATTGTTATTAGTAACTCTTTAGAAATTATCCATTAAGCATCTATGTCTTAAGATAGACAATTTTTACAACTAAAGATATATGTTTTTTTTACTTCTACCTGTATTAAAAACCAAATGTAGCATTAAAAATGTATTTGGTGCTACATTTGGCAGTTGAACAATCTCAAGCCTGATTTATAAACCAAGAGTAAGACTTCTGAGAAAGCTATTATTAAGCAGATAAATGCTTTTTTCAGATGAATTTTGGAAATTTATGCTAATCTCAACCGTTTTCTTGCATCCTCAATTATTCTCAATGATCTTTAAAGCGTTATTCCAACAGAAAATCAGCATTTTTGCCTAGTTATCGCCCTTTCACCAGGTTGATGAAAATCGCTTTGATTTGTTAGCCAGGATGGGATAGAGCAATCTAGTCACGTCGCTTCTCTACGAGAAGCAAGATCCCCAAAGGGGTACGCTCCGAATTAAAAATGACGCTCTCTACGTTCGCGCAGCGTGTCGCAGATAAGCCATGCCGTTCGCGTTAGCGTCTCTGAAAGAGAAGGCTTTACGCTGCGCTAACAAAATTCAAAATTCTTGCATTATTGATCCCCATAAATAAATTTAGTTGCTCTGTATCCTTTTCATTTTCGGTCAACCACAAACCGAGTTTGAGTGATTGGCTGTAGTTTTGTATACCAATTTCTCTCGCTTAGGTGATGTCAAAATCAAGCAATATATGAAAACAGTTACCATACAGAAATCCTATGGTTTAATTTAGTCAATTTGTTCTCAGTTGATTGGCATAGTCTCATCTAATACTTTTCATAACTGAGATATTCCTTTTGTTAGAAGGATAATCAGTTTTTTATAGTTAATGTTTATTTGTACTTCAAAAAAAAAGCTAATTGGCATGACAAATTTGATTTCTCGGACGATTAGTCACATCAGTTCCCTGCTTAAAGGACTTCAGATAAAAAGTTTATTGGCTGTTGTCCTAGCTGGTTTTCTAATACTGACAACGAATGTTGGTTATGGGCACAACGACAAAGCCTTAGGTGAAAGAGTTCGCGAACAGATACAACAAGATGATTCTCAAAGACCAAAAACAATCGGTGAGTGGAATAAAGAAGCTCGTGAAACGGAAGGTTCTCCTGGAAAACGACTTCAAAAGATTGGTGAAGAGTCAGCAGAAGCCTTTAAACAATTTGGATCTGGGTATGTAGAAGGTGCTCAAAAAACGGCTAATGATGTAGGGGAAAGTGCAGCGCAGACAGGCAAAGATATCTCTAACCAAGTTCGACGCTAAACCGGAAACGCAATCTATACCAGTGGTGTTTTTGACTTGAACTCTTATCCTGTAGACGTTTCAGCGATACTTATTTTCCTTAACCCGCAAAGGACGCAACTGGTCAAAACTGGTTTCAAGTATGGAGGAATGGGGACGGCGAATTTGTTCGCCGTCCCCATTCTTCAATTCCCATGCTTAGGTTAACGGTAGAATTTAGTCCATGAGATGCTGCTGGACTTGTGAAACTAATTCATTTGTCCAGTGGTTGGCGAGTTCGGCATTAGCTGCTTCCACCATTACTCTGATTACTGGTTCTGTGCCAGAGGCGCGAACCAAAATTCTGCCGGAATCACCCATTGCAGCTTCAGCAAGAGCGATCGCTTGTTGCACAGGTTGGCAATCTTGCCATCCTAAGCGGCGATCGCGATCGACAACTCGCACGTTCCGCAACAATTGCGGATAGGTCTGGAAGCTTTGATCTACTAATTCGCTCAAGGAAACACCCGCCTCTCTCACCAAAGATGCTGTGTGTAATGCTGTTAACAAGCCATCCCCAGTTACAGCATAATGACGGCAAAGAATATGACCTGATTGTTCACCGCCTAGCATTCCTCCAGTCCGCTGCATTTCGGCTTGCACGTATTGGTCGCCGACTGCGGTACGAATTAAGTTACCACCAATTTGCTGCCAAGCTTTCTCAAAGCCTAAGTTGGCCATGACTGTAGATACAATCAGGTTGTCTGGCAATTGTTGGTTTTGTTGCAAGTGGCGTCCCCACAGGTAGAGAATGTAATCGCCGTTAACTTGCCTGCCTGTATTATCTACTGCTAAGACGCGATCGGCGTCGCCATCGAAGGCAAAGCCGATGTCGGCGTTGTGTTCTTGTACTGTTGCTGCCAGGATATCTAGGTGTGTGGAACCGCAGTTAACATTAATGCGATCGCCATCTGCTTCGTTATGCAAGCAGATTACCTCTGCCCCCATTTCTATAAATACTGATGGTGCTAACCCGACTGCTGCTCCCCATGCCAAATCTAAAACAATCTTCATTCCCTGAAGATTTAGGGCACTGTTTAAGGGTTTTTTCAACGCCTCGCCATAATGTCCCACTAACTCTAAACGTGAGTAATGCCGTCCGCAATTACTAATTTTAGTAATCGGTGATATTTTGCCACGTAGTCCCGCTTCTATTTCTGCCTGCAATATTTGCGGTAACTTCCCACCATCAGCGCCAAAAATCTTAATCCCATTATCTTCTGGGGGATTGTGGCTGGCAGAAATCATCACTCCGCCGATGGCATCAGTGATGCTGGTGAGATAGGCAATGCAAGGAGTGGGACATAACCCCAAATACCAAACCTCTAGCCCTGCTGCTGTTAACCCTGCACTCAAAGCCATTGCCAGCATATCGCTGGAGTTTCTAGAGTCCTGTCCGAGAATGACTGGCCCTACCTGAGTAGCATGGTGACGTAAAACAATCCCCGTCCAAAAACCAACTTGCAACGCTAGGGGCGCACTCAGTAATTCTCCCACTCGTCCGCGAATCCCGTCTGTGCCAAATAAGGGATTTGCTGGTAGTGGGATTAAATTCAGCCCAAAACTGCTCTCAATCCCTTTGCCCAATCCCTCAGTTTCAGAAGCAGAATCCCCAGGAATGCCCGGTGTCCGAGTTATAGATGAAACCATCTGTTTCAATACTCCACACAATCACACTAGAAAATAGCATTTAATACTTGATTCAACAATTCTGACAGAAAATCTTTTCTCAAATCTTGCACCACAAAACCGAAAGACTGGGATTCTAGCTAAAACAAATCTTCGCGTAGCATCCCGTAGGGTAAGTCCCCTTTGAAGTTCTGATCTAATCTATGAGAAACTGTCATTTAGCATTTAAATGTCTACGTATTTATCTATCTTACGCTAGGCGATATGATAGCGATCGCGTTCATTAGGATGCTATCAAAGGATGTTAAAAAAATGAGTTTCTTGCAATTGTGAAGCCAAGAAACTAGATTTTTTGTTTAAAAACTTGAAAAATCAAGTTTAATAACGGTGTTTAGATATTAGTTTAACAAAGAAGATCGAACAATTTTGAACCGTATTTTTCTGTAAAAATGTGTAATTGCTTTTCCAAGTTTATCTATAGCTTTGCCCAGGAAAGAACGCTTAGGGTATAAAATCTTGTCATGTTCTTCAAAATACTTAGAAATTTCATCCCTATTTGATTGACCCTTGTTAATTTTTACTATCTCAATTTTATTATTGAAAAATGAAATGCCCTCCATCTCACTCCATCTAACTGTCAGCCCAGCTTTATAAGCAGCTAAACCTATTGCATTCCCTTCACCTTCATAAATTCCGTTTAGCTCAAAGTAATTGGCAAGCACCTCCCATTGATTCAAAAATTCAATTTCTTTGCCTGAATCTTTAGTAACTGAGAATAAGTACTCGTGAACGAAATTAATATCCTTCCAACTTGCTTCCAAATTAAGCATTTTTGTTGCATCTTGAACAACTGCAAATTCTCTCACCAATTTACTATTAGCAGTTCCTGCAAGAACTTTAGCAAATTTTTTGGGCATATCCATACAAGCTCTGGCGCTAATTCCTGGTGTTAGCAGCCATTGCATATCTTCTGGTACTGATGCCAAGATTCGCATATCTGAGTCGATGAATATACATGAATTAAAGAGTGAGAGAGATTTGGCAATTGCAAATCTTTTATCATGGTAACACTTAACACCCTGCTGTTGATGCTTAAAGGCTAACACTTGAGAATATCTGCTAAATTCTTCAGGATCATCAGTTAAGACAATCAAATAAGTGTTAGGAGAATGTATTTCTATGTCCTTTGCTAATAAGCAAGCAAGAGCTATATATTTTTTGCCTAATGCTAAAGTACAAAAGCAAAAGTTTTTTTCTGATTGAATCATTTATTTTCCTGTTAATTTACAATAAAGAGATTGAGGCTGTAAAAGTAGATATTTTGTTGGCAAAAGCTATTGATTTATATTGAGAAAGCCATGAATTCGTCAATTGATTTTGAATTTAATTGGTCAATGAATAAATGGCGAAAAACCCAATTAAATCTAATATCTATTGATCAACAAGCCAGTAGTTGTTCAAAATCTTCAAGTAATTGTCTCTTCTACCTTATTCAATATTCAAAAAAGTTAAACACAATTTCGTTTTTTCCAATTCCAAAGGAGAAAGCTATAGCTTTGGCAATTCTGATTTGAAAAAAACCTCATGAGGTAAGAAAAACCGCCAGAGAAAACCAGGAGGTAGTACCGCACTAGATTCGGCATCTAGAGGTAAATATTGAGAACGATAGGTTTTGATTGCCTCATTCTTTTTGGATTGCACTGTATGAATAGCCAATCGATGAGCACCTGCCAATTCGTCAAACTTGAGATCCTGAAATAGTAAAGATTTCCAAAGCAACCAGATGGCATACTCCCATAAATCAACTTTCACCCCAGCTTTAACAATCGCAGTCTTAACGAGTTGATAAGTAATCTCATGGTCTTGACTCCGATCTTTTTTGTGAGTTACGTAAACTTCTTGGGGCTGAAATGTATGCAACAATTGCACAATATCCTCAATAGTTTGCTGCTGCTCGGCTTCTGTCATCTTGTGTAGTAAACCATCAGATCTATTCAGAAAGTGAATATCTTTGGAATCAACACCCAGAATATTCAAAGCTGTCAGTGCTTCTTGTTTACGAATTTGAATAATTTCGGAGCGGGTAATTCTGGGATTACCTTGATGGGAACCCCCTCCATCCGTGACAAAAACAACCTTAATAGGTACACCTTGTTCTCGCTTCAGTGCAATAATTCCACCACAGCCAAGTGCTTCATCATCTTGGTGAGGAGCAAACACAATCAGCGATTTGTTGCTAATATCTAACGGTTGACTACCTTGATACAAAAGCCAGTAGAACTGTAGCCGGATCTGAAGTTCTCGCAATCGGTAGTTAAACAGCCATAGCTTGTTGTGCAGACTAATCTTTAAACGATTTAAAATATTTCCCATATTGTTAATGTAATAATTTCTTGGAATTAACTATCTCAAAGATTGAAATTTAGTTTATTGGGTACTAACAGCATAGCCTCTGTACTATTTGTCACCATTAAATCAGTTTACATATCTGGTGTTGAAATTTAAGTTTTATACATTACTGACGTTATAGACTGCTGTAAAATATATTATTAACAATGAAAATATGTGTTTTTTCCTCAGTTAATGTATTTGTAATATATCACTTGCATATTGTATATTCCTCAGTGCCTATACTTAACTTGGTATTGATTTGTGGATTTCTTGGAGATAACTACTGAAGTATAAAAACTTGCTAATTTATTCTCTAAGCATTCATCTGGATAGAATTAATACGAGAATTAAGAGATATTTTATGAAGAAGGGGAAGAGGGGAAATGTAAAAAGCGAGCGAAAATCATTTTCCCTAGCTGGTTAGTGTGTAAAAAACTACAAAATCATCTTAGCTTAAAAATTTTTAATATAAATTCTCATCAAATAGTTTTAAGGTAACTTTTTAATGGCTTTTTTAGCCGTTAGTAAATCGGAACTCCGGCAGTTAACTTTTTAAAGTTGAGAAATTTAGCATGAGCAGCAATTTAGCAACCAAATTACGTGTAGGCACCAAGAAAGCCCACACGATGGCAGAGAATGTAGGTTTTGTCAAGTGCTTTTTAAAAGGAGTAGTGGAAAAAAACTCTTACCGGAAACTAGTTGCTAACTTCTACTTCGTCTACTCAGCGATGGAAGAGGAAATGGAAAAGCACCACCAGCACCCAATAATTTCTAAAATTAACTTTCCTCAGCTAAACCGCAAGCATACCCTAGAGCAAGACCTGAATTATTACTTTGGTGCAAACTGGAGAGAGCAAATCAAGCTATCTCCCGCAGGTGAAGCTTATGTAAAGCGCATCCGAGAAATATCTCAAACCGAACCAGAACTATTAATCGCCCATTCATATACTCGTTACTTGGGTGACTTATCCGGGGGACAAATTCTCAAAAATATTGCTGTAACAGCGATGAATTTGTCGGATGGGCAAGGAACAGCTTTTTATGAGTTTCCAGAGATTCCTGACGAGAAGGCATTCAAAGCCAAATATCGGCAAATTTTGGATGAATTACCCCTTGATGATGCTACAACCGATCGCATCGTTGATGAAGCTAATGCCGCTTTTGGCACGAACATGAAGATGTTCCAGGAGTTGGAAGGTAATTTAATTAAGGCGATCGGTGTAATGCTATTCAACAGCCTCACACGGCGTCGTACACGCGGTAGTACTGAACTCGTCACTGCTGAGTAAATTTTATTAATTAAGTAAAATTTTTCAAATCTAGGGGCAACCTCCTTGGGTTCACCTGAATAAAATCAGGCGATCGCGGAGATGTTGCCCCTACTGCTGTTTGTTAGCGATCGTGGCTATGTTGGCTGACTACTAGAGCGCCGGTCAACTAATATATGTTGACAAAAACGTCATTACGTGTGTATGGTCAAAACGCCTATTGATGGCTAAATTTTGAGGTCTAGTTTTTAGCGATCGCATTAAAACTGAGTGCATAAGGATTTCTCACCAGATTTATCAAACCGAAGTGCAGAGGTCTTAGGGGCGGGTTAAGCGAGACATTCATGAATGATGGATTATATCTGTTAACCCGCCCCTACTGAAGAGTGAGAAATGCGGGATAAACGTTCGATTAACATAACACCCATATCCTGCGCTTTACGTCAACTACTTGTACTTGATCGGCGCTCTAGACGTTTGCTATTCAAATCATTAAATTAAAAACTGCTCTTGCTGAAAGTAGACAAGAGCAGTTTTTAATAGCAAAGCCCAAAATAAAAATTTAGGCATCTTCAAGTTCAAATTGAGCCACCGTAACGGCGTTCAAAGCGAAAGCTAAAACTAATGGCATCGGCGACTGAAACCAAAAGGTGAAAAGAACAGCTAAGATTGTGCCGATTACTGCGGACATTGACCACAATCGTTCTTCAAAAGTCAGTCCATTTTCGGCTTTAATCAATCTGAGAGCATGAACTGGAATCGGTTCCGGCATTACCCCACCCGGAGGGAAAGCCCAGAAGTTATTACGTCGCTCGACAAACAAATCTGTCCAGCCATTCTCTTGGCACCATGCCTCAATCCATTGAAGTGAGTAATGATTCATCATCGGGTTTGGGAGTTCAGTTTGTGGAAGTTGTGTACTTGGTGAATGTAAACTCTTAGAGATTCCTGAAGAACTAACTAATCGCTATAAAATCAACGCTAATTATTGAACTTTTAAGCTTTGTTAAGCAAATTGAGACACATGTAATTACGCTCAAACCTTGCTTTCATTAATTAAAAGACTAACAGTTGATCGGGGCTGTTGAATTTAAAAGACAATAAACTTTACTTTAAAAATGGAAAGTCAAGAATTGTAAATAAGTCAGTGAGTATTACTGCTCAATAAAACTCTTTATATCCTGAAATTGAAATCTAAAAATGAAGAATTGTGAACAAATAAACAAACTTTTCAAGAAACACATTCGGTGGAGCAAGAAATAGGAATAAGTTCCAAACCAAGAGCCTGAGCTTTTTGCCGGAGGTTTTTGAGAATCAGTTCCTGGTATTTTTGCTCATAGTAGTCCATACCAGAATCAGAATATTCTCCAGCATCTGTCCACATTTGGTAGAATAAAACGAGCTAACTGGGAGCATCCTGTTTTGGCGGATCGCCCTGCGCTAAGGCGCACGCTACGCGAACAGACTAGAAGTCTGGGGCTATACAAACAAAACCCGCCTACGCGGGTTTCAGAGAGTCCGCGCAGGCGGACGAAAGTTTGTGTAGCCGCGATTTCCAATCGCCCGGTGTTTCTTCCAAAAGTGGATGCTCCCAGCTAACTTGTGTGCAGTAGTAGTTATTGCTTAACGGCTTTGTCCATCAGGATAAGGGCATCTCAATCAGGGCAAACGCATCTAAATTACTCTTGATGACAACGAAGGTTAAAAACCAACGAAAAAATCAGGATTTCGCGTTTGATTATTTTTTAAGCCCCAAAGCGATCGCCTAAAATTTTCGCAATAAGCAAGACTTAATGACATTAATTTTAACTCTGTTGAGAATATACTTTACTTATTGACATGATGCGGCCGCCCTGGCATCTCAATCAGGCTTGACACAAGGAATCAAAAAAATCTAATGTATTGTTAAGGAAAAAACAACTAAGAACTTGAATCTCTACAACAAACCTTGTTTTTTCAACTTAGCTAGCGCATCTTCAGCAGCAGCTTTTTCTGCATCTTTTTTATTGCGTCCCTTACCTTCTCCGTAAATTTTTTCATCTACCAATACTTTGGCTATGAATTCCGGCGCATGAGAAGGGCCTCCTATTTGGTCTGTGAAATATTTGGGGGGATTTGGAGTAACATTGCGTTGCACCCATTCTTGAAAGCGGTTTTTTGAGTCTACATTAGAACGAGACACAACTATATTCTTAGGATCTACAGAATCAAATAGCGGTTCTATAATTGCACGAACTGTTTCAATATTGGAATCATTATCCAAATAGTAAGCACCAAGAATTGCTTCAAAGGTGCTACTGAGCAAGTTAGGATTTTGGTAGCCTCCGTCTCGAATTGCGCCTTTGCCTAACCGCATCCTAAAGTCTAAACCTACCTCCTGGGCGAACTTTGCCAATTGCTTCTCATCTACCAGGGCCGAACGCCGCCGGGTTAATTCATCTTCTCCCATTTCTGCGTGACGACCATAGAGATATTCGCCGCTTAAGAAATTTAGCAAAGCATCACCGAGAAACTCTAGGCGTTCATTATGTTCCCCTTCTCCGGGGTTTTCATGGACGTAAGAACGGTGGGTAAGCGCACGGCGTAGAAGTCTTTCATTATGGAATATTAGAAGTTTGTGCATTTTTATATTGTGTTTTTTTGCAGAAATTAACTGTTGGGAAAGTTTACAAGTGTTGTTTTGTTCAGACATGAAAAAACCGCAAATTGCGGTGTCTTGGGAAAACCCAGTTGAATAAAAAACTGGGTTTTTTAAAACTATTTTAGGCAGCCAGTATATCTAATTCAGTTAAAAATAACTCCTGATTTTGCTTTCGGACTTTACCATCCTTTACAGCAACATCAATAAACTGGCTAAAACTCTTAAATTTCTTGTCATTATCTGTTAATAGCAACCTAGCTTTCTGAAAGAGATTTACACTAAAAAAGTATTTCCTTCTCCCTAGTTAGGCTCTCTATTTACAAATTTAATTGATTTCTAGTCTAAGAAGGTAAAATCCCTGGCTTACTGCTAAGTATCGGGTTATTCATTCCGCCGAACATTCACCCAAATATCTAGTTTTCCCGCTGATAGTCTAATCAATGAATTAACCTAAAATCAGGCTGAATGTTCAGCCGAAGGAATAACGCGATACTTAGCGGTAAGCTAGGGATTTTACGTTCTTAGACCACAATCAATATTTGCACTTGTTAAGTTTTGCTTTAGAGTGCAGTTATTTTGCTGCGGTTGTCATATATGTAACATGAGCTTAATCTGGGTGTCAAGCATCTCCTTTGTAAAGAACTGTAAACCTAACGACTGGATACCTGTCAGCTTTAGGGACACAACTTTCGCGGAAATCTCTACCTAATTTGAGAGATAAATTAAGTAAACAAGGCAAGAATATCACTTGATTAGGTAACACAATACGCTTATTTAAATAACCATATTTACTTTCAATATCCTAATATGGTTAACTGTAAAATAATAAATATTTTAAGAATATTTTAGTTAATAAATAATTTACGGCTTGTTTTGCGCGATCGCACCATACAAAATACCTAAAATTTTCTTAATATCCTGAATATAATATTCGCTCAAATCAATCGAAACTATATTCCCTTCAAGCTTAATAAATTGCCAGATTGTACCGATAGTAATAGCACCATATATAGCTTTGATTTGATTTCCACTCCTCTCGTTAAATAACTGAGTAGCTACCATTTCAGCAATACATTGCGCTAAACCAGATATCAAATTCTCATTTTTACTTTCTACTAAAACAACTACCGAACTACGTACAAGCAACTGTTCCGAAGAAAGACTCAAAATTAAATCACAAAATCCGTTTAATCCTCGCTGACTATCAACAGTAAAATCAACTCCAGAAAACAAACTTATTTCATAATTAAATTTGCGTCTAATTTCTAACAAGTTGGACTGATTATCATTTCTCTTCGAGCTTTCTCAGAACTTATCGCTACTGCTAAATCAACATTTTCCCTAAGAATAGTAGATAATAAATCACTACATTCTTGCTCCTTCACAGTCACAAATAATCCAGATGATTCGTGAATAGCTAACCCAAAAGAATCAATAACTTCAATAAGTTTGAAATCACTATAAGCCATAAAACTTACTCCTTGGTCTTAGAATATGTTTGAAAAGCCCCGGCGACTAGAAGTCGCGGCTACACAGACAAAACCCACCTCCGTGGGTTAAAAACCTTGATTTCGTATTAGTCCACGGAGGTGGACTTCGTTTGTGTAGTAGTGAATTCCATTCGCCCAATACTTTACTTGGCTATACAGACGAAACCCACGGACGTGGGTTTGAAAGACCTAGTTTTTGGTTAGTCCGCGCAGGCGGACGAGAGTTTGTGTAGTAGCGAATTCCATTCGCCCAATACTTTACTTTACAAACGTCTTCTTATGACTTTGACGGAAATACCCTCACTAAATTAAGAGATAAATCAGGGAAGCAAGGAAATTTTATTACTTGATTTGATAGAATAATTCGTTTATTCAAATAACCATGTTTACCTTGATTATTCTGATATACTTCACTGTAAGCTTCCAAATAATTATCGAATAAATTGAATATCCAATAATCAGCAATACCTGCTTTGGCATAAAGAGGTATTTTCACAACTTGGTCATAAGCCAAAGAAGAATCTGAAACCTCCATTACCAATAACACATCAGCAGGTTGAGGATGACCAGACAGATAATTATCATCTCGGTTTTGAAGAATAGCAAAATCTGGTTCAGGTTCGCTGTTAGGTGGCAAAGCAATCGGAGCTTGAGATTGCAAAGTTGCCCGATCACCTACAATTTTTGGAAGCTCCCGCAACAAGTTTCGCAAACAAGTTTCATGGGCTGTACCTTTGGATGCCATTTCAATAATTTCCCCGTTGATTAATTCAATATGGTCATCTTCATGGAAAAAGCCCAATTCAATAAGCCTGTGGTATTCAGCTAGTGTGAAGCGTTTAGCCTGGGCAATACTCATAAATCCTCCTCCCAAGGGAAATGCGTAGCGGCTTGTCGTTAGATATCGCACTTATATTCTAAATGTGTCAGAAATTGGTATGCTAAAGGCCGAGACTCGCTATGAAAGCAAACAATGCCTGCGCCTACTATCAATCCCACGATCACTGCTTTTCCCTTGACAGCCGTAGTCGGTCAAGAAGCAATTAAATTAGCCTTACTGTTAGCCGCAGTTGATCCTGGTTTGGGAGGAGTGGCGATCGCAGGTCGTCGCGGTACGGCAAAATCTGTAATGGCTCGTGCTATTCACGCTCTACTACCGCCCATTGAAGTTGTCAAAGGCTCAATCAGTAATTGTGACCCCAACCACCCAGAAGAATGGGACGATCAACTTTTGGCGGAGTACGCAGACAAAGACATTCAAGATGTTCCCGTCGAAATTATCCCTGCGCCTTTTTTGCAAATCCCTCTAGGTATTACAGAAGACCGACTATTAGGTTCAGTAGATGTTGAAAAGTCGGTAAAACAAGGTGATACTATTTTTCAGCCCGGTTTACTCGCTACAGCAAACCGGGGTGTACTGTACGTAGATGAAATAAATTTATTAGATGACCAAATATCAAATCAGCTTTTAACAGTATTATCTGACGGACGCAACCAGATCGAACGGGAAGGGATTAGTTTTCAGCATCCGTGCAAATCCCTGTTTATTGCCACCTACAATCCAGAAGAAGGCGGATTACGGGAGCATTTGCTAGATAGAATTGCGATCGCACTTTCTGCTGACGGTGTACTCGGCTTAGATCAAAGAGTAGCAGCAGTTGAAGTTGCGATCGCCTATTCTAAATCTCCCCAAGACTTCCTCAAGCAGTACAACGAAGATTTAGACTCCCTCAAAACCCAAATCATTTTGGCGCGGGAATGGTTGAAAGAAGTCATCATCACCCATGAACAAATTGCTTACTTAGTGGATGAGGCTATTCGCGGCGGAGTTCAGGGACATCGCGCCGAGTTATTTGCCACACGGGTTGCCAAAGCGGCGGCGGCTTTAGAAGGACGGACAACTGTCAATGCCGAAGATTTGCGCCGTGCGGTGGAATTGGTAATAGTACCACGTGCCACAGTTGTGCAGACACCGCCACCTGAACAAGCACCACCACCACCCCCACCACCGCCACAACAGAATCAAGAAGAACCCCAGGACGAATCCGAAGAGGAAGAACAAGAAGAACAGGAAGAAAATCAAGAGCAAGAACCCCCTAGCATCCCAGAAGAATTTATCTTTGATCCAGAAGGGGTAATTCTTGATGACAACGTGCTTTACTTTACTCAAATGGCGAAGCGGCAGGGTAAATCTGGTAGTCGCAGTGTCATCTTTTCTGATGACAGGGGACGCTACATTAAGCCAATGTTGCCCAAGGGGAAAGCGCGGCGCATTGCAGTAGATGCCACCCTCAGAGCAGCGGCTCCTTATCAAAAAGCACGAAGAGAAAGACACCCAGATAGAAAAGTTATTGTCGAACAGCCTGATATTCGCTCGAAACGCCTAGTACGCAAAGCCGGGGCGTTGGTAGTATTTGTGGTAGATGCTTCTGGCTCAATGGCCCTGAATCGAATGCAATCGGCTAAAGGTGCGGTGATGCAACTGTTGACAGAAGCTTATCAAAACCGTGACCAAATAGCATTAATTCCCTTCCGGGGAGAACAGGCAGAGGTATTATTGCCTCCAACACGTTCTATTGCCTTAGCGCGTAACCGTTTGGAAAGGTTGCCCTGTGGTGGGGGTTCGCCCTTAGCACATGGTTTAACTCAAGCTGTGCGCGTCGGCTTAAATGCTCAGATGAGTGGAGATATTGGACAAGTTGTCCTTGTCGCAATCACCGATGGACGGGGTAATATTCCCTTAGCGCGTTCTTTGGGTGAACAGCTAGAACCAGGAGAAAAGCCAGATATCAAAGGAGAATTATTAGAAATTGCTGCGAGAATCCGTTCTTTGGGAATGCAATTATTAGTAATTGATACGGAAAGTAAATTTGTGTCCACGGGTTTTGCTAAGGAATTATCGCAAACAGCAGGCGGTAAATATTATCATTTGCCGAAAGCGACAGACCAAGCTATTGCTGCTATGACCAAAGGTGCGATCGCTGATCTAAAATCTCGTTGAGTAGAGTGGGGATGAGGGAGATGAGGGAGATGAGGGAGATGAGGGGGTTTAATGCTTAATTAGCCAAGGTGATGGTTTGTTAATTATATGTACTAGACTACTCAGAACTTGGTTGTATGTACCATATAGTTCCCGACCTATTTCAATATTCATGTAGTTGCACTTAACAGCAAACTCAATCCAGGTTTGAGTTTCCGCTGATTCTGCTTCACAGTCATTCAACTTAGCCACAAAAGCAGCTTGATATCTTCTTTTACCGAGCTATCCCTCAGCAAAATTAGCACAAACTGAACGTGATGAACGACGAATCTGGTCGGTTAATGAATAACGTTCCTCTACTGGAAACTTTTTTGATAGTTCAAAAATTATCATGGCTGAATCAAAAGCCATTTTATAAACTTCTAAATCTTTGTGATCTTTAATAACTCTTGTACTGTTCTCCCCCATCCCCCCTACTTCCTCATCCCCCTCATCTCCCTCATCCCCCTCAAATGACTACGAGCCAGTGGGCATTACCTGTGGTTGCAAATAGCAAATCAAATCTTGAATTCCCTTTTGGAGATAGCGCGTTACTGTCATTGGGCTAGTACCAATGTTTTTAGCTGCATCCTTGCGAGAAAGTTCCTTCAAGAATACCATTTCAACTGCCATACGGGGTTTTTCTTCCAACATATTGATTGCGCCTTGGAGTTGTTGGCGTTCTTCTTCTTGTTGCAGAAGCACATGAGAACGAGGACAAGGAAGTGCCTCACCCAAGGTTATTTGACAATCAACATAGTTAACTGCGGTTGCATCTAAACTCAAAGGCATCCGGTTTTGAGCCGCTAACTTGGTTTCTTGCCATTCTTGTACCGATACCCGGAGTTGACTGGCAATTTCAGCATCCTTGGGCGGGCGACCTAAAGAGATTGACAAGTCCTTGCGAATCTTTTGTCCTTCATTGTACAATTCTTGCCAACGACGAGGAATTTTTAATAGAGTACTGCGATCGCGCAAAAAGTGCAGCATTTCACCGCGAATATATGGCACTGCAAAGGAACTAAAAGCATATCCTTGGCTAGGGTCGAAGCGCTCAATTGCCCTAATTAAACCAAAATAACCAATTTGTTCTAAATCTTCATAAGGTTCATTACATTGATGGCTGAATTTATGAGCCATCTTTCGCACTAAGCCAGTGTGTAACTGTACAAGTTTATTACGAAGTTTAATAGAAGGATTCTGGTGGTACAAGTGTAATAATTCTATACCATCAGTTCGTAAAGAGGACTCACTTGTTGCCATATACATTACCTTTGTTGTAACTCCTATTCCTGAGAAAATGGAGCTGCGTATATTTTCTTCTAAGCTGTCATTATTTTCCTTAGTCAAGCCAGAATAAGCCATCGTCGTTCCACTGAACTTGTGAGGGGTCGAACTCCACAATTCAGTATTTGTACGCATGATTTTGTTGCTGTCACTGTTACAGGTTATTTTTGTTTTTTACATAACTCTTGAAGGGCACATAATCTTTAGCTTTTGCAACAAAAACTAGCTAGGGCTTGCTGAACAATGTCTTACTGACTTACAGCTATTTACCTGAAAACTGCTGTAATAGCCATCTGTCATACTGAGAGCAACGTGGCTCGGTACTGAATTAATTGCAAAAGAGACTGGGCAATTTTATCTCTTAGTACACGCCGTCATTAAGAAAGGTCAAAAATCCAAATTGGCAGTTGGATTGAGGAACAAAACTCAATGTGAATAACTCTGAATACAACCCCTGAGAAAGCAACAGTTCAGAGATGGTTGCAAGCTATGGACGATATTGATGTGGAAATTTTGCAACCCGATTAAATCCTTGGCCGTTAACCGTAAAGATTGGTAAGAATAAGAATAGGCAGAACGTTTTCCTAAAAAACAGTTTTTCAATATGAGCAATACCAGTAATTTTCGTGAAGCTATCCGTGAGGCTAAATCTCACGCCCTTGTTGGCCCAAACGTGATTGCCAACGCCCTCCCCTACGTCGGTGGTGGATTGGTGCTAACGGCATTAGGAACCTACGGTGGTTTGGGAATTATCCGTACTAACCCCGAAATATTCTTTCCCACCTTCATTGGTGCGGTGATTTTGGAGTTAATTTTGTTCTTTGTTGCCCAAAATGTTGCCCAAAAAGGTAATAAGGGGCTTGCACTACCCCTGTTGGCAACCTACAGCCTCTTGTCTGGATATACTCTCAGTGGCTTGATATTTGTCGCTTTGAGATCCCAAGGTGTTGGCATTCAAGGCATTGGTTTGGCTGCCCTTGGTTGTGGTGTCACCTTTATAGCTGCCCGTCAAATTGGTTCAAATCTTTCTGAACAAGACGGCATGGCTTTGACGAAAACCATTAATCTTGGTGTCATTGCCTTGGTAGTTGTGTGCGTTGCCCAATTCGGCTTTGCTATGTTTGGTGTTTATACGCCAAATTGGTTAGAAATTGCCATCTCCGGTTTAGGAGTATTCTTGTTTGTTGGAGTTTCTGTAGTTGATTTCTACATCTTGCCCCGCACTTACAGCGACGATCAATATCTGCCCGCTGCTTTGTCGATGTACCTCACTTACATCAACTTGTTTGTCTTTATCTTGCGGTTGCTAATTGCCATTAATGGCCGTGATTAATTGTCTGTAGGCGCTAACAAAAGTAAACTTTTATAAAGTAAAAACCGTGGTTAAATTTTTAGCGACCACGGTTTTTTCATCGTTTTAATAGTAGAATATGTAGATAAGTTCAGCCTCAAGTGAGTAAAACCATGCTGAAACTCTTAAACATCAAAGGCGAAGTAGAAAGGTTGTCTAATATCTTGACCAAGGCTGAAGGCTGTCTTTGACCTAGCAGAACTGAGTGCAAAAATTGAAGACTTGAATCAATCAATTTCTCAACCTACTTTCTGGCAGAATTCTGTCATTTACTATCAGACACTTCAAGAAATTGAATTCCTCAACGCGAAAAAGAAACAATATCAGCGATCGCACTTCATTCTAGAAGATATCAAGGCTGCACTAGAACTACTAGAATTATCTGCTGATGAGGAATTGCTGCAAGAGGCACAAACCAACCTTACCCAACTCCAGCAAGAACTCGAAATAGTAGAAATACAACAATTACTGTCCAGCCCATGCGACCAAAAGGGGGCATTCTTGGCAATTACGGCTGAGGTTGGAGGTATAGATTCCCAAGACTGGGGAGGTATGCTATTGCGGTTATACCATCGTTGGGCAGTAAATCATAACCATAAAGTATATTTAGTGCAAGAGTCAGAAGGTGATTGAAGTCAGCCCGATTTTAGATGAGTCTATTGATTTTGAGATTCCAGAGAAGGATTTGGAAATTACTTTGCCCCGGCATCGGGGGAATGTCAACCGCGCAGAAACATGGGTGCGGTTGTTTCACATTCCGACTGGGATTAGTGTATTTTGTAATCAAGAGCGTAGCCAGATGCAAAACAAAGAGAAAGCCTTAGCTATTCTCAAGAGTAAACTGTTTGCGATGCCTACGGCTGGCTACGCCTACGCACTAGCCCAAAATGTCCAGCAAGTTGGCGAAATTCAACCCCGGCTGATAAAATCTCTATCCAACAAGCTCATCCGTGAATATATCCTGCATCCTTACATCAAGGTGAAAGATTTACGTACCAATGTAGAAGTAGAAACACCTGCTGCGACAGAGGTATTAGACGGTGAAATTGATTTGTTTATCAAAGCCTGTCTGCAACAGCTAAATCACACTACTTCAGTAGACATCTCCGAAAATGAATGTAGAGACGTAGCACTGCTACGTCTCTACAAGGGTTTTGGATAACGCATATTTAATTTCTGGAGATGTCTAGTGAGTAAAGAAGCGGTTGATAATTTCAAGTAACTTTTGTAACTAGTGCAGAAAGAATTTGCCCAACTACAGCTAAAATCAAGAAACATTAGTAGAATAAAGAGCAATTTTCCAATCCAAAGCGCTCTATCTATCATTCAGCAAGCATTTTATGGATGTCCTAGAACTCAAACGCGAAATCGAAACGTTGTCTAGCCGCCTGGGTAAAACCCAGGACTATCTTTGACGTACCTGCACTGACAGCCAAAATTCAAGACCTCGAAAAAACATCAGCACAGCCAGAATTTTGGGATGACCAAACCCAGGCCCAACAAACGCTACAAGAACTTAACGACCTGAAAGCCCACCTCCAGCAATACGATCACTGGCACGCCAATCTGGAAGATACTAGGGCAGTTGTTGAGTTGTTGGAGTTAGAAACCGATGAGGCACTACTCCAAGAAGCGGAATCTACTATCACTAAACTGAATCGTGACCTGGATCAGTGGGAGTTACAACAGTTACTTTCTGGCCCCTATGATGCGGAAGGTGCTGTACTGACCATTAGTGCTGGTGCTGGTGGCACAGACTCCCAAGACTGGGCATTTATGCTAATGCGGATGTACACCCGTTGGGGCGAAGCTCACGGCTATAAGGTAACTTTAGCTGAAGAGTCGAAAGGTGATGAAGCCGGAATTAAATCGGCAACCCTAGAAATTACTGGTCGCTATGCTTATGGGTACTTGCGATCGGAAATGGGTACACATCGCTTAGTGCGGATTTCACCTTTTAATGCTAATGGTAAACGACAAACCAGTTTTGCAGGGGTGGAAGTAATGCCGCAGATTGATAACTCTGTGCAATTGGATATTCCAGATAAGGATTTGGATATCACCACAACTCGCTCTGGCGGTAAAGGTGGACAGAATGTCAACAAAGTAGAAACTGCGGTGCGGATTGTTCACCTTCCCACAGGTCTTGCCGTGCGCTGTACAGAAGAGCGATCGCAGCTGCAAAATAAAGAAAAAGCCCTAAATCGTCTCAAAGCAAAGCTGTTGGTCATAGCTAAAGAGCAACGTGCCCAAGAAATTGCCGAAATTCGCGGCGATATGGTAGAAGCCTCCTGGGGAAACCAAATCCGTAACTATGTGTTTCATCCTTACCAAATGGTGAAAGATTTACGTACAAGCACGGAGACAACAGCGATTGGTGATGTGATGAATGGCGAACTTGATACATTCATCCAAGCTTATCTACGCCAAGAAAATAAACTCGTAGAAAATACTCAGGCATAGAATTGCTCATTGCATAACACCCCGATTACTAAGGCGTTTCACTGAGAAACGCCTTAGCAACATATGGCAATACGGTTCAGATAAGCTTTTTTCTCCCCCCCTGCATCCCCTGCATCCCCTGCCTGCCTCAACGGATAAATTTCTTAACCCAAGCGTATTGCAGCAATATATGGGCGATCGCAATTCTATGTCCAGACCAACTGTTACAGTTATAAAAGAGTCTGTAGACAAATAACTATGAGCAACTCACCTTCAACAGAACCTCAACCTAGCTACGTAAAACTCGCCATGCGAAACATGGTGCGGAAGGGTGGAACTTCCCTAAAGCATTTTGCGTTGACTGCCGTAGGGCTTTTAGCTCTCCTTGTTGGTCTTGCTTATCTTACTCACTAACAACAAACCGTAAACCTCAGACAAGGAGGCTATATGCCCCTGAGAGTTGAATTATATGTAGAAGAGTATTTTTATGAGTTGTCCCCGACAACATCTGTAAAGATTGAGGACACTCATGCCCGAATTACTCCTGAAACTTGGGAAAACTGGTTTAATCACTGGTTAGAAATACTTCACCCTCAAATTCCGCCAGCACCAAGTTATGAAATCGGGCTGCGTTTGACAGATGACTCGCAAATTCAAGAACTGAATGCCCAGTATCGTCAGCAAAATAAACCGACAGATGTTTTAGCATTTGCTGCTTTGGAGGTGGATTTTCCTCAAAGCAAAGAAATGCTTGCCTCTGTACCATTATATTTAGGTGATATTATCGTATCTGTAGATACAGCACAACGGCAAGCTCAACAACAAGAACATAGCTTACCAACCGAGCTAGCCTGGTTAGCTGCTCACGGTTTATTGCACTTATTAGGCTGGGATCATCCTGATGAAGAAAGTTTGGAGCGAATGTTAGAACAGCAAGTAAAATTGCTGAAGGGGATAGGTATTGCTATTGACATAGAATAGCAGTAATTATGTATCCCTTGATGTTTATTTGGGGTAATACTTTTATAATACTTTTGTGCAAAATTGCTTAAAGATTGCCTCAAAGTTAATTTCGCCATTAAGATCGGCGAATATTCCCACTGTAGCAACTCTGTTCTTGTGTTTTTAAGTCTATGTCCCAAAAAATTTCTTCATCACCAACGCCCACCTCGTTACAAACACTGGTGTCTAACGAACGGGAATTCTCCTGGAAAGTAGCTTCTAATTTATTTGTTAGTTTTAAATATGCCTGGGCTGGAATCAGCTATAGTTTTCAGACTCAACGTAATTTTCGTATCCACGTCAGTGTTTGTGCAATGGCGATCGCATTAAGCGTATTTTTGCATCTGCAAGCGGTAGAAATAGCGGTAATTGGGATAACGAGTGGTTTAGTTTTGGCATTAGAGTTACTAAATACAGCGATCGAGTCCGTTGTGGACTTAACCGTTAAGCAGACATACCATGATTTGGCAAAAATTGCTAAAGATTGTGCAGCTGGTGCAGTGCTTGTTTCTGCTTTGGTAGCGATGCTAGTAGCTAGCATCCTATTACTCCCTCCTCTCGTAAAGTTAATTATATCGGCTTTGTAGACTTGATTTGCGTAGGTGTAGCCCAAACCAGGCATCGCCAAATTACTCAGTCAGAGGATCGCACTCTGTCTACTCTTCTTTGGAGAACATATTGAAAATTTAAATGTTGTGATCGTGCCCAGCATCCTGACTAAAGATTTACTTGGTAATCTTTATAAAGTAGCCGCTTAATGCCTACGCGTCCACGTCAGCGTTATTTTTACACCTAGCCAACAAATAGTATGAGATACTTATCTATGCTTTTTGCAACTGATAAGTGGTAAAAACCAGGAGTGATGAGCTTTGATTATAGTTATCGACAATTACGACAGTTTTACATATAACTTAGTACAGTACTTGGGAGAATTGGCAGCAGAATTCCCAGTGGCAGATGATATTAAAGTTTTTCGTAACGATAAGATATCCATAGATGAAATTCGGGCATTAAAACCGCAAGCCGTAGTTATTTCTCCTGGGCCTGGTCGCCCGGAAGATGCTGGCATTTCTTTAGAATTGATTGAACAGCTAGGACAAGAGTTACCTATTTTGGGTGTCTGTTTGGGACATCAAAGTATTGGTCAAGTGTTCGGTGGTAAAATAATTCCGGCTCCAGAGTTGATGCATGGCAAAACCTCTCAGGTGTCTCACACTGGAGTGGGGGTTTTCCGGGGATTAGAAAATCCTCTAACTGCCACCAGATATCATAGTTTGGTGATAGAACGTGAGACTTGCCCAGATGTGTTAGAAATCACCGCTTGGGTTGAAGATAACACCATTATGGGAGTGCGACACCGGAACTATCCTCATATTCAAGGCGTCCAGTTTCACCCAGAGAGTGTCCTGACATCTTCAGGAAAACAGTTATTGCGAAATTTTCTGGAACAGTTATAGTCAAGAGCATAATTAATGAAACGACGACAGTTGATGGGCTATGCTGGGGCGGGGTTGGTAACAGCTTTGCTTACTACCTTGGGTTCTGAATCTCAAGCTGATGCACAATCTAGCGGTTTATCAGTTCAGTGGTTGGGTCATACTTGCTTTCTTTTTACTGGTGGTGGTGCGAAAATTCTCGTCAATCCATTTCGGACAATCGGCTGTACTGCTGGGTATCGTCCACCAAAAGTTGCAGCAGATTTGGTACTGATTAGCAGTCAACTGCTAGATGAAGGTGCTGTGGACATACTACCGGGAAATGCAAAACTCATCTACGAACCAGGAGTTTACGAGTTCAAAGGTATTAAGTTTCAAGGAATTGCTATAGACCACGATCGCAAAGGTGGTAGGCAGTTTGGCTCAAATACCGCTTGGAGTTGGAAGCAAGGTGGAGTTAATATCCTACACTTAGGCGGAGCCGCTGCACCCATTTCCATTGAGCAAAAAATACTCATGGGTCGTCCTGACGTAGCATTTATTCCAGTGGGAGGCAGCGCAAAAGCCTACAATGCTGAGGAAGCAAAGCAGGCTGTTGAAGTGTTAAATCCCAAATTGGTGATTCCGACCCATTACCGGACACAAGCTGCTGATGCTGCTAAGTGCGATATTTCGCCACTCGACGATTTTCTTACCTTGATGAAAGGTACGACAGTGCGGCGTAGCAATGGAGATAGTATTTCCATTAGCCCTAAAGATTTGCCGGAAAGTACCGTGATTCAGGTTTTGAGTTACAAGTTTTGAGAAGTACGGGATGAGTGGATGAGGGAGAAATCAATTCAAAATTCAAAATTCAAGAATTTATTTCTGCCTCCTGCCTCCTGCCTCCTGCCTCCTCTTTCCCAATGCCCAATGCCCCTAAATTTAGAACGTGTACCATTCTGGGGTAAGTTTATCAGCATCGCTAATCGGATTTGGAGTCGCTGTTGTCCCATCTATAGTCCAAATGGTGTCTGCACCTCCTGTCTGATCGCGCCAGTAGATGTCGGTCTTACCATCGCCATTATAATCGCCAAGGGATGGTGTCAAAGCTGTGTTTGTGGTCGGTAGGAAAGCTTGAGTAGCAACTGTTGTGCCATCCATCAACCAAGCGGTGTTCTCGCCGGTTTTGCTATTGTGCCAGAAGATGTCGGTCTTGCCATCGCCGTTGAAATCGCCAATTTGAGAAGTCCAAGATGAGTCAACTGTATCCAAAGTACCCTGCGTGACTAAGATACCATTCATCAACCAAATCTGGTTCTGACCTGTTTGAGCGTTTCTCCACAGAATGTCAGTCTTATAGTCGCCATTGAAATCACCAAAGGTAGGAGTCCAGGCAGCATCCTGTGATTGGAGCGCCAATTCAGTCTTTTGTGTGCCATCCATAAACCAAGCGGTGTCAGCACCGGTTGTCGGATTGCGCCAGAAAATGTCGCTCTTACCATTGCCGTCGAAATCAACAATGCTAGGAGTTAGCGCTGGGTCTGTTTTATCTAAAACAGTTGCACTCAGAACTGTGGTGCCATTCATCTCCCAAATAGCGTTCTCACCAGTTGTAGCATTATGCCAGAAGATATCGGTCTTGCCATCGCCATTGAAATCCCCAATCTGAGGAGTCCAAGCTGGGTCAACGCTGGTTAAAGATGCCATACTAGCAACTTTTGTGCCATCCATTAGTACGATGCTATTGGCACCGGTTGTCTTATTGCGTAATAAGAAGTCGGTTTTGCCATCACCATTGAAGTCACCAATTTTATAAGTATAGGCAGTTAGGTCGAATTTACCTAGAGAACCCTGTTCCAAAACTTTTGATCCATCCATTAACCGAATGATAATCTCACCAGTTGTAGAATCGACCCAAACTTTGTCTGTTTTACCATCACCGTTAAAGTCAGGAGTAATCGCCGCACTAGTTATATAAGGATTAGGATTGGGATTTGGTGACGTTTTAACAGGCGCAGTCATCGGTTCACTTTGTAGTGATAGTGAGGAACTACTACTCCCAAGCCCCAAATTAGTATCTAAACTACTAAGAGAATTTGTCAATATTAGTGATTTGCTAAAAGAATCTGATGCCCATTGAGGTGTATTCAAAGATAAGGGTGAGGAATTTGTAGTTACAGACATGGTGTATTTTTATGATTGGTTGTTATATTCTTTTAACTTTTTGTAATCATCTCTTTCTGTAACGAAATAACATTTACCAGGGTTTCAATATTTCTTTATAACTATTTTTTCTTTATGAATGTCATTATTTGAAGATAAATATTTATTTGTTTTAAACGATTACGATAAGCTTTTCAAGATCTATACAAGCAATTGCAAAATATATTTTGTCCGTTATGTATATGATTATTTATAGATAAAAGTTGCTTATTTTATCTATCTGTTTTGACATTTGAATGTTGGGTAAGATTATACTTGTATCTTTTAAAAGATAATCAGTTATCTAAAAAAAAGCAGGCTAGCTGTATTTTTTACAAAATTAAAAATGTGCTAAGAAACGATCGCTACATTAATCCTAATTAATTTGTATAACATTGCCTTTATTTTCTTGACAATTTCTCAAGTATTGACGGAATCTGCATTAATTCCCCGTTCGCATAGCGTCTCGTTCGCGTTAGCGTCTCCGACAGGAGAAGAGAAGGGGTTGGCTTGAGTGGAAACAAATATTGGTTAGAATAACTTAGATTAGCAACTATTAAGAGGCTGAACTGTGCATCTATCAGTTGTTAAAAGTGTAAAATAATACAATATTTTCCTAAAAACATCAGCTATGCAAGCAGAATATCGGCGGCGTCGCGAGCAGTTAATGGCAAAAATTGGTGATGGTACAGCCATTTTTCGCAGTGCGCCAATGGCAGTGATGCACAACGATGTCGAGTATGTTTATCGCCAAGACAGTGATTTTTTCTACTTGACTGGTTTTAATGAACCACAAGCAGTAGCAGTGTTAGCGCCGCATCATACAGAACATCGGTTTGTGCTGTTTGTCCAACCGAAGGATCGCGAAAAGGAAGTATGGACTGGTTATCTTTGTGGGGTAGATGCAGCCAAGGAAATTTATGATGCTGATGAAGCGTATCCCATTAGCGAGTTAGATGAAAAGTTGCCGCAGTATTTAGAAAAAGCTAGCCGGATTTATTATCACTTAGGACGCGATCGCAATTTTAATGATCAAATCATCAGACATTACCAAAGTTTACTGCGGACTTATCCTAAGCGCGGTACTGGACCAATCGCTATTGAAGATACTGGCCCTGTCCTCAACAGTATGAGATTGATCAAAAGCGAAACTGAGGTGGAATTGATGCGTCAAGCAGCAGCGATCGCTACAGAGGCACACAATTACGCCCAAGAAATCGCCGCACCTGGACGTTATGAGTACGAAATCCAAGCGGAGATGGAACGCATCTTTCGAGTACGGGGTGGCTTAGGGCCGGCTTATCCTTCCATTGTGGCTTCTGGTGTGAATGCTTGCGTACTGCACTATATTGAGAATAATCGTCAAATGCATGATGGAGAATTATTGCTAATTGATGCTGGTTGTGCTTACGGTTATTACAACTCAGATATTACCCGAACATTTCCTGTGGGTGGTAAATTTACGCCAGAACAAAAGACGCTGTATGAGATTGTTTTGGAGGCACAAAAACAAGCGATCGCTCAAATTAAACCAGGTAATCCCTTCAAATTAGTTCACGATACAGCAGTTCGCGTCCTCACGGAAGGTTTAGTTGAACTTGGAATTCTCAAAGGTGAAATTGATAAGTTAATTGAAGAAGAGAAATATAAGCCATATTATATGCACCGTACCAGTCATTGGTTAGGTTTGGATGTCCATGATGTGGGAGTTTACCAACATGGTGAAGACAAACCGCAGATTTTGCAACCAGGTCAAATTTTGACGGTAGAACCGGGAATTTATATTGTGCCAGATACCAAGCTAGCAGAAGACCAACCAGAGACCGATCTTCGATGGGTTGGCATTGGCATTCGGATTGAGGATGATGTGTTAGTTACATCTGATGGATATGAGGTGTTAACTGCGGGGGTTCCTAAAGCAGTAGATGAAATAGAAAGATAAAACATAGGGATGCTATACACCATCCCTAAGAAAAACCCCGGCGATTAGAAATCGCGGCTACACAGACAAAACCTGCCTCCGCAGGTTAGCAAACCCTTGATTTTCTCTTATTCTTAGTCCACGAAGGTGGACTTTGCTTGTGTAGCCGCGATTTCCAATCGCTTTTAAAATTCTACTTCTAGGGGAAAAATCGCGGTGAAAGTAGAACCAACGCCTATCTGTGCCACTAGGTTAATTTCACCCCGCAATAATTTCACCAACCGCGAGACGATCGCTAATCCCAATCCTGTACTATCAGGAAGATAGGGACGATCGCTAGAACTCACGCGAAAATAGGGTTCAAATATTTGGGCTTGGTCTTCGGGGGCAATGCCAACTCCAGTGTCAGAAACAGCGATCGCCCATCTCTGATTCTCTAACACCTGACACATAATAATAATAGTCCCCGACTCGGTATAACGAATCGCATTACTAATAAGATTTGTGACAATTTGTTGCAACTGAAAAGAATCTGTTAATGGTTTTTCGGGAGTGCGTTCGCCTTTGGCGTTGGCGTTGGCGTAGCGTGTCGCAGACAAGCCATCGCAATCTACTACGATTTGTAAATTTTTCCCCGCAGCTAAAGGTTCCAACATTTCACACACATTATCGATTAATTCACACACATCGGTAGGCGCTAATTGGATTTTTATCTGCCCTGCTTCATAGCGTGAAAGTTCTAGTACATCATTGATCAAGTGGAGTAACTGTCTACCATTGCGTAGTACCCGCTCAATATGTTCTAAATTGGTATAGTTGTCTTTTATCTCAGTCTTTCGTCGTTGTTGGCGTAAAAACAGATCAGAATAACCAATAATGGAAGTTAAAGGGTGTTTCAATTCATGGGCGAGTTGGGAGAGATACTCTTGATTGGCACTAATTAACCGCGTCAGTTCCTCATTATGAAGCGTTAGTGATAACTGCAACTGCTTTAATTCTCGTAAGCGTTCCTCAACATAACTCTTGAAACACCGAGCGATCGCTTCATCTACAATCGCATCAATCAAACGCATGGAACGAATTATCTCTACAGGTGTTCCCTCTAATAAATCTGCTTGTAGAGCATCAAATATTACTGTCCGCAGCAGATGATATTCTCTGGCAATTTCTGCTGGATCAAAGCCTTGTTCGGCTCGAATAGCTCCATGCTGAAAACTGGCATTAACCATTGACTGAATATCATTATCCTGAGATTTTGAAAGCACTGTCACCATCGCTTTCAAAACATCAGGAATGTGATCCTTTACCGCTGTATAAGATAAGTCATCAGCACTTTCAATCCGTCTATCCTTGCGAACAGCTAAAATCCATTTATCAAGGATGATGTCGGTTTTTTCAGCCAGTAATTGACTAAAATCCATTATGTTAAATTCAGCTAGGAGATAGATGAGTGAAGTTCCATATCCAAATAGTTTAGCGACTAGAGTGGTGTTTTAACAAAAATAGTGATATGTCTCACCTACCAAAAGAAATAGATTTTACACATTCTTTCGTTGGTTAGATTATGCTTGATTACCGAAAAGTCAGGGTATGCGCTTGATTTATGTAACAAAATAAACAAGATTGAGCATAAGACAGATACTTTTACGGAAGCATTGATGTTATATTATGTATATCAATGTTATACTGTACATAAGTTTGTATTTAATTTAGAGTAAGTCAGCCTAATCCAGCGGATCACAGTGCGTGACGTTGGAGCGGAGGAACCAAATTGTGGGGCGTATCTCAAAGAAAGTGAGGAGTTGAGAGTTAGAAGTGAGGAGTTGAAAGTGAGGAGTGAGGAGTTAGAAGTTATTTTACTAAATAATTAACTCATAACTCATAACTCATAACTCATAACTCATAACTTATAACTCATAACTTATAACTCATAACTCATGACTCATAACTTTCTTCAGAAGGGCATCTCTCAGCCCTAGCCCGTCAGCTAACTTCGTAGGCATTGAGAGGAGACTGAAGAGACGGCATTTTTATAATGTTCCGATCTCATCGGTGTCCAAGGCTGGTACTGCTCAAATTTTTTGTACCTGCACTTAAATCTGTTGAGGTCGTAAATGATATTTCAACTAAATCTAGCAGCGATCGCAGCGATCGCTGCACAAGCGACTTGGAAAAAGACAAAACCTGTCATCCTTAGAGATGTCTTCATTCTACCTGTGTTGGGCTTCTTGGGAATAATTGTGTTGTGGTGGATTATTGCACTTGCCAACCATGAATTAATGCCCACTCCACCAGAAGCGCTAATCGCGAATCTAGACTACATCTTAAATCCCTTCTACCAGAGAGGCCCAGGCAACTTAGGAATTGGTTGGTTGTTGATCGCAAGTCTGCGTCGGGTATTACTAGGCTTTTTGTTAGGTGCGGTAGTAGCGATTCCTCTGGGGTTTTTAATTGGCATGTCCAGACCGGCAATGCTAGCGCTTAATCCGATCATTCAAATTTTTAAACCCGTATCACCTCTAGCTTGGCTACCCATTGCCTTAGCAATTTTCAATTTAGCAGAACCTTCCGCCATTTTTGTCATCTTTATTACCTCCTTATGGCCGACAATTATTAATACCGCCTTAGGAGTTTCTAGCGTTCCCCAAGATTATTTAGATGTGGCGCAAGTGTTAGAAATGCCACGCTGGCGACGGATTACAAAAATCATTTGGCCTGCAAGTTTGCCGTATATTTTTACAGGCTTGCGAATTAGTTTAGGTATAGCTTGGCTAGTAATCGTTGCTGTGGAAATGCTGACAGGTGGTATTGGTATCGGCTTTTTCGTCTGGGATGAATGGAGTCGTTTAAACCTAAGTTCAGTGTTTTTAGCTGTGTTTATAATTGGCTTAACTGGGTTAATTCTAGATTACGCCGTGGGGAAAATTCAAGAATTAGTCACCCATCGCCCTAAAACTTTCAACTAACTAAACGGAATCTTAGATTTTAGATTTTGGATCGAAGAATTGAAAATCCAAAATTTAATAATATCTGTTCGCACAGCGTCTAATCAAACAAATCCAAAATCTAAAATCCAAAATTGATCCACCAATGGAGCGACAAGAATGGGTGATAATAACTGGACTCGACGAGACTTTATTAAAGGAATCGGAGCAACCACAACCGGAATAGCGTTATCTTCCTGTGCGATTTCAGGAGATAGATCCGCAAAAGGACTAACTGAAGAAGCCTTAGCTGTACAACCAGTAGTTAGATCCCAAGACTTAGAAAAAGCTGATATTACCGTTGGTTACGTTCCCGTTAATGATTGTGCGCCATTTGCGATCGCCTGGAAAAAAGGTTTCTTCCGCAAATATGGTTTGAACGTCACACTCAACCGCGAGGCCAGTTGGGCTACTTCCCGCGACGGTTTAATATTTGGTCGCCTGGATGCTTCACCTGTCGTATCTGGTGCAGTCACCAACGCCAGAATTGGTGCCGAAGGTGCGCGTCACGCCCCCTTATGTGCAGCCATGACCATCCATCGCCACGGTAACGCCATGACGATGAACAAAGCTATGTGGGATTTTGGGCTGCGTCCGTGGTACGAGTATCAAGAAAAATATGGCGATGGCGCGCTAGAAGCCTTTGGGCGCGATTTCCGAGGCTATTTTGACAAGCAGCCGCCAGAAGGCAAAGTTTGGGCGGTAGTGCTAAGTTCCGCCATTTACGAATACTTTGTCCGCTACGTATCCGCCGCCGCAGGTGTTGATCCACTCAAAGAGTTTCGGATTATCATCGTTCCGCCCCCCCAAATGGTAACAAACGTGCGGATTGGTGCCATGCAAGCTTACATGGTTGCAGAACCCTGGAATACAAGAGCAATTACAGGTAATGAAAACATTGGCTTTACCTTCGCCCAAGGTAAAGAAGTCTGGTTAGGACACCCAGATCGTTTGTTAGGGGTGATGGAATCTTTCATTGACAAATATCCCAAAACCTATCGTTCCCTCGTCAAGGCGATGATTGAAGCTTGTCAATATTGCAGTAAAGTAGAAAACCGCCAAGAAGTAGCCGAACTACTTACAGAACGATCATTTACAGGTGCTAGACCAAAAAAGAAAGATGCCCCAATCGCCAAATTTACAAGTCCGGGAATTCTTGGTAACTATAACTATGGCGGCTTTGATGGCAAAGACCGCACCATCCAAGCCGCTGACACCACGATTTTCTTCGATATTCCTGACAACATTCCCCAACAGCCAGGAGAACACTCAACATTTTTATGGAGATCCAGAAGTCTTTGGTTGATGACACAAGCAGCGCGGTGGGGACAAATTCATAAATTCCCCAAAAATGCCGAGAAAATAGCAGAACAAGGTTGGAGAACAGATTTATATCGGGAGATAGCATCGGAAATGGGCATCAAATGTCCCAAGGATGATTACAAGGTTGAACCACCAGAAGTATTTATAGATCAGAAAGGCTTCGATCCTAGCGATCCGGTAGGCTATCTGAATAGTTTTGCCATCAGGGCTAACGCTCCCTCTCGCTTTTTCATGTCTTAAAATACCAAGTTTAAATTTTGATTGATTGAGTAAATTATTTGCGGAGCATTGGATGATGGAATATACCTCATTACCTATTAATACTCAGAACCAAGTTCTGCCCCGCCCTGGATTTTTAGAAATTGAAAATTTAGTCAAGTCTTATCCGACACCTGATCAAGATAACTTTGTCGTCTTAGATGGAGTTAATCTGACGATTGGTGAAGATGAATATATTTCTGTAATTGGTCATTCAGGTTGTGGGAAATCAACTCTATTAAAGATAGTAGCTGGTTTAGAAAAAGCCACTTCCGGCTCAGTCAGGCTAGATGGGAAAGAAATTCGTCAGCCGGGAGCCGAAAGGATGATGGTATTTCAGAACTATTCGCTGTTACCTTGGTTAACAGTGAGAGAAAATATCCGTTTAGCCGTAGATGAAGTGTTAAAAAATGCTAATCGATCTGAAAAAATTAGCATTGTAAATCAACACTTGGCAATGGTAAACTTGACGGCGGCGGCTGACAAATATCCCGATGAAATTTCTGGAGGTATGAAACAACGAGTAGGTATTGCCAGAGCCTTAGCAATTCGTCCCAAAATGTTGCTGATGGATGAACCTTTTGGGGCATTAGATGCACTAACTCGTGGCAAGTTAGAGCAGCAGGTATTGGATATTTGGGAAAATAATCGTCAAGCAGTGATGATGATTACCCACGATGTAGACGAAGCAATTTATATGTCTGATCGCATCGTCTTGATGACCAATGGCCCGGCTGCTAGTATCGGGGAGGTTTTAGAAGTTCCTTTTGAGCGTCCGCGCGATCGCGCCACCATGCGAAATTCAAAAGAGTATTTTGAACTCAGCAACCACGCCCTAAATTTCCTGGATCGATATTTTGCCCAAGACGAGTAAATTAGATTATCATTTTTTTTAGTGGGTAGCCTAATTCAAATTCATGAAAGCTGGATTTGGAGCGGAGGAACCATATTGTGGGGCGTATCTCATAGAAAGTGAGGAGTTAAGAATCGGGAGTTAGGAATTATTAATATTAACTCAGCACTCACCACTCAGCACTCCTAAGAGAGAGACACCTTCCAGTCTTAGCCCGTCAGCTAACTCCGTAGGCAATGGAAGGAACCCCCAAGATTTTGGCTGTAATACAGTTATTATTGGGGTTTCCTTGACTGATTTCAGATTTGAGATTTTGGCTATCGTCACTCAATCTAAAATCCAAAATCTCAAATCTAAAATTTGTCCCCCTGCTTCTCATTGCTAATTCATTTCATTAGGAGAAGTAAAGCTGTGCAAATCAAACCAATGTTAGCACGTCTGCAAAGTGCCACAGGTCGAGATGACTTAATTGAACAAATGGTACTCGTGCCAGAACCAAAAAAACCTTTTTCTGAAAAACCTCAAAGTTCAAAAGCAGTTAACTTAATTGTTGCTTATGACGCATCTCCCAACAGTCATACGGCATTAGATATTGCCTTTTGGATTGCCCATCAAACCCGTTTAGCCACTAATGCAGAAGTCACAGTTCAAGCTGTTTATGTGGTAGAAGATAATCAAAGCAGTCAGTATTCAAATATCTTGAGTTTTCCAACACAACCGTTTCCGTTGGAATGTCAAGTTAGTGAAGTATCAAAATCTGTCACACAGGTATTAACTCAACCCAAATTGCAGACTGTGGTAACTCCTCTGCAACAAGCAGATATAATTCTCTGGCAAGCGCGAAGTTTAGCTGAAGAATGGCAGGGTTCCTTCAAATCTCATTTGCGGTTTGGCTGCATTTCTACAGAACTTAGCAAAGTTGTTGAATCAGAAGCGGCTGATATTCTGTTTCTAGGTTGCAATTCTGTCAATCATCCGATGATTGAGGCTCTAGGTTCTAATTTTCCCTGTGCCGTTTTGGGTATTCCCAGTAGTATTGATGAATAATCGCTCTTTAAAATTCCAGTAATTTTTGTCAAATTTTGATCAGAGAAAAGTCACCTAAAACTAGGTGGCTTTTTTAGCTACTCAGTAAATAAACTTTGGGTAGAAACCAATGCAATACTGCTAAGACTAAAAAATAAAAATGTGTAGATTGGGTTACAATACGGTTCGGTTAAGGTTTTTTGATGAAAATTTTAGATCACTAAAGATGCGATAAATCATAGCAAAGACGAAAGATTAATTATTAGACATCTCCAGAAATTAAATATGCGTTATCCAGAATCATTGTAGAGACGTAGCACTGCTACGTCTCTACATTCATTTTCACCAGATGTCTATTGTAGAGACGGCGATTCATCGCGTCTCTTGACTTAAGCGAACAGTATTGGATTGGGTTAGGGAACAAAACCCAATATTTTACGAGGAAATGCGATCGCTGTTCTTTGTAAGTATTTTATAGAAGCTTTTACGGAGTGGAATCGCATCGATTTATAGCGACTATCTTGAAAGCCGAGCTTTTATATTGTAGACGATAATCAACAAAAATCCACCTATAGAGCAATACGCTTGGGTTAATAAAAATTGTAGGTTGGGTGAAGCAAAGCGCAACCCAACAAATCCCTGGAAGTTTTGGGTCTACGTTCCTCAACCCAAACTACACAACTTAAGGTTTTTGACACTAAGGAATAAGATTAAATAATATACAATTTATATCCCTGGTTTACCTCACCCTCAATCCCTCTCCGATATATTGGAGAGGGATCGTGAGACAGGATGAAGTTTTGCATTTTATTTAATCTACGTTACTAACCCAAGTGTATTAACCTATAGAGGGTCTGACTTTTCACGGTATCTGGAAAACCTCACTTCTATTTCTCTCTCCTACAAGGAGGAGCCACTGCGTTGGGCGGCTATGCCGACTTGAAGCACGTGGCGTCAGAGACTTTGAATTTTCCCCCTTCCCGTTTCGGGAAGGGGGCTAGGGGGTTAAGTCAATCCTTAGCTTTTCCACATGACTTGAAAAGTCAGATAGAGGGTGATAAAGGATAGCAAATATCATCAATTTAATCAAAAAAAATCGCTATAGACAGGCAATTAAAAATTAGAAATCAACAGCATATAATTAATGTTTCCGTGCTAATTTTATTAATATTTTTACCAAGAGATGGTAAAAAGTTATATCTTCCGCTGGATGAGGGTTTCAACCCTTAGAGAGATGCTTTAAACAGCTAAATTCTACGATTCTGATCTAAAGAGTTAGGTAATGCCATAGGTAAAAACAATAAATACTAAGAGTTGCTTCTCAAGAAAATCTTAATTCCCCAATTTTAAACTTAGAAGAAGGAAATCCAATGCTCCAAAGTACGGAAATCATGGTGGGACTCTACAAACCCCTATTGTGGGTGGCACAGACTCAAGTAGATGCCTCAAATATCACGCCAGCACAGGCATCGGTTCTCACTTCCGGGCCGCGCTTTTTTGTGGCTTTAATCTCCGGCGTGATTCTAGCCTTTGCTTTCCAATTAGTTCTAACTAATCTCTCCCTTGCAGCCGGTATTTCCTACCTGGGGCACTCATCTGACTCGGATTCAGATAATGGGGAAGTGGGAAGTTTGGGCAGCAGTATTCGCAAAATCGGCACAGCAGTAGGGATTTGGACATTAGTCACTGTGACGATCGCCTTATTAATTGCTTCTTTCCTCGCGGTAAAATTGAGCCTGGTAATCTTAGATCCAACCTTGGGAGCGATTCTCGGTTTGGTGATTTGGGGTGCTTACTTTCTGATCCTCGTTTGGGTCAGTTCCACCACCGTAGGCTCTTTAATCGGCTCAGTTGTCAATACGGCAACATCTGGGTTTCAGGCGATTATGGGGACTGCTACCGCCGCCTTGGGTGCTAAAGCTGTAAATAACCAAGTAGTAGCCACAGCAGAAGCCGCCGCCGCCGCTATCAGTCGAGAACTCGGAAGCGCCATCGACCCCGCAAGTATCCGAGAAAACATTGAAGATTACTTAGAAAAGATCCGTCCTCCGGAACTCGATGTGTCGAAGATTCGGAGCGATTTTGAAAATTTACTCAACGATCCGCAATTAAAAGCGATCGCCGGGACTCCAGATATCCGCAACATCGATCGCCAGAAGTTTATTGAGTTAGTCAGCAGCCGCACTGATCTTTCCAAAAAAGATGTTAGTCGCATTGCTGATACTTTATTTAAAGTTTGGCAGCAAGTGGTAAGTCAGCAACCAGCCACCCAAGACCGTTTGGGTGAGTTAATCGATTATCTGAAATCACTCCCACCAGGACAAAGCAAAACAGATGAACTCAACGCCAAGCTGGAACGGTTATTAGCAGAAAACCGTGGTTCCAAAGAATCTGGTCAAAAGGCAGCTACCGGGCCAATTCAAAGTACACTCCAGCAAGGATTATCTGCCTTAACCGGCATTGTGTTAGGACGCACAGATTTGTCTGATTTGGATGTGGAAAAAATCTTGGGTAGTCTCACCAGCGCCAAAGATAAAGTCACCGAACAAGCAGATAAGCTAGGGTTGCCAACACCATCACAACCCTATAGCCCAATTCGGGCTGATGTGGAAAACTACCTGTACAATACTTATGCTTGGCAACTGAGTCCAGAAAGAATTGCCCAGGAATTTCATGATGTCATCTACGACCCAGCAGCCGACCCTGGAATCGTCCGCAGGGAACTAGAACGACTATCCCGCAATGATTTCGCCAAAATTCTGCAACAACGGGGATTACTTACCCAAGGTCAAATTCAGCGCATTGCAAATCAGCTAGAAACTGTCCGCCAAGAAGTGCTAATAACAGTCAGAGCTATTGAAGAAAGAGAGATAGTCCAAGACTTGCAACGTGCAGTAGAAAGTTATTTGCTTGTTACTCCGAAAGCAGATTTGACACCCGAAGGCATTGAGCAGAATTTTAAACCACTGTTGCAAGACTCAGAGGCAGATTATGAAACCCTGACATTGCGACTGGCGCACATTGAACGGCAGGAAATTCGGGAGATATTGCTGCAACGTAATGATATCCAGCTATATGAAGTAGACAGCATTCTGGATGAGTTGGAAAAACAGCGCGATCGCGTCTTGGTAGAATCCAAAGGACTGGCTGAACAGGCACAATATCAAGCAGAAACCCTGTGGTTAAATGTAGAATCATATCTGCGTAACACCGGAAAATCAGAACTGAATCCTGATGCCATCCGTGCCGACTTCAAAAAGCTACTGGAAGATCCTCAAGCTGGGATTACCTCAATTCGGGCGCGCTTATCTCGCTTTGACCGCGATACCTTAGTGCAATTGTTGAGTCAGCGGGAAGATTTGAGTGAAGATCAAGTTAATCAAATCATCAATGCTACTGAGGAGTCATGGCATAATATTCGCCACACACCCCAAGCTGTAGTTGATAAAGCGAAAGAGCAATACGACTCTGTGACGACAACGATCGCAGATTACTTACGGAATACTGGTAAACAAGAACTGAACCCAGAAGGAATTGGGCGAGATTTGACCAAATTGTTTGAAAATCCCAAAGAGGGAGCCATCGCACTGCGCCGTCGGTTGTCGCAGGTAGACCGGGATACACTGGTGAAATTACTCAGTCAGCGTCAAGACTTGAGTGAAGAACAAGTCAATGAAATTATTGATTCCACCCAAACTTCGATTCGTAACTTTGTACGTGCGCCTCGTCGCCTAGCTAGCCGTACACAACAAAGAGTGGAAACATTCAAAGGTTATCTAGAAGAGTATCTGCGTCAAACTGGCAAAGAAGAACTCAATCCAGAAGGTATCAAACGCGACTTGCAATTATTGTTGCACGATCCGCGAGTTGGGGTAGAAAGTTTTAGCGATCGCCTTTCCCATTTTGACCGTTCTACAATCATCGCCCTGCTGAAAATTCGGGAAGATATTTCTGATGAAGAAGCAGCGCGGATTGCCGATAATATGGTGTCTGTAAAGGATCAATTTGTCGAACAAGTGCGGAACATCCAACGAGGCATTCAAGATGCAATTGATGGGGTTTTTGCCCGCATTCGTAACTATCTCAACTCCCTGGATCGCCCAGAACTTAACTATGATAGTATTAAGCGCGATGTTCGGACATTTTTTGACGATCCTCAGGCGGGATTTGATGCTCTGCGCGATCGCCTCTCCTCTTTTGACCGTGATACCCTAGTGGCAATTATGAGTTCTCGTGAGGACATCTCCGAAGAAGACGCCAACCGGATCATCGACCAAATTGAACGGGCCCGCAACACAGTACTGCAACGTGCAGAACGCATACAGCATGAAGCCCAACGCCGCCTAGAACAGGTGAAGCATCAAGCACAGCGGCAAGCAGAAGAAACCCGCAAAGCCGCAGCTACAGCCGCTTGGTGGTTGTTTGCCACAGCATCCGTTTCCGCCTTTTTCTCTGCATTAGGAGGAGCGATCGCTGTAGTTAGGCTGTAGTTAAACAAGTTGTCTCCGCTAATTTTTAAGCCTCCTACTGTGGGAGGCTTTTCTATGTTTGGGATGTCATTTGTCCTGAAATATATTGGCAAATTTCATCTGAGTATGCCTTTCAATATAATCATATATGAATATTCTTTACTGCTCTAATCTCAGCCATTAGATAATTGAAAAGATATTTGTCTGAATGTTTTAATATTATTAGGTAATTTGCAATAAAACCTCAGCCTATTCTCAATAGAACGCCCCGTATTTTTTTTTGCAAGTTAAGTATTTTTACCTAAGTAGCAATTTCAAGTAATGCAAAATACATTAGTTGATAAAATCTTCCGTGACAGCAATGGCAAAATTGTTGTGGCTGAAATCCCGAACCCACCACTTATCCTTTGGATCGTAGCTAGTTTACTAACTCTAATTTTTACAACTGGTAAAATCAATACAGTGTTAGACGTTCTGGCAAATGGCTCCTTGTTTACTTGGGCGTGGCTGGAACTATTTCAAGGCGTTAATTATTTTCGCAGAGCGCTAGGTCTTGCCGTATTGATTGGCATTATCGTCTCAAAAATTCAGTAGCCACGACAAGTTTAAGTAGTAAATGATACTAATAGCAGAAAGCATTCCTGAACTCCTATTTTTATCCAAAGTCAAAAATGTGAATAAAGTCATACTGAAATTGTGACTTTATTCCACTGTATCTTCTGATTCAGTATTTTAAACTGAGAGCAATACAGCAAATCAATGAGGCTGTGTAGCAAACAAACCATCTGTTCATAAATTATTGATAAGTGCTGTAGAAAACTCAAGTTAATTAATTGATGGAGATTTGAACGTGAAACGTATTTTATTAGGTACATTACTTGCTCTACCATTTGCAATTTCCTCCTTGCCCTCACAAGCATCGGCAGCAGAAAATCTTGTCAGACCCAATGTTAATAGAGCTGCTATTGTACATAAACCTGTTGTTGCTCGATTTCAACGAAAGCTAATTCCTGCACATTGGGAGACAGTACGACGCGGTAACAGATGGGTTAAGGTTCGAGTTCCTGCTCGATATGTAAATACAAGAGTTTAATATCTGAATAGAGGCTAACAACCCTACTTGAGTTGTTAGCCTCTTTTAGGTAAAAACTTGTTGTTCAATAAGACTTACAAAGTATCTATTAATATGAACATGTATCACACTTCTGGACTTTTTAAAAAACTTCTGATACTTCTATTAGGAATTACTTTCTTGACAGTCGGCGATTCCATTCAAGCTGAAGAAAGAAGTATAGGTAAAGAAAAAATCTTGAGTGGCGATCATTATGGAGAATTAAATGACCAAGGAAAGTTACGTACTTACTATTTTTACACTCCAAAATCTTATAATCCAGACCGCCCGATGCCGTTAGTTTTAGTTTTTCATGGAGATGATGGTAGTGGTCGGTCTATTAGTAATGTGACTCACTTCAATGAATTAGCAGAGCAAAAAGGATTTATTGTTGTTTATCCAGATGGAATTGACCAAAAATGGAGCCTTAGAGGTAACGCTCAAGGAAAGGTGGATGATGTTTTGTTTGTCAGTGCTTTGATCGATCGCCTTCAGCAGGAAATCAATATTGATAGTCATAAAGTTTATGCCACTGGTTTTTCTAGAGGTGGCATACTTACCCAAGCACTGGCTTGTAAATTACCTGATAAAATTGCTGGTTTTGCATCAGTAGCGGGTTCGCTCCCAGTTAGACTCAAACCTAATTGCCAGCCTCAAACTTCCATATCGATGTTAATGATTAACGGTACAAACGATCACGATGTACTTTATGAAGGTGACGACCACACTCAACGAGGAGCGCTGGTTTCTATCTCAGATATGGTAGATTTTTGGCGATCGCACGATCAATGTACCTCATCAAAGACATCTCCAAATTTTTCTGAAGATAAAGTTAAAACCGCTCTCTACACAGGTTGTAATGGTAACTCAGAAGTCTGGCAGCTAGCGGTAGTAAACGGTGGACATTTTTGGCCTGGTGGTTCCTCAACCGACGAGAACCTAAACAAATTCAATGCCAAGCTGGGGTTAAACGCCAGTGAAACAATTTGGAACTTTTTTCAACGTCATAGTTCATAGACCAAAGTTTTTTAAACACCATTTTGTTTAAACCATGCCAAGAGGCGTTTCCAACCATCTTTAGCTTCCTTCTCACGATAGGAGGGGCGATAATCAGCAAAAAATGCGTGGGGTGCATCGGGATAGACGATAATTTCAGATTTGCTATTGCTGGACTTTAAGCGATCGCGCACCTGTTCTACTGTATCTAGAGGAATACCCGTATCCTTCCCACCATAAAGTCCAAGAATGGGGACTTTCAGCGTCGATACAATATCGATGGGGTACTTGGGCTGAAGTTCAGTCGCATCACCTACGAGTCGCCCGTACCATGCCACACCTGCCTTCACATGGGGATTGTGTGCTGCATATAACCAAGTAATACGACCACCCCAACAAAAGCCTGTAATTCCCAACTTTTCGCCATTACCCTTAGCTGACTTTTTTGCCCACTTTACTGTGGCATCGAGATCGGATAACACCTGGGCATCTGGTACTTTAGCGACAATTGGGCGAATTTCGTCTATGCTGCTTAACTTGGAGACATCGCCTTGACGGATGAATAATTCCGGTGCGATCGCTAAATACCCCAACCGAGCAAAGCGACGAGTGATATCCTGAATATGCTCGTGTACGCCAAAGATTTCTTGGATTACCAGAACAATTGGGAAATTTTCACCAGTAGCCGGTGCTGCTCTATAGGCAGGTATTTCGCCATCTTTGACAGGAATTTTCACCGCACCAGCGACCAACCCCTTGGCATCAGTGGTGATGGCTTGAGAAGAAATGGGTTGTACTGCGAGGGCAAAACCTGTTGCTAGGGTGGCTGTTGCAATGAATTGGCGGCGAGTTACTTCTTGCATCATCTCTACCTTTAATTAGCGAAAAGTTTATTGTTTGTTATACGTACAGTACTATAAAATGAATACTACAAGTTATCAATCAGCTTACCGTAATACTAGCTTCCCTTACTGTCTAAGCCTTCCTTGCTGTAGCTGTATGTTAGGGAAAAGTCGGATGTATTGGCAAATAAAAGCCATAGCACTAAACAATTTACTGTGCTGATTGCTCTTATATGCGCGGAAGGGTAGGTGTAAAAATTTCAAAGCTTGAAAAAAGTGCTTCTATCTCAACCCCAGCAAGCATTTCACCTCATCAATACCCAATTTACATCCGCGCAATCTCTGAAATGCTTACAGTAAACAGGTTTCACCCTTCAAACTTTCCCGGCACTCTTCCCAAAAAAATTCTCTAATGCTATGATTGTTCTATATTCGCGCAACCGCACCTTGAAAACTAAATATAGCTTGGCTTTCAGGCTCCCGCCATTATTGCAATTCATCCAAATCCCTATTAGGGATTGAAACTTAGCAGGAGCAACAAGATGCTGAAAGAAGAGAATTGCAATTCATCCAAATCCCTATTAGGGATTGAAACAGCAGCCAAATCGGACTATGATACGAATTTGACAATTGCAATTCATCCAAATCCCTATTAGGGATTGAAACATCTCTACCCAATGAAGCGCTTGGCATTGTTTTTCATATTGCAATTCATCCAAATCCCTATTAGGGATTGAAACCTTTTACTTAATCGGCGGGGACGCTCCCAGTGGTATTGCAATTCATCCAAATCCCTATTAGGGATTGAAACCGGGCATTCTCCAGCATTGAATGCCCCACTCATTGAATTGCAATTCATCCAAATCCCTATTAGGGATTGAAACACCTAGAAATTCGCAAAGACTTCAGCAATCTCAAATTGCAATTCATCCAAATCCCTATTAGGGATTGAAACGCTATCGTTGTCAGCCCGCATTACGCGATCTCTCTCCATTGCAATTCATCCAAATCCCTATTAGGGATTGAAACTTGACGCATTTCTTTACCTCTCCATGTCATCCAAATTGCAATTCATCCAAATCCCTATTAGGGATTGAAACGGGTATGCCAGCCAGATTTTGTACAAGATACAAATATTGCAATTCATCCAAATCCCTATTAGGGATTGAAACTTTACAAAGCTTTCTGATTTTTATCTCATGAGATACATAGAAAAGCGTTAGAAATTGAAACAGAGATATTATTGCTATATATAGGAATCATATTTGATTTCTGAAAAAATCTCGGTAGTCTTGTAGTGGACTCTCTAGGCTAAAATGTTGCAAAAAAATTGTAGGTTGGGTGGAGGCTTTGCGTAACCCAACCTACGTCTAATACTGAAACAGAGATATTATTGCTATATAGCAGTCCTAAATCATTCGTGAAAATTATAGAATACCTCTTTCTTCTTTCTTCCCTTTGCATCCTTTGCGGTTCGTTTCCTTATTTATATTAAATAGGAGTCCCATATACACTTTATTAATAGCAGCGGATCTTACCTGCCATTAATAAAGCAATATTCTTCACTTCTTCGCCTGTATAACTTGCAAACTGCCACCGGCATATAATGTTCGCTTACCCACTTCAAAGCCAGTCTTAGTTAACAACTCAGCTAAATCAGTTTTCAGCAATTCCCAAGCTGTTTCCGTCTCAAACAACAACAAAAATATCGATACCCCAGGCCAAAATATCGGATTTGTCGGAGCGTGAAAATCCACCAGCGTAAATACCCCTCCAGGCTTCAGTACTCGATAAACCTCATTAATAATTTTTTGTAATTGCTGAGGCTGCATCTCATGTAATGCAACGCTGATATGCACCAAATCAAATAGATTATCTGCAAATGGCATCTCCTGGGCAAAAGCTTCTACATAAGAAGCTTCAGGTACATTTTGCCGCGCCCGTTGCAAAGACTTAGGTGAAGCGTCTAATCCTATTACGTTTTGTGAAGTTTTTGCCAAAAATTGCGTCGTTTGACCCCTGCCACAACACAAATCTAAAATCTGAGTATCTGAGTGAATTGTTAAGCCTTGCAAAGCAAGTTGCCGAAAACGGGCTTCACCACCTACACTTAAGGCTGCTAAACGCGAAATACCATCATACAACCACTGATAACGGTAACTCCAATCTCTTAAAATTGTTGCCATTGCATATTTCCTTGCTATTAAGCTTTATATTTAATAAAGATATATTGTTAACATTAGTAAAAAACCTGAAAAGATTGGGGGAAAGTAACTGCTATGGGTCGTGTAGGCGTCTTATTACTCAATCTCGGTGGCCCCGACAAGCTAGAGGATGTCGGGCCGTTTTTGTACAACCTATTTTCCGATCCGGAAATTATTCGCCTACCATTTCGCTGGTTGCAAAAGCCCCTAGCCTGGTTTATTGCCACACGGCGAACCAGAACATCTCAAGCAAATTATAAGCAAATCGGTGGTGGTTCTCCACTGCGGCGGATTACAGAAGCGCAAGGGGAAGCTTTAAAAGAACAGTTGGGTTATTTGGGACAAGAAGCCAATATTTACGTAGGAATGCGTTATTGGCATCCCTATACAGAAGAAGCGATCGCACAGATTGCCCAAGATAATGTAGAACACCTAGTAATATTACCACTATATCCCCAGTTTTCCATTAGTACCAGTGGTTCCAGCTTCCGGCTTTTAGAAAAGATTTGGCAAGAAGATCCAAAACTTCAACCCATTGATTACACCGTCATTCCTTCTTGGTACAAACAACCAGGCTACCTACAATCAATGGCGCAACTCATAGCCCAAGAACTTGAGCAGTTTCCTGACCCGGATGAGGTTCATATATTCTTCAGCGCTCATGGCGTTCCGAAAAGCTACGTTGAAGAAGCAGGCGACCCTTACCAGCAGGAAATTGAGGAATGTAGTGCCTTGATTATACAGACCCTCAATCGACCCAATGCTCACACCTTAGCTTACCAAAGTCGTGTCGGCCCAGTAGAATGGCTCCAACCCTATACTGAAGATGCCCTCAAAGAACTGGGCGCACAAGGCGTAAAAGATTTGGTTGTAGTGCCAATCAGTTTTGTCTCAGAGCATATCGAGACACTACAAGAAATTGATATTGAGTATCGAGAAGTAGCCGAAGAAGCAGGAATTCACAACTTCCGCCGCGTACCGGCTCCCAATACCCATCCAGTATTTATTAATGCACTAGCCCAATTAGTGATTGATGCGCTAAGAAACCCCAGTTTCAAGCTTTCGCAAGCTGCCCAAATGAAAAAAATGGTAAAGATGTACCCTCAAGAGCGTTGGGAGTGGGGACTGACGACTAGTGCTGAAGTATGGAATGGTCGGATTGCGATGCTGGGTTTTATTGCCTTAATCATCGAGCTAATTACCGGTCACGGCTTCTTGCACATGATTGGGATTTTGCAGTAAATGAAAAGAGTTAGGAGTTAGGAGTTAGGAGTTTTAAATTTTTTCTCGCTAACTTTTCACTCTTAACTTCTATCTTCATTCCTAACTTCTCACTTTTAACTCCTAACTTTTCTGTCGATACCAGTCATACCACTGCTTCGCACTACGAACTGCAAACCAAAGCAGTATTAAAGCAATTAATCCTCCTTGCCAGGGAGCATTAAAGGCAAATAGTACTAGGGCAATGCACAATGTATCTTGAAGAAAGACTGCCCACAATGGTAAGCCACGTAACCGATAGAACCAACCAACTTGGACTAGCTGGAGTACCAAAGCTAATAAACCTCCAATGATGGCAATCAACCAGTTTGGCGTTGCTGTTGCGGTAGCTACTGCTAACCCCATAATTGCACCGACGATGGGAGACATGAATAACTGAACCAGTTGTAAAAATCTTTGCCCCCATAGTTTTTTTGAGGCTAATAATTCAATTAATGACCAAGTGGTGAGGCAACCTAATAATATTGGTGGAGAAATGTGAGATAAAATTGGAACTTGTGACCACAAGTCACTACCTTGCAATAGTCCAATAATCAGCAAAGGTATGCCTATTCTCATTCCCGCTGCCGCAGAGGCAGAAAGTGTGGCTAGGATTTCAATCATCAAAGCACTCTTAATACTAATAAATAAGTAAGTAAGTATTTGTTGTATATACTACCCAGTGTAAACAATAATTCCAGCATCAGAGAGATACTCTTCAGCAATGCAATACTAAATTTTGTTGGTATCTTTATATATCTTGTTTGATAATATCTGCGTATTTTTTGGGTAAAAGATTAGTAGTAAGCGCTTAAGCGCTCACTACAGGTAAATTAATCCTAAATTCCTAATCGTTGGTAAACTTCTTCTAAATGCTGCAGATGTTGCTGGGGGTCGAAACACACCTCTAGTTCTTCTGGAGACAGCTTTTGGATAACACGCGGGTCTTTGCTAATTAAGTCCTGGAAGTTGCCTGCGGGTTTGTTCCAAGCGGCGTGAGCGCTTTCTTGGACGATCGCATAAGCATCTTCTCGGTTGCTTCCCTTGTCTATCAAAGCCAATAGTACTTTTTGGCTGAACACAACGCCGCCGTAACAGTTGAGATTCCGTTTCATGTTCTCAGGATAGACCAACAGGTTTTTCACCAAGTCGGTTATTTCTGACAACATAAAGTGGGTCAAAGTGCAAGCATCTGGCAAAATTACCCGTTCTACAGAACTGTGGGAAATGTCTCGCTCATGCCAGAGGGCAACGTTTTCTAAAGCTGCACCTGCATGACTTCTGACGAGTCGTGCCATTCCCGTTAATCGTTCCGAACGGATAGGGTTGCGCTTGTGTGGCATTGCTGAAGAGCCTTTTTGACCTTTGGCGAAAAATTCTTCAACTTCTAAAACGTCTGTTTTTTGGAGATTACGAATTTCTACAGCAAAGCGTTCAATGGTGGCTGCTACCAAGGCTAATTGTTGCACGTAGTCGGCGTGGCGATCGCGGGAAATAACTTGTGTTGAGGCCGTATCGGGTTTGAGTCCGAGTTTTTGGCAAGCGATCGCTTCTACACGGGGTTCAATATTGGCATAAGTTCCCACCGCACCAGAAATCTTACCCACAGCGATCGTTTGCCGGAGTATTATTAAGCGTTCTTGATGTCGCAACACCTCTGCTAACCAACCAGCTAGCTTAAAACCAAAAGTAATTGGTTCAGCGTGAATACCATGCGATCGGCCAGCCATCACTGTATGACGATGTTCCCGTGCTTTTTGGCGAATTATCTGAATCAAATCTTCTAGACGTTGCAACAATATATCTAGGCTGGCAACTAATTGCAGTGCTAAAGCCGTATCCAAAACATCCGAACTAGTTAAACCCAGGTGAATATAGCGTCCGGCATCACCAACATATTCATTGACATTTGTCAAGAAAGCAATGACATCATGGCGGACTACAGCCTCAATTTCTAGCACCCGCTTCGGGTCAAAATCTGCTTTGGCTTTAATTTCCTCAACAGCTTCAGATGGAATGTAACCAAGTTCAGCTTGAGCCTCGCAAACAGCAATTTCGACTTGCAGCCAAGTTTTTAGTTTATAGGCTTCACTCCACAGATTAGCCATTTCGGGTAAAGTATAACGCTCAATCACAGTTCGGCACAGAATACAACCGTCATATTTTACAGTTTAATTAATGTAGATCGCTTTTTAACGCTACTTTTTGCTCAGGGACAGAACTAGTTTTTGAATTCGACATGATGATACTAATCCTGCCATCAGCCTCTATATACGCCAATTTCACATCAGCTAAAAATTCTACACCTTGCTGACGTAACTTGCTCATCAACTCATCATCTGTAATTAACTCCCGTTGCAGATGGCGTTCAATCATCCGACCATTTTTTACCAGTAGCAGCGGTGGCGGATTCAGGAAACGTTGGAACTGGGGAAGTTTGTAGCCTAACCAGTTCAGTAAGTAACTCCAAAAAATCACTGTTCCGACCAGAATCGCACCTTCAGTAATCGATGTGTAATTACTTGCCATCGCATTTTGAGCAGCTTCCGCAAATAGCACAACTACGAGTAAATCAGTAATTCCTAGCGTTCCTAATTGTCGGCTAGGAAGCAGGCGTAGCACTGAGAACAGCGCCAAGTAAACTAGTGACCCACGGATAATCAACTCAAAGACGCTGATGCTAGGAACAAAAATTGCGTGCCAATTGATGAAAAACCATTTTTCCATATAATTCTGGAAAAAATCCAGTATAAATTTATTTGTGTTTTTTTATAAAGCTGACTTTTATTAGAAGTTATATTATCTCTGGTTGATGACTTAATTAAACTCGAATAACTCCACCCAACTGATGGAGAAGAGATTCAAATATGGGAATCATCAATAATTAACCAGACTTGATATTAGATACTTCAATATCTATCAGATTTACAAATATAACTTTCCTGCAATCATGGATTAAAATCGCTGATTTCTTCTTCTCTGTTTTAAGCGCTTGGGCTTTTTAAAATTCTGAAATAAGGGATTAATAAAACTGGAAGATGTCTTTGTCTTAGTGGATACTTGCCTAGTTGGAGTCGTGTCATCATATTCCCTGTTATCAGACAGAGGGATGGCATGTTTAGTTGGGGTTATGCCGCTGCCGTATCTTCTGGCATAAACTTGGGTAAACTCTGCACCAAAGAAAAGAATCTGTGCGGCATAGTTAACCCAAGCTAAAATAACGACCAGTGAACCAGCAGCACCATAAGCTGAACCAAAACTACCATTACCTAAATATTGTCCTAATAAAAATCTCCCGATAGAAAACAAAAATGAGGTGAGAGTAGCTCCAACTAAAACGTCACTCCAAGCAATTTTGACATCTGGGAGAACTTTAAAAATTAGTCCAAATAGGAACGTAGTGATGGCAAAAGAGAGGATGAAATTGAGAATCTGCCAAACAAAATCAACACCTGGTAACAAGTTGCTAAAGTATGTTACTAATGCTGCTAACGCCGTACTAATTACCAGAGAAACTAAAAGTAAAAAGCCAATCCCAATCACCATTGCAAAGGACAAAAAACGTAGGCGAATCATGTTAGTTACGCCGCGTCCAGGTTTTGGTTTCACTTCCCAAATCGTGTTCATGGCATCTTGCAATTCAGTAAATAAACCAGTAGCACCTAAGAGCAAAACTACAACACTAATAATGGATGCGATCGCTCCTGTTTGTGGTTTGTTAGCATTCTGAATCGCTGTTTCGAGAAACTTTGCGCCATCTGGGCCGACTAAACCTTGAATTTGTCCGACGATTTGACCCCTTGCCGCGTCCTCTCCATACACTGCACCTGCGATCGCAATTACAATAATTAGCAACGGTGCAATGGAAAAAATCGTGTAATAAGCTAACGCCGCCGCTAACCTTGAGGCTTTATCCTCACTCCATTCTTTGAATGTCTCTTGTAATAACTTCCAAATTGCTCGCAAATTCATCCAATCAGTCTCCTTCTAGAGGATGTTGCTTAGTCCCTGATATATTGGATACTGATTTACTGAGTTGTGACATCCTCCCAAGGGTGTTTTTGCAGCGTCCTTGGGGAGGAATTTAGAATTTTATCGCCAATTGGCGATAATAAAAATGCGCTGATGTTGATCCTATAGCCAAGCAATTTTTATCTAGAAGCAATGACACAGACCGCAGCAATTACAGAAGCGATTACCACTCTTGAGGATGCAGAAAATCGATTTGGTTTTGTCCGTGTTGAAAACGAGCAATTTTTCCCAGAGTGGTATGAGGGATTGTCTGAAATTACAGAAGCGGAAAAAGCCTCTGTAGATGTCGTGCGCCGTAGGTATCTTTATCACCGTGCCGGAGGTGATTTACTAGAAGGGACAGTTATATTGTTGTTAGTGTCACCAATACTTGCACTCTCTGGATTTTACGATCCTCCTTTCAGAATTAAGGCTGAATCATCCGTGGAACTAATGTTGGATGATGGTGAGGAGATATTGCGCGGAAGGATTGATGTTTTAGTGTTACAAGATCAGTTGTGGGTGATGGTGTTGGAGTCAAAAAAAACTACACTCTCAGTTTGGTCAGCTTTACCGCAAGCCCTAGCTTATATGATGGCTAACCCTAACCCCAGTAAAACTGTATTTGGGATGGTGACGAATGGAGACGATATTTTATTTGTGAAAGTGACGCAAACAAATACACCACAGTACGATTTGTCAAGAGTTTTTGCCCCATTTGCATCCGCGAGAGAACTGTACGCGGTTTTGCAAATTCTTAAGCGTATTGGTCAGTTAATCTCTTCTGCGTCTACAGCTTTATAAAGTCCAATTGTCCAAAACTAAATTGGGTACTTGACAAAAGTCCTGATTGTTCCGTGTTACCAGAATTCCATTGACAGAAAGAGCGATTAACGCTATCAGTATCGAGAATCCAAAGACTCAACTTGCTTCCCTCTGCGTACTAGAATCTATAGGAATCCGATTTGATTCCTGAAAAAATCTAAGTATATGTAGTGGCGTGGCAAGCAAAAAAATTGTGCATGAGACGTAGGTTGGGTGGAGCGGAGCGCAACCCAACATCCTGACATCTGTTGGCTTTGGCAAAGCCTCCAACGCCACTTGCTACAACGCTCTTAACCCGCGCAACGCAGTGGCTCCCCAACCGACAATTTTTTTACAACATTTTAGCCTTGACACGCCACTACAGTACCTAATTTTGTTCAAAAATCAAATAGTAATCCTATACTACATTCTCAGTAAGACATCTCCAGAAATTAAATATGCGTTATCCAGAATCCTTGTAGAGACGTAGCACTGCTACGTCTCTACATTCATTTTCACCAGATGTCTATTTATTAGAATCATAGCTTTAGCTTTGCTGTTCTAGCTGCTGGTAGCACGAATTATCTGCGTTAACCTTTAACAGATTTAAGCTATCAGATAAGAAAACTACTGCATTCTATCGATTGTGCGATACTGGATGGCTTCTGCTATATGATTAGTTTTTAGCTCATCTTCTCCTGCTAAATCTGCAATAGTTCGTGCTACTTTGAGAATGCGATCGCTTGCTCTGGCTGATAAACCTAATTTTCTAATTGCTACTTCTAATAAATTACGACTAGCATCATCTAACTTGCACCATTTCTGGAGATGACGACTTTGTAGATGGGCATTGCAACGCAGATTTGCTTCTCCTTGAAAACGGGTAATTGCGCGATCGCTTGCTTGTTGCACCCGTTCGCGTACTGATATTGATGTTTCTCCCGTCGGTTGTTGGGTAATTTCTTCTGGTTTCAAGCGATTCACTGCAACTTGTAAATCAATTCGATCCATCAATGGCCCAGAAAGTTTTGCCCAATATTGCTCGCGTTGGCGGGGAGAACAAGTACATTGTTGGATGGTATCGCCATAGTAACCGCAAGGACAGGGATTAGTACTTGCCACCAAAGTAAACTGCGCGGGAAACATTACCGATAATTTGGTGCGGGAAATTGTGACGTAGCCATCTTCTAGAGGTTGACGCCGAAATTCCAACACATCTCGTTTAAATTCTGTCAACTCGTCCAGAAAAAGTACACCTCTGTGAGACAGTGAAATTTCTCCAGGACGTGGGAAGCTACCACCACCCACCAGAGAAGGGCCGGATGCCGAGTGATGAGGACTGCGAAAAGGGCGATCGCGTACTAATGAACCACGATTTTTCAATAAACCAGCTACCGAATGAATGCGAGTCACTTCTAAAGATTCAGCAAAGGTTAAGGGCGGTAAAATTCCTGGTAAGCGTCTTGCTAGCATAGTTTTACCACTACCAGGCGGCCCGACAAAAATTAGATTATGCCCACCAGCCGCAGCAATTTCTAAGGCACGACGCCCATGAGCCTGTCCTTTTACATCATGCAAATCTGCGCCAGGGTATGATGCTTTTGCTATGTCTACTGTCCTATCAAGCTGCACAGGTTTATAACGCCCCGGATTATTTAAAAAATCCACCACCTCAGATAGATGTTTGTAACCATAAACAGCCAAGCCTTCAACCACTACTGCTTCTTGGGCATTATCAGCAGGGAGAACTAAACCTACAATTCCCATCTTTTGGGCTGCTGCTGCAATGGGTAAGACACCAGCCACCGGGCGCAAACTGCCATCTAGAGAGACTTCGCCCAAAAATAGATAATCCCCCAACAAATCAGCGCTAACTTGCTCAGAAGCCGCTAAAATTCCTACACTAATGGGTAAGTCGAAACAGGGCCCTTCTTTGCGTAAATCTGCCGGAGTTAAATTAATGACTATTTTTCGCATCGGAAAGGCAAAGCCAGTATTTTTCAAAGTTGCTTTGACTCTTTCTCTCGATTCTTGAATTGCTGAATCTGGTAGTCCCAAGACAACAATTCCCGGTAATCCCCCTGACACATCGACTTCTACGCCTACTTTGACGGCATCGATGCCCACAATTGATGCACTCCAGACTCTAGCAAGCATTTCTTATATAAGAGTAAACCAATGACATCTCTAGCAAATGAGTTAGTTGGTTGGCATTAGTGAAAGCACATAGATGATTTTGGGCAATTCATCAATTGCCCATCGCATTATCGCCAGTGCTGGGGTATTTTCAGATTTTCCGGTAGGATGGTTGTGCGATCGCCAATTGCTTCTTCAATCTGCTGTGATTCTACATTTTCCGAACCGCTCAAATTTGCTCCACAGAGGTTAGCTTCTTGGAAATTAGCTTCTTGGAGGTTAGCTGTACTCAGTAATGCACTGTCTAAATTAGCTCCAGCCAGTTTTGCCCTTTGCAAGTTACTGCCAATCAAGTTTGCATCCTGGAGATTGCTACCCTCGAAGTTGACTTCTTCCAAGTTAGCATCACAAAGAATTGCTCCTTCCAAGTTAGCGTCACAAAGAACTGCACCTGCCAAATTGGCATCACAAAGAACTGCACCTTCCAAATTGGCATCATAAAGGATTGCTTGAGAAAGGTTCGCTTTTCTGAGGACTACGCCTTGGAGATTGGCTTCTGGGAGGATGGCTTTTTGCAGGTTGGCTTCATAGAGGACTGAACCACAAAGATAAGTTACTGATAAGTCTGCTTCCGAGAGGTTGACTCGTGTAAAATTGACCCATTGCAAGTTAGCTCCGACAAGCATCGCTCTTGAGAGGTTAGCTTCCGTTAAGTCTGCATTACTCAAGTCTGTATTGCGTAAATCGAGTTTCTGATTGATTGGATCTTTGTATGAATCGCGTCGTCCAATGACAGTTAAGGCTGTTTGAATATCTGTAGGAAGTTTGGATGATTGCCTTGACTCGTCCTCATATTCCTGATTCGCCGAGGCATTCTCGCGGATAAAAGCAGCGAGAATTTCCATGATTGTCCAATGGTCTTTTGGAGAATCTTTGGCAATTCGTTCTAAAGCATAAATTGCCGCAAATCGCGTTTCAATCTTTTCATTTCCCAGTTGTTCAATTGCTTTAGAAAAGCGTTCGGGAACAATTTCTTGTGGATTTATTTGAGTATGATTGATACCATTTCCAATATTTTTATCCCAAGCTAGTGTTCCAGCTAGAAGTTGGGTTAACAGACTGTGATTCTCATCCAGAGAGAGTCTGGAGGTATAGTAAGCATTAATAATTAATGCCAATCCCCCAATAATGATGGCAATAGTTGTTAATGCTTGAGTAATGTATTCGATTTTTTCTTGAGTTGACAATTCTTGAATATTTTCAAAAAATGAGAAAATTAGAGTGAATGATAAAATAAATATAACTGAGATGAATACCAACAAAGTCGTGTGTCCATTGGTCTTTATGAAAGACATGTCATAAGTCTTCATATCCGACTCCTTACGGAAATAAATTTAGGTTGATTCTAAGAGTATCTATAAAGTTATGATAGAGTAAAAACACGGATAAAATTGATCAGCTACTAAATCTACGACATAAAAATTATCTATATATAGTCATCCTGAATCATTCGCGATCGACAAGATCCTCGACTTTCTAGAGAAGTTAGGGATCGCATTATTCACGAATGATTCGCAGTTGGGACACAACATTTTTCTCCATAAACTGGAGTATTCCAGACAATTAAAAACACGATATTACTTGTGAGAAATAGTTTAAAATCTGTAACATTAACCAGGTCTATCTGATTACTCAGATTGATAACAAACCCTAAGTAGATTGGACTAAGTACACCATTTAATTAATTCGTAGCGAATAAATTTGGCAAACCTCTGCGTCCCTCTGCGCTTTCCTTTGCGTCCCTCTGCGTTTAAAATTTGGTATTTACGCAATATAGGGCAATTTTCGTGATACCAAAAATTGTGCGACAATTTGGGCGATCGCTACTTTTTCGAGACGCGTAGCGCAAGAAAAAATACGTCCTTGTACAAATCCCCTAATTTTCATTATGGGGATTTCCCTGTTGCCCGTTCCCTGTTCCCTGTTCCCTTTTAAGATTACCTATTGATCGTAGATGTTGACGGTAATGATACTTACTCTGGCGGTGCTGCTACTAAAAATATTGCTCATGGTGTCAGCGTCACCTTAGATTTAGCTGGCAAAGACCGCTACTCTAGCCCACCGGGGAAAATTCCCAGCTTTGGGGCTGGTATCTTCGGCTATGGATTGCTGTTAGATTTACAAGGTAATGACAGTTATGAGGCAGAATACGCCAGTCAAGGCATAGGTATTTTTGGTACTGGCATACTCTACGACGCCCAAGGTCAAGACACTTATCAAGGCATTAGCAATCTCCAAGGCAGTGGTGCTTTTGGTTCAGGACTGCTGATCGATAATGAAGGTAGCGATCGCTATTCTCTCTACAGGTACGGGCAAGGCTATGGCTTTACTAAAGGAGTGGGGCTGCTATTAGATAGTGTAGGTGACGATAAATACATTGGACTAGAAGACAAGTATCCAAACGGCGGCCCATTTGGAGCCAAAAGGCACGTCCATTTTATCCAAGGTGCAGGTTTGGGAAGACGTGCAGACTATACAGAAGGTCACAGTTGGGCTGGGGGTGTAGGGATGCTAGTCGATGGCGCAGGAAATGACCGCTACGAATGTGAGGTTTACGGTCAAGGTACAGCTTACTGGTATAGCTTGGGCTTTTTGGTAGATAAGGCTGGTGATGACTACCACGATGCCGACTGGTACAGCCTGGGAAGTTCGCCACATTTTGGCGTGGGAGTATATCAAGATGATGGGGGAAGCGATCGCTATACAGGTATCATTATGCAAAGTTTAGGTAATGGTCGCGACTGGAGTATTGGCTGGTTTGAATCCCCAGTGACTAAAATTTGTTGTCCTGGATCTGAAAGCCGCATTGTTTATATAGAAGGGCGGCGATTTGGGTTATCCAGTTAGCCAGCCG
>NZ_JBALDZ010000207.1:0-18167 GCF_036917155.1 Nostoc sp. | reverse complement strand
AACGCCCAAGTATTCTTATGTGCTTGGTTTGATTTGAATTGTTGCGGGGTAAGGCACAGCCCTACCCGCTCTTTGTGCCAGTTGCGTAAGTCCTGTCTAATTTAAAATGCCTGGTTAGCGATCGCCTGTCTGTCAGAATGCCTTGAAGCGCAAATCCCCCACACTACCACTGTGCAAGTCATGTTCAGATGTGTTTGCCCTTCTACCTGCCCGCGCTTTATGCCAGTTGCGTAAGTCCTGTTATTCTTAATAAGAGAATAGGAGCTAATGAAAGATATCTCCTTTAATGTAGTACATTAGCACTACTGAGGTGCGATCGCCCTGTGCCAGTTGCGTAAGTCCTGCTAATTTTTGTCGCCAGCGTTCTAGTCTTAATAGTGCTGATTGATGTACAGCTTTTAGATGTTCTAGTCGTTGTTTAATAGCCGCTATTTCAGCATCCAGTTGCAATGCTAATTCTGCTTGGATATCAACAACTTCTTCCTGAACTCCCTGAGTTTCCCAAATAGCGGTGATGATAGCAGCTTCTTCTTCAGGAGTCTGGCAATTGGTTAGCTGTTCCCAGAGATGAGCAGCAGTTTGGGAAAGTCCTGCTAAGGATTGTTGAGCGAGTGCTAAATTCATGACTACCACTCCTCACAAGTTTGGTAGTATTCATATTCAGCTTCAATTTGTTCTAAGATAGCTATAGTGCCTGAATCTAAATTAGTATTGAAAGATAAATTGGAAGCAATTTCTTGTTTAGGTTGAAGATTTTGATGAGCAGCAGTAGTTGAGTCAAGTGAAGTTGTCAGTGTTTGCATAAATGTTGCTTGCTTACAGCACTTCCGGCAGCTATGAGGTACATCCTCAAAACTGAAAGCTATGCTAGGAGGGGGCAAGGATAAAAACTGTATTGCATAATAGCGGGAAGCGCTGTAATGCTAGAAACCGTGGCGCGATAGCGCGTCTGGAGAGCAACCGCAGCAAGTTTATCTGTCAATGGCTAGGATTCCAAACCCTCACACAAATACCCGAAAAAGTTTAATTTATTAGTGTTCATTAAGATGGATATTCTTTTATTATTATTGACGTAGATCATCAATAGGTGGATGCCAACCTGCTGTTAACCAAAGTTGACGAGAATTTAGAATAAACCCATCATCATGGTCTTGATCATTAAAATCAAAACGACTGCAAGTTGCACGACCTATAGGAGTTGTTCCAATGATATTTAACCCATTTTTTGTCCAGATAAAATGCTCTGACCAATTTTGATTTCTCGGATTAAATAATGGAACTTCTGTTTGTGTTTCTGGATCAATCCCAGTTGTAAAATTATACCGCCTTTGATTACAACGATGACAAGCTAAAGCCAAATTATTGAGATCGTCTGATCCTCTTAAAGATTGAGGAATAATGTGATCAATGGTAAAGGGTGTTGCATTTGAGCGTTCTGGAGAGTGACAATATTCACACAAGTATTTTGCCCTTTTACGGACGTTTAAGCGAACAAAATTGTTGATGACCACAATTAAGAAGCAAGTTTAGCGTTGATAAAACTGAAGATTTTTTCTAATTCTAATAACCCAGCTAATTCTGCTTGTTCATCTGAATTGAGTAAATTTTCTTTATTTTTTTCTAATAGTTCCTCTAAACGTATTTGTAATTCTTCAGTAAAAGAAAAAGGACGAAACTGATCGGAAAGATTAAGTTTTATTCCATTTGGTAGCCAAGATGAAGGCTGTTTCATTAATTCTTTCATGGGTATCTCCATTAATCGAGGATTTTGGTCATTAGGTTGACTGGGGTTAGATGCTGGAATATTCGGCAATTTACTGAGGAAGGTTCATTGGTTTTTGTCGGTGGGGGAATGATATTATTATGCACTTGGTCAGTGCCTTAAATAAGTTTTTTTGATTACAATTAAGGTTGATACTTGCGAATAAAAAGCGTTAGACGCGAGCAGCCCGATAACTACTAATGTCTACTAGCTACTATCCGGTTATCCTTTATCCACCACTAGCAAGACGGTTTACTAACGCTTATCAAGCACGGGAGCATCTGAAAGCTTCGTTGCAAGGATGCGTTCAATTACCAAATGTAAATGGTACGGCCAAGCAAGGTGTCAGTGAAAAGCAATTTTTTCGCCATTTACTGTGTGCGTTTCTAGAGAATCTTATCTGTCAAGCGGTGGAATTTGAAATTCCTGGTTCGTCTCGACGCTATTCAGCTGATTTTATCCTTTACCATCGGTTCTCTGGGTTAGCTCTGGATATTGAGATTGATGAACCTTATACTGGAGATACAGGTAAACCTCACCACTGTATTGATGTTGATGACGATAAAATCCGTAACCGTTTTTTCTTAGAGCGCAATTGGGGTGTGGTGAGATTTGCAGAAGTTCAGGTGGTGCGTCATCCTTGGAGTTGTTGTAAGGCGATCGCTCAAATCATCGCTAGATTAACTGGAGATGATAGTGTATTCATATTATTGCAAAAATTAGCTGATGTTCCTAAGAAATTTAATGGTTGTTTGTCTGGGATTGAAGATCATGGCAGTTACGCCTAGAGAGTTTATCCCTCTCTAAGTGGCGTTAGCTGCGCTAGAACCAACTTTTCCACATTTTACTTACATAAATTTTCGCCTGAAACCTTTGATTGGCTTGGGTCACTCAGAAAAATTAGATTTGCTGCTTCTTAGCAAGAAGTTCCTCTAGTTCAGTTATTCTCGCTTGCAATGCCGCCACTTCTTGTTCAGAATAGCGAATAGGAATGTGCTGTGGACAGTTCCAATTCCAAGCTTCAATGTGAAACAGAATCACTCGTTCCACTTCTGCTTCATAGTTAGGAAGTTTCAGGCTTTCAATTAGTTCGCTATCATCTTCTACATACATAGCCCGCCCCCAAATTTTCAACCGTCGGCGATGGCGATAATCCATCAAAAACAAAAAAGCTTTATCATTTTCGTCAAGATTACCAACGGTAACATATTGAACATTGCCTTTGAAGTCAGCAAATCCTAAAGTCTTTTCATCTAAAGCTTTCAAAAACCCAGGTTGTCCACCACGAAATTGAATGTAGGGATAACCATTAGAACCGACGGTTCCCAAATAAAAACCATCCATTTGGGCGATAAATTCCTCAATTTCTGGTGTGATGGTATCGTTAGAAGGCCCATTTTGTTCAAATCGAGCATAGGTCTGCCGTGAGCCACGTTGTTCTTGAGCAACTTTGACAGCAGGCGTGAAAGCAATTTGCGTAAATTTACGTGCCATATAACTCTTTATTTTTACATATCTAAAAACAGGGGAAGATAGAGAAAAGACAAGGGAGCAGAGAAGGGAAAAAATTCCTCTGACTCTCTACCTTCTCCATATCACTGGGTGTTATTTGCCTATACCAAGGCAGGTGCTGCAATTCCTTGCATTCCTATAAAACCGGGAAGGGTCTTAACTCGCTCAATCCATGCCAGAATATGAGGATAAGAGTCAAGAGCAATTTTGCCATCTGGTGCTAAGGCAACATAGGGGAATACTGCTATATCTGCAATAGTTATCCGCTCGAACTCTAACCATTGGCGATCGCGCAAATGTTGGTTAAGTTGTGTAAGAATAAACTCTGCTTTTTGGTTAGCTCTGTCAATATCAATACTGGTGGCATTAAACAGATAGTACAAACGAGCCGATTCTGGCCACTGACGCACTTCACCCGCAGTTGTAGATAGCCAACGTACAACCTGACTAAGTGAGACAGCATCCAGTGGCAACCATTGTTCACCACCATAAAAACGAGCCAAATAAACCAAAATTGCCTGTGCGTCTTTTATAATTGTGTCGCCATCCACTAATACGGGAACTTGACCGAAGGGATTAAGCGACTGAAATTCAGAGGCTTTGTGTTCCCCCTGAAGCAAATCGACCTTAATCCATTCATGTTCAATGCCCAATAGTGATAGCAAGAGCTTGACCTTATAGCTGTTACCAGAGAGTTCGTGACCATAAAGCTTAATCATTGGTTAATCCTCAATATTCTGTAAAAAGAAGCACTGTTAGGTTAAAAATTAGCGGTCTAACGGGAATAAGAACGACAGCAATCAGAGATAGTCACGGCAAGTTGATTTCTCCCGTTGTCAACTGAACCGTATTGGATTCGAGATGCTGCATAGACATCCCTGCAAATTAAGGAATTGGTACAGTCATTTTGTACCGAACGCTTGGTACAAAATGACTGTACCAATCGTTCGGTATAATGTCAAGAGATGAGATTTAAATTTCTGTAAATGGCAAAAGATACTTATATTCCCTGCTTGCTACAACTGTTTCGACAGTATGGTTACGATGGGGCGACTTTATCGAAAATTTCACAAGCGACAGGTTTGGGGAAAGCCAGTCTCTACCATCACTTCCCCGGTGGGAAGGATGAAATGGTGACGGCGGTGTTGGATTTTATGGAATGTTGGTTGGAGGAACACATTTTACAGATACTTCGCGGTGGAGGGGATGCGCTGACTCGGTTGACTAAGATGTGTGAGCAGATTAACGAGCTATATGAAGGCGGACAACTACCCTGTATGTGTGCCATCTTGTTGATGGGGTCAGCACGAGATATCTTTCATACCTTGGTGCAAACACTATTACGAACCTGGATTGATGAGATAGCAACTGTTTTGAGGGCAGCCGGATTAGATGAGACGCTGGCTCATGAGCGTGGGGAAGATGCTGCTATTGCCATTCAAGGCGCTCTGATTGTGGCGCAGGGTTTGGATGATGTGGCTCCTTTTGTCCGTGTGATGAAACAATTGCCACAACAACTGTGCCAAGATTTGTAGGAGAGTGATTACTAGCTTGTGCTTCGTTAATCAGCCAATTCTTAAGTTGAAGATTTTTTGTATCGGGTAATAGGTGACAGAGTACTTCTATAGCCTTTTGACCCATATTCGACTCTGAGTGTGTGATTCTCAACTATTTTTCGTTTTATTACCTAAAAGCTAGAGTACACAAGAAGTTTAGACTTTTCATCTCCATTCTAGCTTTTATTGATTTGTTGACACCATTCTCAACTACTGAGACGTTCGTTCTATCGCTATTGACTAAAAGAAAATTCATCTTTTGCGATCGCAAGAGAGCGGGTGCTTGCACCATCGCTCAATTGAGAGTATCGCCAAACAGGATCACCAAAAGTGGACAAGACCCTTAATCCTGGCTGAGAAATGTCTTGATTGCAGGTCTGAGCGATTAGCATTGCAGGTCGTTACAGCTAGAGAGTTCAGGCTTCATACCCTGGATGACATTAATTTGGCACAGCGACAAATAAAAAGTCACTGTACAACTTCATTGTAAATGCGTCTGACGGTGTATGTTTCAAAACACACCTTAGTTAGAGTCTCCATGCCAGATTACTGTGATAGTATACGGCTCATTCCTGTTGTTACTTGTAGGAGACAATTATGGAAATCAGTAGACGCAGCTTTAAACCAATGGATCAAGCACAAGTTACAGCCCTGTTAGCGCGTACCCGTGAGGCAGCAGCTAAAGGGGAGTATGAACGATATAAAACTACAACCCAAAATGATAGTACAGCCATGAATCCAGCTTGGCTAGGGTAGATATTAATACTATCTTTAATCGTTTTATTTACGCAGCGATGTCTACGACGGGCTACGCCTACGCAATTTCGCAGGAGTGAGTATATCATGTCCGGCTGATTAGTTATGATTCCTCCCATCTATACAAAAATCTGAAAACTCTTTCTCCCCATAAGTCCAAAATTTCATCATTAAGAAACCACAATGCCTGAATTGTTTAAAGGAGAATTTTCTCGTCGTCAGATTCTAACAACTGCTGGATTAGGAGCCATTTCAGCCGCCGCACTTGGTAGTATGGGCGAAGAGGTTGCCGCCCAACAACCGACTGGGCAACCTACGCCACGAGGAGGTTCCTTACCGCCTCAGATTCAGTTTCCGCCCATCTCGGAAAAGACTGAGGTGGATACGGGTGGGCCTCCAACTGCATTACCTCCAGAGCGACGCTTAGGATTTGCGATCGTCGGACTGGGTAGATTGGCATTAGAAGAAATCATGCCTGCGTTTGCAGAATGTAAATTGGCAAAGCCAACTGCATTAGTTAGTGGCGATGCTGCCAAAGCAAATCTTGTTGCCCAACAGTATGGCATCAAACCGCAGAACGTTTACAACTATCAGAATTACGACAATCTCCGCAACAATTCAGACGTTGACGTGATCTATATTGTATTGCCTAACAGTATGCACCGGGAATATACGGTGCGTGGTGCAAAAGCTGGGAAGCACATTTTGTGTGAGAAGCCAATGGCAACCACAGTAGAAGATTGTCAACAGATGATCGATGCGTGCAAACAAGCCGATCGCAAGTTGATGATTGCTTATCGCTGCCAATATGAACCGCACCATCGCGCCATGATTCAAATGATCCGCAGCAAAGAATTAGGAACTGTAAAGGTTATTCAGGCAGATAACGGACAAAACCAGGGAGGTGACTTAAACCAGTGGCGATTGAAACGCGCTCTAGCTGGAGGTGGCTGTTTACCGGATGTGGGAATTTACTGCTTGAATGCAACTCGTTATTTGACGGGAGAGGAACCGATCGCAATTAGCGCCCAAATCTTCAGCACTCCTGGCGATCCGCGCTTCACAGAAGTTGAAGAAAGTGTCACCTTCCAGCTGCGGTTTCCCAGTGGCATACTAGGAATTTGCTCCACTAGCTACGGCTTTCACGAAGGGCGGCGGTTTCGCGTCTTCGGCTCTGATGCTTGGGGACAACTCGATCCGGCGTTCTCCTACAACGGTTTGCGGATGATGGTTTCACGCAAATCACCAACCAATAGCATGGCAGAAAATGTTAGCGAAGTGCGGATAAGTGAGAAGAATCAGTTTGCTTTAGAAATTGATCATTTTGCAGATTGTGTGATTGGGAATAAGCAACCTCATACCCCTGGTGAAGAAGGTTTGCAAGACCAAAAACTGACAGCGGTGATTTACGAAGCCGCACAAACAGGCAAAACCATCACTCTCCCTCGTGTATCAGGGTTAGATACCACTCGTGGCCCCGTTCCTCGAATGCTGAAGTAAATATGTGCATACCGCAGTCATGACAACCTCTGCTTGGAGTCCGCTCCGTAAATCTTTGTTTCGCGATCGCTGGATTGCCTCAATTGTCTCCAACATTGGTGGTTGGATGGAGGACACGGCGGCAACTTGGCTAATGACTTCTCTCACCACCTCTCCCCTATTGGTGGCACTTATGCAAACAGCCGCAACTTTGCCGGTGCTGCTGTTAGGATTACCAGCCGGAGCAACGGCAGATATTTTTGATCGCCGTCGGTTACTCCTGTTTTGGCAAGTCTGGATGCTGATTGCTGCACTCATGTTGAGTGGATTAATTTTTGCAGGTAGAATTACACCGTGGTCACTATTGGGGCTGACGTTTTTCCTCAACTTGGGAGCGGCAATGAATGGCCCGGCTTGGCACTAAATCCCCGTTACAAAACGCGCTGCTTGATAGAAGCAGGGGACTTAAACCCCCAAAGTTCGCTTCCGTTAGTCAGGAATATTTTTATAAGACTCTGATCCCGTTAGCCAAAGTTTTACAAACCTATAAACAAAAGTATTACAACTAAAAGCCGCAACGATAGATTGAAGGTTGTATCTTAAGTAATACTTGTATTTACAAGTATGTATTACATTTGCCAACAGGATCAGACTCTTTAAGCACTCTTGCTATTTATACTATTAATTTATCTGGGACAAAAGCAGGGTTAGATGATGATGCCGTCATAACTTGAATTCCATAGCTTTATGGATCTTTTATAGCTAAGTAGAAAACTCCAACCGATGTGCTGTACCATCATCTACAAAGCTCTGTTCCCCGATGCCGACTAATTCCACAATCATTTCACGTCTGATGGATGAAAACTCACCTTCTCTGGCTGCTATCTTAACAATGGTTTTTTGTTGTTCGGAATAAACATGGTAAGTTGTGGTGCAAAAGGCTCCTGTTTTGTACTCAAAAGTATGACCATCATCTTCATAAAGGGTAAATTCACCAACGCCCTTCCAAATCCGTAGTCTTATTTGGTCTATGGGATGTTCATCGACATATTGCATTACTGGTGCGATCGGAATAATCGAGCCAGCACGAACATATAACGGCATTATCTCCAGTGGTGCGGATGCCAGAATGTGAGTTGGCCCCTTAATTGTCTCCCCACTCCACCAGTCGTACCAACAACCTTCAGGTAAGTACACGACACGGTGTTCAACGCCGGGACGGAAAATTGGTGCCGCTAGTAAGGAGGGGCCTAGCATTACTTGATCGGCCAGAGAAAAGGTTTTGGGATCGTTGGGGAAATGATAGAGAAGTGGGCGAAGAATTGGTGCGCCAGTAGTTGCAGCCAACCAAAAAAGAGTGTAAATGTAAGGTAGTAGTTGATAACGGAGTTCAATGTACTGGCGGCAGATTTTTTCGACGCGATCGCCAAATACCCAAGGCTCATGTTGTGCAGTAGTTAATGCTGAGTGTCCCCGCATCAGGGGGTAAAGCATTCCTAGTTGCATCCACCGAGCAAATAGTTCCGGCGTAGCGTTTCCCGCAAACCCCCCAATATCACTACCGACAAAGGCAACACCCGATAGACCCAGGTTACAAAGCATTGGCAGAGACATTTCTAAGTGTTCCCACAGAGATTGATTGTCTCCCGTCCATACCGCCGACCAACGTTGAATGCCAGCATATCCAGCGCGTGTCAAGATAAAAGAGCGTTCAGTCGGACGAGATATTTGAGATGCTTGATAAGATGCCCGTGCCATCATTAGCCCATAAAGATTATGGATTTCCTTGTGGGTGGTTCTCTCGTCAGTTGGTCCGTGCGGTGCATCAAGAGGAAAGGAAATTTTGTTACCAGGGTCGCCGAATGGACGGTCATCAAGTGCGGGTTCATTCATGTCGTTCCAGATGCCGGCAACACCAATATCAGTTAGACTGTTTTGACAATTTCCCCACCAATCTCTAACTTCAGGACGCAGGAAATCAGGAAAGACAGCTTTATCCGGCCAAACATAGCCATGAAATAACTGACCATTAGTTTTTCGGATAAAATATTTGTTGCTTAATCCCTCGTCAAAAACTTTGTAATCTGCTTCTGGCTCGTATTTGACCCCCGGATCAACAATCGTCACTAGTTTAAACCCATCTTCCTTGAGGTTTTGGATTAATTCTTGAGGATCAGAAAATCGCTTGGGACTCCAGGTAAAAACCCGGTAGCCATTCATATAGTCAATGTCTAAATAGATAACATCACAGGGAATGCGACGCTGACGAAATTCATTAGCTAGTTTGCTTACTATATCTTGTGACTCGTAACTCCAGCGACATTGGTGATAACCTAATGACCATCGAGGTGGCAAGGGCATTCTACCTGTTAGTTGGGTATAAGTCTGCATAATTTTTGCAGGTTCAGGCCCATAAATAATGTAGTAATCCAGTTCACTCCCCTGAGTTTCCATCTGCCAGACTCCTGGCTGCTGTGTGCCCAGATCAAATCGGCTCCAAAAAGTAGTGTTGAAAAAAAGCCCGTACCCCAATCCCGGACGCAACCCGATAAAAAAGGGAATCGCCTGATACATACTGTCTGTCATGATCCCATAATCGATCACATCAGATGTCCAGTTAGTTCTCACTTTAGATCGCTGATCTAGTAAACCAGTCGGTTCACCAAAGCCATAGAAATGTTCGTCAGATTCAATCCGTTTCCACCCAGCAACAGTACCAGTTCGCCACCCCATCCCCAAGTCTGTATCCTGGGCAAAGGGCTGTCCTGCTGAGTCGAAGCACTGGATACGACACGGTGAGCGCGACACGACAATAGATAATTGCTCAGTTTTGATTTCTATAGCCTCTGCTTTTTCCTGCACTTCAAACGGCACAGTCGGCCATTCTTCATTCGCAAGTGCCACTGCCCACGATCGCCGGGATAGAAATTCACCAGTTGGGGTCATCCGCACCCGAATTAAGTTTGGTGCTAGCACACTAATTGTTAGACTAGGATCGCCACACTGGAAGAGGATGTGGCGCTGATTCTGTTGTATTGCTTCTACTGCTCCCAGGATTGACCAAGGCGCTTCGGTTGTGTGCAGTTGTCCAAAGTATTGCGGCATAATCCTTGATTCCAAGATCACTACTTTCCCCAATTGAGATTCACATAAACTACTGTTAAAAAGCGTGTATCTTTAGGTATAGCGTCTGATGAGTGCCACAGCAGCCTTGACGCGAACATTTGCATCTATGTCTTGATCTTGTGATTTTTATCTCATAGAAGAAATTTCGGCATGACAGGGGCTTTATACCTGTATCTGGTTTCTTGCTGCTACTGACAACTATAAGCAAGGGAAGTATTGTGTACCTGCTGCCAATAATCTCCGAAATGTCTTGCTATGCATGAGTTCACTTTGTTGGGGGTCTGCCGAAAGGTAGAGTCGAAAAGATGCGCCAGAGTCTTAAAGCTGTTACTTATTACAACAATAATGTTGTACTAAGTGGGTAGATGCGATGAAAAAGCGATTTTACAATTGAATACATCACAATCGGGTAGTAACAGATGATAAACGATCGCTTGAAGATGCAAGATCCACGTCGGCAATATCCAGGGCCGCCCTTCCCCCGTCAGCCGCAGCCTGCACCGGGACTCGCCCAAGAGATGAACCCTCAGCCGGATCATGGCGAACAGAGCTATACAGGATGTGGAAAGCTTGTAAACCGAAAGGCATTGATCACCGGAGGAGATTCCGGTATCGGGCGTGCCGTAGCGATCGCCTTTGCGCGTGAAGGGGCGGATGTGGCAATCTCCTATCTCCCCAGTGAAGAGCGGGACGCACGAGAGGTGATAGAACTGATCGAACAAGCGGGACGCAAGGGCATCGCTCTGACTGGTGACATTACGGATGAGAGTTTTTCCCGAAAACTTGTGGTTGATGCGGTAGAAGCGCTAGGCGGTTTAGATATTCTTGTCAACAACGCCGGCTCACAGAGTACTCATCCCTCCCTTGGCGATATCAGCTCTGAGGAGTTCGATAAAGTACTCAAGACCAACCTCTACGCGCTATTTTGGATTACGCAGTCGGCAGTGGCGCATCTAAAACCGGGCGCTGCTATCATTAATACAGCTTCTATTCAGGCTTATGAACCTTCACAGAGCATCATTGACTATGCGCTCACCAAAGCAGGCATTGTTGCTTTCACCAAAGCACTCTCCAAACAAATGATTGAGAAGGGTGTGCGCGTTAACGCTGTAGCGCCCGGTCCGTTCTGGACGCCGCTACAACCCAGTGGCGGTCAGACTCAGGAAAAGATTGAGAAATTTGGCTCTACGGTTCCGCTAGGACGACCCGGACAGCCTGTAGAGATCGCTCCTATATACGTGCTACTTGCTTCACAAGAGGCAAGCTATATCACAGGAGAGGTTTATGGCATAACGGGTGGTGTCGGGATCGCATAATCTCCGTTTGTACTATGATCTGCCAATTGGTTGCTCATCTAGTGGAGGATATCCGAGACTATAGAGACGAATGGCACTAAGTTAAATACAGCCCTTGCCCAAAGGCGAGACAAGCTTTTGGGCTTTACAAGCGTGCCATTCAATCAAGAGTCCATATTTAAATAATGACGAATAGCATTTAGGGTTTAGGGACAGCTTGTTTGAGAGCAGTAATAAAGGTATCAATTTCAGAGCGCGTATTATAAAAGTATAAGCTTACCCGTGCTGTAAACGTAATTCCTAAGTATTGGTGTAAAACCTCTGTAGCGTGAAAACCTGAGTTGATAACAATTCCGGAACGATCCAAAATCGCACATAAGTTGTGAGGATCAACATCTTCAATGGTAAAGATAGAGATACCGAGTCTACCATTCCTAGCAACTTCCGGTTTCGGTCCGTAAGTGCGAATTTTCGGAATCTGTTGTAGTTGCTCGAATAAATATTGGCTTATTTGAAGTTCTTCAGCATAGATGTTATCCATCCCTAGCTCTGTGAGATAATCAATGGCAGCACCAAAGGCGATTGTATCAGCAACTGCTGGTGTGCCAGCTTCAAATTTATCTGGGACATCTGCATAAGTAGCATCATTTCTTCTAACACTAATATTCATCTTTCCACCTCCAAGAAATGGAGGCATTTTTCGGAGTAAGTCCAACTTGCCATAAAGAAAGCCGATGCCAGTAGGTCCACACATTTTATGAGCAGAAGCAGCCAACCAGTCACAGTCAAGCTTTTGCACGTCGATAGGGATGTGTGGCAAGCTTTGGCAAGCATCAATGAGAATTTTGGCTCCGGCTTCATGAGCAATGGCAATGATCTCTTGGACTGGGTTAATACACCCTAAAGTATTAGATAGGTGTACTACAGAAACTAATTTAGTCCGCTCACTTATTAAAGATTTGAAATGTTCTAAATCAAATTCTTCTTCTGGTGTCAATTCCACAAATTTCAGCACAGCCCCAGTTTGCTGGGCAGTCAGTTGCCAGGGAATAATATTACTGTCATGTTCCATTACTGAAAGGATAATCTCATCTCCATCGCGCAAATTATTCATTGCCCAGCTATGAGCGACTAAATTAATCGCCTCTGTAGCATTGCGAGTGTAAACAATTTCTTGCTGTGAGGTAGCATTGATCAGCTTTGCAATTTTGTCCCTTACTCCTTCGTAAGCTTCAGTTGCTCTGTCACTAAGAGTATGGACACCGCGATGAACATTGGAATTGTACTCCAGGTAGTAATTTCGCAGTGCATTGACTACAACTAAGGGTTTTTGTGAAGTTTCTGCATTGTCAAGGTAAACCAGGGGTTTGCCATTAACTTTCTCTTGTAAAATTGGAAAGTCCCTACGAACTTGCTGTGCAAGAGTTATTTCCTTATTAATGGTCATTTTTTTAGCTTCGTCTCCTCATCAGAATGTTTTTCTGGAATAATATTCCACAAGTTATAAGACTTCTTGGCATTGTGGGTAAAGGGGTAGGTGGGGTCCCCTCTAGGGATAAGGGGCGGGGGTAAAGGGGAAAGGAATGGAATTTCCTCTTCCCCTTTAACATACACCCCAACATCTTGCAAAAGTAACTTTTGCAAGATGTCTATAGTGTCAAGACTATTGACATCAATGTTTGCAGTGATTGGGGTAAAGAGCCAGCCCTTTCAACGCGTACAAATGAACTATATCCTCTTGTGGGTAATTCAAGTTGTAAATTGCTAGAAAAAAAGTATTTTTTAGCAATTACAACTGTTCAAAAAATGAATGATATGAATTTATATATTAATTTATCGAAATTGAGTGATTTTAATTATGAATTAAGAGGTTTTAGTACCTAAAATCATGACTTATTACAAAAAATAAAGGTTCTTCAGTACCAATACGGTTCGGTTAAGCTCTAAGCGGTATTGAGAATAGAAAAAGTGAGTGTTCCTAATTTAGCTCCTTGCCCTCTATGTATCGGTTTCTTGGAAGGGAATTTGGCTCTAGTTTTTTTGACTACGCGAGGATTGCTTCGACCTTCTCTGCGAGACGCTACGCGAACAGGTTCTGGTATCTGCTCATCCAGAATTTCTCTTACAAGCCAGGTGAAAAAAAAGGAAATTCTTCGGTTTTAAGTCGCTGAAATTTAGGAACAGCACGACGGACAATGTTCAGTGTGCCAGTAAAACTTAATCTTAAGGGGGAAATATGAGTGGTTTGGGCAACCTGACACATAAGTGAACGCACAGCCCAATGTCCAAGCAGCCAGCCATAAACTTCCTGAACAACTTCACGAGGATTGAGAGAACGAATTAGAGTTTTGCGCCCTAAAAGATGGACTTTGAGTTCATCAATGGTACTTTCCACTTCCCAACGTTGATGATATTCAGTTGCCAACAATAAAGCGGGAAACAAGGAAATATCCGTCAAGCTGGTAATTAGACGGTAAATTGGCGGTTGGTCATCAGTATCAATGGTGTACTCAATAACTCGCACCATGATTTTTGTACAGCCTTTTTTCTTCGATTTCCCATCAGGAGCAATCCAAGACAGATAAGAACCATCTTCCAGGACTTTCTCGACTGGGAATTTTACATTTTTAGGTACTGGCTCATCACCCCTGCTCCGACTCGCTGCCGTGCTTCTGTTATTGATGATTTACAGGGTATTCGCCAATATTTCCCCATTCTCACCCACGCTTCACTTAAGCCATCCACAAGATTTTTCAGAACCGTCCTCATTGATGCTTTTGACCACAAGCTCATCGCAATCACCAGACAGATCACCAGATGCGACGGTAAAGCCCGCCTCCGTTCTTCATTACTCTGTGTCTGTGCGGTAAGCGAAGCCATGCCGTAGGCTTATCGCACTCGAGATTGCCTCTGCTGGAATAGCTGTTTCTAACGCTTTGAGTACCGTACCTGATTCCACGACAGGCGAGATCAGTGAAAATTCTTTAAGTTGCATTCAATCTCAGTACACTTGGGTGATAACCCTCAGTTTATCTGGTTTTTAGCTTAACCGAACCGTATTGTCTTCAGTACTTGTTATGCCAAATTATTAAGAATAGATATCGAACAATGTCAAAAAATATATCAATTATCTGCTAAAAGTACTGTAGGGATTGACATATCAAGAATATTTACTGATATCAAAGTTCCCAACCTTGAAGCTCTGGGATTCGCCTTTGGTTGGGTTGCGAGTGATTGTTAGTTAGCATCCCATTCCAACCAGCTTCACTGGGAGAAACTTGTGTAAGGATTCAGGTCAAGAGGTATTGACAAATGTGACATCTGAGGCGGAATATCACAATTATGGGAAAAGACCTGCTTCTGAAATTAGAGCGTGAAACCCTTCTCCAGTTAGCTCGGGAACAACTGGTGGACATAATTGTTGAGCAGGTGATCGCCATAGAGAAACTGAACTCCAGAATTTTAGAACTAGAAGAAAAAGTAGAGAAACTCAAGGTCAGTAGAGATAAAGAGCGCAAAACATCATCGAAACCACCATCGGGAGATATCCTCAAAAAAACAGAGAACAAGCAGCAGGATAAACTTCTTGAGAGTGAGAGTTATAACGATTGGGTCAATCAATTCAAATCCAAGTTGCAATCCTCTGTTGAGCAATGGATTAATCTTGCAGGAGCTACAGCAGGCCACCTTTTACGTTCTTTGCGCGATAAAGCAAATCAATGGTGGTATTTCCTTGATTACCCTGAAGTTCCTCCTGATAATAATCAGGCCGAACGCTCACTTCGTTTGGCTGTGACAAAACGTAAAGTTAGTGGCGGCTCCCGTTCGATGGACAGATTTAAACACACTGCCCATTTATTGACAGTAGTGCAAACTTGTCGTCGTCAAGGCAGATCTGTGATTGATTTTTTTGCACAAGCACTGCTGGCTAATTCTAATAGCTATCTGTCTCGCCCATCACTGCTTCCTAAATATTAGACCTGAATCCTTACAGATTTAGGTTAAATACCCGCAAATATGAGCAAGTAATTTTGACGATTTGTGGACTAGTAAGGTTACGAATTCGAGCGCTAATATTACCATTGTTTCATTTTTTGACGAAGACTACGTTTGTAGGTTTGTTCAAGGTTAAGGGCATTGAGAGCAAAGCGTCTTAAAAGCGCAAAATTCTGGGGACTGTGAAAAGAACGAATGCGACAAGCATCTTCCGCAAAAGTACAGTCGAGAGTCCAATGAGCCTCGTTTTCAATGCCCCAGTGTTTTCGGATAGCCCGACCGATAAGTTGAGCATCACTGTTTAAAGAGGTGAGATAAAATTGAACTTCGCGGGTAGTTTTGTTCCAAAGATGACGGACGCGCACAACTATCACTAGGCTTTGCAATCCTGCCCAGGCTTTGGGTTGGTAAAGCTGTGGAATCGCACTTACGGGTACACTCCAAACTTCACGGATTTCCCTGCGATGATGAGCTTTCTCAATCCGTTTGTCATAACTGACATCAACGCCTTGGAAATTGTTGGCTTTCTCAGTTTCAAACCATTGTTCGACTTGAGAGTGGAGAGTGGGATGATTGGCCTTGAGTGCCAAAACATAATCAGCTTTCTTAGCGACAATCTGTTTGGCAATTTCAGTTTGTGTCCCCATTGCATCAATGGTGATGATAGCGCCTGTAATATCGAGTAATTCCAACAATGCCGGAATCGCCGTAATTTCATTGGATTTATCTTCTACCTTCACCTGTGCCAATACCAAACGTTGTTCACTTGCCCAGGCACTAATGACGTGGAGTGCTGATTGACCTTGATTGCGGTCATAGGAACCCCTAATTGTCTTTCCATCTATGGGGATAATCTCTCCTCCCATCGAACCCACAAGGGTTTCCACCCATTGCAAAAAACATCGATTTAATGCTTCTGGGTCAATGAACTCAAATACCCTGCGAAAGGTGTCATCAGATGGAATACCGTTTGGTAATACTAAAAATTCTTCTAACCACGTTTGCTTGCTGATGCCATAATTCTCAATATCTTCCCACCCTTGCGCTCCAGCGATGATGGCTAAAATCGCAATTACTAAAATGTCGGTGAGTTGATGTTTTTTTGTTCGCTCTACTCTCGGGTCTTTGATATCCCCAAAATGCTCCACTAGACTCTGTTGAATACTGCCGATGTCTGCTATTTCTTTGGATTTTCGCTGACCACGCGAATTTTGAAGTGCATCAGCCGATTTACTTTCAAAGCCTTGTGACATCAACTTGACTCCTGGCAATTTTCCACAACAGCATTAAATTGATCTCATTGATCTTGCCCTTGAGTCAAGTGCGTTTTTTACATCTTTGTTTATGCTTATCTTAATTGATTTGTCAAGCTTAAATTATACCAAATTAGATGAGCTTACCCTGCAAGAACAGGACTGTAAAGACTTATCTTAGTAGCTTCTGTTGGGTAATTTTTTCATTCTTTATCTTGACAACAAGGTAAATAACTTGAGTGCAGCACAATTTCAAACCTAGCTACTTCAACTTGTTTCTACCTCCAGACTTCGCCATAGATACCAACTGGCAATCGAGCGATAAGGTTTCCACATCTGTCCTAAATCTTCTACAGTTTTTTTCTTAGGCAGTTCTGCTAAACCGTAAACCCGGCGAATCCCTGCACGGATACCTAAGTCATCTACAGGTAGCACATCTTGGCGATGTAAACGAAACATCAATAACATCTGCACTGTCCAGCGTCCAATACCTTTGATTGGTGTTAAAGTCTCGATGATAGATTCATCATCCATTGTCTGCAATTCCTCCAGGGTAGGTAATCCTTCCATAACTTTTTGAGCTAAATCTTTTAAATACAAAACTTTGGAACCTGAAACACCAGCTCGCATCTCAAGTATAAGAATACTTTAATACTTGGGTTTTGGCGTTTTTTTCGCCTATTTTTCGTCAAGCTCCTTGTTTTACAATTCCTGTGCCTTTGCCCTGTTAACATGAGAAAGTTGAGCAAAGATGCTTGAAGATTGGCTGTTCTCACAACTGCCAGTCATCAGCTAAAGCTAAATTTTCTGAGTTATTAAACATCTAATATCAAGCTAATAAATGTTAACGACTTAAGTTCAGGATGAAAATCATGATTTTCACTTGTCAAGGTAATCCAAAATCAGCAATTCTGACAGAATAAGGTTTTGTCGCAAAAAACTACTTTTGTTATTACTTAGCAACGCTGTCAATAATAGTACAAGCAACTGCTTTCAATCAAGACCTATTGTCTGTTGTGTTTCCTGTGTTCCCGATCTAGCCGAGTTTCCCTAATTTCTATGAGTTACAAAAAATACATTGCTGGCATTCCAAACATTGCCAAACTAAAGCTTACAAGCAAAGGCAGTATCCGCGATCGCAACCTACAGATACCAGATACTGCTAACTTCAACACCTATACTAACGCTTGAATACGTCACAAGCTTTTGAGTTGAATACGAAGTTAAAGGTGGGGACTGAAATCAACTTTCTTGCTTGGTTATAGCTTGACTAATCCACCAGTATGCATAGGTCGAGAGCTTATAACCTCGGTTGGGATCAAACTTTTCTATACCTTTGGTTGAGTCGATGGGAGCTATTATGCTCCGCACCTCTCATTTAGATCCAGACGTACCCGTTTCCGTGTATCTGGCTCCCGATATTCTTAAAGGT